>JAGBAA010000044.1 GCA_017939795.1 Thermoguttaceae bacterium
ACTAATTATACACCAGCACGACGGTTTTTCATAGAAAATTTGAAAATTTTTAAAAATTCCTTCAAGATCATCATGCAGAATGTGTTATTTGGGACTGTTGAAACGAAAATAACACAAAAACACGGCATTCGAAAACCCCAAATGCCGTGTTTTTCGTGTGATCATGGATCAGACGCGCTTTTTGCGAACGATGAACAGTCCAGCAGCTCCGAGAACAAGCAGCACCCACGCCGCTGGTTCCGGAACGGCATTCGTGTCAATCGCAGCCTGGAGGGTGTTCCCGACGATGGAAAGATTCCAAATGTAGGCGTCTTCCGCGGTCAGAAGGTCCGTCCAGAATTCCGCGTCCGCGTAATCGCCAAGGCCGTCTTCCGCTTCGATCAGCGTGTAGGTCGCTCCGGGGATCACGTCATTCAAAAGCAGTTCAAGGACCGCGTCTTCCGCGATGTCGAGCGTGCTGCCGCTTGCCAGGAAAAGCGAATCCATCCCGCTCGCGTTCTGCTCAAAAAGAAGTACCGAGCCGGACTCCGCACTCAAGTCCCCGTTAAGCTCCAGCGTTCCGACCCCCTCGCCCGGCGAGAAGACCGCCCCCTCCGCGACGGCGAGATCGCCCGTCAGGGATCCCTCCACATTCGCGCGGCCGGCAGAAACCGTGAGGCTCTCTACGTTCACCTCTCCCTCTTCGCCGGAAAGCACCATCGAGCCCGCGCCAGTCTTCGTGATGGTCCCGTTTCCAGAGATCTTCCGGTCGAGTTTGACCGTTTTGCCCGCGTCGGCATTCACGTTCAGGTCGGCGTTCGTCAGGACGACGTCGTTGGCGAAAAATCCGTCGCCGGACCACGTTTCCATGCCGCCGTTGATCTGGACGTCCGCATTATTGAACGTCACCGTCCCCAGACCGGCCACTTTCGGCAAACCGGAACCAGAGTAGAGTTTCAGAAGTCCCGTTCCGTTCGCTCCGGTTCCGTTCACGTTCACGGCAGAGCCTGGATGACTGGAAAGTCCGACCAGATTCCGCTTCATTTCCAGCGACGCGCCGTCCGCGATATTGAGCGTGAACGTCGTATGGTCTCCGTTTTTGACGATCTCCACCGGATTCTCGATCACGGAATTCCCGCCGGTCGCGTTCCACACGCCAGTTCCATTATATCCAGCACGCAATGGCGCATCATTGGACCCCAGCGTGACCGTTCCGGAATTGAAGTTCAGTTTATTGAGATACTGTGCATTGTCCAGCTGAAGCGTACCGCCGTTGAGCGTCAGATCAATATTCGGCGACGTCGTCCAGTAGCGCACATATTCGAGCGTTCCGCCTTCGTTGACCGTGATGGGACAATGGAAAAATCCTTTCGTATTCCCGGCAGTAAAGACAGAATGAACAGCATCGACGACCAGTTTTCCTTCATCGACAATGACTTCCTTAAACGAGTTATTCGTCCCGCCATACAGATAACCTGTGCGGGAGAGGGTCTGCGTTCCGGCACCGACTTTCCGGATCGTCAGGTTTTTCGAATCGTTTCCGTTTCCACGGATCGTTCCGGAGAAATTGGCGGTATCCGTGCTCTCGGTTCCCGCGCCGAGTTCCAGAACATTCCCCGCTTTCGTGGCGAAAACCATTCCCGTACCGTTGAGTTTGCCGACGCGGAGCGTTCCGTCGGTCTGAATGCAAAGCTGCCCGATCACGGTCGCGTCAAAGTTTCCGAACGCCCCTTCACTCACGCGCGTGTACCCGTCCGCAACGGTCAGATGACCATCATAGCCGCCGTTTCCGCCAAAACTTGCATATCCTCTCGTCGTCAGATCTCCAGACCCGCTCAGGGAGTTGAACGACGAATACGCACCGCCCGCTACGGTGATCGCGCCGCCGTTCGCACCGACTTCAACATCATAGGCGAACGTCTTATTGTTTCCGGCAGCCGAAGCGTCAAGCGTACCGCCGTTCAGCGTGACTTTTCCTGTTCCGAGTCCCGTTGTGCTGGAGATCGCAAGCGTCCCAGCATTGATCGTTGTTCCTTTACTGTAGGTATTTGCGGCCGTCAGCGTCAGAGTTCCTTCGCCGGTTTTGGTGAATCCGCCGTCGCTTTTGATGATGCCGTTGACAGTCAGCGTGCCGGACGTGACGTCAAAGGTCACGTTCGCGCCGTTGTTGATGTGGATGCGTGAATTGATCGTTGAGTCACCGCTCGACGTGATGACGCCAGTACGCGTCGCAAAATCCAAACCGGTACCGCCGCTGGTGAAACCGTATTCCGTATCGATCGTACCGTTCTCCAGCGTAACGTTCTTAATGTGCGTGTAGTTAGCGGGCTTCAACGTTCCGCGAATGAGAAGATCATTCGGAGAGTTGCCGTAGCCCATCTGGTTGGCCGTTTGGAATTCCAAAATCGCGCCAGCTTCGATCGTGATCCTGCCCGTTCCCAGCGGACTTGCGGATTGATTGGGACCTTTGGAAATGACTTTGCCTTCCTGAATGACCATTCCGCCGGCAAAGGTATTTTTACCGGAAAAAGTCAAAGTCTCCGCTCCCGTTTTAGTGACGCTCCCGGTCCCCGAAATGACACCGGAAAACGTGCTCGCTTTCGTATTGTGCAGCGTCAAAGCGTGACTTCCGATCGTGACGGATCCGTTTCCGGAGAGGTTGTTCAGTTTACCGGAGGTTTCCATGGAGATCGTGGCGTCATTGACGATAAAATCCCCATTGTACGCGGCAAGCGCGTCCGTCTTGTTAAAGTAGGCCGTCGCGGAATTCTGCACCGTGATGCTCTCCCCCGTTCCAAGCGACGGAGCGAAAAAACGCGCCTTGACTTTATCGACCACAAAATCACCGGAAAATGCCGTGAAGTCCAGATTCTCCATCCGGATCCAGCGTTCGGCATTGTCGGAGTAGAGCGTCAGCGTCGAGTCTCCGGTCACCTTCCCGGACCAGATGAATTGCCTGCCGGTACTGAGGTTCGTCAGATACACCGACGCATCATCCGTCAGGTTGACATTCGCATTCAAGAAGAGATCATTTTTGCCGCCATAAGCCTGAATCGCTCCAAGCGATGACGATTTCCCATTCCCCGCAATATTCAGAGTAATAGGCTCCGTCGCGTGATTATGGTTTGCGCCAGCCAATCGAAAACTACCCCCGTCATGGATGTTGATCACGGCTCCCACGATCGCATTGGCGGGGCCTTCCACATCCAGCATCGAGCCGCTGCGTACGTCGATCACGGCATCGTGCGGGATGCAGTCCGCATACATGACGTACATATCGCCGCCGTTAAGAATGATGCTCTTCGTCTGGAGCTTCCCGGAGTCGATCAGCAGCTGCCCGCCGTTTACCGTAATGGGCCCCGTGAAAGAGTATGAGCCGTTGGCCCCTTTCAGCCACTGGCGGTACGCACTCGTCGTTTCCGGCGCGTTGATCGTCAGGGAGGAAGTTCCAGTGATGGTTCCCGTGTGATTGTACGAAGCTTTTCCGAGCGTGTTGACGATGTCCGTATTGGCATAATTTGCCGCGTCATTCATCCCGCTGACATTGACAGTCTCCGCCAAGAGAGAACTCGAAAGCGACAAACCAAGTGCCGCAAAAAGGACCCCGCGTCCAAAATTTGAAACGCGGCGAATGGACGGATAGTTCCTGGGATCAGTCATTTTTTACTCCTTGCACCCAAAAGCAGGAATGAATGTATTCGGGAATGATTTTCTGCATCGGACATCCAACACAAAATACAATATAATGAAAATATTATACTCCGGTTTGAAAAGGATTCAACGTTTTACCGAAAGATTTTCCAGAAAAATTCAAAAAAAGCCGCAAAAAAACAGAATATACGGAATAATTGGCCCCAATCGACCGGAATTTCAAAGAAAAAACGCGGCATCAGGCCAAAACCGAACACCGCGTTTTGTGTAAGACTCTGCAAATCACGTCCGTTTCCTGCGAACGAGGCACACCCCGGCAGCTCCGAGGACGAACAGTACCCACGCCGCGGGTTCCGGAACGGAAGGATCCGTCGAACCGGAGCCGGAACCGAGGACCGCCTGGAGCGAGTTGCCGACGACGGCCAGTTCCCATGTCCCATCCATCGCCGTATCGAGGAGGCTCTTCCAAAACGCCGCGTCGGAGTACTCGCCGAACCCGTCTTCCGCTTCGATGAGCGTGTACGTTTTGTCCGCCTCTGCGTCCGTAAAGAGAAGCTCAAGGACCGCATTTTCCGAAATATCCAGCGTACTGCCGCTGCCTAAGACCAACAGGTCGGCAGCCGCGTTGCTGAGGTCGAAAACAAGACGTGCGTCGTCATTGACCGTGAAACCGCCATCAATGACTACCGTACCGGAGGTCAGGTCAAGCACACTCCCTTCAGCCATCGAGAGGGACGAAATGCTCAAAGCCTTCGCGGGATCCGTGTACGCGACTTCCAGCACGGCATTTTCACCGATCGCGGCCGCTCCCGTACCGAGCGTGCCATTACCGGTAACGAGAAGTTTTCCCGCTTCGATCGTCGTTCCGCCGACGTAAGTATTCGCTCCGGAGAGAGTGAGGGTCCCGGCTGTGTTTTTCACGAGACCGATCTTGGCCTGAAATTCATTCACACCGCCAATGACACCGGCAAAATCGCCCTGTCCGACAGTCAGGATCGAGTAGTTCGTCGTGTTGGTATTCACGGAACCGGAAGAGCGAGCAACGGAACCGGCTGTTCCGTTAAGCGTTCCGATCTCGAAAGTCGTGATTTTTGCACTGTTCCCCTCGTGGATGAGTCCCAGATTAGCCCCATCCGCCAGCGAAACGGCAGCGTTGGGGAGAGAAATATCCGCCGCCATGTCTGTTTTGTTCATGGTGTACCCAACGTGCAGAGACTGGTCCTTCGCGATACTGATCGTCCCGCTGTACGCCTGCGCATCTGAAGTTCCCAGGGCAAACCGGCTGGTCGATGTGACGGAGATCGGTCCGTCACCAGAGAGGGAGGGGACATAATACAGACCGAAATTGCTCCCCGCAAGCTCCAGCTGGGAATTGGACGGAATGTTCAGTGCCCCGCGCCCCATGGAACTATTGGCTCCGGAGAGCTTGAGCGTCGCTTTGGAGAGATTGAAACTGCCGTCGTATCCGGAAGAATTCCCGGTCAGCGCAATGACCGCGCTAGCCGTACCGCTGCCCTGGATCGTCAGATCGCCCGGTCCGGAAAGGACGGAGTTGACCGTCAGCGTACGTACGCCTCCGTCATCGAGATCGATCGTGGAATCGCTCGCGACGAACAGATTTCCGTTCAGGGAAAAATTTGAGTTCGTGACGCCGTGATGGAAAAATCCGCCGTCGAGGATCATGTCGTTGACGGTCACATTCGCCTGGAAAATGAATCGCGATCCGGACGCCATGACCAGAGTTGCGGGAAAAGTCCCCTCCGTACCGTTGACCCAGGCATTCCGATCACTCCAAGCCGTAGGGTCGGATGAGGTCACATAACAGACCTCACCAGACTGCGGGACACCGACGTTTCCATTCTGATCGATCCATTTGCCATCGGCGAGCCAGCTGTCTCGGCCGGGTGACCAGAGGTAGTCCGCTGTTCTCGCGCTGATCTCCTGAAGCTCCAGACCGTTGAACATGGTATACTTTTTACTGCCGACCGCCGCAGTCAAAGACGCGCTTGACGTTCCCGGCTTGGCATACTGGGTGAAGGACCAGGTCGACGTGTCGCTCAGTTTCGAGTTGTGTGCGTACGAAAACAGAAGGTCACCGTCCCCGTTCGTCATCGTCCAGGTGCCCGCAGACTGATCGAGGTCCATGTCGATCGAGTGGACCGTCATGCGGTAAATCGCGTCCTCGGCCAGATTATCCAGCGTGAGCGTAAACGGTTTCGAGCTTGCGGAAAAGAGGAAATCACGATAGAGATTCGAATCCACGTTCGAATTCGTCTTGTTTCGCGTTCTGGAATTAAGCACATTCTCCGACGTGACCGTCAGCTTGATCCCGGACGGTGCCGTCGCCGTTGCGGTATTGGACGTCGTGGTATTATTGACGAAAAGCTCCGTCGACCGGGGCGAGATGAGGCGGGTTTCCACCCCTTCATTGGAATTCACGTCAAACCGCGTATATCCGGAAGCCGGATCGTACGCTTCACTGACTTCGAGACCGTTCAGGAAAATGAACTTGTTCGTCGCGGTCCCCGTCAGGACGGCAGAGTCGGCGGAGGCGGTAAACGTGTACGTCAGGTACGTGCTGGGATCCGTCGATTTGTAGGATGCGTTGCCGGTCGTGTTCGTTTTCACGCCGACCGTCCCCGTCGAGCCTCCCTGCGTGATGGTCCACGTTCCCGACGTGCCGTTGTTGGCTGTGATGTCGTGAGAATAGATCTTGAGCGAATACTCTTTTCCGACAGTCAGACCGTTGAGCGTGACCGTGATCGGATTATTCACGTTATTTTCAAAAATGAAATCGTTCGTCAGCGCGTCGCCTTTACTGCTTCCGCGATCTCGGTTGGCGGCGGCCGTGACCCGGTCGACAGTGACGGAGATATTCGGATCGATCGTGAGAGTATTCGTCAGTGCGGCATCCGCAAAGTTCATCGTATTGTATCCGGGCAGAGTCGCAGAACCGTTCTGATTCAAATCGATCCGGACAAACGGAACATTTTCAGCCTGTGCCGAATACGGTAAAAGCACATTGCACGCGGAAATACCGAGGAAAGCCAGGAGTTTTTTGAAATCGGTCATCTTTTATTCCTTTTTTCATTCCCCGTCAGAGGAATTACGGAAAGGGAAATTCACGGATAATTTTATTCGGAAACCGTCCACCCGAAACAAAATCATTTCACTACAACATATGCCAGTATATACCACTTTGAAAAATTTTCTACTCTTTATGTAAAAAATTCCATAAAAAATTTTAAAAATGAGAGGATCAGACGGAATCTACAGAAAAACCGGACCGGCCCAAATGTAAATTTCAGCCCTCCCCCTTGCGGAAAACATGAAGTCGGGGTAAAATGAAGGAAGAAGGCCGAGGGTATGTGCGTCGGCTGCCGTCCTGCCTAAATTTCAGATGATCCAGAAAGACCCGCCCATGAAAATGATCGACTCCATTTTTCGCCGTATTTTATCCCGTCTCCCTGCCTGTGCTCTCGCAGTCCTGCCGATGAGTGCGTTCGCCGGAGAATTCTTCGTCGCTCCCAACGGCAATGACTCAAATCCGGGAACCGCCGCCGCGCCGTTCGCGACGCTCGAAAAAGCCCGTGATGCCGTGCGCCAGGCTAAAGCTGCCTCACAGTCCGCCTCAAAGTCCGCCTCGCAGTCCGAAACAGCACCGGATGAGGCGTGGACCGTCCATCTCGCAGAAGGGACTTACACGATGACCGCGCCGATCCGTTTTTCCACGGAAGATTCCGGAACGCCGACGGCTCCGGTAACGTACCGCGGAGCAGAAAACGGTAAAACGGTCCTCTCCGGCGCCATAGAGCTGACGGGATGGAAGGATGAAGGAAACGGAGTCTGGTCCGCAGATCTCCCGGAATGGGAAGGAAACGCGCTTTACTTCGAACAGCTCTGGGTCAACGGACGCCGTGCCGATCGGTCACGCTGGCCGAACGGAGGAGAATTCCTGCGGATGGAATCCGTCCGGGAAGAAATTCCAATGAATCACCAGACCCGCCAGGCTCCCAAACCGCAGACCCGTCAGTGGATCGTCGGAAAACCGGGCGAGCTGGATTTCCTGAAAGGCGTTCCAGCCGACGAACTGAAGTGGGGCCAGATGGTCTGCCATCATAATTGGGACACGACGCGGCGGATCATCCTTGGCTTCGACGCAGAGACGAATACCGTGGAATTCAAGGGCGGAAACATGAAATCGTGGAATCCGTGGCGTCCAACGTCGCTCTACTATTTCGAGAACGTGCGCACCGCGTTCGACCAGCCCGGCGAGTGGTTCTACGACGGCAATGCGAAGAAGGTCTTCTACCGGCCTCTGGAAGGTGAAACGCCCGAAAACACGAAGATCGCCGTTCCGCGTCCAGGTCTGGTCCAGTTCCTGCTGCTTGAGGGACGCTCGGCGGAAGAAAACGTGACGGACATCCGCTTCGAAAACCTGACGTTCCACTACTCGGACACTCCCCGTCAGAAAAACGTCATGGAAAACGCACAGCTCGACGTTTCCATCACCGGTGATCTCTCCAAACCCGGCCCCTCCCAGTTCGAGCCGGCACAGGCCGCATTCTACACAAAATCGGTCGTGCTGGCAGATGAAGCCCAGCGCATCGCCTTCCGAAACTGCGAATTCGCACACCTTGGCGAATACGGCATCTGGTTCCGGAATGCGGCAGAATGCTCTTTCTGCGACAGTCGGCTCTTCGACATCGGTGCCGGCGGCATCCGTATCGGCGGCGGACATCCGGGCACCTCCGACGGGATCCGGTGCGCAGAGAAAAACGTCATCGACAATAACCTGATCTCCAATGGCGGACGCTTCCATGCCTCGGCCGTCGGCGTCTGGATCGGAAACAATACGATGGATAATCGGCTCACGCACAACGACATCTGCGATTTCTACTACACCGGGGTCTCCGTCGGGTGGCACTGGGGATACGCCGGCGTTTCGTTCCGCAACATCATTGAATTCAACCGGATCTTCAACATCGGGCAGGGAAAACTCGCGGACATGGGGGGCGTATACACGCTCGGAACTCAAACCGGTACGCGAGTCTGCAATAATGTGATCTTCAACGTCGAATCCTTCGGCTACGGCGGCTGGGGACTCTATCCCGACGAAGGAACGACCGGGATCACGATGGAAAACAATCTGGTCTACGACACGATGGACGGTTCCTTCCATCAGCACTACGGAAAGGACAATCTGATCCGAAACAACATTTTCGCACGCAACAAACCGAACCCGATGCGCGACGCCCCCGCACACCAGGTCGCCGTCACCCGCGTGGAAGAGCATCGAAGCATCATCTTCGAGCAGAACATCATCTACTGGAAAGACGGCACATCCATCGGATACAATGTGGACAAGGTCAACGCAGATATTCGCTCCAACCTCTGGTGGAAAGACGGCGGCGAGGTGGAATTCAAAGGCAAGACCCACGCGCAGTGGAATGCTGAAGGAAAAGACGTCGGCGGTTTGGTCGCAGACCCGCTTTTCATGGATCCTGATGCAAACGATTTCCGTCTGAAGCCGGGGTCTCCTGCCGAAAAGATCGGATTCAAGCCGTTCGACTATTCCAAAGCCGGACGCCGAACCCGATAATTTGCCGTCCCCGGACGGGATCCGTCGTCCGCCGGCACGCTGACGTATTTCACGCCCCCATTCCTTAGAATCAAGGAGAAAAACCTGATGAAACTTTCCCGCCGACATTTTCTCGGTACCTCACTCGTCCTGACGGCCATCCCTGCCCGACTTTGGGCAGAAAATACCTCAAGAGACGCCGACATCGTGCTTCGATACGCCGTCGTGAGCGACGTGCACTTCACTTCCGACCCGGGCTGCATTCAGCGAAAGCGTCTTGAAAAAACGCTCAAATTCATGGAGACGTACGCCGCCGGAAAACCGCATCCGTACTTTGACGCCATCGTCGTCGCCGGCGACATGACGGATCACGGGCACGCAGCGGAACTCACGAATTTCCGCGACTCGCTGATGGGAAATCTCCCCAAAGGCACTCAGGCTATCCTCTGCATGGGAAACCACGAATTCTACGGAGGCGAAGCCCACAAAAAAGCAGGCGGAAGCAGAAAACACTGGGAAACCATCTTTTCACGCGCAGCCAACACGCACACGGTCGTGAACGGCTTCCACTTCATCGGGATCTCTCCCGACCGAGGCACATGCCGAAATGGAGACTACGCCGGGTCGCTTGAATGGCTCCGCCATGAACTGGAGACCGCAGCAAAAGAGGATCCGAAACGCCCCATCGTCGTCTTCCAGCACTACCATGTGCTCGACACAGTCTACGGTGCGCGCGAAGGCGACCATTGGGGGATCCAGGATCTTCATCCCATCCTTGAAGAATTCCCGCAGGTCATCAACTACTCCGGGCACTCGCACTACCCATCCAACGACCCGCGCAGCGCATGGCAGGGAAAGTACACCGCGTTCGGCACTTCAACGCTAAGCTATTTTGAAATGGCGGGCGGGATCTACCAGAAATTCCCGGCAGGACACCGAAATGCAGCACAGGCCTACTTCGTCGAAGTCTTCCGCGACAATTCGGTCCATCTGAAGATCTACGATGCCGTGACGGGCGGCTTCTTCGACATGGAGTACCTCGTTGCGGAGCCGGGAGCCGTCGAAAAGTACTGTTTCACCGAAAAACGCTACGATGCCGAAACCGGCTCTCGTCCCTTCTGGAAAGATGCAGAACTTGCGCAGGGGGTGAACGTCTCGGAAGTCTCGCAGTACACCGCTGCGCTGACCTTCCCGCAGGCTCACGATCCGGACCATCCGTCCTCTTTTATCGGCTCGTACCGCATTTCGCTCTCGCAGCGTCCTTCCGGACAGCCCGATGCAGCCTGGGAACCCGCCGGCGAGCTGAATCCATGGTCCGACTACTTCCACCTTCCCAGCAAAGATACAAAAATGTGCGTCCTTGAGGAATTGGAACCCGGCTTTGACTGGAAAGTCGAGATCCGGGCACGAAACGCCTTTGAGCGTCTCTCCGAAAACGCACTCACTGCGGAATTCCGCACACTGGAAGACCCGGACGCGAACGCTCAGGACCGAAATGCACCGTTCCCCAAAGCAGACGCGCTGAATTTCCAGATCTCTGAAAACGGCGCGGCGCAAAATACGCCGTTCCTGGAATCCTTCCCCCATCAGCTGGAAACACTCGGAGAACCGGTGATTTCAGACGGCTGGGCGTGCTTTGACGGGCAGGATGACCGATTCCGGATCCCATTCACGCCGGAGGGTTTCGCGCGGCTGAAACGGCGCATCACGATGGGCGTGCGTTTCCAGTTCGACGCATTTCGTGACGGGAAAGCCGAAGACATTTTCGCAAACACCGAGTTCGGAGGCACCGCGATGGAACTGAACCACGGAAAGAAAGTCCTCGAATTCTGGTGCCATATCGCGGGACGCTACCAGATCGTTTCCGCTCCGATCGAACCGGGCAGCCACACCGCCTACGGGACCTACGATGGAAAGTGCATCAAACTCTGGATCGACGGGAAACTCGCGGCCCAAAAGAAAGCGTCCGGGATCCTGACGTACACATCGAATCCCTCGGCCCGTGCGTACTGCATTGGTTCCGATATTTCGAACCACGGGGGCGGATCTGCGTTCTTCCGCGGCAAAGTCCGTTTCGCGCAGATCTTCACGTGGGCACTGAATGAAGAGCAGATCCGGAATCTCTCTCAGGAATAAATCCTTTCGCAGGAGACTCGGTACCAGGACTCATAGAACAGGCTTGGGGGTTCCGGAAAGTTCCCCCAGCCCCGTCAGCCCTTCGGTCAGTCCCCCTCCTGAAAGAGGAGGACTTTTCTTTTTGTGTGTTTCTGCGGAAATTCAGTGCTCTCAGCGGTCAAGATCGGGGAGGGCAAAGAAGAGATCTCCCCAAACATTCCGTCTCGCGGCGCAAACCGCCTCCCTTGGAAACAGCGGTTTTGAAGCACGCGTCCAACCGAAGCCCTCCGTGTTGAAATCAGCAGGATCATTCAGCCGTTTCCGTGATTTCGATCCGGCTCCAGTATCCCGCTTCCCAGGCCCAGGCATTGGGGAAGTTTTCGAGTTCGAGCTGGACGGTATTTCCGGCGAACGGCGTCAGGTCGAAATCGATGTCCTGCCATTGGTCTCCCTCGATGGTCTTTTCAAACTGCACGGAGCCGTTTACTCGGATCTTCAGGACCCAGTCATGCCCGGGGTGGTTCGTGACGGTGAGACGCAGGAGCGTCTTTTTTCCCTCTTTCACCGCATACGAACGCGAAAGAAGGCACGGCGTATTCCGGTCCAGCGGGTGCGAGAGAAGTACGTTTTCCTTGCCGCGTTCCTTCTCCCGAAATCCTGGGTCCATATCCGGCCCGCACTGCGAAATTTTCCAGCCGGGGAAGAATTTATCGACGCCGACCTGCAAATTATTCAGCCCATAGCTGCGGAAGAGGATCTTTTCCATCTCTTCGTCCGTGAATCGGCATTCCTGCGCCGGTTTCGGATCCCACGAAAGCTCAAGCGGCATCGGCTGCGCTTTCTGTTTCGGAATGAAGAAATACTCAACTCCGTCAATGGTTTCCATTCGTCCGCCCGACTTCATGACAGACTGACGCGCGAGTTTCTCGCAAACGTCGAGAAGTGCCGGGAAATTGTACTCAGTATACGAGAATTTCGACACGTGATCCAGTTTTTCGGAAAACCGTGCCGGGAGGTTTTGGAAGCCGAGCTGCGTAAAGAGCACCCCTGCCGCGCTTGACGGATTGCAGTCGGAATCGTACCCGGCCCGCATGGAGATGAGGATCGTCTGGTCGAGATCGCCGTTTCCGTAGAGAAGACCGAGCAGGATGCACGCGCCGTTGATCTTCACGTCGATCGCACCATTGCTCGCTTTTTGGTACTCCGGATCCCTGCGATACTTTTCGAGGCATTTGTTCCATGCGGACGTCCAGTCGTTCGGGTCTTCTTTATGCCAGACACGCAGATCCCGCACCATTTCAGCATACTGCGAGTCGGCCGGGATCGCCGCAAGCCCCGCGTCGATCATCGTGTTCAGGTCGTCGGTAAAGAAAGCCTCCGCGTACATAGCGCCCATGAAAACGCCGCCGTAGATACCATCTCCGTAGTTCATCAGACGCCCGAATTTCTCTCCCAGCGCAATCACCTGATTCGGCAAACCGGGCGAGATGAGGCCTGAATAGTCCGCTTCGATCTGGTAGTCGATATCGTTCGGGCACCGGTTGAATTTCGGGTGGCCGGAATCCGGAGGAGCGATCCCCGCGCGCAAATTATTGCGTCCCGCCTTGTTCGCGCACCAGAGAGCATACTGACTATTCGCGAAATCGATCCCCGCCTGCCGAATAGAACAGTCCAGGCCATACTGTTCCATCGTCCGGAGGAACGTCATTTCGACGTAAAGGTCATCCTGTCCGAATGCGTGGTTGATCTTCTCCGGCGTCCAGACGGGCACCTGATCCTCCGGGATGATCCGATCGACGAATTTGAATTCCGTCGGCGCACCCCAGCAGACTCCGGCGATCTGCCCGACCCACCCGGCTTTCATTTTATCGCGGTACTCCTCGACGGAAAGACGGCGAAATCCATCCTCCGCCCGGACTTCCGATGTACCTATTCCCCACACACAGACCGCGCAGGTCCAAAAGATCCCGCAAATGCTCAAATACTCCAGAACTCGTTTCATTTTTTCTCCTTTCGGCAGGCAAATTCAAACAATTTCTTTGATTTTACACACTCTCGCCATTTTCCGCAAGGGGGACTTCCAGAACAAATTTCGGCATCATCTTTTTGAGCGCAGTGAGGCAGAAGGGGACAGGCTTTTTTACGGACGTTGATCCACCACGGAAAGCACTGGATCAGCGCAGAGAAACACAGAAAGGAAGCAGAAGACCGCCTCTTTAGGGAGGAAGACCGTCAAAGATGGTGGAAGAAATTCGCGCCTTTGGAGACGGGTTTGGGGATTTCGGAAAGTCAACCCAGGCCCCCTCCTGAAGGAAGGGGGTTCAACAGTAACCAACGGGAACTGGTTCGTGCCGGTACACGGAAGCGCATCCGCGGCCGCGGCTTCCTGAAGGAAGGGCTTGGAATTTTCGGCCTCCCTTTTAGGGGATATACTGAACGCAGTGAGACGGAAGGGCATCGCGTCTCTTTTGACGCACTTGGAAGTTCCGGAAAGTTCACCAAATCATCTCAAACACCACAGCTCAACGCTGAAAAATGGGCAGCGAACCGTTTTCGAGCTGAAGAATGATGAGATTGTTCGCCGTCGTGTAGACGTTCCCGACGAACCCCTGAGACCAGCCGCCGGAAGGATCGGCCTCCCGGACCAGTTTCAGTGCGATCTCGCGATAGTAATTCTGCCATTCCTCGCCGCCTTCACGGTACTTCACCTGCGCATAATAGAAGTGCGCATAGTGCCAGAATCCCAAGGCCGAGCCGCTGATGTCGTCCAGATTTTTCCGGCAAAAATTCATCATCGGCGGGACGTTTTCGTCATCGTATTCTCCGGCAGAATAAAGGCACGCGATCGCAGCAGCCGTGATCGCCGGACGTCCGGGCGGTCCGGAGGTGGAAGAATAGAAGATCCCGCCGTCTACTCCGCGGCATCGGTGAATGTACGCGATCGCGCGCTCGATCGTGTCGGACGGGACCGGGATCCCGGCGTTTCGGCACGCACGCAGTCCCTGGACCTGCGTGATGGTGGTGGAGCCTTCATCGAAATCCCCGCCGTCCTTCGCGCTGACGTATCCCCAGCCACCCGCTTTCGTCTGCGCAAAAGCCGTGAATTCAACGGCCCGTTTCAGCGTGGAGATGATCTCTTCACGGCGTTCCAGATCTTCCTCTTCTCCCAAAACCTGCGCCAGAGCCATCATCGCATACCCATGCCCGTACGTGTACCGCTGGTCAGACTGCGAGCCGATCAGACCGTTTGCGCGGGACTGAGCGAGCAGAAAATCCACTCCGCGGCGGACCTGAAGCGAATACTTGCCCTGCATGGTCGTAGACCCTTCCGACGTCAGCGCAATGACGGCCAGCGCGGTCATCGCGGTCGGATACTCTCCGCCGTTTGCCGTCCATCGGCCGGAACGAGCCTGCTGCCCCGCCAGCCAGTCCAACCCCAACTGGATACACTCCTGCACCTCACTCTTTTCCTTCGGCGTCAGTCCACCGGCAGCCTGAAGCTGTCCCGAAAGGAAAAGGACGCACCAAACACACAGAATCAGCACTTCGCAATGTCTCCAGCCAGCCATTCGTCCCCAAAACAAATTTCCGCTCATTCGACGCTCTCCTCTCCCATTTTAGTATCCGCACCTTCCGTTTGCCCGCTGGGATACTCCATTTTCGAAACAGTTTTTTCCGTCTCCGGAGCAGTTTTTCCCGCATTCACGCCGTCATCTTCCGATTCCAGAGGACCTAAACGCCGGATCTCGGCATCAAGCTGATCCTTCAGCTTCTGGATCTCCTTCTCTTCTTTCAGAATGTATGCACGGTACTGCTCGATATTCTGCTCAATACTCTCTACCCTTTTGGCGAAAAATGCCTTTTCGTCCGCAGTAGAATCCGTCCGGCGTTCAAATTCGATCTTTTCCTGCCGAATCTGCTCCTCCAGTCCTTTCTGGAATCGTCGGGATTTCGAGAGTTCATCCTCCCGACGCTTGACCTGTGCCGCCAAATACGCCCGCTGATCATTCAGCGCAATGCTCTCCGTCCCATACGCTTCCTCCGAAAATTCCAGAACAAGACGCTGATCCGTCAGGAGGATCTCTGCCCGTTTCGCGAGAGGATCTCCCCAGACGCGCGAAATGGACTGAAGCGGAAGCTGTGCATCATAGATAAACCGTCCGCAACGGCGATCCAGAAGACGCAAGGCCAGGAATTCCTGAGTTGAACGGAGATTTTCGCCCTGCCGATGGGCCTGATGCGCAAGACACAGGATCGGCAATTTCGAAGGAAGGTGCCCGACCAGAAAACTGCGCTCAACAAAAACCGACTTTTCCCAAAGCGGCTTTCCCTGCGCATCAAAACGGCAAAGCAGCGCATGATTCAGCGCAAAAGTCCGTTCGTCAGAATCAGGAGGCAGGCAGTTTCCCTGATCCTCCGCCAACACCACATCCTCAGAGTCTGCATTCACCGCATCAGTTTCTGCTTCCTCAGCGTCCGTTTCGTCTTCACTTTTGCTTCCGTCGGCTTCCGGAGCGTCTTTCAGCGTCTCGCCATCCCCCCCGGCAGAAGAACTTCCCGCAAGAAGTGCCGGATCGATCCAGTCTTCCGCGTGCGTCAGAGCGACCGTAAAATTCCCGTCAGCATCCGGAAGGACCACCGGCAGGATGGCCCCATCGGCATTCCAGTGAACTTTTTTCCCAGAAGCCCCCACGAGCGTCGTCTCGTCGATTTCCGGGAAAGATACCGTAACGCACTGCCCGGTCTCCAGATCCCAAATGTCGATCTGATCTCTCGCATTCACGAAACAAACACAGCCAGGAACTTCCATCCCGAACTGGTCGTTGAAATAAAACGGCACGTTTTCCGACGCAAGCAGCGCATCGCTCGGCATGAGGAACCACTCGAATTTCTGTTCAGCAAGAACAAATTTTCCAAATCCCAAAGCCGCATCGCCAATCAAAAACACACCATTTCCAAGCCGGAAACACCTTCCAAAATCCGGAAAACTCCGCAGAAAAACCATCTTCCCAGTCCGTGGATCAAACACCGGAACCGTCCGTCGGGACTCTGCACGCAAAGCAGTTTCCTCCTTCACCCCTTTCCGGATCAAAAGGTCCGCAAGTTCCGCAGACGAAATATCCTCGAGACGCACGAAGGGAACAAAATCATCCGAAACGCCAGGAGAATTCTTCCCGGAGACCGTTCCACCAGTCTGCGATGCCGTCCCGTCTCCGTTTTCCGCCAAACGCTCGGCACTATCCGCAATTGGTCCCGTTTCATTCAGAGAACTTACCGTTTCTCTGTCTATAGAAATCTCCATGGAGGCCGGTTTCCAAAGTTTCGCAAAACACTGCAGGAAAAATTCCTCTTTCCTGCACTCCATCTGCCCACAGTCTGCCTGAAACCGTTCATTTTCCAACGGAGTGAGGAAGAATGAGCGTTTCGCCGTATCGCAATACCAGAGCGGAAGACCAGATTCCGGCGCAGCGGCAAAAAGCATCTCGTCCGCAGTCTGCAAAAGGTGCACGAATGGCGAAAAACGCGTTTTCTGTACCTTCAAAGCATTCATGTGCAAATCAGAAAGTTCCTCGCGGATCTCCGCCGCAAGCGGGAGGAGGAATGGTTCCAGATCCAATTTACGCTCGATCGGAGTCGGCAAAAAAGTCCGCAATGCCGGCACGAAAGCCTTTTCCGTCCCATTTAGACGAAGCGGGATCTGGAAAACACTCAGAGTACCGCCTTCTGTGAGACCAAGCGAAGTACCAGAAAATTCCGGACGAAGATGCGCATCCATGAGCCAGATGTTTCCCGCTCCGCCGGCAAAAGAAAACGGTTCCAGCTCCGATTTCGCGAGGATCCGGCCAAGAGGATCTTCGCAAAGGACCAGGGAACGAAAATTCCGGGCAGCCCGAAACTGCATTCCGGCAAATGGAGTCTGGTTCGGCCCATTTTCGACCAAAAGGCTAAAGAGTTCCTCGCCATGGGCAAGCCCGTCCGTCCCGCCGTTTCGAAAATCATCCTGGAACTTTTCTGCACGTACGGTGATTTTTCCTGCGGGAAATTCCGTGCGCTCCAAATCCAAAAATTTCCGTACCGGATGCTCGGCATCCAGTGCCAGACGCCATTCCGCAGCAGTCTTTCCGTCAAACAGTTTTTCGTCCGGAAAATGCTTTTCCAGCCAGCGCACATAAAGCGCAGCACGTATGCTTTCTCCCATCTCCATGAAGATGGACACAAGACACTGTGCCGCCTCCTGAGTGGTCGACTCCGTCTGAAAGACCAGACTTTCCATAGCCGCAGTATCGCGCGTGATCTTCAGCAGACGCACAAAAGAATCCCGAAAATCTTTTTTCTCTGCACGGAAGGGGAAACGAATAGCAAATACCGCGAATTTTTTCTGAAGCTCTCTGCCTGAGGACACGGATCCGGCACTCCATATGTCCGCATTTGCCGAGGCATCGTTCTGCGATTCCCGGGAAGGATCCGAAGAATCATTCGGATCTTCCGACAACATGCGGAGCACAGTTCCTCCGCTTTCTGCACTTTTTCCCGACGTTTTCATATTTTCGAGCTTCTGAAGCTCCGCCGTCAGCCGGGAGTACTCCGATTCAGCCCACTCCGCAATTTCCGCCGATGCGGGTTCCTCCGCCGGCATGGAACGAAGCATTCCGGAAAGCGTTTCTCCGAGCCAGACATCCGGCGTCTGGAAAAGTTTCACGGTGCCGAATTTGCGGAAGATCTGCTCGATTTCAAAATTCTGCTTCACCGCCAATCGTTTTTCTTCCCGGCTCCGGACCGAGGAACGTTCCTCCTGCGGAATAGTCTTTGTGTCCGTTTCCGTCTTCAAAGTCTTTTCCAAAAACTCACGAGAAGCTGCGATCGGCACTTCAAAATACCGAATGCCTTCTGCGGATCCCTCACCTGCTCCCTTGAAAGAGACGGAAACATTCTGCCCGCGGGAGACCGTTTCCGTTTCAGCCGCTGCCGCATCTTCCACAGTTTCCAGCACATTACCGACGAAAGAAACTTTCATCCCATTCCCCGTCTTCAATGCAGCCCGGACCCACCTCAGCATTTCGCTCCAGCGCTTTTCCGATTCCATCCTCCGGATCATGCGGCGGCAAAAAAGATTCTGCTCCTCGGCCGTCTCCATCAGCGCAAACCATTCCTGCACCGTTTCGTCCGTCAATCCGCCATCCGGCTCCGTTTCAGCAGCCTCTTCGACAGCATTCTCTCCGACGATCTCAGCCGGCACTCCAATGGCCTCTAAAACACAGATTTTCAGCCGTTCCCGCGTAAACACACCACCGGTCTTCAACAGTTCCACGGCCTCCATTCTCTTTCCCTGCTCCCAAAGCTGGGCCGCCTCCACATGGATCGCCTCAGGAGAATGCGGATCCTTTTCCCGAATCCGGGCCAAAAATCCGCCGACGCCCTTTTTCTGCAGATACGCACTCGCGGCAAAGGCACTCTGCGAAAGAACAAAATCTCCGGCAGGTACAAGATTTCCCAAAGTTCCCGTTTCCAGCAGTCTGGAACTTCCGTCGATTTTCCATTCCGCCAATGAAAAACGGACGATCGTTCCATCCTTCAGCGGCAAATGCAGTTTCCCATCCGCCAAAAAACCGCGTCCAACAACCGGACCGGGCAATTCCGTAAAATTCCGGCTGGGGTTTCCGTCCTTCATAGAAAGACTCTTCAATCCGTTTTCCTGCACGAGAATGCATTTTTCCTCATCGGCAAACGCAATATACCCCGTGCTCATTCCGACTGTCTGCATCCAGACTTTTCGTCCCGTAAGCACATCCAGACAGACCAGCTTTCCGCCATTTCCCCAGTAGAGCACCTTCCCGCCGACCGAAACGATCTCGCTCCCCGGCGTTCTCTGCGGCTGTGCCTGAATGAGGAAACCTCGCCGGGATTCAAAGAAGGCCATCTCGTCTGCACTTCGCGGTTCTTCATAAATATTGCCCCAAAGCACCTTTCGGGCAGAGGGATCCACGCCGATCAAAACATGATTCGGAGTCGGACAGACGAGTACTCCGGAACAAAAACGCGGAGTGCAGACAGTCGGTTCTGTCTGCGGAACACTGGAAGCAAGACAGAGTTCCTGACTCCACCGCACTCCGCCTGTTTTCGGATCCAGAGCCAAAAGACGCACCATTCCGTTTTTCTGTCCCAGCACATAAAGCGTCTCATTCACGCACAGCGGCACACCAAGAAACATCGTGCCGCCCTCTTCAAGGCTCCAGCGTTCCGGATTTCCGCCAAGGTGCCAAAGCAGTTTTCCTGTCCGAATATCATAGCACGCAAGCCGATTAGGGACGGTACCGGGATCCGGTTCCGCATTTTCCCCCGCTGAAGCATTTGCCGGCTCCATTCGCTGAAGAAGTACGGAATTCGGGATCGGCACATAGCGGTAGATCGTGTCCTCAATACAGAAAACGCATTCACCATCGCTCGCGAGATCTCCATAGATACCTTCCCCCCAGATTTGATGCTGCAGCAGACCGCTCATGAGCTGACGAATCGGATCCGAGCGGTCACCGGAAGAAATGGCGACCTCTGAAGCCTCCAGTGCCTGAAGCTGTTCACGAACTTCCCGGTAATCCGCACCGGGCACAGCCCACAGTTTTTTGCCGGTCTGAAGATCCACGCACGAAAGATTCCATGCCGTACGCATAAGGACCGAATCTCCAACGACCAGCGGTGAGTGGGTCGGCCATTGAGGAACGGAGGAAAAGGGACGCAGGCGTTTTTCATTCTGAAGAGCGGCGAGGATCCGTCCTTCCGGGGAATCCACCAAAAAGGACTCCCATATCGGCGTGAGGATCGGCATCGAGACCTCACCGAGGTCTACACTGCGGGCCTGATTTCGAACCAGAAGCTGCCAGCTGCGCAAAAGACTGCCGACCGTTTCCGTCCCGGCAAGCCCAAATTCTTTCTGAAGAAGCCGCGCAAGCGCATCCTGCTGTCCGGGATGCCCAACCGATCCGCCAAGTACTTCGGCCAACGGTTTTCCGCCAAGTTCCACGTCCGCCCAGCGGATCTCTGATTCCTTTTCCGCTTCCCGAAGAACCGCAAGACCTTCCTCCTGACGCTCCAGTGCAAAGCAGGACGCCGCCAGACAGAGCGACAGTCCCGGCTCAAATCGTTTCCGGATCTGCGGGATCCGATGAAGTTTCTGGAAAAGAGAACGTGCAGATGCAGCCTGATGCTGATCCAGCAGATAAAGTCCCATCAGAAATGCCGCCTCCGACCCGGCCTGCGTGAAAAAGTAGCGCTGAGCCGCTTCTGAAATCAGTTCCGGACGTCCCTGCGTCACGCCATCCTCCAGCATCAGACGCGCCGTCACGCCAAACTCCATCTCATAAAGTTCACGTCCTTCGCGGGGGAATTCTGCCAGAAGATGCTCCGCTTCCTGCTTCAGGCTCCCAAACAGCTGGTCAAAGGCCGCTTCATCGGCCGTACCATCAGCCATTTCGTTCATTTCCAAAACAGTTCCGCCGTCTGCCTGTTCAGACGCATCCGCCTCCGACGTCTCGTCGATCAGGAAAAAATAGTCTTCCCGGTTTCCAAGGATCTGGTCGATCTTCCGGACGGCTTCTGCATAACGTCCCATTTCTGAGAAATTTTGAGCGTCTGCCATCGCACGCCGCAGTTCGCGGGGCGGTTTCGGAAAAACGAGATCCGACGCGGTACGCGTTCCATCATCTCCATCTTCCGTATTTTCTTCCGCATCCTCAGCGGCGGGAACATCGTTCGGTTCTGCATTTACCTGGCCAGACTTCTCCGCAGCAGGTTCCGCAGGTTTCTTTTCCGCATTCCCATTCCCTGCCGGAACTCCCGCCGCAGGCAGCTCTTCCGCATAAACGGAAACCGGAAACCAGGCCGGATCCTTTCCAATGAGATCCTGCAGAATAACTCCCGAACCGTCATTCCCAGGGGACGTAAGCCTCGGATCCGTCAGTTCCCCTACACCCAAACAAAAAAGAACCCCCCAAAGCCCCCAAACGGCTGAATTTCGTGTCTGATGCAGGAAAGCGGCCAAAATGTGTGTTCTGTTCATGGAAAACCCCAAAAAGTCTGAAACGAAGACAGAGGAAGGAATTCAGGATCCGATCCAACGGCATCCTATCATAGCAGATTTTCGCATTGGAATCAAGTATCCAGACCCAAAATAACGCGCACATTTTGCAAAATGAAGAAAAAATTTTAAATTTTCCTGAAAGAATCCTGAAAATCCCCCGGGAAGAAACTTGACATAAATCCATAAATCCATAAAATAGAAAGAAGAATCGTTCAATTCAAATCATTTCCTGAGCTTCCGTCCCCCCCTCCGCTGTACTGGCGAATGGTACCGATGCAGAAAATCAGGAAATTCGACTTCCCCCAACAGACTACGAGGAATTTCCCAATGTTCGAAAAACTCCTTCACGACGCAGGATCCGCTTTTCAGAAATATTTTGGCCGCGAACCGAAATGGACCGTGACGGCACCGGGGCGCGTAAATATCATCGGTGAACATACAGACTACAATGACGGATTCGTCTTCCCGATGGCGATCGAACGCAATGTCGTCATT
Organism: Thermoguttaceae bacterium; assembly: GCA_017939795.1. Lineage (GTDB taxonomy): Bacteria > Planctomycetota > Planctomycetia > Pirellulales > Thermoguttaceae > RGIG3701. The sequence continues at coordinate 21,894 of JAGBAA010000044.1, forward strand.
CTCGCAGCTCCTGCCCTCCCGGAAGATAAAGTCCCGGCCGGCTGCGCGAAGATCATCTCGACGGCCAAGCGCAATCCGGCGATCGTGAAGCTCTCCGGCAATATCAAGCCGGGCCCGCGTGTTGACTGGTTCGAGTACGTTCAGGGTGTCATCGCCGGATATCTGGCAGAAACTCCCTCTGTCCAGGCGGAGTCTTTCGTCGCAGTCATCCACGCGAACGTTCCTCTTGGAGCGGCACTTTCGAGTTCCGCAGCCCTTGAGGTCGCCGTCGCGACACTCATTGAGACGATCACCGGCGCAGACGTCGATCCAGTCCGCAAGGCGCTCATCTGCCAGAAAGCAGAACATGAATTCGCCAAAATGCCGTGCGGGATCATGGACCAGTTCATCTCCGCAATGGGCGCGAAAGACCACATCATGCTGCTGGACTGCCGCGACTATTCGACGAAACTCGTCCCCTTCACTACGCCGGATCTGAGCATCCTCATCATCAACAGCCGGGTAAAGCACCAGCTTTCCGGAAGCGAGTATCCGGAACGCCGTGCTGCGTGCCATGATTCCGCGAAGATCCTCGGCGTCGCGTCCCTGCGCGATTTAAGCATGGACCAGCTCGTTGCCGGAAAGGACCAGCTGACCGACGTTCAGTTCCGCCGCTGCCGTCACGTCGTGGGAGAGATCCAGCGCACGACGGATGCCGTCAAGGCGATCGAAGCCGGAGACTATGAGCTGATGGGCCGTCTCATGTACGAGAGCCATGAATCACTGCGCGACGACTTTGAAGTCAGCTGCCGTGAACTCGACATTCTGGTCGAAGCGGCCCGAAAGGTCGGCATCGAAGGCGGCGTTTACGGTTCCCGAATGACGGGAGGCGGATTTGGAGGATGCACCGTTTCGCTCATTCAGACAGCGAAAACCGATTCCATCATCGAGACGATTCGCGCGGACTACAAAGCGGCGACTGGAATCGACGCAGACCTGTTCGTCACTCGTCCCGCAGCGGGAGCGCGTCAGCTTTAAGTTTCTGAAATCAGGCGAGCTGGAAAGGACCTCCAGCCATCCCTTTCCAGCTTGCCTGCTTCCTCCGCATCTCCGGAATTCGGACAGTCTCGCGGATCTCATTCAAAGCCGTCAGGTGGCCTCCCCATCCCTCCCCATTCATCCCCATTTCCCACCTAAACCAAGGAGACGCACATGAAAAAAACTGCCATTTTCGCCATCCTCTGTACTGCATTACTGACCGTTTCGCAGACGTTCGGCACGACCTATTTCGTTTCGCCTTCCGGAAATGATGAAAACGACGGCAAAAGTGCCAAAACTCCCTGGGCATCGATCGCCCGAGTGAATTCTGCGGAAGAGATCCAGCCCGGCGACGAGATCCTCTGGAAACGCGGCGGGATCTGGCGCGGTGTTCTTCTTCCGCATTCCGGCGAGCCGGGAAAACCGGTCCGCTATGGAGCTTACGGTGACCCGCAGAAAGCCAAGCCGACATTTTACGGTTCCGTAGATGCGTCAACAGAATCGAGCTGGACGGAAGAGGCTCCCAACATCTGGGCAACGCGCGAAATGGAAACGGAGATCCTCGGAGATGTTCCCGCCCATTTTGACCAGCAGTGGAGCATTTACCGTGAACCGGAGATCCGCTGCCCAATGGTCTCCATATTCGAGAACGGAGTGCGGAAACTCACGTTCGACTGTACGTATGGCGGAAAGACCCGCAATCAGATCCAGGTCTGGGGACCGGAACTTAAAGAAAAAGATCTTCCCCAAACGATGCTTCTGAAACTCCGTGTCCGCGCGAACTGTGAAATGACGCTCAGCGGTCCAGCCATCTCTCTTCAGAAAGCTCCATGGACCACAAAAGCCGTCAGCCCCGCACTGAAAGTCGGGACGGAATGGCAAACGGTGGAACTGCTGATGGACGTCAACGACACGAAACTGCCGCAAGAAGGAGACTACCGATTCGTCTGGCACTGGAGCATCGGCGGAATGCCGGCGAATTCGCGGCTTGAGGCGGAATTCCTCAGCCTGAAAGAGGTTCGGGTCGACCGGTCCCTCTTTCTCCCCGTGGATGTCGGGAACATCATTTTCGACCACGGGAATTTTACCAAATACCATCGCTGCGGCTTCAAAAAATGGAAGATGGAAGACCTGAAGGCCCCGGGCGACTACTTCTACGATCCGGAAAAATGCCGGGTGTTCCTCTACTGGGACGAAAATCCCGGCAAAACCTGCGAAAGCATTGAACTCGCCATCCGCACTACCGTCGTGAACCAGTCCCACGTCCATGACGTCATCTACGAGGACATCGCGGTCGCCTACGGCGCGGCTCACGGTTTCGGCGGCATCAATACGGCAAGGCTGACGATTCGGAGATGCGATCTCTACTATATCGGAGGCGGACACCAGTTCACCCACGAAAACGGCACACCCGTCCGCTTCGGAAATGCGATCGAGTTCTGGAATTCCGCAGAAGACTGCCTCGTCGAAAAATGCCGGATCCGGGAAGTCTACGATGCCGCACTGACCAACCAGGGAAAGGGAACGAAGGACGCGCCCTCCAACCAGGTGCGGATCACGTATCGTGAAAACTGGATCGAAAATTCCGAGTATTCCTTCGAGTACTGGAACCGCGGCGGAAAGACCGAGGACATTCTCTTTGAGAAAAACATATGCCGGAACGCCGGCGTCTGCTGGTCCCACACGCAGCGTCCGGATCCCAACGGCGGACATCTGATGTTCTACCAGAACTCGGCAGAAACCAAAAATTTCATCGTGCGGGACAATATTTTCCACGATTCCACGGAAGTCTGTCTTCGAATGGAAAACGACTGGCTGGCCGGTCTGAAAATGGAGCGAAACGACTACCGTCAACATCCAGGAGCACCGATCATCCGATGGCTCGGCAAGAACTATTTCGATGCTGAAGATTTTAGCGAATGGCAAAAAATCAGCGGGCAGGACGCCGATTCCACCGCGCAATGAGTCCAAAAGACATCCGGCCCCTCATTCAGTACATTCCCCCATTCATTCAGGAGATCCGATCATGAAAAAATTCATTCATTCCATAAATCAGGCGAAAAAATCTTTCGTCTTCCATTTTCCGAAACTCCTCATCGCAACGGGAATGCTTTCGTTTTCCTGCATGTCCGCGTTCACGGCAGAAGGGGACCGCGGCGGCGATGATTTCACTCCAACGCTCGTCGGACCGCTTTCCATGCCGTCCGTCGTGACGGGTGAGCCGGCCAAATCCGTCGAAAGTTCTCCGGTAGAAGCCGCTAATCCCGGCACGCTCTTCCATCCCCAGCGTCAGCCGTCGAAAAATCTCTGGGCCGACTCCTGGCTTTTCATGCCGGTCCCGCTTCTTGATTCCCGCGGAAAGATCCAGGAAGAAAACGAAGCAACTGAAAATCTGACGGCAAAAGAACGCCTTGAGAAATTCATACTGGTCGATGAATGGTACGGAGCCGCTCCGCCTTCGCTGGAAGGAAAGTACGTTCTGGTCGACTTCTCCGCGTCGTGGTGCCCAGCCTGTCGGCGTGAGATCGTGGAACTGAATCACTGGTTCGAGAAATTCGGTGAAGAACTCATCGTCATTTCCATCTACGAAACGGACCGGGTCTCGATCGACAATCTGAGCGGCCAATACAAAGGCAAGGACCTGAAATACTACGTCGGCATCGACATGAAACGCAGGACGGCCAACGCACTGGGAGTCTTTGGGATCCCTCATGCCGTTCTCGTGGAACCGCTCTATGGCGGCGTCATCTGGGAGGGAATGCCGAATCAGCCGGGCTATGAACTCACGGATGAGATCATTGAGAAAGTCCTCTCCGTCGGACGCAGAATGAACGCGCAAAAATAGAGCGGCACTCTCCCGAGTCCTCAAGACGCGGGATCTGGGTCCTCTTTCCTGCACCGCCATAAAGAAACGTGACGCAGTACCGGATCAAGTCCTGTTCTGCCTCACGTTTTTTCACTCACGCGATCTTTACGGTCGTTTCGGCACCGACGTCTTCCGGATGGAGCCGGCTTTCCCGAAGATTCCATTTTCTGGACCGGCTCAAAACCTCCTCCATGGAAGGAATGCCGCTGGTCGCGTCCGCTTTCTGCACATTGCACGCTCCCACCGCAGCCGCAAACCGCAGCGTCTGTTTCGGCGGCCAGCAGTGAAGAAGGCCGGTCAGGAAGCCCGCGATCGTGCAGTCGCCGCTCCCAGTCGTTCCAGCGACGGGGACTTCATAGCATTGCGCCAGAAGTTTTCGGTCAGCCCATTGTGCCGCAATATTCCTGGGCATCTCTTCCGTGATCCGAACCGGCTCTTTGGCAGTCCGCAGGTAGATCCCCTCATCTCCGAGCTTGATCCCGGCCGCCTCCACGCCAAAATCAAGCAGACGTTTCGCCAGGGCATCGATCTCGGAAAACTCCAGAAGCGTCGCCGGATTCAACGTCTCGCCCGGTTTCATGACGGTACGGTGAAGGCGTCGTGAAACCTCTTCAAAACGCGCACGGTCCAACATGAAAAGCGTCTCTTCGAGACTCGGCAGGTAAATGTCCACGAAAGGCAGGACCGTGCGGAACCAGTCCTCCCAATTCACTTTTCCTTCCGGTCCATCCGGGTCCGGCATGGTAACGTCAAGAGAAATGAGCGTCCCCATTTCCCGGATCTGCTCCAATTTCCGCGCAAATGCTTTCGGCTGCGTGTAGATCTCACGCATAAGCGTCGGATACCCGAAGTGAAGGAGCTTCACCCCTTCAAAACGCTCCGGATCCAGATCTTCCGGCGAAAAAGTATCGTTGGCCCCGGAACAGTGCAGAAAGCACCGGTCCTGATGCGGTGGAGAAACCACGATCGTGTAGCTGCTCGTCTCCCCTTTTGACTGGATCATCCCCGACTCAAAATCCAAATGCTCCAATCCGGCCTCCTGAAATGCGCCGAGGATCGTTTTCGCAAGAAGATCTTCTCCGATCTTTCCCATCAGCATCGTCTCCATCCCAAGCCGAGCAAGCGCGATCCCGGTATTCGGTACCGCTCCGCCAAGCGCGATCGAAGCAGGACCGATCCGCAAAAGTCGGCCCGGAATGATGAACGATTCCTCCTCACCGCCCCCTTTCACTCCGCGGAGATCCGGAATGATATCCAGGCAGATATGCCCGGCCGCCGCGACTCGCACTTTCTCCATTTCACGCCTCCTGAAATACAAAATCTTTCACGAATTCAGCTCTTCGATTTCCCCACAGTATACACGATTTCCTTTTTTTGTGCAAGGCGTCCCCAAAAAAATCTCCAAACGTGCCATCGGTACGGACTTTTTTAGAAAAAATTTTAAAATTTTACATTTTCCTACTTGCAGAAAAGCAAAATCTGGTATAAAATAGCATCCAGTTGATTTAGGGGAAATTCGATTTTCCTTCCCATTAAAATGAAATAAAAAATCGGAGAGAGCGATATTCGGCTTCTCCCGTTTTTCCGTTAAGTTTACCGCCATATTCAAATCACTCAAACTCCCGGAGGTTTTATGGACTATCTGTGGTGGCACGTGCCGATTTTGACGGCTCCAATGCTCATCGCGTTCATCGCGACCGTTCACGTTTTTGTTTCCCACTACGCGGTGGGAGGCGGACTTTTCCTCGCTGCCGAGACGACCTGGGCGCACAAAACAGAAAACCGCCAGTATCTCGACTACCTGAAAAGCCACGCCAAATTTTTCGTCCTTCTGACGGTAGTCTTTGGTGCGATCACGGGCGTCGGCATCTGGTGGGTCATTGGTCTCGCTTCGCCGTTGGCGACCGAAACTCTCATCCGGACTTTCGTCTTCGGCTGGGCCGCAGAGTGGGTCTTTTTCGTCGTGGAACTTACGGCCGCGTACCTTTTCCTGAGTCTTTGGGATCGCGTCACTCCGCGTGACCACTGCACGCTGGGCTGGCTTTATGCCGGAGCATCCGTCGGTACACTCATTCTCATCACCGGGATCACCGCGTTCATGCTCGACGCAGGCAAGTGGCCGGAAGCGACGCAGGCAGGAATGAACGGCAGCGCATTCTGGCTTGGATTCTTTAATCCTCAATTCCTTCCGCAATGTGTTGCCCGAATCGGCGTTGCGCTCATGATGGCGTCCACGTGGGTCCTCTTCCACGCCTCGATCTTCGTGAAGTCTGAAGAGCTGAAATTCCTCATCGTTCGCCGTACTGCCCGCTACGTCGCCGCAGGTGTCGTGCTTTCTGCGATCGGGATCCTCTGGGCTGGTGCAATCCTCCCGGAAGCCGCGAAACTTTCCCTGATGCGTGCAGCCGCCCTGAACGTCATTTTGGGCGCAGGCGTCATCGCTGCTGGTTTCCTTCTCTTCCAGCTCTTCATCCTCACGGCACGTCCGCAGTGGCTCACTCCCGCCTCGGGGCTTGCCGTACTTTGTGCCGCGATGGGAATCTTGACCTCGGGAGAATTCATCCGTGAAGCAGTCCGCAAACCGTTCATCCTTCCGGAATGTATCTACGGCAATCAGGTCCACGTTTCCAAAGTCGAAATGCTCCGACAGAACGGTCTTCTCGAATCCGGAGTCTGGACAAAACCTTACGTTACCGAAAAATTCCCGCATCTCGTGGATGCCCAGACCGGAAAACTGGTCCTTGAGCAGGCACGTCCAGAAGATGAAAAAGCCCTCGGTGAAATCATTTTCATGCATCATTGCGGCGGATGCCATGCGCAGGAATTCGGATACAGCGGGCTGGGTTTCCTCTCCACCACCTCAGAAAAGGGGGAAATCGCCGAAATGCTTCCGCGTCTGAACAGTCAGATCTACTCCATGCCGCCATGGTGCGGGACCGCCAAAGAAGCGGATCTGCTCGCCGTGTACCTCGAATCCATCGCCAAACCCCATCCGTTCCAGAAATCTGGATCTCAGAAATCAGCCCCCCAGGAAACCGAAACACAGAAAGGAGCCGCTCATGCCGCCAATTGAAACCACTGCCCTTCAGCCCCTTGCGGCTCCCCTCTGGTTCATCATTTTTTTCCGGATCCTCGGATTCGTCCTTCATGCCCTTCTGATGAACCTCTGGCTCGTCGGTATCCCGCTTGCGCTTCTCATGAACCGCAGTCAGGATCCGAATGCACGCCGCTGGTCCAGCCGACTGCTTCGCCAGATGCCGGTCTTCATCGCATTTGGGATCAACTTCGGCATCGTGCCGCTCCTTTTCATCCAGTACCTTTACGGCCGTACGTTCTATTCCGCGACGATCCTCATGGCCTGGCACTGGCTCGCCATCATCGCGCTTCTGCTCCCGGCATACTACGGGATCTACCATTACGCATTCGCGCTGAAAAAAGATCCGGAAACGATTCCCGGGTACACTCGGGCTGCCGGATGGATCGCGGCACTCTTTTTCACCATCATCGGCTTTTTCTTCGTGAACGCGCTCACGCTCACGGCTGAGCCTGAAATGTGGAAGAGCCTCTGGCTCGCACATAATTCGGCCGGAGCCTCGCTCGGAACCGGTTCCGCAGTTTCAAATCCCGAGATCTGGCCCCGTTTGGGGATGATGATTTCGCTCGCATTCGGCACACTGGCAGCCTGGACACTCTGCGACCGCAGTGTTTCCATGTCCAAAGAAGAAAGCTGTGCAGAATCGGAAAACGCCTACCGGACCTGGTCGGCACGATGCGCACGGACCCTTGCCGGCGTCGGCATGGCGGGCTTCATCGCCTGCGCTCTCGCGTTCACTTCACTGCTCGCCAAAGGTCCGAGTCTCGACGCTCCGCTTTCAGGAATCGCCAACATTTGGATCGCGGGACCAGTCCTCACGTTTTTGGCGGTTCTTTTCCTGGCAGGCCGTCAAGGAAAAGCTGCGGCATTCCTGACGCTCGTCATCCAGATCGTGTCGCTCTCCGTTTTTGCCTGCGTTCGCCTCTGGATCCAGAGTCTTCAGCTGGAAAGCCATCTCCCGCTAAGCCAGTTTACCATCAAGACAGACCTCGGCCCGATGTGTCTTTTCCTCGGCACGTTTGTCTTTGGTGTCCTTCTGCTGAGCTGGATGCTCGCGATCGTCGTCCGCAACCTACGGAAACGCGAAACGGCCTAGATTCTGCCGAAGATACGAAAACGCGCCTGATTTTTCTAAATGGAACGTTCAGGCGCGTTCTTTTTTCGACGCAAAAAACTCTGAATCTCAAAAAACTCTGGAAATCTAAAACAATAAGGGGCGGAAAACTCTGCTAAATGAAATGCTTCAGGGAGCAGAAACTCAAAAATCGCCCAATTCAAATTTTATTTCCAGCCTCTTCCAGCCCCAATGGACGCAACCAGAAAAATGAGAGCGAGAAGCCAGAGGATCGAAACCGCTGGATTTGAAGGATCCGCAGTCGCTGAGGCCTCCAAAAATGCTTCGCAGGAAGTGAATTCCCAATTTTCCGGGATCTCCGCCGGCGCGATCGGCATATTGAGCCGAACAGACTCTGAACGGGGGCAATTCGGGATAGTCTGCGGAGGAAGAGGGATGGGTGCTGAAAGCAGGAAATGAAGCGTCCGTTCCACTAAAGGAACCCAAACTGGAAGATGCGGCAGAGGCGTTCCGGCCGCATCCGCAGAAACGGCACAAATGGCCGTCCGTGCACACGGCAGTTCCCTCACCATCAGAAATGGCGAGCCGTTGGTCAATTTCAGCGGTACTGAAATTCTGCCAAGCTCATTCGCAATGCCGAATATTCCGTGCCCACATCCCATTTCAACGTCCTGCACTGCGTTTGCTTCGGTATTCTCTCCGGAGTCCGGTTCGCCATTCCGATCCAATTTACGCCCAATGCCCTCCACAGAAACCAGCGGCGTCCAACGGAAGATCGGAGTCTCCGAAAGACCGGAATCCGAATTTTCACGAAAAATCTCCGACACCTCGTGGACGGCTTCCGGCAAAGTCAGACGAAGAGCTCCTCCAGAAGGAAGGATCTGCTCTTTTCCGGAAGCAAAAGCCGGCAAAATCGAACTCAAAGGCAGGAAGGAATCCTCCGTGACCTTCGGCCCACAAAATACCCAGACTGCCGTTCCGTTTTCAACGGCACGTTCCAATGCCACGGCTTCTTCTGGAGTAAAGAGCGAGATCCCGCAAAGAAAAACGGCATCGTATGCTCCAGGATCCAGAGAACGGAAGTCCGGGTCTTTCCTGCAGTCGATTCGGAATGGAGGCTCCGCAGAGTCGGAATACCGGGCAGTCCCAATACTCTCCAGCGCACTTTTCAAATAGGCGGTTCCGGATCCGCTATCCGTTCCCGAATCGGTGTTCCACGTCTCTGCGATCAGGAAATTCGCACATGCTTTGACCCGAACCGCCCGACGCAGGACGTCATTTGCCGAAAAGCTGTCGGTCAACGGCAATTCATTGGAAACCGCATTTTTCAAAGCAGCCTCAACGAGGAACTCACCCGTCTCTGGAAATTTGACCTCAAATTCAAGATCTTTGACGGAATCCGGAGGAATCGTCAACCATTTCTCCGTACGAAAAGACTTTTCGAGCCCATTTTTTCGCTTTGCCCAAAGCGTCAATTCCACGCAGACTGAAACGTTTTTGGGAATACCGAAACTCTGGACTTCGGCCGAAATCGAAGTCTCCTGCTTCTTCAGGATCGGTACACTGTCCAAAGAAAGCGTCCGAAGAGCAAGATCGGGGGCTTCACTCACCACTGAAACCATCTGGAGACGAGCCTCCGGAAGCAGTTTCTCAACCCCATCCAAAAATTTACGGAGCGCAGCTGTTTCATCCGTAAAATCAGAGAAAACCGCCACTTCCACGCACTGCCCGCGATTCTCCCGAAGCATTTCATCAAGAGTCCATAGTGTTTTTTCCCAATCCGCAACCTTTTTTTCCGAAAAGATCCGGCTCAATACAACAGACGGATCCATCTTCTGAAGTTCCGAGATCTTAAAATTCTCTGAAAAATTGACCGGAAGAACGTACACACGAACCGGATCTTCCTGATTTTCCCAAAATTCAAGACGTTTTCGGCATGCATGAAGTGCCTGATCCAAACGGGAAACTTCTGGATCCGCAACCTCCGCCGCTCCAGTCAGTGCTCCCATCGAAGCTGAGGAATCCACGACCAATACCCCGAAACGCTCCGATGAAAACGAAACAGCCCGACTGCTGGAATCACGGCTCGAAACAGGACGCATTCCCGATCCAAAATCTGGATCGGAGACCAAAACAGGAGACGCCAGAGCGAGAATGAGACAAAAAATCGCCAGAGTCCGCACCAGGATCCCAAAAATCTCCCAAAAGCGCGTTCTCGTCTGAATTTTTTCCTGCGCCTCACGCAAAAAACGAAAAGCCCCCCACGGCACGACAGCAGGCGGCCTCCGAAAAAAATGAAAAATGAGCACCGGGATCAGACAGAGAATCAGCCCCCAAAGCGCTGCTGGTGCCTGAAAAATTCCCAATCCAAACATTCCGCCAAACTCCCAGACCGACTGGTTCTTGAACTCCGAAACGACGGAACATCCACCGTTCCTCTTAAGAAAAAAGCCCGAAATTCCAAGGGAAACCGAATGCGTTCCATGAAATTTCAGGCAAAATGCAAAATTTCAGGCCAAAACAAAACCTCCGGGCGAAATGCAGATCTTCCGAGAGTCTCCAAAAGAAACTTCGGTGCATTTCAGCCCAGATCCGTTTCCAAATGCCTTGACGGTCCTCTACTTCGTGTACGGCTGCGTCCAGGCACACGGCATCAGAAGCTCATATTTATTGAACTTTTCATACTCGGACCCCGTGACCGTGACGCGGGCACGCACGTAAAGGTCATCCTGCTGAAGCGTGTACTCGCCTTCCAGACCATCTACTGTCTTCAAAACGACGCCGATATTTTCCGGATAGGAATCGATCTTGCGCTTCGGTTTTTCCGTCTCGATGATCTCCGATTTGCGCCCGAACGTCTTCTTCGTGCCGATGAACTCGATCTTCACGCCTTCACCGGAAGCCGGATCCACCGAAACTTTCAGCGTTCCGGTCTCTTTGCAGAACTGCACGTCCTTGAGCGTCACGCCGGTCGAAACATAGAAGTCACCGCGCAGCATCGATTCCATGATCGCCCGCGTCGTCAGCTCTTCCGCGCGCACCATGTTCCACCCGAAGAACGGGCCGTCTTTGCAGACCGCGTTCGGATAGATCGAATGGGCATCATCCGATCCGGTACTCAAAAGGACCGGTTTATTGTTGGCCGTCCGGTAGGCGTTCACGACGTCCCAGTACTTTTCCGGGTCCCACGCGCCTTCGACCGACGGACCGGCAGAGCGCGGATTGTTCGTCAGCTCCCAGAAACGCACACGGTCCAGCTTCACCAGCACTTCCGGCGAAATATCATAGTACGGCCACTGCGGATGATTCAGAATGAAGAGGTACGGCTCCTCATTATCCGCGTACTCTTTTTCGCCTGCGATCATCGTCTCGTAAACGGTTTCCGCAGGATCGGCCTTCCGAATGTACGGGAACCAGCTCTTCACGTTGATGAAATTCATGTGGACCTGCATTCCGTCCAGAGACGATCCGGTCTGTTCCCATCCCGGGATCAAAAGAAATTTCCCCGGCTCATTAAACTGCTCTTCAAGCTCCGCGAACGTCTTCAGACGCACGTACGTGTCGCCGTCCACGACCTTCATCCGAACAGAACCTTCCCCAAATTTGTCGATCGCCTGCTGGTAGTGCGCCTTCCGCATTTTCGCCCAGCCTTTTTCATCAATGACGCATTTCCAGGTCGAAGTCTCCCCCTCAAAAGCCGATTTATCTGCCGGTGCCTTCGAAAAACCGAAACCGTTGAACTTCAGTTCCTCCGACTGGAATCCATTATGGTCCGACAGACAGAAGAAATCGTATCCATTTTCTTTGTAGACCGCGCAGACAGACTCCGGCATCCCGCCGCCGTCGCTCCACTGGGAATGGGTATGAAGCTGGCCCTTGAACCAGCGAGTCGTTCCGGAAGAAGCTCCTGAAGCCGTTTCGGCAGTTCCCTGAACTTCTGCGGCATTCACCGATGAGATACTGCCCGCAAGCAGCGGCGCAGAACCAACGGCGGCAGAAGTCTTCAAAAAATCACGGCGTGAAAAAGATTTCATGGTGGGGGTCCTTTCTTGATTGGCAGGAAAAAATGAAAATCAGCGGCCGCACGGTAAAAATCGCGAAAAACTTCCGAAACGCCATTTACCGGCAGTTTTTCTTGCCGCACTCTTAAATTTACGCAAGTTTCTATTTATTTTAGCCGCTTCACTCCCTTTTGTCAAGATTCCCAAGAGAAATTTTCCATAAAGAAATCCCAAAAACCCGAAAGTTTTTGGGACTTCCCGCATTTTTCACAAAATCTCCCCCCAAAAGATCCTCAATATCGTCTCCGGCGCTTCAGAACTGAAGATCTTCTTCAGTGCCGATCAGATCCATCATTCGGCGCTCAATGATCAGATCCTTACGCTCATTCCGCCGTTCGATCTGGATCCGGAGTTCCTGGATCCGCTCTTCAAGCAGCTTCAGCTCGTAAAGTCTTCGTTCCTGTTTCACGACAAAATGCTGTTCCACAACTTTGCGCAATTCTTCGCGCAGCACATCTTTTTTCTGGAGATCTTTCTCATTTTTGGCCTGACGCACAAGTTCCCTGCTCTGACGTTCCAGACGAAGTTCTTCCTCCACCAGCTTCTTGAACTCCGGATGGGTCTTGAACGCTTCCTGCGGAGAACGTAAAAGATCCTGACGGTTCAGGTCGCTCTTGAATTTCGATTTCGCCAGTTTCTCTGCATTTTTTCGGGAGTCTTTCTTTCCCCACTTTTTCTCCGGCTGATCTCCGCCCTCTCTTTTTCCAGGACGATCTCCGTCAGCTTTTTTCTCCGGCTGATCTCCGCCCTCTCTTTTTCCAGGACGATCTCCGTCAGCTTTTTTCTCCGGCTGGTCTCCATCCTCTCTTTTTCCAGGACGATCCTTCCGCATATGCTCACGATCTTTCCCCTTTTTCCCGGCATTCTCCCTGCGTGCCTCAGACTTTTCCCGGCCGCGATCCTTCTGAAGTGCTTCCGGATGAACGATCCCCTCCTCCGGATGGACCAACATATTTTCCGGGACCTCCGACGAGATATCCGTCTCGACCGAGGCCACGGCAGACTCCCGTTCCATCTGCGCTCCCGTTTCAGGCGACGAAACCGCAGCGTCCCCGTCCGCCGCTTCAGCAGGAACCTCTGCAGCATCTGCAAAAACTCCTTCAGCCGCTGCGGCCCCTGCTGCCGGCATTTCTTGAGCGCACACCAGCTCCGCATTTCCCAGTCCAGCCGCCAAAACGGCACTCAGCATCCAGGTTCGTTTCATCAAAAACCTCCTTTAAAACCAATCCTCATCTTCCGTTTCTTCCGTTAATTCGCGCAGAGAATCTCCAAGCATCGCGATCTCCCAGTCCAACGGAGCCTCTCCGTGCTCGACCAGCTGGACCAGTCGGCCAAAATCGTCAAGTTCCCCTTCCCCGGCATTCCAGTCGAAGTCGTCTGCCGTTTCAAAAAACTCATCTTCCGGATCGCACTCTGAAATTTCTTCATCTTCCCAATGGGAGATCATCTCCTGCATCGATAGAGTTCCCGGCCCCGTTTTCTTGCCCATTTCCCACCAAACTCCGGCAAGCACGACCGCAAATACCAAAGCCGCCAAAGAAACCGCCATTCCCCCACGCCCGCGCAGCCTTCGGTCATTCGGTCGGCACTTCAGGCTTTCATGAACGTACGTCGGACCAACAGACTCCGCAACCGATGCAGAAATTCCCGGTTTCGCACTCTCCGATCCCGCATAAACGATAGAATGTGCAGCGGAAAGGATCCCGCCAAACTCAGCCCACATCGGATCAACGGCAAACTCACGTTCCAGCTCAAGCTCCAAGTCACGCTCTGCTTCTACTGAAAGTTCTTTTTTGCTCACGAATTCGTCCATTTTTATCAAACCTCCCGTCTCGAGAGTTTTGCTCCATCCCCCAAATTCTCTCTCAGCGCAGCCAACCCACGCCGCGCATGGCTCAAAACTGTATTCAGCGGCATTTCAAGGATCCCGGCGATCTCCGAAAAGGAAAGCTGACTGAAGTACCGCAGCGAAAGTACTTCCTGCTGTCCCCTGCTCAACCGCGCCATCACCCGATGCATTCGGGCAATCTCCTCTGCAGTCTCCAAACTTTCGTCCGGTCCCGGTTCTACGCTCTCACGTTCCCATACAGACCATGCTTCCTCACCGCAAAGCACCTCCTGCTTTCGGCGATAAAAATCTTTCAGACAGCGCGATGCGATCTGAAAAAGAAACGCTTTCGCCACTCCGCGTTCTTCGTATCGGTCCCGACTCTCCCACGCTTTCATGAACGTCTCCTGCGTCAAATCATCCGCAAGATGCCGATCCCTCGTTAAAGCGAACAGGTAGCCGTGAATGATCCGATGGTGTTCCTCAAACCATTCTGCTCCGAAAAACTCAAAATGTCCCGCGTATCCATCCATGAAAGTAAAACGCGCGGTCCCCCCAATTTATTGCAGAAAAAAAACGGCAAACGCATCAACGCAGCCGTTTTTTTCAAAAAATCCACTCACCCGGACCTCACGGCTCCGGAAACAGGAACTACTGAAGCATTCTCTTCAGAAGGATCACGTTCTCCGCATTATGGTTCTTCCCGCGCTCAAATCCTACCGGAATCGACCGGTCGATCAGATAGAAGGCACGGTATCGGCGAACTTCACCCGTCTGCTCTCCAAGCTCCACCGGCCCATTTCCGTCCGTCACGATATTCTCGTTCCCGTCCACCTCAAAGAACCCCATCGTCACCCAGACTGCAAACACATTGGACCGAGTCGTCGTCAGGTTTCCAAGCCGGTAAGCATCCTTCAGGCGGAAGAACGGATGATTCGCTTCACTCGTCCCGGCATCCGCAGATACGGCAGTCCCCTGGAAGAGCGAGAAGTCCCGCAAAACTGAACTTTCCGGTGCCTGGGCGATCGAACGGAACGGCGTATTGTTCCGCGCGTTCTGGAAATTCGTCCAAACCGAGGAGATCTCCGTCGCATTCAGATTCAGCAGTGCCGCAAGCACATTCTGATCGTAGATCGTGTTCACGTTGATCCGCCCCGGTTCACGGTACATACTGTAGTACGCAAACGGCAAACTATCCGTCGTTCCCGCACCGCCGGCATTCTGAAGATTCGCACGGTTCAGGACCATCGGAGTGACCGTCTGCGGCGAAGGAACACGCACACATCCGAGGATCTTTCGATTGTTTCCGTCGAAATCCGGAAGGTATCCATACCGCTCCAGACCAGCATCACCTCCCGTTTCGCCAAATTCCACCTTACGCAGAAGTTCCGAACTCCGACAGAACGTCACGTTCATCAGCTCAAGAGGACTGACCGGAGGACGATTTACCCAGCCAAGCCACGGAACCGACTCGCTCATCGTCACGCCCGTTCCGAAATTCTGATCGATCCGTTTCGCATATCCGCCGGTACCGGAATTACCATTTCCGCTCGACGTTTTATTGTGCGACTGCTTCCAGATGTTGTGCGCTCCGGAATCCGAAACCGTCTTGCCGCGTTTATGCGTCACGATCTCACCAGAAGTAAGCGATCCCTGGAATTCACTGTCTTTCTTGCTCGTACGCGCATTGATGATCTCAAGATCCACCGAAATCGAGTCGATCGTCACGTACGGATTCGTACTGGCGTCATGCCCCCGATTTGGATTTGCAAGACGCTGAAGGTGAATGACCCGCCCCTCCTGAGGACGCAGTCCGCGGTCATTATCCAGCGGTTTGTCCAACGGAGCGTTCAACTGAAGCGTCGTACGGTTAAAAGCCGGGTAGTTCGTATTCCGGTCTTCCGTAAGACTCATGCGGACATCTCCGTCATCCGAGATCTCCAGCATATGCTGTCCAACGTAGGCTGCGCCGTCGACCTTCTTCGACGTCATGTCGATCGTACGCTCATGATCGGCTGTCGAGATCTCCGAAACTGCCGTTTCGCCAGGATCGGCAAAACTCAGGACGGTCGTGCCTTCCGGGCCCACCAGAACGTACTCTCCGCCGGCAAGCGACACGGAAGTCCCGCCTTTCGCTGCATGATTCGCAGCAGAACCGTCGGTCGAAGACGTGCCCGGCGCAAAATTGATCACGCGCTCTACTTTCGTAGAATCCCAGTTCGGATCCGTTTCATCCCGGGAATCGGAATCCTCTCCCACGGAAGCATCCATGACCACCAGACGCCAGACGGAAGAATTCCCCCCCTTCTTCGTCAGATCCACATTCCGCGTACCGTTCGTGTAGAGGTCGTTCGAGATCGTCGGAAATCTTTCGCTGTCTTTCCACGGATTGAAAATTTCCACGAAAAGAGCCCCCTGCGGACGGATCAGCTGGTCAAAGTCGCGATTCCCGTCAGGATGAAATCCTTTCAGATCCCTGAAATTATTTTTTCCCCGCTCGACGTGCGTTTCTTCCAACTCATTTTCAAGAGAGGCTTCGCTTTCGTCGGTTTCGTAGATCACCGTATCTTTAGCGTTCTTGCGCGTTCCGTTTTTACCGCCGATGAAACCATTCGAATCCTCATGCCGAACATCAAATTCGCTATTGATCGAGTGGATCGCCATCGATTCCACGAGCAAAAGTTCCGGACGCTCGCAGCCGTAGACCCAATTGTTTCCATCGTAGTTGAACGGCGTCATGATCGAGTCGGCATCCAGGAAATCCACGACATTCACCGCCCACTGCGCATTATTGCGCGCACGGTTTTCGTCGCCGTCGCCCATATTCGCGTTGATGCTTCCGTTCTGGAGCATCAGATAGAGACACTTCGCAAAAGCTTCCCGTTTCCGGAATCGGCCGTCTCCCTGGATCGGGTCATTCACATCGTTAAAGGTCGCGGCCCGCAAAAGATCCAGCGGCCAGCCGGCAAGAACTTCACGCACGGAAGAAAGTTCCCCCGCGTGATTGCGCAGATCGTTCACCAGCTCATTCGGAATGACCGGGATGTCCCAGCTTTCCGTGGTCACGAGCGTCCGTGCGTATGCCTTCTGGTTCGCATTTCCGGAATTCTGGCTCAGACCAAGATATTTCCGCAGACGATTCGGCAAAAACGGCGAGTCGAAATCAAACGGACGCAGAAGTGCTTCCAATTCGCTCGGCGAATACGGCATATCCGTCGCGGCGGAGGGAGAACCGCTTCCCGAGGCGCGAATGCCGGAAACGTGTCCCATCCCCAGATCCAGATCGTATGGGTTCGGCGCGATGGCCCCGTTGGAGATCTGCTGAAAGTTCCCAGTGCTGGACGTCCAGACCGGTTCCGCACCGGTACCGACCGAAAGTTTCAGAATACCGCGAATATCGTACGGCATACGCTGTACTTTGTCGCCGGTCAGTGCGCCTTCGTCAAAGTTGGCGTACCAGCCGCCTTTATGCTCGGAAGTCGCCGTCCGGTCAGGAGTCGGCGAAGCAGGATTCCGTTCCGCAGAAAAACGTCCCTTGACCAGACGATCCGAAATATTTCCGCCGCCAAACAGGGAATCCAGCACATTCAGCCCGACCTCTCCGGGACCACGCCCCATGCCTAAGGATTTTCCAAGCCGATCCACCACGTCGCCGTGCGCATTCACGTTCAGACGCCCATCCATGTCTTCCACGATGATCCCGAACAGAGGCTTGAACAGCGTTCCGTTCTTCGATGCCATCGCCGGAGTCCCAAGATCAAGCCAGTAGGAGTCATGGTAGCCGTCATTGTCCGCGTCGGCCATCCCGTAATTCTTCGAGCCGTTTCGGAAGGACGTGTTTGCCGTGTCGATCCGCCCAGTCTCCGCGTTTCGCCGGGTCAGGAAGTAATTGTGTTCGTCAACGGCATCGTAGTCGCGAATATCCTGGAACGGCATCTCATTGATCATGAATTTCTTTGAATTCGTATCGAAACCGGTTCCGTCCGGGAACGGCAGGCAATAGCAAACGTTCCCCTCATTTTTCAGAATGACTGTGCTTTTGCCATACGTTTTGCTGTCCGTATCGACACAGGTCAGGACCCGGCCCACGTATCTTGATGCATCCGTACCAAGATTGACTTCCACCATCCCATTCACCGCCTCCTCATTCGAAACGGCGGCTGTATCGATGAAACGCGGCGTCTGGACCCCGTACATGTCTTCAAGAAGACTGTTTCCGTGGATCGGCGATCCAGTCTCTCCAGTACCGCGAATGATCTGCATGACCGTATCGTGAAGCATCGCATCCGGATCCACCGTCGATTCCCCCAGCTGACGGTTCTGCTCGGCAGCATCGCGGAGCTGCTCCGTCGTGAGCAGGAACGTGACGGCAGTCAAACTGACCATGGCGAGAAGCGCAAGAACTATCATCAAAACCATTCCGCGCCGACGTGTGGAAACTGCATTCTGAACCATGTTCGAAACCCTATCGTTAAATTTTACTCTTCTGTAAAACTTTTCTGTTCACCCCAAAAAACGGATCAATCCCGCTCTCCACCGCCGCGCAGATTTATCGGAACGACCTGCGTATAGGCTCCGAGCACACCACCCGGCGTCAGGATCTGTCCGGTGCTATTTCCCGTCCACTGCGGTCCGCGAAGCGTCAGGTAGATCGACCCGCCGTCATTGTACATGCTCGAGATATGGTACCAGTGCGCATGAGACGCGGAATTCGTTCCGTTCGAATCCATCAGATAGACGTACTCGCCCGTGCGGATCTCTTCCTGATACTCTTCCGAAAGGGAGGTGATCCGGGCATACACATTCCCGAAATCGTCGCGGATACTATCCACATTTGCAGAAATGTAGGACGTTCCCTTGGTACTTCGGCGACAGGTCACCGCAGCAGAGACTTCGCAGTAATTAGATGACAGACGGCGGATCGTGCCGATCCAGGTATAGTCGCCGTTGAGCGTCTTGTCGTAATGCGGCGGATTGTTTTCCAGGTCTCGTCCCGCATTATTCTGACGAATGTGGTCCGAACAGTTGAAATCTTCGCCATTCATGTCCGCATCATTTCGATTCTGCGTCCCGCGGATCTGTCCGGGCATCCAATTATAGTAGACGATGCTCCCTGCGCTTGAAGATTCCACCTCCTCCATCCAATTCTGCGTCACCATCGTCTCCAGAGCCGCACGGCCGCAGTTCGCCGCCATGTCTGCACGGAAGGAATTCATCACCAGCTGTTCGCTCAGCGCGATCGCACCCGCAATGCCGAAAATACCGATCATGATGACCGACGTAGAGACCAGGACCTCCAAGAGCGTGAAACCGCTTCTTCGTGAATTCATTCGCTGCATCAGTTGCCTCCTTTCAGGATCCGCTCTCTCGCATTGTACCGGGCTTCCGAGACATTTCCAACGCGGCTGTTCCCGGTACCAGAGAACGCATTATTCGCCGCCGTCGTGACCATGCCCGTCCGAGGATTCACCACGACCCAGAAGGAATCCGGACTCTGAATGTTTGAATGTCCGTCTTCCGCAAGCGTGTTTCCGCTGTAGATCATCCGTTCCCAGCTCCCGACCAGAATGTAGATGCGGGAATCCGACTGCGTATCCAGATCCATCTTCGTGCCGCTGATATACAGGGAGGCCGTGCCGTCCGGATTAAAAATAACGCTCGGCGGAAATCTCCGCATATTGTTCCCGGAAACACTGTTCAGTACACCGCTCCACTGGTCCGTTCCGACACCGCTGAAGAAAAGGTCTACGATGTACCCCTTCGGCAGTGTGTAGGCAGACTCCAGACCAAGTGCTTTCGCAAACGCATTATTCACCTCGGAGACCGGGAAATAATTCACCGTGCAGTATCGATCCGTCTCGGAACCGAACTGACTGAAATCATAGTACAGCTGCTCACCATCGATGGAATCATACCATGCCTGACTATTGAGCGTGTTCCCCGACTGATTCGTCACGATAAAACGCGGCCCCGAAAAGTTCAGCTGGACCGAATCCCCTCGTTTGAGCGTCGGAAGATTCCCAGTGTTCACCGAGATCGAACTGCCGCTGAGAGAATACGTCGTCGTGACGCTCGGCGGTGCCGTAAGCTGTTCGACGGAAATGCACGCATACTTATATTCATCATGGAACGGGACCAGCGCAACACCGCAGGGCCGTCCCAGACGCACTGCACGCGCACGCGCCGACTCCAGAGCCGACTGTACGCCGCGGGCACATTCTCTTCCTACCCGGCTTTCAGCCACCGGAGCCAGGACCGGAACCGAAACGGCCATGATGACCATCATGATCCCAACGACCACCAGGATCTCAATGAGCGTCATCCCTCGGCGTGCAGATGCGGAAATCGGCGTACCGTGCGGGATCGTCTCTTTCTTATTCAAAATGGAACTTTTCATCGGCATCGGTCAGCTTCATTAAAGGTTGTGGTTGGTGATGTTGTCGTAATACATCGCGGTCTCTTTCGTCGAATCGGAAGAACCGCCTTCTCCCGGAGAACCGGTACTCTGATTGCCCGTCGGTTTGGAACTGTTCTGAGACATGATGATCCCGCGCGCACGGTCCGGTCCGCAGGAATAGATCAGCGGAAAAACGGCGTATCCACCGGAATCGACCTGAGCAGGATCAAACGGATCGGCATCCACACCGTTCTGGATCTTCGAAATCGCCCCATTATTGTCATCGTAATGTCCGGCCGGCCAGCGAATGAAATAAATCGGCGTTCCCCAACCGTCTACGAACTCGTTCAGCCCGTTGCCGTCCGTATCCGCGATCTCCATGCTCGTGAATGCGGAATCCGCCTCAGGCATCGACATCACGATCTGGTAAAGAAGCTCCGCAGAAGGAAATTCCGACGCATTTCGATCCCCCTGCCTGCTGGCCGCCACGACACGGCGAGGTGAATAATCCGCATGGACCTCTTCCCAATGATCCGGAAGCTCATACCGCTGAAGCTGGCGGAGGTTGGTAAGACGCTGTTCCGGCGTCCTCCCAGGTACGCGCCGATACTGATACGACGCGTATTTTTCCATCACAAAACGATTCAGCTTGCGGATCGTCGCCCGCGTCCTCGTTTCACGCGCCATGTTATCTGCCACGCGCATACCAGCTGCACTGATCCCCAGAAGCGTACCGAGAAGCGCAACGACCACCAGCATTTCCATGAGCGTAAAAGCGGTGCGTTTTGAGTTCATGCCATGTCCTTTCCAGTTAAACGGAAAACGAAACAGGATCCAGAGCCGGTCGAAACTCAGTCAAGCAGGTCCTTGACTGTTTTCTTGCCAAAGTTCACGATATTATCTGCCGTGGCGGCGTTGATCCCGCCTTCTTCCACTTCGACATTCCCTTTCTGCCCCCAGTCGTCATCGAGACCGGCAGAAATGATCTGGTACGATTCCGGATTGTAGTAGTTTCCGCTCTCGTCGCCGTACGCCACGTACGTGCTGCCCGGATAGTACTTTTTGTTCCCCGTCGCACCGCGGGCCTTCAGGTAAATGTACGGTTCCGTGCACCCTTCAGGCAGATAGCGGTAGTTGCTCGAAACGCGAGCCGGATCAAATTCGAAAAAGCCGCGGGTCAGACTGCCGTTATTCTTGAGACTTTCCGGACTGCTGCCGAAGGGATTGCGCGGATTCGCATTGTGCATCCCAAGGAAAACGTAAAGCGCATTTTCAGGAGTGACCGTCGTGTAGATCCCCGTATTCGTCGCTTCCGGATAGCATTTCCGAATGTGGTTCGTAACGAGATTGGAATTCGTCCCGTCCGGCGGATATTCGCCTCGCTCCGCTTTATACGATTCCAGCGCAAGAGAAAGCTGCTGGATCTCCGCACGAATCGCGGACTGTTTCACCGAACGCATGACCGCCGGCGCAACGCCCGCGACCATCGCCGCAAGAAGACCAATGATGATGACGACCGTGAGAAGCTCCACGAGCGTGAAACCCGAACGGCGGGTATACTGTGACGTTTTCATATTTCTGATTCCTGGATCTGAATTTTGTGTTTCGTTTGTCTGCGTCCATGCAGAAGGTAATTATACTACGTTCATCCGCAAAATTTGGTTCAAACTTTTACGGATGAACGTCTTTTTCTTTCCGAAACCTTCCCGAAGCATCAGCCGCCGGAGAGGTTCTGAATGAGGGAAATAAGCGGGAGGAACAGTGCAATGACGATAAAACCGACCATACCGCCCAGACAGATGATGATGAGCGGTTCCATCAGGCTCATGAGGCTGTCCGTCAAAACAGCGACTTCTTCGTCGAACACGTCCGCCACTTTGTAGAGCATTTTGTCCAGTTCACCAGTCTCCTCACCCACGTCGATCATGTTGATGACCATGTCGTCAAGGATCCTCTGCTTCATCTTCACCATGTACCACAGAACGCCGACCGGCCCGCAGATGAAGAACGCCCACCAGAAGACCGCCATGGGATGGAACGGCGGAAGGCAGTTCTGACGCATCGGAATGGCGATCGATTCCCCTTCCTTGATGGCGCCGAGCACTTTATCGAACAGGTTTTCGAAAACCGCGTTGCCGGCTGTTTCGCGCGTAATGGTGAACGCTTCGATGATCGGAACGCCCGACGCGACCAGCGTACCGAGCGTACGCATCGTACGCGCCACGATATTCTTTTCGACCAGCTGACCGAAAATCGGCATCTTGAGCGTGAAGAGGTCCCAGCCTGTTTTGCACGCCTTGAATTTGCACATCGTCTTCACGAACATCACGATACCGAACGGAATGCCGGGGATCGCCCACCAGTAGATCTTGATGCCGTCCGCCATCGCAATGAGAAGGCGCGTCATGGCAGGAAGTTCCGTCCCGAAGTCGTCGAAGATCTTCTGGAATGCAGGAACGATCATGATCATGATGAAGATCAAAATCAAAATCGCGAAACCAATGACGGCCACCGGGTAGGTCAGTGCGCCTTTGATCTTGCGCTTAAGTGCTTCGCTTCTTTCACGGAAGTCCGCAAGACGCTGAAGAATGATCTCCAGAGCACCGCCTGCCTCACCCGCCTTGATCATGTTCACGTAAAGCCGGTCAAACGCCTTCGGAGACTTCGCCATCGCTTCGGAAAGCGTCAGACCGCCTTCGATCTCGTCGCAGACGTCGATCAGACAGTTCTTCATCGCACCCGGCTTGGACTGTTCCTGAAGGATCTTCAGACTGCGCAAAATCGGCAGACCGGCATCCTGCAAAATGGAAAGCTGACGGGTAAAGGTCGTCAGGATCTTCGACTTCACCTTACCCAGGGCAAATGACTTACCTCGACGGGAACCGCTCTTCACTGCGGCCGCCTTGCGGTCCTTCTTCACCGCAAGTTTCGTCACGAAGTAACCCATTTGCCGAATGGTAGCCTGTGCTTCTTCCTCGTTCAGCGCATCAATGACGTCCTTAATCTCCTTGCCGGAGGAGTCCATCGCTTCAAATTGATACGTAGGCATGGCGTTTTCCTTGTTTTATTGAAATGTTTGAAAATCGTATTTATCTTGTTTCGTAAATCACACTGCGGCGATCTTTCTGCGGCCGTTTCGCGATTATTCGGCGACCGTTTCGCGAACGACTTCTTCCAGCGTCGTTTCCCCCGCAAAAACCTTCTTCATCCCTGACTTGCGCAGAGGCGTCAAACCGCCCTGAAGCGCCGCGTCTCGCAGTTTTTCCGTCGAGCAGCCCGTGTTGATCAAATCACGCAGACGGTCATTCAGGATCAGAAGCTCATGAAGCCCCGTTCGGCCTTTCAGCCCCGTGTTGTTGCAGACTGCGCAGCCGCGCCCGCGGTAGAATTTCTGCCCCATCACGTCATCCGGCGTCATGTCCATATCGGCGAGCAGACCGGTGTTCGGCATCGTCTCCTCTTTGCACTCCGTGCAGATGCGGCGCACAAGACGCTGTGCCAAAACCGCTTCGAGCGTCGCAGTGATCAAGAACGGCTGGATGCCCATGTCGCGCAGACGGGTGATCGTGCTCGGCGCGTCGTTCGTGTGCAGCGTACTGAACACCATGTGCCCGGTCAGCGCAGCCTGAATCGCGATTTCCGCCGTCTCAAGGTCGCGGATCTCTCCGACCAGAATTCGGTCCGGATCCTGACGGAGGATCGAGCGCAGGCACTGCGCAAACGTATTGCCGATGCTCGAATCGATCGGGATCTGCACGATACCGTCAATGTCGTACTCGACCGGGTCTTCCGTCGTGATGAGCTTCTCCTCGATCGTGTTCATCTCCGAAAGCGCAGCGTACAGCGTCGTCGTCTTCCCGGAACCCGTCGGGCCAGTGACCAGAACGATGCCGTTAGGACGGCGCATGATCGTACGGAAGTTTCCAAGGATCTCCTGGTCCATCCCGATCTTGTCCAGATCCAGCATGACCACAGAACGGTCGAGAACTCGCATGACGACGCTCTCGCCGAACAGCGTCGGCAGCACGCTCACACGCAGGTCGACCGGGTGTCCGCCGACGGACAGCTCGATTCGTCCGTCCTGCGGCAAACGGCGTTCCGCAATATCCAGGTTCGCCATGACCTTGATTCGCGTCGTGATGGCGAACGCAAGGTGACGCGGCGGCGGGACCAGCTCGTAAAGCTGACCATCTGCGCGGATGCGGATCTTAAATTCCGTCTCGAACGGTTCAAGGTGAATGTCCGACGCACGGTCACGGATCGCCATGAGGATGACCATGTTCAGCAGCTTGCGTACCGGAGCAGCATCCGCCATCGCTTCCAGCCCCGTCAGGTCGATCGCATTATTGTCGATGTCCGCCTCCGACGCCAGCTTGTTCAGACTTTCATCCGACTCCAGCTCCTCAAGCAGTTTTTCGACGCTTTCAGACCCTTCCGTATAGTATTTCTCAAGAAATTTGTTGACCTCTGCATCCGTCGCGACCATCGGAATGATGGTGTAGCCGAGGAAGTTGCGCAGTTCGTCGCAGATATAAAGATTCTGCGGCTGACTCATCGCGATCGTCAGTTCGTTGGTCGACGGATCTAATGAAAGCGGGATCACTTTGTAGCTCTGCGCCATATCCTCCGTCAAAAGTGAAATCACGTTCGCATCAAACGGATACGTGCTCAGCACGACCATCTCCATCCCCAACTGCTTGCCGAGCGCCTGCGCCAGCTGGTCGTCATTGATCAGCCCCATCCCAATGGCGATCTGTCCAAGAAGTTCTCCGGGACGGCGCGTTTTCTGTTCGCGCAGAAGGGTAAGCTGTTCCTCGGAAATGAACTTCAGATCGACCAGGACCTGCCCCAAACCACGTAATGCCATGAATCTTTAATCCTGTGAAAATATACCTTTTGAAATTCCCCAATTCCAATTCCGAAAACACGAAACCGCCCTGCCCCAGGATCTGCACGGGACAGAGCGCATTCCGGCTCTCATTTTCATTCGTCGGCGACCAGTTTGCCCGCTTTGTATTCGGCAACGCGCTTCATCAGGTCGTCGGTGCTGTTCGCTTTTCCGAGCGCGTCTTCCAGCGTCACGATACCGTCACGCCAGAGCTTGAAGAGATGGTCGTCGAGCAGCTGCATTCCGCGCTTCGCCCCGGTCTGAATGACGGAGGTGATTCGGAAGATCTTGTTTTCGCGGATCAGGTTCGCCGTCGCAGAATCGACCACGAGCATCTCGTATGCCGCAACTCGCCCGCCGCCGATTCGCGGAAGCAGCGTCTGGCAAAGCACGCCAAGAATAGAGGTCGCCAGCTGTGTACGGATCTGGTCCTGCTGCGTATTCGGGAAAACGTCGATGATTCGGTTGATCGTACCGGCGGCGGAACTCGTATGCAGCGTACCGAACACCACGTGCCCTGTTTCTGCGGCCGTGATGGCGGTCTCGATCGTCTCGAGGTCTCGCATTTCTCCCACGAGGATGACGTCCGGGTCCTGACGCAAGGCACGACGGATGGCTTCCGCGAACGTCGGCACATCAACGCCGATCTCGCGCTGGTTGATCGTGCATTTGATGTTCGGATGGTAAAATTCGATCGGGTCTTCGATCGTGATGATGTGGTGGTCCACATTTTCGTTCAGCCACTTGATCATCGCGGCGAGCGTCGTAGTTTTTCCGGAACCGGTCGGTCCCGTCACGAGCAGAAGACCGCGCGGACGCTGGATCAGTTCTCGGCAGATCGGCGGCGTGCTGAGCTGCTCCATCGAGAGCATCTTGTTCGGGATCTGACGCAAAACCATCGCTACGTTACCGCGCTGACGGAAGACAGAAACACGGAAACGCGCCGCATCGCCGAATGAGAAACCGAAGTCCGTACTTCCCATTTCCTGAAGCTCCTGCTGACAGCGGGACGGCGTGATGCTCTTCATCAGGGCCACGGTATCATCCGGCGTGAGTTCATTCGTCTCAAGACGGACCATTCGACCGTGAAGACGCACGACCGGAGGCTGGCCCGTCGTAATGTGCAAGTCGGATACGCCCTGTTTCACCACCGTCTGCAAAAGTTTGTCGATGAGTACTGCCATAAAATATCTCTATCCTTTAAATGAAAAAGTGAAAATCTTCTTTTTTAGCTTTTAGCTTCTAGCTTTTGGCTTTTGGCTTTTGGCTTTTGGCGTTTGGCGTTTGGCGTTTGGCGTTTGGCGTTTGGCGTTTGGCGTTTGGCTAATCGCCAACAGCTAACGGCTAACAGCTAACAGCTAACGGCTAACAGCTAACAGCTAACAGCTAACAGCTAACAGCTAACGGCTAACAGCTAACGGCTAATCGCTAACAGCTAACAGCTAATCGCTCAACCATCATCTTCGGACATTTTCGCGACGCGAAGCACTTCTTCCATCGTCGTGATGCCCTTCGCGACCTTGAGAAGTCCGTCCACGTAAAGCGTTTTCATTCCTTCCGTGATGGCGGCCTGACGGATCTGCGTCGTAGGAGCTTCCGCAAACGTCAGTTCACGGATCTTGCTCGACATTTTCATCAGTTCGTAGATGCCGAGACGTCCTTTGTATCCCTTCATATTGCACGCAGTACACCCGCGGCCGTGCATGAAATGCGCACTCTCAAGAACACCTGCCGGAAAACCTGCCGAATCAAGAACCGACTGCGGAGGCTGGAAGGGTTCACGGCATTTCTTGCAAATGGTTCGGACGAGACGCTGCGCCATGATCGCGATGACTGAGCTGGCGATCAGGTAGGAGGGCACTCCCATATCGGCGAGGCGCGTAACGGCAGAAGGCGCGTCGTTTGTGTGCAGCGTACTGAAAACAAGGTGCCCGGTCAGCGAGGCCTGGATCCCCATCTGCGCCGTTTCAAGGTCTCGCATCTCACCGACCAGAATGATGTTCGGCGCCTGACGGAGCATGGAACGGATGACGCTCGCAAAGTCGAGACCGATCTGGTGCTTGATCTCGACCTGATTGATCCCGGCAAGATAGTATTCCACCGGGTCTTCGGCCGTGATGATCTTTCGGTCCGGCGTGTTCAGGGCGTTAAGAGCGGCGTAAAGAGACGTCGTTTTCCCGGACCCTGTCGGTCCCGTCACGAGAATGATCCCGTTCGGACGGCGGATGAGCGTATTGAACGTCGTGAAGTCATCTTCCGCAAAACCAAGCTGACGCAGACCGATCTTGATGTTGTCCTTATCGAGAATACGCATAACGACCGACTGCCCATGGTTCGTCGGAATAATACTCACGCGCAGGTCCAGCTCCTTCTCGCCGACGGTAACCTTGATTCGTCCGTCCTGCGTTCTTCGGCGTTCCGCAATGTCGAGTTTGGAAAGAATTTTGATTCGGGACAGAAGTGCTCCGAGAAGACGGCGAGGCGGACTGTCGCGCTCCACCAGAACACCGTCGATACGGTACCGGATACGAATGCGGTCTTCAAACGGTTCGATGTGGATGTCGGAGGCTTTCAGCTGAACGGCCTCGGTGATGATGAGCTGCGCAAGACGGACGATCGGCGCACTCGTTTCATCCAGATCGCCTCCTTCGTCATCCGCTGCATAAATATCCGTTTCGGAGAAATCGATCTCCGTCGTCGTCGACGCTGCTGCATCTGCCGCGAGAGAAACAGCCTGCGCGATCCCTTCCTGACCGTAGAGAGAATTGAGCGTTTTCCGGATCGCTTCTGCCGGCGAGAGATTAATATTGATACGGCGATTGAGCATGAACGTCAGTTTGTCGATCATGTTGAAATCTTCCGGTTCGCTCGTCGCGATGGTCAGCTCGCCTTCGTCAGCCGCGATCGGAACGATATTGAACTCACGCGCCACGTGTTCCGGAATCAGCGACACAACATCCGCCGGAATATTCAGTGTTTCGAGCTTCACAAACTGCGTACCGTACTCCTGCGCCATGGCACGCATGACATTATTCGCAGAAACGTAATCGAGCTGGACCAGAGCGTCCCCCAATTTGATCTTCCGCGCACTCGCGACGGTCTGAGCCTCTTCAAGCTGCTCCTGACTGATGACCTTGCATTTGACCAAAATCTCTGCAAAATTTCTTCTTTTTGCCATGAAGAACTTCCTCGGTTCTTTTAAAGGACGGACATACCATCCGCTACTGCACAGGAGCAGTACCAGAAACGGCTGTTCCTGCACAAATTTCCCACTTCAAAGAATTTCCCCGTCAGGTACTTTTCTTCCCCCAATCAATACGGACGACAAAACACACACGCCAGTACGCACACACTTTGCCGAAACCGCCGACAACAAAAGAGGCATCCAGGCAACCCGGAACGTTCCGTATCCGTCCGGCATCCGGCTTCAAAAAGCAGCGGACAGACTGCCCCCGCCCCTTTTCGCACTTCATCATCCTATAGATTACCGCGAACTTGCGTTTTTGTCAAGTATGCTCTCTTGAAAAGATCCGTATTTTTTCAAAAAAAATCACTTTTCGCTAAAAAAATCCACCCGAATTTCCCATTTCCCACCGGAAACCCAGATTTCTGAAAAATGAAGCTGGAACACACGGACGCTCCCCCGCAAACCGATCCTCCCGTTCTTTTTCCGCCCAAAATCCGGCTTATCCGCCAAAACGTTCCCAAACACACTGTCCCACCCCTTGACGTCTGCGCCTTTTTTCAGTAAAATCAAAAGAAAGTGACTGTCTGACCAGTATTCAGAGTCCCGACGTTTCGCGCACTCCCGGTCTGGTCTTGTTTCCAACCATTCTTTCACACCATTCATCCCACAGGAGAAGAAAATGATCCCGCGTATTTTTTTGCTTGCCGTCCTCGTTTTCCTGGGTTCCCTGATGCCGGGCGGTCTGACTGTCTCTGCACAGGAAACGCTCAAAAAACCATCCGAGATGCCGAAGCCGCTTCTCGCGCCGGTCGTCGGACACCGCGGTTTCTCGTATGATTTTCCCGAAAACACAGCCCTCTCCTCTGCCGAATGCGCAAAAGTCGGAGCGCACGGCTGCGAGTGCGACCTGATGGTCACGAAAGACGGCAAGGTCGTTCTCTTCCATGATGGACGTACCAACCGGAAAGTTCAGACTGCGGACGGGAAACCGGTTCCCGGAAGAATCGCCGACTACGATTTTGAGACACTCCGTACCTTTGATGTCGGAGTCTGGAAGGGCGAACAGTTCCGCGGCATCAAGATCACGACACTGGATGAGTACCTCGACGCACTGAAAGGAACAGACTGTCTCCCGGTCTTCGAGCTGAAGACCTGCCCGCCGGACCCGATCGTGAAGGCCGTCGAAGAACGCGGACTGGAAAAAGCGTGCATCTTCATCTCCGCGTCCCGTTTCGTTCGGGAACGTCACCCGGAGATCAGCACAGCCGTCCTCCTCGGGAAAGCTGAAAACGTGAAGGATGAAGACCTTCCCGACTACCTCGAAAATCTTCTGACGCAAAATCTCACGAACGTCGTGGATATTCACCACTCGCGCATCACGCCGGAGATCGCGAAGGAACTGAAGGCTCGCGGGATCTACATCATGGTCTGGACCGTCAACGATCCGGCAAGGATGGAAGCACTCTACCGCATGGGGGTCGACAGCATCACGACAGACCGTCCGGACGTTGCGCTGGAGATCTACAGAAAACTCAAAAACGAAAAGTAAGGCGAAACAGTTTCCGCCGAAAATTTCATGCCCGGGAGGATCCGGAATCCATGTGTCCTCCGCATTCTCCCAGGTATGGACCTGAATCAGGATCCCTATCCATCCAACCAGCCCAGAAACAGAAAAAATATCCCCAGCCATTCCATGAAAGGTTTTCCAATGAAAAGAATCCGGACTGTCCTTCCCATTTTCGTTTTTCTTGCTTCCCTGCTCGCACTGACTTCGGTATTTGCCGACGCTGCCGCGTCTGTCAGCACGGCTGAGCCTGCCGACACGTCCGTCATCCGGCTTGGGATCATCGGCACGGACACCTCGCACGTTCCCGCGTTCGTGAAGCTCTTCAACGCTCCGAATGCGGAAGGAGACTACCAGAAACTTGAGATCACCGCCGCAGTCAAAGGCGGGATGCCGGACAATGAGTCGAGCTGGAGCCGCAAAGACCAATACCCGCAAGACATCGTGCCGTTCGGCGTGAAAATTTACGCGACGATCGAGGAAATGCTTCCGCACGTGGACGGCGTGCTGATCGAGAGCGTCGACGGCCGTCCGCATCTGGAGTTCGCCCGACCGGTCATCGCGGCAGGAAAACCGCTTTTCATCGACAAACCGATGGCGGGAAATCTCTGGGAAACGCTGGAGATCTTCCGTCTTGCCGAAGAGAAAAACGTTCCGCTTTTCTCCGCCTCCTCGCTCCGCTACAGTGCATCGATCCAGGAGGTCCGAAACGCCAGCCCGTACGGCGAAACGCACGGCATCGCCGCCTGGAGTCCGTGCCATCTGAACGAATGCCATCCCGACTTTTACTGGTACGGCATCCACGGCGTGGAGACGCTCTTCACGATGATGGGAGGCGCGGGCTGCGTGAGCGTTTCGCGCACCTCAACGCCCAACTATGACCTGGCCGTCGGCGTCTGGAATGATGGACGGATCGGGACGTTCCGCGGCATCCGGGCCGGAAGTGCTCCGTACGGCGGTATGGTCTTCGGAAGCAAAGGGGTGAATATCGCGGGGAAATACGACGGCTACAAACCGCTCTGCGATCAGATCTGCACGTTCTTCCTCACCGGGAAATCACCGATCGACCCGCAGGAAACGCTTGAGATCATGGCCTTCATGAGTGCGGCAGACGCGAGTAAAGCCCAGAACGGCGCCCACGTGACGCTGGAGTCCGTCATCGAATCCGCGAAAGCACTGAAAGTCCGGACATTCAGCGTCAAACTCGCCGCCGACGGCAAGCTCCAGCTTGACGGGAACGACATTTCGCTCACGGACCTGAACGCCAAACTGCGCCTTCCCGACACGCGATCCTACTATCGCGTCATTTTCGAAAACCTCGGCACCGACGACTCCGCACGCGACGCCGTCCTCCAAAATCTCGGAGATGCCGTCCTCGTGCGCTACATTTACCCGTAGTTCCTAAAAAATTCCAAACCAATGCAGAAAAAACAAAAAAGGAGGCTCCACATGCTGATCCGCTCCGGAAAAAAAGATCTTCTCGCCTGGCGTGCCTGGTCCGACCGTGCAAGTATGGGACTGGCGGCCGCGGCATATACGGAAGGACTCATTCGTGCGCTGCTCGCAGAGAAAGAGGAACTGCGGATGATCTTCGCAGCAGCTCCGTCGCAGAATGAGGTTTTGGAAAACCTCGCCAAATCGCCGAACATTCCGTGGGAGCGGATCCACGCTTTCCATATGGATGAGTACGTCGGTCTGGATCCTGCCGCACCGCAGGGATTCGGCAACTTCCTGCGCGACCGTCTTTTCGGCCTCGTGCCGTTCAAGTCGGTAAATTACCTTCGAGAGCCGGAATCCTACGCAAAACTGCTCAATGCGGCTCCGGTCGACATCTGCTGCATGGGGATCGGCGAAAACGGACACATCGCATTCAACGACCCGCCGGTCGCAGATTTTGAAGACCCCAAGACCGTCAAAGTCGTGGAACTGGACGCCGTCTGCCGTCAGCAGCAGGTCAATGACGGCTGCTTCGCGGCCCTTTCGGACGTTCCGACGCACGCGATGACGCTGACGATCCCGACGCTTTTCGCCTGCTCGCACCTCGTCTGCACCGTCCCGGCCGCCACGAAACGCAACGCAGTCACGCGCCTTCTGACCGAAGAGACCGTCTCGACCGCTCTTCCGGCCTCGATCCTTCGCCGTCATCCGTCTGCCGCGCTTTTCCTCGACGCAGACTCCATGCCGGAGCTGGATTAAGAATTAAATTCATCACAGGCCGGCAATTTCGCACGCTCCTGAAATTTTAACACGAAATTCACGAAAAAACGCAGAATTTGTGAAAATTAAAAAGATCCATTTCGCGCATTTTGTGCTCTCCGTGAATTTCGTGTCAAAATACATTCCACACCTTTTCTATACCCTTCTGTGCCTCTTTGGTAATTTCAGTGGTAAAACAAGTACTCATTTATTGATGACTTAAGTATTTTATTTTTTGAAATTTTCCTATTTTTAATATGGGAGGGTCTTGACATTTGCGGGGGGGGGGTAAAATGGGAAGGTCTCAAGATTTCCATAAGACTTTTTGAGATCAGGTCCGCAACTGAAAAGAGTTTTCAGAAAGGCGACCGCTATACACGAAATCAAACTATATATGGAGCAAAAATGAACGGTCACAAACAATACCCCAATCAGGATTTTCACAATCATGTCCATTTGCATTCCAATACGCGCTCAAACAACCTTCTTGGAGTAGCCGCTACTGTCATCGGTATTATCGCCTGTTTGTTTGCATGGATTCCTTTTATTGGGATACTTACGATTCCAATCGCATGCATCGGTATCCTGCTTGCCTTCATTGGTTTTATTCTGGCACTCGCTACCCGCATGTCAATCATCTCGGCGATATGCGGATTACTGACCTGTCTTGTCGCATTCGCGATTGGTTATGCAAATGTAAATGTAAGCGACGCGATTATTAATGGTCCAGATAAGACAAACGAAAGTTCTGAAACAGAGAGTGAGGAGGATACTTTTGCATCTGCTCCGGAAAATCAGCATGCGATGCGGACAGTTATGCCCTCTATGGATCTTGGGGAAGATGCGGATGGCGAGGTAGAAGATGAAAAAACTGCTGCCCAGAAAGAAAAACAGACGACCACAAAGGGAAAAACAGAAAAGGAGGCCGAAGAAATGTTTGCCGAGGGAATGACAAAAGTTTTACTCGCGGCCGCAATGGGAGCCTCTGAAGAAGATGATGATGAAGAAGATGATGATGAGAAAGAAGAGACCAAATCGCAGACCAGTACGCATATCCGATTGGATCAAAAGGTCGAATTGGAAAATGTTGTGTTCACGATAAAAAAAATGGAATGGAAGGAAGAGATCAAACCGTCTAAACCAGATTCTTTTTATAGTTACCGTAAAGATATAGAGGATGAAATTTATATCGTCTTTTATGCAACATTTAAAAACATGTCCGGTGATTCGGTTCGTTTTACAGAGATTCCTGCTCAACTTACTTTTAATAAAAAATTCAAATATAATTGTATTGTGTGTAGTGATGGTAACGATTTGGAGGTGAATACAAGCACAAAACCATTAAAAAATGAACAAATCTTATTCTATGCCAGTGTACCAAACGAAATTGCGGATATTTGGCAAAATGCGGAATTAAAATTTGGTATGAACAATGATTTGGCTTGGAAAATGATTAATAAACTTGATGAAGTTGATTCTGTTTTTCAGCTCGCGATTCAAAACAATCAGGCACAATAACATAAAAATCTGGTGCGCAGGATGAATGAAATATTCCTGCGCCCTTTTCGTATTCTTCTGTGCGTTTTCTGTGTCTTCAGTGGTAAAAGAAACGGCCGTCAAAGCCCTCATCCCATCCGAAACGCACTTTCCAGCTGGTCCATCGCGCGGGCAAGCACAGAATGGGGGGCACCAATGTTCATGCGGAAGAATCCGGGACCGCCGGCTCCGAAAAGTACTCCGGGGTAAAGCCAGAGTTTCGCCTTCTCCGTGAAGAACGCGTCGAGTTTTCCGGAACTCATCCCCAGACTGCGGCAGTCGAGCCACATGAGGTACGTTCCATCATGCGTGACGGGCTGAATGCCGGAGTTCATCTCCGCAAGACGCCGAGTGACCAGACGCACGTTTTCCTCAAGGTACACACACAGCGCATCGAGCCATTCTTCCCCATGACGGTATGCCGCCGCGGAAGCCGTCAGCGCCATCGCGTTGATCCCGAACCAGAAGGAACGCTGGCATTCTTTCACCACCGCCGCACGAATTTCCGGATCCGGGATCCACATATTCGCGGTCTGAAGGCCCATGAGATTGAACGTCTTGCTCGGCGAGGTACACAAAACGCAGTTCCGCGCCAACTCTTCACCCAGCGTCGGAAAGAGGATCTGCCGGTTTCCGAAGAGCGCGAAATCCGCATGGATCTCGTCCGAAATGATCCGGACGCCGTATTTCAGGCAGAGTTCCCCCATTCGGCGCAGTTCCGCTTCCGTCCAGATGCGCGCGACCGGATTATGCGGCGAGCAAAGCAGAAAGACCCGTACATTTTCCCGACTGATCTGACGCTCGAACGCCTCAAAATCGATCTCGTACCGGCCGTCCTTCAAGACCAGCTCATTCACGGCAAGTTTCCGGCGATTTGACGCAATGATCTCCTGAAACGGCGGATAGACCGGCTGTTGGATGAGGACAGTCTCCCCCTCTTTCGTCAGTGCGCGAATGGCGGCCGCGACACCAAACATGACGCCGGGGATCGTCTGGTCCCACTCCGGATCCGGACACCAGCCAAATCTGCGCTCCATCCACCCGCCAACGGCTTCATGGTATTCCGGAAGTGCGTAAGTGTATCCGAAGACTCCGTCCTTTGCGTACTGGGTCAATGCCTCGTGAACTTCCGGCGGGGACTGGAAATCCATGTCCGCGACCCACAGCGGGATCACATCCTGCGGTTTCCCGTACGTTTTATGAAATCCATACTTGATGGACCCGGTACCGTACCGGTCAATTTCCCGATCAAAATCAAACGCACTCACCGAGTGTACCTCCATTTTCAAACATGAAAAAACGAAACGGCAGGGAAACGCTGACTCAGGCCCCCTGCCGAGAATTTCATCTGCGCGGAAGGTCAAACGCCGACCACGCTGG
The DNA here is from genome assembly GCA_017939795.1 of Thermoguttaceae bacterium. GTDB lineage: Bacteria > Planctomycetota > Planctomycetia > Pirellulales > Thermoguttaceae > RGIG3701. Next base: position 56,983 of record JAGBAA010000044.1, read on the forward strand.
CAGTCTATCTTTACTCTTTCGTCCCAACGATGAATTTCGACTGGATCGGAGCAAGTTCCAGACCGGAGATCTTCACGAAACCGGCTTCACGAGTCACCATCGACTCCGGCACGGCCGTCATTTCGCCGGTCATGGGGTCCCAGAACTCCAGCGTCCGGAACGTTCCGCGCAGCGAGACGTCGAGAGATACGCCGGAATCCGAGGAGTTGGCGATAAAATAGAAATCGCGGCCGTCCTTCACTTTGTGAATGTACTGGACCATTCCGTCGTAGTCGTAGTGTCCGCGCGGCGCAATGTCTACCGTCGGAAGCTGTTTGCCGTCATGCGAAACGATGCGGACATCCGGAACCGCAATGAGCGCGTCGAGAGCACCACGCAGTGCATCCGGAGTCGGCTTCGGAAGGAAGATCGCACGCTCGCGGCGGATCTCTGAAAGTGCCCGCGTCTCGACCCCCGGATACTGCATGACGTACTGGCCGTAGGCATTCTGCTCCCGATACGCACGGAAACTCGCCGGGCGCACGATGTCTTCCTGACCGGAAAGCTGTGCCTCGACCTGTCCCTGGACCCGCGGATCCACGCCGAAAAGTTCCTCGATCATCGCGCAGATCTCCGCGTCAAATTCCGGTCCTTCTGACGCTCGGTCTGGAAGGCGGGTCGTCGCGAGGACTTTCCCGCCCGCACGATGGAATTCAAGCACCGAACGGAGCGTTTCACGCGAAATCACTTCG
>JAGBAA010000006.1 GCA_017939795.1 Thermoguttaceae bacterium
CATGCCGCCCATGCCGCCCATGCCGCCCATGCCCATACCCATTCCGCCGCCGGCATTACCCATCATGCCGCCGAAACCGCCGCCCATACTCGAGTTATTTCCGAGCATTCCGCCGCCCATACCGCCGTTCATCGGAGGCAGGTTCTGGATCGGGATGACGAGGTCAGCGACCGGATACACGCGGGTAGACTGGCTTTCTTCCGCACGGGACTGGGTGGTGATCTTGAGGACTTCATCTTCCACGACAAACATCATGCCGTTGCTCGAAAGCATCAGACGCAGCGCAGCGCCGAGGGAGATACCGTGAACATCCAGCGTGATCGGGAGTTCCGAGTCAAGACCTTCTTCTTCGAGAGCCGCCACGTCAAGCTGGATCTCGATATTGTGCTGTTCCTTGAGTTTTTCGATGACTTCCGGCAGCGGGGTCTCAACTTCACTGATCTGCGTGGATTCCTTCACGGCCTCCATCAGCTGTTTTTCGACCGGACTGCGCTGGGCAAGGTCCATCGAAGAATACTTCGCAACACGGCGTTCCGTCAGACGCTTCCAGACTTCGGAATCGGGGTAGACGATCGGCGGATCATCCGGGAACGGAATGTTGCCGATTTCAGCCTGATGCAGTGCATCCACGAAACCTTTCTGACGGAGGACAGTGATCTGGCGGTTGCGTTCCACATATCCGCGATGACGGGCCGTCACCGTACCGGCGATCGCCGCAATATTTTCCGGATCCTTTTCGAGGACAGCGGCAGCCGCGGATTCTTCCGCCTGACGATATTTGCCTTCTTCCATGAGCGCATCGAAACGGCGCATCATTTTCTTCATATTTTCTTCGTCGGTCTTCGCATTGTCCAGAGCGATCTGGCGTTCACGCATTTCCGTCAGACGGGCACGGTCTTCTGCCTTTTTGATGCTCTGTTCTTCTTTGCGGGCCTTGGCTTCACGAATGGAAGACTGGATCTGCTTGGTGAGCGTATCCTGCGCTTCCGCCGGGAGACCGACCGATTCGATCGTCGCGAGCTGAACCATGAGGATCTCGATGGCAGAGTCCGGATTGTCGGACATCATCTGCCGTGCGCTGGAGATCGCTTCCTGGACCATGATGCGCTGACGCTGGGTGTTCACGTCTTCCGCACGGCCTTCATCCACGAGGCTCGGTCCGGCATCCTGGTAGGTGATCTCGCCGCCTTCCAGTTTCTCGGCGACCTGTTCGCAGAGACCGGAAATATACTGCACGTTCGGATGATTCGGCGCAAGGACTTTCGCCTTTTCGACCATCTGGACGGCATTTTTCATATTTTCTTCAAACGCTTTGCGCTGCTCGTCGGACATACTGTTCATGTCGCTCTCTTCGAGCGTCTTGAGCAGTTCGCTCGCCGCGGCAAGCATGAAATCGACGTTCTGATTCACGTTGAACATGACGTTCTCAACATCCGACCATTTTTCCAGCGGAAGCCAGCGGCTGGACTTTTCGACGTCCTGGACCATGTCCGCGATGCTCGTGCCAGGGATCGTTTCCGGTGCGAATTCCACGTTCACTTCCGTTCCGTCACTGACGGTGAACTTAATGGAAGCGGCCGTCATCCCTTTTTTCGCTTTTCCGATCATGATGGACTCGCGGTCGGAGCGCATCGGGGGGACGGTTTTCGGATAGAGGGAATCAAAATTATGTTCCGGATCGCCCATGACCCAACCAACTTTCCGACGGATCATGGCGGGAAGTTCCGCGAAGCTGCTGTCGCCGGTCGTGACGACATTGCCGCCGGTCTTCGCAGCAAGGGTCTTCAGGACGACCATATCGACGTCCGGTCCCACGGCAACGGAGTGGACGGAGATGCGGTCTTTCGCGAACTGGTCGGCCACTTTCGTGAAGGATTCCAGCGACATGAGTTTCGCACGGCTGCGTCCCTGTCCGATGAAGACGATGACGCGCTCGGAATCTGCCGTCGTGTCAAAACTGCCGGATGCCGCCGTCAGGACACGTTCCAGATCCACGGCGCCCAGCGGCGTGTAGTTCTGAAGTTTCGCGACAGCCTGCGCAACATCTTCCGTACCCGGCGCGGAAAACGCATTCGTGAGGCGGACAGCCTGCGTATCCACCGCGAAAATGCTCACGCGGTCTGCGGGGCTGAGGCTTTCCAGAAGCGTCGAGACTGCCATGACCTGGTCGTCACGGAAACTGCCGTTCATGGAGGCCGAGGTATCGCAGAGGATGACGAGATCCACACTCGCGGCCTGTTTTTCCATAATCGGAGGAATCGACAGGGCGAAATAATCCGCATCCTCGCTGGAGTTTACCTGTAGTTTTGGTTCTGCAGCGTTACCGACCGCAACGTCCTGCACGATGACTTCTCCAACCACCGCCGTGTCGCTGACCGGGACCGCGATCGGTGCATTTTGTGCATTCGCAAGGCCCCACGCATTCACCAGCAAGGTGCCGAGAACCAGTGAAAAAATCTGTTTTGTCATAGTTTACTCTCCAAAGAAAGCAACAGTCCTCTGAATTATGGTCTCCAAATATCCTTCACTCCAGGAAATCCGGGCAAGCCACTGTTTCGTCTCTGTTTTGGTTTCTCTAATTTGTACATTCAGCCGCCGCAGGAGATCTACGTCCCCGCACAGCAGGAGATCTACGTCCCCGCACAGCAGGAGATCTTCTGTCCCTGTCAAGCGGAATGGCCGACACAGGAACGGACCGCACGGCAGCGGTACATTTTCTCTTTCACGATGCAGAAACAGGAGATCCAGTCCCCCTTTTCCTCCTGCGGAAACCGTCCGGGATCCCTGCACGGCGTCACGCCGGCACAGAACGGTCTGACGGTGCGTTTTCGTGAAATCTGAAAATAAAATGATTCCATTCGACAAAATCGGCCTTTTTGCGAGACAATCTGACAAAATTTATTGATTCTGTCATAATCCGCACGAACCGCACAATCGGAAATCGATCCGGATGAAATTTTACCGTTTCGATCCGGATGAAATTTTACCGTTCACCATTGAGCGGACAGGTCGCCAGCGTCGTATACGAGGAACCGGAGCGGGCCATATGGCTGGCGAAGACCGTGACGTGGCGGATGAATGATTTACCGAGGTCGATTTTTTCGTATTGCGCCAGCAGAGCACTGAGGTCCGTGAGTGCAGCATTGGCCCGCTTGAGCCGTCCGAGCGTCACGTGCGGGGTAAACGGTTTCAGTTCCCGCGGAAAACCGGCGGCCTGCATCGCTTCATCGACACGCCGGGCCAGTTCCGTGATCTCCTCCCGCCCTTCATTCACGCCGACCCAGACCGTACGGGGTTTTTCGATGGACGGAAACGCTCCCGTCCCGCAGAGTCCCAGCGTAAACGGCGGAAAGTCACGCACTGCCCGCTGGATGCGGAGGCAGATGTCGTTCACTTCTTCGTTCGGGATCTCGTCCAGGAACTTCAGCGTCACGTGGAATTTGTGCGGCTGTTCCCATTTGATGTCTGCGCCGGGTTCCATCAGTTTCCGGGCAAAATTTCCGGTCTGCGCGCGCGATTTGTCGCCGATCTCGACGCCGATGAATGTGCGTATTTTAAAATCCATGTTTTCCTTTACTTCTCGATCATATCTGACGGAACGTTTCCCCGGAAATGCAAAAACTTCCGCATTCCCCTTCCCGGAAGTTTCCCGGACCGCCAAAAAACGCATTTTCGGCAATTCCGACAGTACAAATCGGAGAAAAATTTGATTTTTTCGGAAATTTTCGCTTTTTTTCCGGCAGGGACACTGGGAAAAAATCGCATTTCCGGCTATACTGTAGGAAACGGTTCCTGTGCTGCGGAGGAGAATCGCCTCCCGCCGTGAATCAACTTTCCCATTAGTGTCGCATTTTTTTCGCTTTGCGTCAACGGGGTAGACGCCTTTCCGGCGCAAAAAAATGGAAAAAATTTTGGAAATTTCCGATTTTGGGGATTTTTTCGATTTTTCATCCAAAAAATTTCCGTTTTCGCCCCCTTTCAGACGCATTCACCTTCATTTATTTTCAGGATTTTCAAATGGCCATCATCGTCACGTGCCCAGGCTGCCATAAAAGTTTCAGTGTTCGGGATGAATTTGGAGGACGCAAAGGTCCCTGTCCGAAATGCAAGACTCTCATTACGATCCCCATGCCGGAGGGAAAAGTCAAGGTCCACGGCGGCGAAGCGTTCAGTTCCGGCGGAACGAGCGCGACGGGGGAACTCGTCCTGAAGCCTCTGAAACGCCGCGAGAACATCTTCCGGCCCAAAACCGCCGCGCTCATCGCAGGAAGCACGCTGACGGTCTTCCTCCTTGCGTGGCTGCTGGGAGGGATCTTCCGCGCGTACGGCATCGCGGCTTTCGTCGGTCTCGTGCTGGTGACGCCGGCACTGGTTTACGCTCCGTGGTTCTTTCTCCGCGATTCGGAAGCGATCGAAGACCTCAGCCGTTCAGAACTCATCCTGCGGACGGCGATCTGCTCCGGCGTCTATCTTGCATTCTGGACTGCGTACATTTTCTTCGCCCCGGCACTCGCGGACGCCTTCGGCAGCATGTTCTCGTACATGACGTGGCCGTTTGCCGCCATTCCGCTCCTGATCGCCGGCGGTCTGATCGCGTCGTTCCTTTTCGACCTGGAGTACTCCGACGGCTTCATTCACGTCGCATTCTACGCGATGCTGACGGGGCTGCTTTTCTGGACGGCGGGACTCTCGCTCTCTCCGGACGATGCCGTTTCCGCGCAGACTTCCGCTCCGGCAGGCACCGCAGCTCCGATGAACGCGGATGGGACCGCCAGCGCCCCGGTTTCCGAAGACGCTGAAAATGAATCAGACAAGAAATCGAAAAAAGGAAAGAAGAGCAAAAAAGGAAAGAGATCCCAAAAGGAAGAGCCTGCCGCACCCCCGATCCCCATGAAGGACGGTAAACCGATCGACCCGCGCATGAAGTAAACGCAGTTTTTTGCCCGCGCAGGCACGAACAAAGCCGGGAGGCGACACAAAAAAAGTCCAGCCTTCCGAGTTCGTTTCGGACCATTTCCCACCGCAGATCCAAACACGGAGTTTTTTATGCAGAAACCGCTGAAAGCAGTGATTTTTGACTTTGACGGTACGCTCGGAGACACGCTGGCGCTCTGTCTCGAGGCCGCACATCTGACGGTCGAGCCTCTTCTCGGACGAAAAGTCACCGATGCGGAGATCCTCGCGACGTTCGGTCCAAGTGAAGAAGGGGCGTTTCGGAAACTCGTTCCGCCGGAGATCTACGAAACGGCTCTGGAGGCGTACATTGCGAAGTGCCGGGAACTGCTTGCGGAATATCCGTCCCTTTTTCCAGGGGTCCCCGAGATCCTCGCCGACCTGAAGCGCAGCGGCAGGATCCTGGGTCTGGTGACTGGGCGGGGAAAGCGGACATGCGATGACGCACTGAGATTTTACGGGATCTTTGACCTTTTCGACCAGATCGAACCAGGCATCGAGACCGGACCAAGCAAACCGCAGGGACTGACGCGGATCCTGGAGCATTTCGGACTTTCACCGGAGGAAGCCGTTTATGTCGGCGACGCACCTTCCGACGTGACGGCGTGCCGGGAAGTCGGCATTCCGATCCTGGGGGCAGCATGGGCCTCTACTGCCGAAACGGACGACATTTCCGTCTGTGCCCCCGACGCCGTCCTATACAGCGTCGCGGAACTCCGTGAATGGCTCACCGGGCGAGACGCATTCGGAAAATGAGCAAACGGGAAACTTTTTTCACCACTGAAAACACAGAGAGGCCCTGAAACACACTGAAAAGAAAAGGGAGATTTCCTGACACGAATTTCACAAAAAACGTGAAAAGGTACGAAATGGATCTTAAAAAATTTTTTAAAAACATTTGCGAGATCCGCACGTTTTCGTGCTTTTCGTGTTCCCCTTTCTGTGTTTCTCTGCGATTTTTCAGTGTCTTCAGTGGTGAAACTGGTACGCAGTTCCCGGATGGACCGTTTTTAAAACCTTTTCGAGTGCGTTTGCATTTTCCGTAGCATCCGCGTCGAAATTACGGCATGAACGGATACGCACCTGTCAGAGAGCCAAATTTTCATTCACTATATGCGCACCGCCGCTGAGAGTTCGCGGACGGACGCGCATCATTTTTTCAGAAAGGATCGATCATGAGATCATTCATTTTGTCGGCAATCTTCACGCTTCTGTTCACCGGCACGGTGCTGGCGGAGGAAGGATTCACTTCACTCTTTAACGGCAAAGACCTGACCGGGTGGACCGTGAAGGGCGGTTTCGCTTCGTATACGGTCGAAGACGGCGTCATCGTCGGAAAATGTGCGCCCGGTACTCCCGGAAATACGTTCCTCTGCACAGAGAAAGAATACTCCAACTTCATTCTGCGTCTGGAAGTCCGCTACGTCGTGATGGGCAATTCGGGCGTTCAGGTCCGCAGTCATGCGCGTCCGCGCGGTGAGCGGGAAAGCGTCTACGGCTACCAGTGCGAGATCGCCGACCGGGTCGCCGTCGGGCAGATCTACGATGAAGGACGCCGCGCATGGGGCTACAGTTCGAAATTCCGCGGTCTGAAACGCCCGGACGACTGGTTCGCGGCCGACGCACCGCGGGCATTCCGAAAAAATGACTGGAATCTGGTCGAGATCCAGTGCCTCGGTCCGTCCATCCGCACATGGATCAACGGAATTCCCTGCGCGAACATGATCGACGTTCTGGACGAAAACGGATTCATTGGACTTCAAGTCCACGCCGGCAGTGCGGGAACGCTCCAGTGGCGGAATCTTGAAATTCGCGAACTTTCCGCACCGGAATGGCGAAAGATCGATTCCGGGATCGAAAAACTCGGCGATTTCGTCCTTCGCGCCGAAGTTTCCAAAGAAACCGCGCTGGCTCTCTGTGCCAATGAGGAAGAAAAGAAATTCGTGAAGAACGGCGAGAATTTCTGCGTCCTCGCCCTGATCGGCGGCCGGTGTGTCCTGAATTTCAATGACCGCGAAGTCCGCGACGTGAACGACTCCGCCGCAGTCTCCGCCATGCGCGAAACGCTCGCGAAAGTAAACGGCATCTCAGGTCTCGTGATGGAGATCGACGCCAAAACGAAAGCGCAGCTGGAACGCTGACCCTTTCAAAATGGAAGTTCTGCGTCCCTTGATCGCCAAACAGCAGAAGGTCCGCTGATTTTTAACGCGAAATTTTCGAAAAAACGCGAATGAACGCAAAATGAATTTAAAAAACCTGCGCGTGCATTTTGTGTTTTTGGTGTTTTTCGCGTCAGAAGATACTGTGTGATCCAGTGGATCTTCAGCGGCGGTTTCCGTGGTGAGAGCACGATGCAGACCACTGTACCGCCTCCACCCCGTTTCGCTTCCTATTTTTACGTGCATTTCTCATGAAAAGACCGACTTTTCCAAGTTCCCCTTCCCGGTTCAGGTTCTCCCGGTTTCTCCTTCCGCTTTTTTCGCGGATTTTGTTGGGGCTTTTCCCGCTCATACTGCCGGCAGTTCCCGCATTTTCCGAGGCATTCCCGACGGTTTGCGTCCCGGGATTCCGCGTTCTTTTGCCGAGCACCGAGATCCGGCTTGCCGAGCGGCTGGAGATCCCGCTCCCGGAGGAACTGCTTTTTGCCGCCCCGGTTTCGGAAACGGCAGATTCAACAGAAACGGCGGCCCCGGTTTTGGAACTGCGTCTGGAAGTCCGGAACGAACAGTGCGGCTGGACGATCCTGGACCCACGCAGTGTTTACCTCACGGACGGGACGCAGACGTTTTTTCCTGAACCGTTCTGCGAGATGGAAAAGGGGAACTGCGGCAGGATCGCATCGGATGAGGAACTCATTCTGCGTTTCCGGATACCGAAAGAGCTTCAAAACACGAAGGTTCCGGAAAATTCCGCAAAAAACGCGGTCCGGGAAAAGAGCGTGTGCTGTCTGGTCCTCGCGACTGGGATCACGAGCTGGGAAACGCCCGCAGGTCCGTTTTTTCTGGAAGTCTGGACCGGCGAGAAAATGCGCGTGCAGGCTGAAACGGATGCGTGTGCCCGGATCTGCCGAGTGAGCGAAAAGGGCCTCTCGAATGTCCGGAAGGCGTTTCTGGAACTTTCGACCGGCGAGAAAATGGAATCAGAAACGGCCCAATTCCGATTTCGGTTTCCGCTTCTGCCGGATGGGGAAAAGTCGTTCGACGCCCGCCTGACGCTTGAGCTGCTCGATGGTACGCTCCGCACTCAGACCGTCACGTTCACTGCACCGCCGCTCCCCCAATGCGCACCGATGGAACACGGCGAGATCCTCGTCGGAACGTGCTTCTACCCGGCGATCCCCGACGAAACTGCCGACACACCGGAGAAAAAAGCCGTAGAACGCACCCTCACGTCATGGGACGCTCCGAAAGTCCCCAACTCGCGGTACTGCCATGAATTCGTCGATGATTTTCTCGCCGACCCGTGGGGAAATCTGGCCGTCTTCTGGCCGCAGACTCCCGGACCGTCGGCAGACAGCCCGGATGTTTCGGAAGAGTACACGCGGAAATTGGCGGACGCGGGGATCTACTCCATGAGCATCTACCAGCACGTTCCGCGCGAAAAAGCCCGCCGTCTTGCCGAAGCCGGAAAGGACCGGTTCTTCCTCCAGAACAACATCGGGGAATACGCTGGCTATCTCTACCAGGGGATCGAGTCGGCGAGAGCGTGCGGAGTCCCGAAAGCCCAGGATCTGAAAGACGCTCGAGCCTTTTTTGTGGACGACTACATTCGGCGCGGTGTGCATCGGTACGAAACGAGCTATCCGTACATCTTCTCGACCTCCGGCTCCTCGCTGGCGAACTACGAACTGGAAGGCGGGATCCACTTTATCTGCTCGGAACTCTACGCCATCGGTGCCCAGAATCTCGCGTGGGCCAGCTCCGAAATGCGGGCAGCTGCGCGAAAATGGAAACCGGAGTACTGGGGCGGCTGGCTCGCTCATGAATGGCAGACGGGCGAAATTCCGTACCAGACTGAGCAGAAATTTCGCCTTCTGCGTGCCGGACTTCTTCAGCAGTACCTCCTCGGCAGCTCGCTGATGATTCTGGAATCAGGAAGCCAGACGACGCAGGCCGGACGCTACACTGCGGACTCCGGGAACCGAAACTTCGGCTACGAGGAAGACCCGCCAAGACGCTACCGCAAAGAAATGCGCCGTTTCCTGGATTTTGTCCGCTCGGCCCCCAAAAGAAAAGGGACTCCCGAAACACGGATCGCGGCCGTCATGGGAAACTGCGACGCATACATGGGACTCTATCTCCCCGGAATGCCGGTCTGGGCGCAGCACGAGAAAGCCGAAGAAGACCCGCGCTGGAGGTACGGCGACGCACAGAAAAGCTCAAAACTGCTTCAGGATCTCTTTTTCCCGCTCGCCCTGGACGCCCTCGCGCCCTACACGAACCGCTGGCTGGCCGGCAGTCCGTACGGACAGACCGACGTCGTGGGGATCGATGACCTGACTCGCATTAAGGATCTGGAACGCTACGAGCTTCTGGTCTACGGCGGCTGGAATTCCATGACGCCAAAAATCTGGGAGCTCCTTCAAAAGTACGTGCGCCAGGGAGGCACGCTGATCCTCGCCGTCCCCCATCTGTCCACGCGGGCCGACTGCGAAGGAAAAGAGTACTCCGTCCAGGATCTCATCTGCGGCGGCGATCTTGAGGGACTTTTGAACATTCGGATCGTCGGAAAATTGCAGATCGACGCTCCGGATTTCGGCCCCGCTCCCGAATACGCGGCAGAGATCCGTTTTCCGGAAGACAAACCGGACGGAGAACAGGATGAGGAGCTGAACGGAAAGAAAAAACCGGAGATCCTCCAGACCGTCAGCGGAAAACCGCTCTGGATCCGGCAAACGCACGGGAAAGGGGCCGTTCTGCTCTTTCTCGGGTGGGAGTACCCGGGAAAAGATGCATTCGCGCCGCACTACGTGAAACGGATCCGGAAAGAAGCGGAACGCATGAAAGGCGAGATCTTCGTCGATGCCGCACCGGAAGACCGATCCTGTTTCTCGTGGGCCGTCTATGAAGACTGCGTTTACGTGCTGAATCTGCACTGCCTGGAAGCCAGGGAATGCACCGTCCATCTGAAAGACCGGACCGTCCCCGTCCGTCTGGAACCGGCAGAAATGCGGCGGATCGAACGCTGATGCACTCCATTTGCTGACGCAGAAATTCGGAACGACGATCCATCTGGGAAGTGCGTGTGGGGCTGCTTCTGATTTTCCCCAGCGCGGGCGGCAAGTGCGCTTTTTCGGCGAAAAGTCAGAGTCCGTAGGCCTGCGCGAGGATCTGAATGGGGTGAAGGACCGATTTCGTGTTTTTGTGCATCATCTGGATACGGCAGGCACTGCATTCTGTCGCGCCGATCTGGATAGTCGGGTCGCGCATCCAGGCCTGAAGCGGACGGCCGATCTTGAGGCTCGCGGAGTAATTTTTGGCCAGCATTCCAAAAAAACCGCCCATTCCGCAGCATCCGTGAGGCGACTGGATCAGCTCCAGCCCCGGAATGAGACGCAGAATGTACGTGGAGGGCACCCCGACCTGAAGTGCCCGCAGACGGCACGGCGTATGGTATCCGACCCGGAGTTCCCTGCGAAGTTTCGGCATCTTGAGGAGCTGATTTACGTGCAGTTTGTAGAGGTACTCGCTGACCTCGAAACAGTGGCGGGCGACCAGCTGAATGTCTTCGTTTTCCGGATAGGTTTGCGGAAATTCCCAGCGAAACGCCAGCGCGGCTGCGGGTTCCGAAACGACGACATCGTATCCCTGCCGCACATAGTCCGCCAAAAGTGCTGCATTTCGGTAGACCTGCGTCTTGACGTAGTCGCTTCTCCCGAGCATGACGGCCGTGATCCCGCAGCCGACCTGATGCAGAGGCACGACCAGCGGCACATGATTGTGCTGGAAGACCTGCACGACCGCCCGAGCGACCGACGAATCAAAATAATTTGCGTAAGTATCGACGAAATAGACGGCCTTTCCCTGGATCCCTGTTGAATTATCCAGAAAAATGGGATGCTCTGAAAGCGGTCTCTCAAACGGATTGGAGGCCAGAAGTGCCGGATTTTTCTGGAGTTTTTCGAGAAAAGAGCGCGTTTCCAAATTCGGGATCTTCCGGTCTTTGGAAATACCGAAACTCTTCTCGATGAGCCAGCGCATCCACCCGGTGGAAAATGCGAGATTCGCCAGATACGGAAAACGGCGGAACCGCTTCACCCAGACATCGAGCCGCACGAGCGACGTCTCGTAAAAATCGAGCCCGTGCGCCTTCGCCCAGGACTCTTTCGCGCTGCGGACCAGGTAGGGAACGTCCACGCCGGAAGTGCACTCGATCCGGCAGGAATGGCACTGGATGCACTGGTTCATGATGCTGCGGAATGCGTCGTCCCCCAGTTCCGTGACGTCAAGCGTCTCGCTCACGAGTCCGGCCATAAGATTGGCTTTCGCTCGCGGAGAGGAGAATTCACTGCAATCGTAGCGAAAAACCGGGCACGCACGGCAGGAAAGCTCCGTCCCGCGGCATTTCGCACAGCCATTGCATCGGTCCGTGATCTTCCGGATCTTCTCCGGATGCCAGGCAAGTCCCAAATGAGTCAGCGGCGCCATCTTTCCAGACTCTTCTTCATTTTTTTCATCCTCGGACGGCCGCAGGATACCGTCTTCCGCGTACGTCTCGTCGGCCAGATCATCAAACGCATTCCCGAGGATCTCCCGGACTTTTTCCATCACCAGAATGGAAGATTCCCGCCCGCAGAAGGAACTGCGGTCCGCACTCAAAATCGCCGGATCATCCAGAACATTGGAGGAGGCCAAACTGTCCGGATCCGTTCCCGTTCCCGTTCCAGTTCCAGTTCCCGCAGTTTCAGTCCCCGTTTTCTTCGGATCGCCGGACACTGTTCCGATCGTTTCCCGACGTTTTTTCGCTAATGCGGCCGACTCCAGGATCTCCTCATTCGAGGAACGTTCCGCATTTCGGAAACGCTCTCCCAAAGTGCTCCGCTCTTTCCCAACGCCCGCAGCAGAATCCAGCCCGGTATTTTCCAGCCCGGTGTTTTCCGGGCCCGTCCAGTCGGAAACCGTACAGTCGGTCAGTGGATCCTTCATGGAATCGGAGCCGGCATCCAGAGTCGGCAGTTCCTGCTCCAGCGGCAATGCGGCAGAGGGACGGATCGCACGCCGCCAAAGAAGCTCCATCGCTTCAGGACGCGCATTCGGATCGATCTCGGACCCCATTTTTCCAGGCTGAAAAAGCAGAAATGGATCAAAGACCCTCTTGATGGCGCACGTGATCTCATACTTCGGGTGCTCGAAAAGCGGCATCCAGTACGTCCAGCCGAGTCCTAGACCATTTTCCGTGCCGATCGTTCCGTTCATCCCGTGCACGAGCTGATAGTATTCCCGCGCAAAACGCAGAAGTCTGGCCGCCTCTTCCTCACGGAAAAGATCGACGAGCGGCTGAAGCCGGACCTGCCCCTGGATCGCGTGTGAGAAAAAGGCCGCCGTCAACTCGTGCTTCCGCAGCAGTTCCTGAACACGAAGAAAAAATTCATGAAGCCGGCTCGGCATGACTGCGGCATCCTCAACCAGCGGGTTCCGGATCGGTTTTCCTTTTCCGAAATGTACCGACGGCTCAAACGTCCGGGCAAGCTCCCAGAAAAGATCCGCTTCCGCATCATCTGCCGATACGATCATCTGGAACGCCAGCTCATTCTGCCGGATCAGTTTGTCCGAAAGCGAACGGAGCCGATTCAGAAGACTGAACTGTGCAGAATCCGTCAGCTCGATCAAAAGGACCGCCTCGGTCTTCTCCGGAAACATCGTGTCGAAACGCACGTCGCGTTCCGCCGCAAGATGCAGGTACCGCCGGTCGATCAGCTCGCAGGCGTCCGGATGAAACGGCAAAAGAGACTGCACGGACCGCATCGCTTTCTCCATGCTGTCGAAAAAGAGAAGGAGCGTTTTGCGCACGGCCGGGATCTCCGGGAGTTGGAGTTTCACTGCGGAAATGACTCCGAGCGTCCCCTCTGCTCCCGCGATCAGACGCGCCATGTTCAGCCGGTTTCCGTTCTGGATGTTCGTCCAGTACGCCATTTTATCGATGACCCGCGGCGTGTGCGGTATCCTCTGCTGGGCAGAGTATTCTTTCAAAAGATGCGAGATGGACGTCAAGATCCACTTCTTCTCTTCCTGCGGCGTAAAGAATGGCTCCGGCTCCGCCAGTTTTTCCGGATTGAAGATCTCTTCGCTCTCGCCATCGGGGAAATGAAGATCCAAATTCCAGGCTGCTGTCCCCCCCTGCTCCGAAGACGCTTCCGCTCCGTCTGAGGGAATTTCCGAATACCGCGGCGCATCCAGAAGTTCCTGATTGGAAAACCTCACGATATTTCCGTTCGCCGTGACCATTTCCAGCTCAAGAAGCCAGTCGGACGGACGCCCGAAAGAAAGCCACCGGCTTCCGTAGCCGTCCATGGAAAGAAGCCCGCCGATCGTATTCGGCCAGGAATGCCCGGCACCGGGAAGGATCTGCCGTCGATGGGGTCGGAGGATCTCATTCAGACGCGAGCACTGCATCCCGGCCTGGACTACCAGAACATTCGACTCTGCTTCGTAGTGCAGAAGGCGCCGCATGTAGCGCGACATATCGAGCACGATCCCCTCTCCAAGAGCCGCACCGACGCAATTACTTCCCGAACCGCGAGGATGAACGCTCAATCCGTTTCTCCGGGCGTACCGAATGACCGACACGATGTCCATCGTCGTACGCGGAAAAACGACGCACGCCGGCAGGATCTCGTAAAGCCCCGAATCGGTCGCGTACGCCTGCGTACTGACCGAATCCGCAAACACTTCCCCGTCGATCAGCCCGCGTAAATCATCCTGGATCCGTTCACCTCTGGGGTTCAGCATCGCTCATCTCTCCATAAAATCCGATTCTTTCAGAAAAAAGCCGAAAGCCGAAAACTGCTCTCCGCAGCATTCGGCCGGGGACACAGAAAGCCGGCTCTTCTGAAAAAACCGGCTTTCCGAAAAATTTTACGCACTTCGGGACTACCCGCCGCACCGCAGGCGTTCCCGTCAACACACGTCCGCAGACTACTCCATGAAGCTGATCGTCGGTGTATTTTTCCCGCTGACCAGCGTCATGAATTCAGCACGGGTCCGGGCATCTTTCAGGAAGGTCCCGCGCATGGCAGAAGTCACGCACGTCGCCCCCGGCTTCTTGATCCCGCGGATCGCCATGCACGTGTGGAGTGCCTCAATGACGACGCCGACACCGCTGGCATCCAGCTCATCCATGAGGAGGTCGGCGATGGTCGCCGTCATGCGTTCCTGGACCTGCGGACGGTGCGAAACGACTTCAACGACACGCGCCAGTTTACTCAGCCCCAGGATCTTTCCGTTCGGGAGGTACCCGATGTGGACCTTGCCCATAAAGGGGAGGAAATGATGCTCGCACATGCTGTTGAATGAGATGTCGCGCACAAGAACGATCTCGCTGTAGTCCTCGGTAAAGTATTTGTGCAGATGGATCCGCGGATCGACATGGAGTCCCTGGAACATTTCCGCGTACATTTTCGCGACCCGTTTCGGTGTTTCTTTGAGTCCTTCACGCTCCGGATCTTCTCCGACTGCGATGAGGATCTCACGAAACGCATTCTCAATGCGTTTCAGGTCGACCGACTTTCCGATTTCCGCTTCCGACATGAAATTCACTCCTTCCCGTTTTCCTGTTTCTGTGCTGAGGATCTTTTCCTATTTGTTTTCGTCGATGATCCCCTGAAGTTTCGCTTTGGACTGCACGCCCATGAGCTGATCGATAAGGTCGCCGTTTTTGAAGATCATGATCGTCGGGATCGTCGTGATGCCGTAGTGGTTCGCGACATCATCCGATTCCGAAATATCGACCTTCACGACTTTCGCGACGCCGTCATTCGCTTCCGCGACCGCATCCAGGACCGGTGCCAGAGCACGGCAGGGCGCACAGCCGGGGCCCCAGAAATCGACGAGAACGACGCCCGGGAATTCCAGAACTTCTGCGATGAAATTGTCCGAGTTGACCTGAAGTGCTTTACCCATTTTTGACCTCACTTCCTTGGGATTTCCTTTTTAAAATGAAAAGGACCGGCAAATCGGTGCGTGAGTACAGTATGTGAATACAGCCTCAGCGGCAGACCGGCCGTTTTTCATTTGGTTTTCCAATTTTGAGTTTTCTGCTTGCAGTTTTCTATTTTCGCTTTCTCCCGATCACATTCTGAAGAAAGCTTTCCCTATATTTTACCCGAGAATTCAAAAAAGTCAAGGGCCGGAAAGATTCTCTTTCAAATTTCGCGGTGTGGGAGTTGAAAAGATTTCGATTTTGTGGTAAAATGGGGAAGTTCCATTTACGCAAGGAGAAAAAAATGAAAAAAGATTCCCGTTCCTCACACCGTTTCGATCCGCAGGTCCCCCGTTTCCTCATTTTCGGAGACGCGGACCGGCAGGAATTTCGGCTCTGGTGGGAAAACCTTCCCGAAAATGTCCGGGAACGCGGGATCTTTGCCGAAAACCGCCTCCCTGCCGATCTCTGCACCAGCTCTGTTTCCGAATATTCCGCCGACGTGCACGACCCCGCAGTTTCTGCCGACGTGCACGATCCCACAGTTTCCGCCGACGTGCACGATCCCGCAGTTTCTGCCGACGTGCACGACCCCGCGGTTTCCACCAACGTGCACGAAACACCGGATCCTGATTTTCTCGTTCTTTTGCGCTCCTGGTCCGGGGAATTCTCGGACAGTTGGGTACTGGAACTCCAAAAAAAGTTTCCGCTTGCGCCGATTCTGGCGGTCCTCGGAAGCTGGTGCGAAGGGGAAGCGCGGACCGGCACGCCGCTGGCGGGAGTCCATTCCATGCTATGGTACGATTTTGCTGCGATGGCGCCGCTGGAATGCTTCGCTTTTGAAAAAGGCTGGGCGTCCATCTGGTCGCTTCCCGTCACGGTACTTCCCGAGGAACGCGCGATCTTCGAGCTGAAGCGGGAAGAAAAATGGAAGCTCTTCCGAAATGTGTCCTCTACCGTCCCGAATGCGAATACCAAAAATTCCCCGGCACTCCGTCCGCTGCGATTCCTGATCGAAAGTGAGGATTTCGACCAGTTCGTCTTTCTGCGTGATCTGTGCCTGCGCTCCGACTGGAAAGGGAGAACGGCAGAGGTCTTTGGCTCGTGGCTCGGAAAGGAGGACGGGATCCCGGGAAATACAGACTCCGAAGCAGAGGCAGTCGCGGACTTCCTTCTCTTCGACTTCCCCGACTTTTCCGAAGCGGCCGTCGCGCACTTCCACGCCCTCAAAGCCCGGAATCCCGAGGCCGTCCCGATCGCGTTCACGGAATTTCCCCGTCCGGACGAATGGCATTTTCTCTGGAAAGAAAACGTTCAGATCTTTCCGAAACCTTTCCGCATCGCCGATTTCCTTTTCTTCTGCCTGAACCGCCTCTCGTGACCGCACTGCGCACTCCGCTCCTTGGAGATCCTCAAACGGGCCTCCGAATGGAATGGCTTCGCGGCATTTTTACGGACTCTGGGTTTTCGGAGAGTCCGTCACTTCCCCTATCTCGCTGCGTTTGCCTCCCATCATAAAGGAGGGAAATTTTATTTCAATGTTTCTCTGCGAAATTTCCGTACTCTCGGTGGTCGAAACGGAAGCCGGAAAAAATCGAAACAGGAGCCGAAAAAGAATTCATCGTGTCTCGCTTTGTTTCCAGCCTCCGTTTAAAACTTTTTGCTCTTTGGGGCGATTTTTGAAAGAAATCGATAAAATTTCAAAAATATTGCCTGCGGGTCGTTGACAAAATGGGGAATTTGTGGTTTAATAGTAAGGTTGCCCTTTTGTGCATTTTTAAGAAATTTTAAGTTCATCGGTTTTTGATGTATTGGAGAGATCCATGTTGAAAAAATTTATCCTGCCTATGTGCCTTTGTGCGGCTGCACTTCTCGGCACGAACGTTCAGGCGAAGGTCGAAATGACGACGCAGTCCTGGACGAAAAACGCGGATGAGTTCACGACGATGCAGAATGATGTCGCCGTGGGTCATGTCCTGAATTTCCTGAATTTTCCCGGCGCGAAGATCGTGGAGTCTTCCGGGATCAATACGGGGGACTATGTCGCGATCTCCGACAGTCTCGTCGGTCAGCTCGGCGGTGACGGCCGAATCGGAGTGGAAGGAAAACCCGCCCGTTTGGTCGTCTACCTCGGTAAAGCCCGTTCGATCAAAGAGATCGCGGTCTACTCCGGAAATATCGATACCCGTGCGAATCAGGACTACGAGATCCGCCTGGTAAACAATGAGAAAAATCCGGGACAAAAACCGAATTTTAACGGTGCGTTCATGCTCACCACCGGCGACAAGATCATCGGTTCCAATGTTGGCGGTTTCAAATCCTCCTTCCGCGAAACCGAGAATGGCAAATTCATCGGCGATCAGCAGTTTGACTGGGTGGAATTCCGTTTCTGGAGCACCTGGCCGATCCGTGCCGGCGAACCGGGCAAGGCCCAGAGCAAAGCGACGAGCTGGATGTCTCTGATCGAGCTTCAGATCATCGGCGATGAATCGGACCCGACCCTCTACGGTTCCCCCGAGGAAAAAGCCGCCACGATGGAAGCCATTGCGCGCCGTCAGCTTGAGCTGAACCTCGCCAAGATCGCTCCGGATGCCGTCCATGCGCTGAAGCAGATGGAATCGCTTCGTCTGGCGATCGAAAATCTGGAAAAACAGTTCCCGAACGAATACGCGGGAGAAAAATATCTGGAAGAGCTTAAGAAATACGAAGCGGAATTCGCCGCGATCGATTCTTCGTCCGCGAATGCCGGCGAACAGGTCGTGAAGATCGCCGAGCGTTTCCTTGTGTTCCGCCGTGAAGCACTGCTCGCGAACCCGTACCTTCCGAAAGAAGTGCTCCTCCGCGTCGCTTCCAGCCCGAACCTTGAAGCGAACTGGATGTCGAACTGTTCGCGCGGCAAGGGTGCCAACGACAATACGATCCAGATCCTTGACCTGAAATCGAACGAACTGCGCCACCTGATCGACCCGCCGCGTCCGGGCTACATGGGCGACATCTGCCTGAACTGGGATGCGAAACGCATTCTCGTCACCGCGCTTTCCGAAAAGAGAACGTGGGAAGTTTTTGAAGTGGAACTGGACAAACCGACCGAATTCAAGCAGATCACCCCGTTCATGGGCGCAGACGTCGACAATGTGGAAGGCTGCTATCTGCCGGACGGCGCGCACCTCTTCATTTCGAGCGCCTCGATGATGGGCGTTCCGTGCATCGGCGGTGCCGGTCACGTTGGAAACATTTTCCGCGTGGAAGCGGACGGCAAAACCACCCGCCAGCTCACGTTTGAGCAGGACCAGGACTGGTGCCCGATCACGCTGAATAACGGCCGTGTGATGTACCTGCGCTGGGAATATGTGGACGACAACCACTACTTCACGCGCATCATGATGCACATGAATCCGGACGGTTCCGACCAGAAAGAATACTATGGCTCGAACTCCTACTGGCCGAACTCCATGTTCTACGCCAAACCGATCCCGGGCAGTGCGAAATTCGTGACCATCGTGACGGGCCACCACGGTTCCGCGCAGCGTCAGGGTGAACTCTGGATCATCGACCCGCGCAAAGGCCGTCAGGAGATCGACGGTGTCGTCCAGCAGATCCCGTTCCGCAATAAAAAGCCGGAAGGCAAGATCATGGACCAGTTGGTAGACGCTTCCTGGCCGAAGTTCCTCTTCCCGTTCCCGCTGAGCGATGACTATTTCCTCGTCTCCGCCCGCATGAGACCGGATTCTCCGTGGGGTCTGTACCTCGTCGACACGTTCGACAATATGCTCCTGATCAAGGAACTTCCGGGCAAGGGACTCTTTGAGCCGCAGCCTCTGAAAGAACGTCCGACTCCTCCGGTGGTCGCCAGCCGTCTGATCGAAGGGCAGAAAGACGCGACGGCATTCCTGACGGACGTCTACTTCGGCCCGGGTCTTGCCGGTCTGCCGCGCGGCATCGTGAAGAAGCTCCGTCTGTTCGGCTACCAGTACGGCTACCGCGGTATTGGAAACCACAACATGATGGGTATTGAAGCCAGTTGGGACTCCAAGATCCTCATCGGTGAAGTTCCGGTCTACGAAGACGGTTCTGCGTTCTTTGAAATTCCTGCGAACACCCCGATCGCAGTCCAGCCGCTTGACGAAAATGGTTCTGCGGTTCAGCTCATGCGTTCCTGGCTGGTCGGTATGCCGGGTGAAGGCGTCACGTGCAACGGATGCCATGAATCCCAGAACAGCGTGACTCCGGCGAAACGGACGATCGCGATGCTCAAGGCTCCGAGCAAGATCGAAGAATTCAACGGCGAATCCCGTCCGATGGGCTTCAATCGTGAAGTTCAGCCGGTTCTGGATAAATACTGCGTCGGCTGCCATGACGGTTCGAAAGAAGGCCGTCCGAACTTCGCCGACACGAGCCGTCCGAGAAACGAGTGGGATGGGCACTACGGAAAATCGTACATCGACCTGATCCCGTACGTCCGCCGTCCGGGTCCGGAAAGCGACGTGCACATGTTCTACCCGATGGAATATCATACGAACACGTCGCCGCTGTTCCAGATGCTCCGTGACGGAAACCACTACAATGTGAAGCTCGACGACCTCTCCTTCCGCTCTCTCGCGCTGTGGGTCGACATGAACTGCCCGTACCATGCAACGTGGACGGAAGTTTCCGAAGCGTTCCGCGGCAATTCGGACCACGTGAAGGCGATGGCGAAGCGTACGCAGGAGATCCGCTCCATGTACGCGAATCTGCATGAAGACCCGGAAAAGGGCAGCTTCATGAAGGTCGATCGTCCGGCCTGGCAGAAGCCCGCCGAATGGGTCGAGCCGAACACGAAGGCTCCGGAAGGTGCGCAGACTGTCGTGAACGGCACCGCCGGCGAAAAGATGACGGTCGCGGTGAGCGATTCCGTCTCGATCGAGCTGGTGAAGATCCCGACCGGTAAGTTCGTCATCGGCGACGACTGCAAACACCCGGCCGAAGCGAACCGTAACGAAGTCGCGATCGAGAAGCCGTTCTACATGATGACGACGGAAGTCACGAACGAACTGTACAATCTGTTCGATCCGCATCACGACAGCCGCTACATCGACCAGCAGTGGAAAGACCACACGTGGCCTGGTTACGCGCACAACTTCCCGTTCCAGCCGGTGATCCGCATTTCGTGGAACGAGGCAGTGGAATTCTGCAAGTGGCTCTCCGAGAAGACGGGCAAGAAATTCCGTCTCCCGACCGAAGCCGAATGGGAATGGGCCGCGAGTGCCGGTAAAGACACCCCGTTCTGGTGGGGCGGTCTGGATGCCGACTTTGGTCCGTACGCGAACCTGGCGGACAAGAACATGGACCTCTTTGTCTGCAAAGGCGTGAATCCGCAGCCGGTCAATCACGCGGAATTTGAAGCGTTCTGGAAGCGCGTCAAGAGTGTCGATGACGGACAGATGATCCCGGGCTGGCACTTCGAAACGCACAAAAACGCTCCGGCCACGGTCGATCCGGGCAAGGCGACTGCGTGCTATCAGCCGAACCCGTGGGGTCTGTACGACATGAACGGTAACGTGAATGAGTGGACGCTGTCCGACTACAAAGCGTATCCGTACAATGCGAACGACGGCCGTAACGCGATGGATCCGGCTTTCGAGAAAGTCGCGAAGGGCGGTTCCTGGTTCGATATGCCGAAGACGGCCCGCAACGGCTACCGTCTGGCGTATCCGGCCTGGCAGAAGGTCTACAATGTGGGCTTCCGCGTGGTCTGCGAAGAGTAGAGACCATAAAGAAAAGAAAACCGGAGAGCCGGGGACAGAAATTCCCGGCTGATCCATGAGTAAACGAAAAGGACCGTGAATGCGCGGTCCTCTTTTTTTGGCCGAATTTTCAGCCTCCCCTAAAGAGAGGCTTTTTAAGTGTACACATTAACGAAAACGAAGGAAGGCGGCCCGGTCTATTTTTGAGGGATGAAAGGATAATGCACGAAAAATTTCAAAATTTTTGATCTTTTCTGATGTTTTTTTCAAATTTTGATTGACGAAAAAATTTCATGGAATAAAATGAAGTCAGTATCATTGACTTTACTGAATAAATTCCACCGTTTTTTGTGACCGTTGAGTCTTGAAACGTGAGTGGATCCAAAAATTTCCGAAAGAATCATGAAAAGATCCAGCTTTAAAAAAATCAGAACTTCCATCACGTGCAGTGCGCTGGCACTCCTTTTGAGTTCTTCTGCGGCTATGCCTGTTCTGGCTGCGGACACGGTCTACGATCAAGACACCGTCACGAATCTTAATGCGGACGGTTACGGTGCCAGTGTGAAAGTCGGCTGTAATGAGACGGGGGCGATGACCGTCTCGGCAGGCACGGTGAACATCAAAAATTCCAATTCATCTTCTGCTTCCTACGGAAGCCTAAGTTTGGGGACGAATATTTCGGAAGCCGCAAATACCCAAGCGAATGGTACGCTCAACATCACTGGCGGCACAGTACAAGTTGACGGGCGTATCCTCATCGCCGCCAACGCAAGGCCCAACAAATCGATCACGGCAAACGCGATGCTGAATCTTTCCGGCGGAACGCTTTCCCTCGGCGTTCCCGGCAAGTACACAACGTCCGGCGACCCGGCGTGCGGTGTGCTCTGGTTCGGAAACGGCACGGCGACGCTCAATTTGGACGGCGGTACGCTCCAGTTTTACGGAATGCGCGCCGACGTCAAGGGAAAATACACGGTGAATCTCAATGGCACGACCATCAAACCGGCCGCAAACAACGATTCCGATTTCTTCCTGAACGATCCTGCGGCGACGTACGTCGTGAAATCCGGAGGAGCCAATTTCAACACGAATGGCTTCAACGTCACCATCGCGCAGCCTCTCACCGGCAGCGGACCGCTGAACAAGACCGGTGCAGGAACGCTGACGCTTTCCGGCGACAGTACCTACTCCGGCGACTGGACGGCCATCTCCGGCGGAACGTTTAAACTCACCGGCTCGCTGAATGGGACGAAATTCCGCGTCTACAATGCGGATGCCGTCATCGACGCACCCGGCAAGACCTCAACCTTCCACGCGGACAGCTGGCTCGATTCCTTCCAGCTCGGCACAATGGCGAACAACACCGTCAGTTCGCTGACCATTAAGGCGGGGACCGTGAACGTGACGAATACCAACGGCGGGACCAATGGAAGTGTCGTGCTTTCGTCCTGGAGCGGCGCGAACAGTACGCTCACGGTCGACGGCGGCACGCTGCACGTGGACGGCCGCATCATCACCGCGCCGAACAATACGAACTCCCGGGCGACGATCAATCTGAAAAGCGGCACGATCGATCTCGGTGTCGCGGGAAAATACACGACGGACGGCGATCCGGCGTGCGGCGTCATCTGGCTCGGAGACGGGACCCAGACGTTCAATCTTGACGGCGGGACGCTCAATATGTTCGCCGTCAAGACCACCAACAACACGGTCGGAACGACCTTCAACCTCAACGGAACGGAGATCTGTGCGGTCGCCGACATGAATACGGCCAGCGCGCAGCACGGTTTCCTCCTCAAAAAGGACAAAGTCGTCTACAGTGTGAAGGAAGGCGGCGCGAAGTTCAACACGAAAGAATTTGACGTTCTCATTACCCCGGATCTCGACGGCTCGGCCAACGACGGCGGGCTGACAAAATTGGGGAACGGGACGCTCACGCTGTCCGGCGAAAATACGTGGAACGGTCCGACGAACGTGACGGCCGGTACGCTGAAACTCGGTGCGGACAAAGCACTCAGTGCGAATTCCTCCGCCATCGCCGCCGCTGACGGAGCGGTCCTGGACCTCGCGGGAACGAATCCTGCCGTGAATGCCGGGACAGTCTCGGGAACCATCCGGAACTCGGCATCCGGGACTTCGATACTGACGCTGAACGCGCCGGTCAAATTCAGCGCTTCAACCGGCACCGGAGTAAACGTGAAGGCCATGGAGAAATTCACTCCCGCCAACGCGCAGATCGACGGCACGTTGGAGATCGTCGGGGACTTGAACTGGGATTTCAGCCTCCTGAACACGGAAACGGCACTCCTGACGGCGGATGAGATCATTTGGGGAAATGACGCGGAAATGTCGGCCGAGAATTTCGTCCTCGAAAATGCTGCGGAATACGATCTCGTGAAGCTCCTTGAGCTGGAAGAGACGCCGTCCTCGGAATTCACGGCCGCTTTGGGAGATTTCCTGCTCGATATTTCCGGCGATCTGCTTTCTCTCGGACAGAACGGCAGCTCGTTTTTTGCAGTTTACGGTGCACCGTCTATTCCGTCGGAACCTGGCTCCGGAGTACCTGAACCGTCCGCGTGGATCCTTCTGGTGCTCGGAACCATCGGGCTTGCGTACGCAAAGCGTTTCGACAAGACCGCCCAAAACTGATCCGGTTTGGGAATTGCGCGGCTTAAAGTACGAAAAAACACCCGGTCTGCCAAGTGTGGAAGGCTGGGTGTTTTTGTGTTTTCCGGAAACGTTTCGGAAATGGTCAGGCGGATCTTTTCTAAAGGATCCACGGTTCCCGACTTGCGCGGATACGGAGCCGGTCCGCTTCGGGATCGTTCACGAACGTTTCGGTTTTCGGGTCGAAATTCAGCTCACGGCCGAGGAACCAGCTTAGGGCCGACACATGGCACGCAATATGCGAGGAGCGGATGACGTCCGCATTGCAGGTTGGCTGCTCACGGCTCTTCACGCAGTCAAGAAAGTTTCGGACATGATCGCGCGGATTCGTCCCTTCAATGTCGCCGCAGACGGTCTGAAGCGAGTCGTTCGAGAGGAGCATCTTCCCGCTGTCTCCGGTCTCGACCCAGCCGTCCGAGCCTTCAAAGCGCACGGGGCACGTTCCGAGTCCGAGCCAGCCGTCCGGCCGCATGACGAGCTTAACGCCGTTTTCGTACAGCGCGAACATTCGGTCCCCCTCCGCCCAGTATTTCACCGGAGTGGAACCATCCATTCCCAGTGCCCACTGGCAGAGGTCCACGGTATGCGCTCCCCAGTCGAGATGGCGGAACCCTGAATCAAAATCATACTGACCGCGCCACTGGGACCAATGGTGCTTTCCGATCCCGGCGTACGCTTCGTTGAACGGACGCCATGGTGCGGGACCGAGCCAGAGATCCCAGTCGAATTCCTCCCGATCCGGCAGAGGCTGCTCCGGGAGCCATTCCACAGTGTGCTGGAGATAGTAGATCGAAGCGTGTACTGTATGGATCCTGCCGAGCTTTCCTGTACGCGCCAGCTCGCACGCATGGCGAAAATTGCGGACGTTCCGACGCTGGGTCCCTCCCTGAAAGACCGTGCCGTAAAATTTCATCGTTTCGGCAAGTCGGCGGCACAGATCGATCGAAATGGCGCATGGTTTCTCGCTGTAGACGTCCTTTCCCGCTCTTGCAGCGTAGATCGAGGCGTGTGCGTGCCATCGGTCCCCTGTCGCGATGAGGACAGCATCGAGGTCTGGACGGTCTAGCAGTTCGCGGAAATCGCGGTACATCGCGACATCGGAAGTCCCCTGCACCGTTTCAGCCTGTGCCTTCACCCGGATCCTGCGGGACCGCGCAACGTCAGCGACCGCCGCAAAACGCACATCCGGCTGATCCAGAAAGAATCCCAGATCGTATCCTCCGCGGTGGTTGATCCCGATCCCGCCAAGGACGATCTTTTCGCTTGCCGGCAAGTTCCCGTCCCGTCCCAAAACTGAGGCGGAGATGGGAGTCGGAAACGTGAGAGAAGCGGCAGAAAACGCCGTGAATGCCGTAAATACCGAGTGTGCCGCACTCTTTTTCAAAAAGGCACGGCGGGAAAGGGGGGATTTTTTCATGAGGACTCCTTGAATGCAAAAACGCGGATCCGGGCCAATTTTCCTCCAGTATAGCGCAAACGAAACAAAAAGAAAAGGGGGGGCGTCCTAAACACGCATCCACGCATTCGGCTTCCCTTTTTTGGAGTGCGGCGATCCAGTCACGCAGTGACTTTTGCCGCTTTTTCTTTCGGCGATACGGCGCGACAGCACATTCGCCGGGAGTGGGTGCGGGGTTCAGGGACGGCGGCCTTTCAAAAGTCCCCGCGTTCCCAAACCACCCCGTCAGCCCTTCGGTCTGCCCCCCTCCTATAATGAAGGGCTCTTGTGTGCGCGTTTACCTCAGTGACCAACGGGACAGGTGTGTCCTCGTCAGAAGATCTCTTCGAGGATCTGCAGAACGTCGGATTCTTTCAGCATTTTGGGATTTCCGTTCATGCTGTTTCCCTTTGAGTCGGCCGCGATCGCCTCGAGCTGATCCCTGCGGACGCCGATCTCAGAAAGACGCCGCGGGATCTGGAGTGAGTTCGTCAATACATTGACCTCGTAGATGAGTTTCTCCACTGCGGAGTCTTCGTTCGAGAAGAAGACGTTAGGAAACAGTGCGGCGGCGAGCATCAGAAGGCGTTCCCGGCAGACGTCTGCGTTGATGCGCAGTGCGTGCGAGAGGAGGAGCGCACACGCTTTCCCGTGCGGGACCTGCGCATGCATTCCGAGTGCCGGCGCGATCCCGTGCGCCAGTCCGAGTCCGGAATTTGCGAGACAGAGGCCCGAAAGAAAGGCTGCATGTGCCATTTTTTCACGGGCTTCCCGATTTTCCGGGTCACGGAAGGCAGTCTCCAGTGCGTGGAAGCCGAGGCTCAATCCCTGAAATGCGAGTGCCTGCGGGATCGGAGCGGCTTTGCGGGAAAGGAAACTCTCGAAAAGCTGCGTCAGTGCGTCCATTCCGCTGCACGCCGTGACTTCCGGAGAGTTCCGGACCGTCCACTGCGGGTCGATGAGGACCGCCCGGGCGAAAAGGCGCACATCGCGGAGACTTTTCTTAAACGGAGGGTCGTGGGACGCAATGACGGCATTTTTGGTCGCTTCGGCACCAGAACCGGCCGTCGTCGGCATGAAGACCGTCGGAATGGGATCCTTTTCGAGTTTCAGACCGATCCCGACTCCTTCAAGGAAATACCGGACCGTCGGAGCGGACTGCGGGCCGTTTTTCTCCGCGAGTTCCCAGTTCGGGACCATCGCCGAGACCGCTTTTGCCAGATCGATCGCCGACCCGCCGCCGATTCCAAGAAAAACGTCTCCTTTTTCGGCCGAGACGCCCGCACGGAATTTTGACTCCGCCAGCCGGTCCACGTCCTGAACGGTCGGTTCGCCCGTCTGGAGTTCCACTTCCGCGAGTTCCAGCCCCGCATCCTTAAGAAGGTCGAGCAGACCGGAAAACTCCGGAGTGTTCAGGATCGTCCGAGACCCGCAAAAAATGTGGACTCTGTGTCCGAGCGGGCGGATCAGCTCCGGAAGCTCCTTCGTTCTTCCCCAGCCGAACACAACACGGCCAGGCATCGAAAAATCGTATTGACTCTGGATCATTTTCTTCTCCGATTTTCTCTTTTGGGGCCAGATGGTCCGACAGACTGTTTCGCTTGAAAGTCGATTTCCGTCCCGCAGGCAGTTTCATGCCGTAATTGGTTTCCGGCCGGGAACTATTTCGCGCGGAGTGCGTCTTCCTTCAGCCCGATCTTCTGCCAGGGGATCTGACGGAATCCGGTCTTAAGTGCCGGGGAGTCAGGTTTCAGCGTAAAGTTCCCGTTTTTCCAGTCTTCGATCATGGGGTCTTCGCCGATCAGATTATTCTCGATCGTGTTGAACTCCTTTGCGCCGGCCCAGATGGACGTTCCCTTCCACTGTCCTGACGGATTGTCTCCAAAATTCCCGCCGACGCAAACATTATTCGCGACAACGTTTCCGACTGGTGTACCGGGATGATTCTCCAGGAGCGAGGCGAGTTCCGGATAGCGCGACGCATACGGTTCCTCGAAAATCGCGATCCCGAGGTGCTTTCCGGTTTCCTTCAGCACTTTGATCCAGTCTTCCGTGAAGTACTTCTGCCATCCGAGTCCGCGGGCGTCCAGATGCACGCAGGGCTGGCAGTTGATGAAAATATTGTTCACGATCCGGCAGTCGCGTCCGCCGCCGATCATCGTCGCGCGGGAAACGTTGACGAAAATGTTCCCGGACATTTCCGCAGAGGAAAACTGGTCATCGAGGTAGATCCCAACGCATCCGCGATTTTCGAAACCCCGAATGTCGTGGAGGTAGTTGTGCCGCAGCACGTTTCCGCGCATGGACCAGTTGCGCCCGGTGTAGATCGCGCCCGCGTCGTTGGATTCGAAGCAGACGTTGAAGATCTCGTTGAACTCGATCAGGTTTTCATTCCCGCTGAATCCCATCCCCATGTGCGGGGCATCGCTGATCTTGTTGTGCGACGCGGTATTTCCGACACCGTGGATGGAAATTCCGGGAGCGTAGACTCTCTGGATCCGTGCGTAGTCCCGGACCTCGCAGTTGGAGACGAGGTTTCCGGACGGCATGAGCGTCTTTCGGTCCCCGCCGCTCATACTGATGCCGCTCCTGCCAAGGTTGAAGAGAAGGCATCCGTAGACGGTCTGGTTCGTTCCTGCGGCACTGATCCCCGTCCCGCTGCAGTTTCGGACGGTCAGCCCAACGGCGAGTCCGTTCGTTCCGTGCATCGAAAAAGCGGTCGCGCGGCAGAATTCCAGCGTGAAGTTCTGGAACGTGACCCAATCTGATTGGATTTTGACGGCCGAGTCAAGTACCGAGACGGCCAGCGTGTCTTTTTTCACTTCCGCAGGCGGGTAAAAGTAGAGGATCCCCGCCTCGCGGTCCACATAGTATTCGCCAGGCTGGTCGATCTCGCAGAGAAGATTGAATCCGTAGAACCACTGATTTTTGCGGTAGCCGTAGGAATGGTACGGCGGTTTGACTTTCAGTGTTTTGGTCTCCGCGTCGATCTCGGCGACCGGATGGCGCTCTTCCGCCCAGTCCCAGAACCAGTAGCCGTGGACCCAGGGGTCTTTTTCCGCGCGCCAGGAGAGGATCCGTTCATCATCGAACCGGAAATTCCCGACTTTATCGCCGATCGTGCCGCGGACGTTGACCTCTTCATTCACGTCAACGCTCACGATCTTCACGAAATCTGCGTTCGGGTAACGTGAAAGCGTCATCGGCTCTCCGTTGAAGAAAAGCTCGATCCCTCCCCCCTTTGGCGATCCGTAATTTTCGACGCCGGCAGCTTTCAGATCCACCTGCACGATCTCGCCGCGGACCGATTCCGGAAGCTGTGCAAGAATGGCAGGATCGGTCACTTTGGTCCAGGAATTCAGGTACTTTCCGGCACTCAGACGCACAGTCTCGCCGGGGTGGGCTTTCCACGTGATCCGAGCATTTTCGCGTCCGGAATCCTGTGCGTCCAGCGTGAAGGTCTGCATCAGCTCGTAAAGTCCGCCGCGCACGATGACGCAGTAGGGACGCGGTGTCTCCGAAAATGCGGAACGCACAGCAGACCGCGCTTTTTCCAGCGTCGCGAAAGGTCCATCGGTTCCATCGGCGTTTGGAGAGGAGAGCGTACCGCTCCAGGCATCGTTCCCGTTTTTCGCGACGAAAAAGTCGCCTTTCTTCTCAATACGCGCATCCTCGACTGCCGCATTCTGGCCGAAAACGCAGACGGAGGAGCAAGCAAAAAACGCGAAACACACGGAGAAAACGCAGAACGATACGATACTTTGTCCGGATAAAATTCTCATTGGCAGGTCCCTTTTCTGAAGTTCTGTGAGGGAAACGTTCTTTTCTTTCCTCCATTATACGAAAACAGCGCGAAAAAGCAAGCCGTCCGAATGAGCGGAATTGGAAAAAGCTACTTAAAAGTTTCGAAAAAAATGAAAATACGAAGTTCCCGTCTTGACAGTCTGTCGAACGTTGGATAAAATAGAGAAAAATGATGTTTTAGAAAAAGGAATTTTTATGCGGCCCACAGCTTCCGTCGCGCTGATCACGTTTAACGGCGCAAAGTATCTTCAGGAACAGCTGGATTCTCTGGCAAAACAGACGGTCCTTCCGGATGAACTGGTGGTCTGCGACGACTGCTCGACGGACGCGACGATGGAGATCCTTCACCGATTTGCCGAATCGGCACCTTTCCCCGTCCGCATTTTTCAGAACGAAAAGAATCTGGGATGGAGCGCCAATTTCCACAGAGCCTTCTTCCTCTGCGAAAAAGACGTGACTTTTTTCTGCGATCAGGACGACATCTGGCTCCCGAAAAAGATCGAAAAGATGCTCTCCGCTTTTGAACGTGAACCGGAAGTCGGGATGGTCCTGAGCTATGATCATCGCGTGGACGCGGCAGGAAA
>JAGBAA010000045.1 GCA_017939795.1 Thermoguttaceae bacterium
CTCTCTCTCTCTTTATGGATCCCGCGTTTTTTTGCAGATTTGCGGTCCACAGCGGAAGCAGTGCGGAAAAATACGAAAACACACAGGAAAAAACACAAAAAGAAAGAAAAGAAGTAAATTTCACGAAAATTTTTCGGTATTTTAAATTATTGCGTGCACTTTTTGTTTTTCTTGTTGGAGCTACTTCTTTTTCAGCTCCGTGATCCGTGGAAATGGGGTCACGAAAATACCATCCTACTGAGGCTTGCGGTACCCCCGGTTGAATCTTTTGGGGGAATCTGATAAAATGGAAAAATCATGAGAGAACGTTTCCATTTTGAAATGAAAGGAAAGACCATGACTGCTGACCGACGCGATTTTCTCAAAAAGACGGCCCTTTTGACCCTGGGGGCTGCATTGCCGAATGTTTTGGAGTCTGCTTCTGCAAAAAGTACGGAAAAGAATGTGCTTCCGGACGTCTCGTGGCGGAAACTGCCCCGGTGGCGCGGATTCAATCTGCTGGAAAAATTCAACGGCAGAAACCAGCGTTTCGTCGAGGACGATTTCCGCATGATCAGCGATCTGGGATTCAATTTCGTCCGTCTTCCGATGGATTACCGAATGTGGATCACGGATGGCGACTGGCGAAAATTTGATGAAAAAACACTCCGCGAGATCGACGAAGCGATCGAGTGGGGGCAGAAATACGGGATCCACACGATGGTGAATTTCCACCGTGCGCCGGGCTATACCGTGGCGAAACCGCAGGAAGAAAAACTGGTGTGGGAAAGTGAAGAAGCACTGGACGTCTGCGCCCTCCATTGGCGGACGTTCGCGAAACGGTATGCCGGGATCCCCGCGAAAAATCTGAGCTTCAATCTTTTCAATGAGCCATCGAATGTGGAGATCGCCCCTTTCATGAAAGTTCACCGGACGCTCTGTGAGGCGGTCCGCGCGGAGGATCCGAAACGTCTGATCGTCTGCGACGGAATGTCGTGGGGAACGAAACCGACGATGGAACTTGCGGAACTCCAGGTCGCACAGGCAACACGCGGCTACATGCCGATGGAGATCTCGCATTATCGCGCTTCGTGGGTGGGGGAACAGCTCCGCGATATGAAAGACCCGCCGCAGTGGCCGAGCGTTCAGGCATCCGGCGGCACGATCTTCTATCCGGGAAAGGCTGGAATTCGTGAAGATCAGAAAACACCGACCATTTTTCGTCTTGCTTCACGGTGCGGAGCAGGGCAGTTCCGCGTTCGGATCCGGCAGGTTTCGTCTTTTGCGCATCTTCTCGCGGAGGCCGTAGACGCAGATGGAAACGTGACGCGCACGCTTTTCGACCGTGAATACCGTCCGGGTCCCGGAACCGGCGACTGGGTCGAGGTCGTCCATAAACCGGAATGGAACTGTTTCCAGAATATCTACCATAAAGATGAGGTTTTCGAAGTTCCCGCAGGAACGGCCGCCGTTCAGCTCCGCGTAACGTCCGGCGACTGGCTGGCGATCGAAGAAGTCGGCTTCCGATGCAGTGCCGTACCGCAGGAAGTCGTGCAGAAAGTTTCGAGCGACTGGAGATCCCCGGCAATGGAGATGCGATTCTGTTTCCAGAAGGGCCGAGGTTTCTGGGACGGCTTGGAAAAACGGGACGCGCAATGGCATTGGAATGAGTACGTAAAACCATGGAAACAGTGGGAACGTCTGGGCGGAGTCATGGTCGGAGAATTTGGCGCGTATAATCAGACGCCGCATGAAACGGTCCTCGCGTGGATGCGCGACCTGATGTCCAACTGGAAAAAAGCCGGGTGGGGCTGGGCCATGTGGAATTTTCGCGGCTCGATCGGCGTCATGGAGAGCGGACGCTCCGATGTGCAGTACGAAAACTGGCACGGTCTGAAAATGGACCGAAAGATGATGGATCTTCTTCAGGAATTCTGAACGGTCTCTCTTCCTCGTCCTGCTGTCTTCGCCGTCATGTGAGAGCGGCGGAGCGAAAGTGGGTATTTGCGCATGAAATAAAAAAAGGGAAACGGCATTTCAGCTGTTTCCCATGATTCGATCGCACGCACAGCCCGCGGCTGTCCCATCGCAGACAGTCCGGCCGTGTGCCGTGTTTTCAGATCATCCGTTTTCCGAAACTCAGGTTCCGGGGATCGGTTCGACGACCGGAGCGGTCGAAACGGTCGGAACGGTAGCGACCGGAGTTCCCATCGTACAGGTGGAGCAGCCCGGGGTCACCGTCTCGCATGCTGCCGGGCAGCACTCGTCGACGACCGGCACATTATCCATATTGCACGGCGTATAGCAAACCGTCTGGTCTTTTTTGAAAGGGGTCCATCGGCAGGCCGTGTCCCGATTTTTGCAGCCGGTGAGCACGAGCACCATCGAAAGAACGAGCATGATCGCTGCGAATTTTTTCATCTTTGAGCTCCTGAATGAAATAAAATGTATGGTTTGAAACCTCTCAATGATTTCTTATTTATATTTTACCCCAGATTTCCAAACAATGCAAGTATTTTTGCCTGTTTTCTCCAAATTTTCTTCATGATCCGTATTTCTCTGTGATGTTCGGTGGGATTTCGTAAAGATTTCGTACTTGGTAAACTGTGCGTTTTCGCGTTAAATTTTCTCTATTTTATTCAATCGGAAGTCGGATTTTAAATTTTTTTCATTTTCTTCTCAAAATTCTGATTGTATCAAAGATTCCATTTTTGCCGGACGATAGGCTAAACGTGCAAAGATCCATTCTTTGCTTTTTTTGAAAACATTATGGACCAGGGATACGGTTCGATTTCATTTTACCTTTTGGAGGTTTTTTATCATGAAACGTTTTGTTTTGGCTGCACTGTTCTCCCTTTGCCTCTGCGGCATTTCCATGGCTCAGGATTGCGCCCCGGCCTGTGAACCGGCCTGCGCTCCGGCTCCGGTTTGCGATGCTTGCGCTCCCGCCTGCGATCCGTGTGCGAAAACGATCTGCACACCGTTCAATGGTTTCTTCATTGAACTCTTCTCCAAACCGTGCTGCGCTCCGTGCGCCCCGGTCTGCGAACCGTGTGCTCCGGCTTGTGCTCCGGCTCCGGCCTGTGCTCCGGCTCCGGCTTGCGGCCCGGTCTGTGAACCCGCCTGCTCGGACGTCGTCGTTGGCTGCGAACCGTGCGCCATTCCGTGTGCTCCGTTCAAAGGTTTCTTCCGCAATGCGCTCGCTCCGCTTGCTCCGTGCGGCCCGATCTGCGCTCCGGCCTGTGGTCCGTGCGCCCCGGCCTGTGAACCGGCCTGCGCTCCGGCTCCGGCTTGCGGCCCGGTCTGCAACTGAGTTCCAATTCAGTAATCTTCTGAATTAAAACAAAATAAAACGACCGAAAGAAACTCTTTCGGCCGTTTTTTTTGAAGCTCATCTGCAGTCCCATCCTCCGATTCGGAAAACGCACTCCCCGCTTTATCGCGGTTTGGGGCAACTCACGTACCTGCTGCGGACAGATCCCGAGTTCCGTGCATCTTTTGGAGGAATACCAACCGCTGGAGGAAAGTGTTCCCTGGAGGAAAACTGCCCCTGAAGTGCAGGAGATCCCAGAAGAATGATCCCCAAAAATGGAAACGTGATTTCGCAGGACTTCCTTTAATTTTCGTCATCCTGCATGGAGACCACTTTCCAGCAGCACCAGGCAAACAGTCCGGTTACGGTTCCCACGGCAAACAGCATACAGATCCAGCCGCCGATAGTCATTTTCTTTCTCCTTGCTTTAATTTGGTACTTTTTTGTGGACCGCGTTTTGTGGAACGGGGCATTTCCGGAAATTCCGGGAGAGGAGTCTTTTCTGCCGAAGTCCCTCTCCTTTCGGACGATCTTTCACTGAACGGACTCTTTTTTCGCGGCATCTTCTGTTTCTTTTTCCTCATCCAGGAAAAGCGTGAGGGATCTTCCTTCGCGCTTCCATCGTCTCAGTGCCAGGTGCGTGACGAAAACGTAGAAGAGTGCGGAAAAAAGGAGGAAGCCCACGACGATCTGTGCGACCGGATCCTTCAGGATCTCTCCGAAATACGTTCCGGATTCTTTCCAGACCCAGAAAATGAAAATGAGGATCAGGTACGGCGTGGAAATGTACTTCAGGACCCACCCGATGCAGGCCGGAGGCTGGATCTTTGCCCCTACGGAGAGTTCGTTCTGCATGTTTTTCGTTCCCCAGATCCACGCGATGAGGAACGTCTGGAACGTCGCGAGGACGAAAAGCCCGAAGTTTCCGACCCAGAAATCGAACGTCCCCAGAGCGTACATTCCGCTCGAGAAATGGCAGAGGATGACGGCTCCGATCGTCGAAAAGACGCCCGTGAGACAGACACTGCGTTTCCGTCCGAAGTGCAGTCCTTCCTCCAGCAGCGCCACGGAGGGCTGGACCATGGACAGTGAACTGGTCACGGCCGCCAAAAAGAGGAGGAAGAAGAAAAGGAAACCGAAAAACTGCCCGAACGGCATCTGTTCGAAAACGTTCGGCAGGACGTTGAATCCGAGCGAAAACATTCCGAGATTTCCTTCGACGCCGGAAGTTCCCAGGAACATGATGGCGGGCGGGAGGATGATCATGCCGGCAAGAACGACTTCGCAGAATTCATTGCTGACTGTTGCGGTGAGGCTCGAAAGCGCGATGTCGGCCTTGGGACGCACATAGCTGGCGTACGTCACGATCAGACCGAATCCGACGGAAACGGAAAAGAAGATCTGTGAGGTCGCGGCAAGCCAGACGTCCGGGTCCGCGAGGGAGTCCCAGAGCGTTTTACCGGGCTGACTGGGATTCCACATGAATCCGAGACCATCCAGAAAACTGTGTCCCGGGATGCCGGCTGGATTTTCCGGAGTGACGGTCGGATCCGGCAGCGTCAGGACACGCACCAGAATGAGGAGCGAACAGACCAGAAGCATCGGCATCGCGACTTTACAGAACGCTTCGATCCCCTTGGTGATCCCGCGGTAGATCAGATAGTAGTTGAAAAAAAGGCAAAAGATCGTGCAGCCCAGAAGCGGCGTGAATTTCCATCCAAGGTCTGCGGTTCGGTAAAGGGTGCCGTTTCCATTTGCGCCGGCAAATTCATTGAAGAATTGCGAGTAGGATCCTGCGGAACCGAGGCGGAATCCTGCTCCGTTCGTTCCTGCAAGAAACGAAGGAAGGTGAATGCCCAGGTCTGCGAAAACGCCGGTCAGATACTGGATCGCGAAGGCAAGACACCATGCTTCCACGAACAGATAGTACATGCTGACGCTTACGGGAAGGAAGGCTCCGAGCGCACCAATGTACGCCCAGCGTTTTTTGCCGTAGCTGGCCAAACCGAAGATCCCGGGCACGGAATTGAATCCGCGGCGTCCGCCTGCCCGGCCGAGCGACCATTCCGACCACGCGAGCGGAATAGCGATGATCAGGAAGGAAATGAAGTAGGGGATCATGAAGGCACCGCCTCCGTGAGATGCCGCTTGTCCGGGAAAACGAAGGAAGTTTCCCAAGCCGATCGCACTGCCGGCCACAGCAAGGATCACGCCAAGCTGGGAACCCCAATTTTCTTTTTTTCGATTCGCCATGTGCTTCTTTCCGCAGTTTATCTTGATTGCCTGAAATATTTCATTTAAATTGATTCTATTTTAGCAAAAAAAATCAGCAAAAAAAGGGGGGGCGACCCAATATCCCCGCAATTTACGTTTCTTTGGGGCTTTATGGTGCGGATTTTCGGAGAATTTTTGAAGATTTTTGAGATCTCCGTTAAGAAATGAGGCTCTTCCGGCAAGTGCGTACCGATCCAGAGGTGATTTTACCACTGAGAGCACAGAAGAGCCGCAGAAACACTCTGAAAAGAAAGTGAAGAAAGTGAAGAAAGTGAAGAAAGTGAAGAAAGTGAAGAAAGTGAAGAAAGTGAAGAAAGTGAAGAAAGTGAAGAAAGTGAAGAAAGTGAAAAGTACCCCTGACGCGAAATTCACGAAATGTGCGAAAAAACACGAGAATCAATTTTAAAATCACTTCACGAATTTGGTTTCTTTTCGTGTGCTTGTGTGATTCTGGGAGTTCTCCGTGTCTTCAGTGGTAGAAACGGTACGCATTTTTCGGATGAACCATAAAAAAACGCAGACTTTTTATGGTCTGCGTTCCGGCTCCTGGAGTCTCACGATAGACTCAGCTTCTGCGTTTCATGCCAAGTGCTCTGCGTTCTGCATCCTGCATTGCGTTCGGCGTTCACTTCTCTCCGCTTTCTTCCACTTCCTCCAGCGTTGCGTACATCGACGACACACAGCCGGGGATCAGCGGGTCTGGACCAAAATTCCGGATCTGTTCCCGCTTCAGTTCCGCGAGTTCCAGAGGCAGAAGAGCGACCTGTGTCTTTCCGCACGTATGCACTCCGCACGCGATGATCATGCCCCGTGCCCTGTCGTAGCCGAAGACCCGGTTCATCATCTTCACGACATACTGAAAAGAATGATCGTCATCGTTCCACAAAATAACGCGGAAACGGGGATGCTTTTTTTGCTGTTCCTTCAGCTTTTCCTGATTTTTTTCTTTCGTCTTGAGCTGCTGTACATTCTCAGTAAGCGTGACGGTTTCGCTGCTTTCCATCGCGGACTCCTTTCAGGAATCAAATTAAATTTTCCGGATCAACTGCCTCGATCGTACAAAAAAAGGACCTTTTCAAATCAAACTGCTTTCTAAAGTTGAGCTTTTCTCCGTCCCATTTATTTTTCGTTCAGGTTCTGCTTGGTTCTGCTTAGGTTCTGCTTAGGTTCTGCTTAGGTTCTGCTTAGGCTCTGCTTAGGCTCTGCTTAGGCTCTGAGCTGGTCCGATCTCTCGTTAATGAACGGGAAACACCGAAGCGGAGAGCCGTACGGACGCACCGGCAAATGGAGTACTGTGCGGTACACAAACGGCCGTCTGCGGCACGGCAGGGAGGAAAAAGGCGGAGATTTGCTCAATTTTTTAGTAATTATACCCGATTTACCTAAAAAAACTACCGGGGGTCCCTGTTTTGAGGTGAAAAAATGCAGCCAATTGCAGAATATCTTGCAGAAAACGCGTTAAATTTGAAGAATGAACTGATCGAATTCCTGAAAATTCCGTCGATCAGCTGCCAGGAAGAGTTCGTGCCGGAGTGCCGGCGTGCGGCCGAATGGCTTGAGCGGTGCCTGACGAAGATCGGTTTTTCGGTGACGCTGTATCCGGTTTCGAGCCGGCATCCGATGGTCTACGCGGAATCGCCGAAGATCGAAGGGGCTCCGACGCTCCTGATCTACGGACACTACGATGTTCAGCCTGTGGATCCGCTGGATCTCTGGACGGAAACGAGTCCGTTCGAACCAACGGAGAAAAATGGGTGCCTTTACGGCCGCGGAACCTCCGACGATAAAGGACCGCTTTACTCGCATATCGCTGCGGCCGCCTACTGGATGAAGCAGCCGAACCGTCCAAATCTGAACGTGAAATTTCTCATCGAAGGAGACGAAGAAGGGGGCGATTCCACCGCTGCGCTTTTCGTGGAAGAAAATGCTGACCTGCTGGCGTGCGATTACGTCGTCTTGAGCGATTCGACCCAGTTCGCTCCCGGTTTCCCGTCGATCACCTGCGGTCTGCGCGGCATTGCGGCCTACGAACTGACGCTGACCGGACCAGTGCAGGATCTCCATTCCGGAATGTTCGGCGGCGCGGTGACGAATCCGTGCAATGTGCTCTGTGAGATCCTCGGAAATATGTTCGACGAAAATCATCGGATCCGGATCCCCGGCTTCTACGACGAAGTTCGCCGTCTGCCGCAGGAAGATCTGGAAGCGATGCGGCTCCTGCCGTTTGATGATGCGGGCTTTTTTTCCAGCGTTGGCGTGGAAGACGGACTTGGCGAAGCGGACATGACGGTCCATGAGCGCATCACGATCCGTCCGACGTTCGACATTAACGGCATCACGGGCGGATACCAGGGTGAGGGAGGCAAAACGATCATCCCGGCGTGGGCGTCCGCGAAATTCTCGTTCCGTCTCGTTCCGAATCAGGACGCAGAATGGCTCACCGCGGCGCTTTCCCGCTGGATCCAGGAACAGCTTCCGCCGGGGATCACCATGAAACTGGATGTCGAAGCCCAGTCCGGCGGCCTTTTGCTCGACCTGAAGCGTCCGTGCATGAAAGCGGCGGCGCGGTCGATGGAATTTGGTTTCGGCTGCGCGCCGGTCTTCACGCGTGAAGGAGGGTCGATCCCGATCGTGGCGAAATTCAGCCGCCGCCTCACTCCGAATGTCCTCATGCTCGCCTACTCGCAGAAGACGGACAATGCGCACGGTCCGAACGAGCATTTCAGCCTCACGAATTTCATCCACGGCATCAAAACCAACGTGAAACTCTGGCAGGAACTGAGCATCGAGGAAGAAAACTGACCCGCAGATGCACACGGAAAGGGAAAAAGAAAAAAAGACGGGACGGAGGCTGACACGAAATTCACGGAATGTGCGAAAAAACACGAAATGAATTTAGATTTTAAAATCACTTCGTGAATTTGGTATTCCCCTTCAGTGTGTTTCAGAGAGTTCTCTGTGGTTTCAGTGTTGGAGAGTCCATCAACTAAAGGTCCCACACGCCTGACGGCACTCTGCGAGAGCCGTCCTGGCTGCCCGTAAAGAGGCGTCAGCTGTGAGAGGGAAACATTTTGAAAATCGTTTCCCTCTCAGACTCTCCCTTCAAAAACTTTTTGATGTTTTTGTTTTTTGTCTTTTGGTGCTCTTCGTGTTTCTGGGAGTTCTCAGTGATTTCAGTGTTGGAGAGTCTGTCGGCTAAAGGTCCCACGCGCGACGGCACTCTGCGAGAGCCGTCTGGCTGCCCGTAAAGATACAGCGGTCGTGAGAGAGGAACATTTTGAAAATCGTTCCTCTCTCAGACTCCCTCTTCAAAAACTTTTTGTTGTTTTTGTTTTATTTCGCAAGCAGTTTGCGAAGGACGGTCTGGAGAATGCCGCCGTTGCGGTAGTACTCGATCTCGACCGGCGTGTCGATGCGGACGGTCGTCTGGAAGGCGATTTCCGTGCCGTCGGCTTTTTTCGCCGTGACGGTCAGCGTCTGTGCGGGCTGGAGCGTCTTCATGTCGAACGCAATATCGAAGACTTCCTCTCCCGTCAGACCCAGACTCTGCCAGGTCTCGCCGTTCTGGAACTGAAGCGGAAGGACGCCCATTCCGACCAGATTGCTGCGGTGGATGCGCTCGTAGCTCTGCGCGATAACCGCACGCACTCCGAGCAGGCACGCGCCTTTCGCCGCCCAGTCACGACTGGAACCTGTCCCGTATTCCGAGCCGGCGAGCACGACGAGCGGAACGTTCGCTTCACGGTACTTCACGGCTGCATCATAGACGGACATTTCTTCGCCGCCGGGCATAAAGCGCGTCACGCCGCCTTCCGTGCCGGGTGCGAGCAGGTTGCGCAGGCGAATATTCGCGAACGTGCCGCGCGTCATCACGCGGTCATTTCCGCGGCGGGAACCGTAACTGTTGAACTCTTTCTGTTCTACGCCATTTCCAAGGAGGAACAGACCGGCCGGACTGTCCTTTTTGATGGCGCCGGCGGGAGAAATGTGGTCCGTCGTGATCGAGTCGCCAAGCGCGAGCAGGACGCGGGCCGAACGGATCGAGTAGTCTTTTTCGGCATCGTATTCAGCCGTCATTTCAGTCATGAACGGCGGTTCCTGAACGTACGTGCTCTTCAGATCCCACGGGAAGAGGTCGGAATTTCCGGCAGGGATGGCATTCCACTGCTTCATTCCCTCGTCCGTCGTGTTCGGATCGCATTCAAAGACGCTCGCGTAGCGGTTCGCGAACATTTCGGGAAGTACGGAGGTCTTTTCTGCCTCGGCGATTTCCTCGTTCGTCGGGAAAATGTCGCGCAGATAGACCGGTTCGCCGTTCGGATCCGTTCCCAGAGGCTGTGTCTCGAAATCGAAGTCGACCGTACCGGCCAGCGCATAAGCGACGACCAGCGGCGGGCTGGCGAGGTAGTTCGCCTTCACGAGCGGGTTGACGCGGCCTTCAAAATTGCGGTTTCCGCTCACGACGGCAGACGCGACCAGTTCATTTTCCGTAACGGCTTTCCCGACATTTTCGATGACCTGCCCGCTGTTTCCGATGCACGTCAGGCAGCCGTAGCCGACCGTCTGGAATCCAAGCTGATTCAGCGATCCGCTCAGGCCTGCCTTGTCGAGGTAGTCCGTCACGACGCGGCTTCCGGGAGCCAGGGAGGTCTTGACCCACGGCTTCGAGCGGAGGCCTTTTTCCACGGCATGTTTCGCGAGAAGACCGGCGGCGAGCATGACGCCCGGATTGCTCGTGTTCGTGCAGGAGGTGATCGACGCAATGACCACCGCACCGTGACCGATCGTGCTTTCGCTTCCGTCCGCGTTCGCGACCGTTCCCGTCCGTTTCGCGGCCGTCTCATCCAGCGCAAATCCGCGTTTTTCGACCGGCGCGGCGAGAGATTCGGCAAATTTCGCCTTCATGTTCGACAGAAGGATGCGGTCCTGCGGGCGTTTGGGACCTGCGAGGCACGGTTCGACCGTCGAAAGATCCAGCGTAAGGACCTTCGTGTACTCCGGAGTCGGCGCGTCCGGCGTGCGGAAGAGTTTCTGCGATTTTGTGTAGTTTTCCACCAGCGCGACTTCCTCGGCTGTGCGTCCGGTCTGACGCAGATAGTCGATCGTCTGCTCATCGATCGGGAAGAATCCCATCGTCGCGCCGTATTCCGGCCCCATGTTCGCCAAAGTCGCGCGGTCCGCGAGTTTCATCGTCGGGACACCTTCGCCGAAGTATTCGACGAATTTGCCGACGACGCCTTCCTTACGCAGCATCTCGGTGATCGTCAGGACCAGGTCCGTTGCCGTGACGCCGGGCTTGAGCTTGCCGGTGAGTTCCACACCGATGACGTCCGGAAGCAGCATATAGAGCGGCTGGCCGAGCATGACGGCTTCCGCTTCGATCCCGCCGACGCCCCAGCCGAGAACGCCGAGTCCGTTGATCATGACCGTGTGCGAGTCCGTACCGACGAGCGTGTCGGGAAACGCGACTTCTTCGCCGTTTTCGTCCTTCTGCAGGAAGACGCATTTCGCGAGGTACTCAAGGTTGATCTGGTGAATGATCCCCATGCTCGGCGGGACGGCACGGAAATTGTCGAGGGTGTTCTGCGCCCAGCGGAGAAGTGCGTAGCGTTCGCTGTTGCGGTGGAATTCCAGCTCAAGGTTCTTCGCAAACGCATCGCAGGAGCCGAAATAGTCCGTCTGGACCGAGTGGTCGATGACCAGATCGACGGGGACGAGCGGATTGATCTTCTTCGTGTCGCCGCCGAGACGCTCCATCGCACTGCGCATCGCCGCCAGATCCACCACGCACGGAACGCCGGTGAAGTCCTGCAGAATGACGCGCGCCGGCTTGAACGGGATCTCCATTCTTTCGCCGTTCGGCGTCCAGGCCGCGATGTTCCGGATGTCTTTTTCGCAGACTTCAAAATCGTCGCAGTTTCTCAGCGCAGATTCAAGCAGGATCCGGATCGAGTAGGGGAGCTTGTCCAGATCGGTGATGGACTCAAGAGCCGAAAGTCGGTAAAGAACGGCCTGACCGTTCCCGGTGTCGAAAGTGGTCCGCGCATTGAACGGATCGATTTTTTTGTGGTTTTCCATGAGTTTCTCCATTAATGAATAAAAATGCCTGCCTCAAGACAGTCCGATTCCTTTTATTTTACCATTTTTTGAGAAAATTTCCAGACGGGGGGAAAAAATAATTTGAAATTTTGCCTGAAGCATAAAATGGCTAATGGACCGGCACAAAAAAATATATTCAGGCGGATGGATCCGAAAAGAGTCCTTCGAATAAATCTGGAATCGTTAAATCTTGCGCATTTTAACTAACCGGAACAACCGGAACGTCTTATCGGCAGATTTGGAAAATTCCGTACAATCGGCATATTTTGACTTTGGGAAAAGAGAGCGGGTGCCGAAATAGGAAATAAGAAAAAGATTTTTTGTTCCTTCAGTATTTTATCGTAAGGGCAGACGATATGCAGAAAAAAGGGAATTTTTGGAAATTTTACGGTTTTTTGAGCGTTTTGATGCTGAATTTCATGTTTTTCGGCGTCTGCTCGGGGCAGTCCATGCTTCCGGGGACGCCGCAGAAGACTGCCGGGACGGAGATCGCCGTTCTGGGTGCGTCGGACTATCAAAAAGCCTCTGCTTCCAAAAAAAGCCGAAAAGAGATCCTGGGCAAGATCCCGTTTAAGAGCCTGACTCCCGATGCGCAGCAGAAGGTCATGGACGTTCTGAAGAACGTTTCAATGTACCGCCGTCTCCCGGTCCAGATCGTGCCGTGCGAGAAGGTGCTCTACGATTTCATGACGTATCATCCGGACACGATGGTGAATATCTGGGAACTGATGGGCGTCAGTCAGATGATGCTCCGTCAGGTCGGACCGGATGTTTTCTACATGGAGGATCAGGCGGGGACGCGCGGACAGATCGAGTGTCTGTACCGTTCGCCGGATCTTATGCTCATCTACGTTTACGGAAGCTACGAAGGGGTCCCGTTCCCGAAAAAAGTCTCCGGAAGCGGGCTGATGGTCCTGCAGAATCAGCAGCTGAGGAGCACTTCCGGAGAAAAACTGCTCGCGATCCGGCTGGATGCTTTCATGCAGATCGAAAATAACGGGGTCGAAACGCTCGCGAAGACGTTTCAGCCGCTGGTCGGAAACGTGGCGGACAGCAATCTGAATCAGGTCGCTGGATTTCTCGGACGTCTTTCGGAAACGGCCGTCGAAAATGGATTGGGGGTCGCCCACATGGCCCGCCGTCTGGAGAGGGTGACTCCGGAAGTCCGCGAGGAGTTTGCAGAGGTCGCTCTTCTGGTCGCCGGCCGAAGCGCGCCGATGAACGCACCGGCTCCCATGCCGCTCGCTTCTCCGGTCGAGTCCGCCTATCCGCAGCCTGTCTATTCCGCAGTCGGAAGCCGGGCCGTGCCGGAACCTGCCGCCCCATCCGCCCCAACGTCCCCATCCTCTCCGTCTGTGCCGTACATTCCGCCGGTCCAGGGAACGAATTTCTGAAAAACGTCAGATCATGCAGAAAAGGCCTCATGCTGTGAAACTCAACAGCGTGAGGTCTTTTTTATTCTTCCTTATGGAAATGGACACTGTACCTGTAACCGGCACAGACGTCAAAAGAGGGAAA
Source organism: Thermoguttaceae bacterium (assembly GCA_017939795.1). GTDB lineage: Bacteria > Planctomycetota > Planctomycetia > Pirellulales > Thermoguttaceae > RGIG3701. The sequence continues at coordinate 13,184 of JAGBAA010000045.1, forward strand.
TAATATTATCTTCTTGGGAATTGTTTTTGTTTTTTAACAAAACATCCTCTATGTATCCCTTGACAGAATTCTATTTCTGGTGTATCATGTACATGCCATCAGATTTTATTATCCATTGAAAATCAGGAGAAAAATCATGAAACGTATTCTGTTTGTGTTCCTGTTTCTTTTTTTGTTTGTTCTAACTGCCGCGGCGAGGGAACATAGCTATCCGGAGTTCGTCATTGAAGGATCAGGGAAAATTGCGTGCGAAGGGGCGGAGATCAAGCCGGAAGATTCCGGGACGGCCCGCAAAGC
>JAGBAA010000046.1 GCA_017939795.1 Thermoguttaceae bacterium
CCGTGCTGCTGAAGTCCCACGAGAGGACGTCCATTCCGACGAGTTCATTCGGCGCGAATTCCATTTTGACGGAATTCAGACCGGAGGCTTCCGCCACGACCCAGAGTTCTTCTTCCGACGGATTCAGCTCCGCGTTGAGGACATCTACGAACGCGTCGATCTCCATGCCGTGCGTGTCGAGAAGAAGCTCGAGGATAAACGGATTCGAGTTGTTGAAATCTTCCAGTTCGACCCAGCCTGCCGTCGTCGGCGCGAAGGAAAGCCCGGAGTTTCCGCCGATGGAACCGCGGTTAGCGTCGTCCTTGAACTGGACGTTCAGCTTGCCCGTCGCGGTGTCGTAGGCGGTATCGAGGATGTTTGCGGAGTCATTCGTGACGGTCACGGCCGTTTTTCCGCCGACGGTCATGATGTCTTTGCCGTTTTCAAGCGAGTAGTCATCGGTGAAAGAGATCGCGTCGTTATGCGCGACGGAAACTTTCCCGTCGTTCTGCTCAAACGCGCCTTCGACGGCCAGCGTTCCGAGACCCTTGACGCTCGTTTCGAAATTCAATTCCGACTTGGCGTTCATGGAAACTTTACCGCCTGCCGTGATGTCGGCTGCGTGAATATTCATCTGCGCCACGGCATTGTCGTAGGCTCCGATCTTGAGCGAGTAACCAACGAATTTATCTTTGTTTGCGTCGCCCTGATTCGTGCTGGTCGCTGTTTTCAGCGTGACGTCTCCATCGTAGAGATTGAATGTCGCTTTGCCTTCACGCCCAATGATCGCGGGGTTGCCGATGCCGTTTGCGGTGATCGTTCCGCCAAACATATTGTAGGTACCCGTCGCGGTGCTGTTCCAGCCAAGCGTCAGCCAGTTCGGAGTCGCCGTTCCGCCGTACTGGTTGATGGATCCTGTGCCATTGGAGAAGCCGGCGAGGAGCCATTCCTGCGTCGAGACAGATCCGCCGTAGATATTGTAGGTTCCGGTCCCGTTATCGCCGACGGCCAGGTTCCTCGCAGTAATGCTTCCGCCCGTCTGGTTTAGCGTTCCCGTGCTGTCTTTACTGACGTAGAAGGTATTTCCAACAGTTACTTTCGCGTTCCCGCCGATGTTGACCGTTCCGACAGAGCCCGCCTGGTGTCCGATCCGGAATTGACCGTTGGCTTTGATGTCTGCGTTTCCGGAAATGTCCATGAGGCCTTCGCTCCCACTGAACGTACCGACGTAAATGTAGGAGTTGGTCTGGATCTGGGCATCGCCGGAAATGTAGGCGTACCCTTTACTTCCGTTTCTCTGTGCGATGATCAGGTCCTGGTGGTTGCTGAGCTTTCCGCCGGTCATCGTGAGGGTTCCGGTATTGTTTTCGGCGATAATAACACTTTTACCATTGGATGTGATGCTCGCGTTGTCGGAAATGGTGAGTGATCCGGTATTGTCGTATCCTACGTAAATTACATCTTTTGTGGCGACCTGCGCGTCGCCGGAGATGGTCGCTGTACCAGTGCCGCGGTATCCGATCGTGAGGAGCGCACCGATATTTGCAGTACCGCCGGTCATGTTCCACGTTCCGTCACCGCCTGCGATGTGCCCGAAAATGAGGTTGCTGCCCGTAACGACTTGACCGCCGGACTGGTTCAAAACGCCTTTTCCGACACGCCCGACGTGCATCTGGCCCTTGGATTCCACCGTACCGTCGTAGAGATTAAACGTGATGTTTGAGGTGGCGCGGTCGCCGATCTGGAGACCGTGGTTGGTTGAATTGGGTTGATCCATCGCGCCGGTGTTCGTCGCGAGGAGTTTTCCGCCGTACATGTTCCACGTCCCCTTGCCGTAGTGTCCGAGCGGGACCCACACCGACTCGATCAGACCGCCGTACTGGTTGACGGTGCCTTCGGCATAGGACTGGTTGTTTCCGATACAGAAATAATTTGTCGTCTTGATCGTTCCGTCGTAGAAATTGAGCGTACCGTTCCCTTTAAATCCGACGTTGAATTCGCTGCCGGTGATCATCGAGTCTGCCCCGGTGACGGTCATCGTACCGATAGTATTATCATTACTGGCGATCCGGACGGTGCCATTCCAAGTCGAATTATGGAAAAGAAGCGTTCCGTTTCCTGCATTTCCGACATGAAGCGTACCATTAAATGTGGAATTGCTTGCCGTCATCGAGGCCGTTCCGTAATGTCCGACGGAAATGTTTGCTTTCGTGACGTTCGTGTTTTCAAAGTTGGCCGTAACTGTATTCGCGGCATCGTAGGCAAGACGAAGCTCACCGTTCGTACTGAACGTTCCGCCGAGGAAATTGACGGACGCGTTGTCGTAAACCTGGATATGGTCCTGAATGAAGACGGTTCCAGAGGATGTGAAATTGCCGCTGATACGGGGATTCGTCTCAGTGCCGTCTTTGTACGTAACGCCGGGAACGGAGAGATTTCCATTTTCGGTGACGGTCACGCTGCCGAGGGAGGAAATGTCCATCATGTTTGCCGAAACGGTCGAGGAAATGACGAGGTTTCCGTAGTTGACGAAGACGTCATTGTCCGTCGTCGGAGTGGAGGCGGTGTTTCCGTCCGCGCCGAGCCATGCGTCCGCGGACGTCCAGTCAGAACCGGCCGAGGCTGCGTTGAAAATACGGTCCGTCGCGATATAGTTCGGCTTGACGAGTGCCTGGAAAACACGGGAGCCGGAGACAGAAGTCGGATTCGCCATCGTCCAGTCCTTAGAGTTTCCGGAATTGGAGTTTCCGATCCCGACGCACAACGTTTCGTTCTGGCGGTACATTCGGCCCATTCCGATGACAGTCTGTCCGGTACTGTTTGCGGCATCGTAGATGTGGAGCTGGAAACTGCCGTGGTCGCCGCCAGTCTGCGGGGTGTCGTTCCAGTCGTAGTCGCCGCCGCTTCCACCATTCAAAGTGACGGTGTTGCCGTCCTGGTCAAGAACGGAACCTTTTGTGCCGGATCCAAAATTGAATGGCCAGGATTCGATCAGAAGGGTGGAATTCTGGATCGCCTTTACACCGTCCGCGTCCGCCGTCACGCCGTTGAAAAGCGGCATGAGGGCCGTGTCGTACGATGTATAGAAGTTCGTGCCGGTGACCGCCATGTTCACGACGTCATTCGCGTTTCCGGAACGGGCAATTCCCAGTTTGTAGAAGGAATTCGCGTCGGTTCCGGAGTAATTCGGAGCGTCAATGAGTGCCCACTCGGTGTTTCCGGCTGTGTTTGTCGTCTGCATGTACCAGATCGCGCCGGAGAAACCGTTTCGGATGGACATCGTATTTGCGTAGTCGTACCAGCCTGTTGAACCTACGGAGGTGCTGCCGTAGTTCGGGATACTTTCTTTCGAAAGGATGAGCTGGTACATGGAGAGATCCTGGATCTGTTTCTGCGCGGCCGTATTTTCTACAAACGCAGTAAATTCCGCAGCATCAAGAAGCAATGGGGAGACCATGCCTCCCATAATGGCGGCCGTGGACAGGAAACCGATCAGTTTGTGTGTTTTCTTCATGGGTACTCTCGATTTTTTACCTGAAAGTTTTTTCGGCAAGGGCACTTTGCACGATATTTCACTAATTACATGACTTTTATTGTACTCCAGTAAATTTAGAATGCAAGAAATTTTTGGACAAAATTTTCAAAAATCTGGAAATTTCAAGGATTTTTTTGAGAACACTCGCGTTTCTGTTAAAAAAACGGGAAATTCCGAATGTGTGGAATCTCCCGTTTTGAAAGAGCTTGAATCGTTTTTTTGAAATTATCTTTCCGTCGGTCTATTTTTCCAGCCGGATGAAGTCGATCTCGACTTTTACGTCTTTCGTGCTGCACGGATCGAATCGGAGCGACTCGATCTTTCCCTGCCAGGCTTTAGATTCTCCTACCGGGAAAACGTACTCGCGGAATTTTCCGTCAAGGACGATCTGGCAGAAGAGGCTCGTCGCCTCCGACTGCGGAATGTTTACCGTTCCCCAGAAAAGCTGCGCCCGGTCGGTTGGGGGTACATTTTCACCTTCTTTCGGCGTAAGCTTCATCCGAACGACGACTCGCGAACACCGTTTGGAGAGCAGGTTTTCAAAACGCGCCTGGATCGCCGGGTCACGGGTTTTGGTCAGGAAGGTGAATTTCCCGTCAGCACATTCCGGAGTGCTGATCCCCATCATCGCGTTCCAGATCCGCGGCGCGTCCGCATCGTCGAAATCCGCGTTCATTGCGGCTTGCGTGTCCGGACGGCGAAAATCGAAATCGTAAGGTCCCAGTCCCACGTCAGCCGGCGTGAAATTCAGAGGCCAGCCCTCCGCAGGTCTCTCGCAGAACGTCTCGCGGACCGCCTCATACATTCCGAAACCAAATTCGCGATTCGGCTCAGCATAGGAACCTTCGCCCCACTCATTCAGCGGTGCGATCACGATATTCCGCTGACCGGAACGCTGGGTGAATTCCCGGCATTTCTCGCAGATAGCGCGGAATTTGTCGACCGTCCGTCCATGAATGACCGTCTGTTTCAGGCCGTGCCAGGGACGTGAATCCCAACCGGTCGAGAGATTGGGAAGGAAGGGAAGAATGCCGGTCTGCTGACGTGCTTCCCAGTACGGAACGATGGAATCGACGCAGCAGTCGAAACTAAAAAATTTAGAGTCGGATGCCAGCCCGCCGTGGTGCATGTAGTGGTAGAGCGACGTCATGTCGAAGCCGGCGTCCGCGAGCCACTGAATGTCGGCGGGGTCCGTAGAGGCTTCCGGCCACTTCATCGCAATGAAGTAAATGCCAGGAAAACCGGCATTCCGTGCCATTTTTCGGCTCAGGTCCAGCAGTTTCTTTACGCCCTCGCCCTTTTTTAGCTCGATCCCTTTTTTTCGGTAGATCTCGCGTACATCATGGTCCATTCCGTCAGGATTCCAGATCATGACGACCGGCTTTCCGCCGATACGGTAGTATTCCGGCGTACGGAAGTAGTTCTCGATCCAGAATTTCGTCACCTCGGCCTGATCTTCCTCGCTATGGCTCCCCGCCCCATTGTGGTTTGCCCACATCATAGCCCACTTGAAGAAGGAGCGGTAGCGCGCTTTCTGGAATCCCTTCACCCAGTGATCCAGATGCTGACTTCCGCGGTTCCAGTACCAGTCAACGAGGAAGTAGCTGATCCCGTTCTCGACCGCCCATTTTATCTGCCAGTCGATGCACTCCGGATCCGCTTCATCATACCAGCCAAGGACCGGTTTCCGGATCGGTGCGACCGGGAAAATGCGTTCCCAAGCGGACGGTGATCCCCAGCCGGGGAAATAGAATGCACCGATCTCATACTCGCTTTTGAGCGGTTTGGGCTCCGGGACGTAATTTGCACGCGGAAGGTCTAGAGATGGAAGGAAATCGATCGGAAACGTGAATTTTTCCGTGACGGTCTGCGCTTCCGGAGCGTTTCGGTACCGGATCTGCACGACGGCGTTTCCGCGGACGGCCCGCTCCGCCTGAAGTTTCAGTGTACAGATCGTTGAATCAAACGGTTCCAGTTTCGATTGCGGGAACGCATGGTTCGTGCTTCTCCCGACGATGGAAACTCCATCGGGGAGCTGAATGTCCGCGATCGTCAGGTCTTCCGCAGGCTCCCCTCCGGAATTCATGATCCGGAATTCAAACGGAATTGGGCGTCCTGCCCGGCAGATCGCGTCCGTGAGCCCGCCGCCCTCACCAAGTTGGAGTTGTGCCGGTCCCTGCGGTGAGCTGCTGAATCGGATGGATCGGATGACTGCACGCGTCTGCGGGTCGTTCAGGGAAATGGCGGCCTGAAAGACTTCCGATGGGTCGAATTTTGGGTGTGCGATGAGCAGATTGTGGAGACGTGTTTTTCCATCCGGGGTAAGCGGGAATGAGATCTCGAGCGGTTCAGAAAGCCCGCCGCCCGTAAATGTCAGTGACGCGGCCATTCCGGAATATTCTGCACTCATTTCGAGCGTGCACCAGCATTTTGAGGCACCATCCTCTAGCCGAATGGGAGCGGAATGAAGCTGGGGGGTACGTACGCCATCCGGATCTTCGGGATGCAATTCCAGTTTCCAGCCGCCTTTCCCAGGTTTTGTGAAGGCCGATCCTGCAGAAGACCAGAACGAATGCCCGGAACCCGATCCTGCTGCGTTTTCAGGCTCCGTAAAGTTCCAGAAACCGGAAACAGGCTTGATCCTGTCGAAATTCAGGTCAATGATCTTTACGGAATCGATCGCGAAATGGGTCTTTCCCCACATTTCCTGCGGAGCAGAGCCGGGATCCAGACGCAGACGGATGATTTTTCCCTCGGTAAGCCACCCGGGATGGATCCGGACCTTCCGGAAGATGTCCCCTTCCGCGATGTGCCATTTGGTCATTTTGGAACCGGAAAATCCACCGTAGGGACCCTCTGTCGTGTTCGTGAAGTAAAGCTCACCCTGAGTCTGGAGATCTGCTTTCATGCAGACCTCCACGACCAGGCCGGGGCGCGTCGTGAAATCGACCGGGGGAAGAAAAAGGATCGGATCACGGCTGACGTACGTCCCCTGCAGTGTACCGTCTTTGACGCAAAGCCCCTCCAGACCGCCGCCGGAACGCCAGCCTTCCAGGTCTCCGGGCGTCTCAAAGTCCCAGGAATAGAGGATGGTTTCTTCTGCTCGGAGATATGTCTGGAAGTTGGGAGAAAAAGAGAGAGCCATGGCGAGGCTCAGAAAAATGAGGAAGGATCTCATTGGTCGGGACTCCTTGAGGTTTGAACAGGCTGGAATAGGAAAAAACGGCAAAACGTGCGGTGCTGAAAATTTGAAAAAAAGGAGAGGCGGTCCATGCCTCCTCTCCCCGTCAAATTTCAGACATGAAAACGCGGATCGGAAAAGGTCAGACCGTTTCCGGGACTGCGTAGCCTTTGCGGTACTCACGTTTCAGAAGCGCATTGGCTTCGTCCGCTCCTTCTCCTGAGAAACGTCCGGTCTTTTCGTCGTAGTTCAGCATTCCGCTCAGAACGATGCCGGAGTTTTCAAACGAAAGATCGTTCGCGGCAAGGAGTTCAGATGTGTTTGCCAAAAGCTCTTCCCAACGTCCGGCCGTCTTTCCGAAGAGGACTTCTGCGTTCTTCTGCTGGTACGGTTTCCCGACACGAAACGCGATGTTCGCGAAATTGCACCATGCCGTCACCTGGTTCGCCAGCTCAACTTCCGCATTCTGGATCGAAGGATCATGCGCCTTGACTGCGTCGATGAAATTGCGCTGATGGCCGCCTCCCATGTTGCCCTTGAATTCGCGGATGACCTTTCCGTTTGCGTCGATCGCTTTTCCGGAACCGCGTTGGCCCCAGAACATTCCGCCCTCGCAGTAGACACAGTATCCGCTTCCCGGACCGGTATGCGTTCCGGCAGATTTGGATTTGGGACCCATCGGAATGTTGGAGAGTCCAATGACCATCGGGATCGATCCGGTGTCGAACCAGACAAAATGCACGTTCGGTGTTTCGCCTGCATCGTCGTACGTGAGGCGCGCACCGCCGCCGAGGACCGCTTTCGGGTAGGCGACCCGGTCAAGCAGCACATTGTTGATCGCGTCGTCAAGCACATGAACGCCCCAGTTCCCCATTTCTCCAGACCCGGTGTTCCAGTCCCAGTGCCAATCGTAGTGGAACTGCGCACGGTAAAGCGGCTCATCCTGTGCCGGGCCGAGCCAGAGATCGTAGTCGATGCCTTCCGGGATCGGCAGCGGGGTCTCGCGTTTTCCGATCGAGCGGCGGATGCCGTAGCGGTTGACTGCGCAGGAAAGGATCTCGCCGAGTCCCTTTTCCTCGTGGAGGAATTTCTTGATCTCGGCCTGCATCGGGTCGCTTCTCTGCTGGGTCCCGACCTGGCAGATCCGGTTGTATTTGCGCGCGGCCTTCACGACCTGGTCGCCCTCCCACTGGGAATGAGAAAGCGGCTTTTCGACGTAAACGTGCTTCCCGGCCTGCATCGCCCAGATGCTTGCCAGACAGTGCCAGTGATTGCACGTCGCGACGTAAACGGCATCGATCGACGGATCATCGAAGATCTTCCGCATATCGCGGTACGTTGCGGCCTCCTTGACCCGGGCTTTCGCAGCAAGAAGACGGGCTTCGTCAGGATCCGCGAATGCCGTCAGACGCACATCATCCATTCCGTTGAAGGCATTCAGATGATCGCCGCCGCGCCATCCGATCCCGATCCCTCCCATGTGGATCTTTTCATTCACGTTCGTTTCGGCAAGCAGGGCCGGAGCGGGGAGTGCGGAAGCGAGTGCGCCGGCGGCAAAGGTCAGTTTCGTAAATTGACGTCGATTCAGTTTCGTTTGAGTCATGGTCTTTTCCAATTGCTTTGATTTTCTGAAAAAAGGTTGGGAAATGATCCAGCCTTCACGACTCCGATCATAAAATGGATCGGAATGATTTCGGAAGGTTTCCGCTCTGGAAGACCGGCTTTTCGGAATTCAGGCACAGATCTCTTTCATCATACCATATACCGGAGTTTAAAAAAAGGAGGGACTGAAGTTTTTTGAGGGAGGGTGGCGGAATTTTCACAAAAAAATTAAAATTTTCCGGCTCTTTCCTGGAATTTTTTGAGATTTTTTGAGGTTTTTTGAGATTTTTTGAGATTTTTTGAGATTTTTTGAGATTTTTGCCGTCTTGCCATTTCTGCCAGCCCTCCCCCTTTACTTTTCAGAGATATTTTGCTAAAATTGAAAACAGAAGAGAGAAACGGTTTTTGGGAAACCATGCCGATCGTTCGGCGGTCACGAGTCCAGATCCCCGGAAGAAGATCGCCGGTACTCTCATTTCCCCGCCTTTTTTGAATTTTAAGGAGTTGAATGATGGATCTTTCATTTGGAAAACGATTTTTCTGTGCTGCGGTCCTGCTGGGATCGATGTCTTTGGCTGCTGCGGATCCGGAAGATTTTATGCAGTCTGCGTTTGCGGGAACTCCTGCTTCAGCAGGAACCTCAAAAGTTTCCTCAATACCGGGAACGGCAGACGATTCTGCCGTCAAGTGGGCGAGACCAGATCTTGTGCAGGAAGTTCTGGACGGAAAGCGTACGGAAGCGGCAGCCTCATGGTGGGGATTCGACGCGGAAGACTCGACCCGTTTTCTTCAGGCTGCGCTGAATTCCGGCGTGAAGAAGCTGACGATCGACCGCCAGGCGTCTGAGTGGATCGTGCGTCCGCTTTCCGGTGCGGGCAACCTTGAGCTGGTACTTCAGGACGGCGTCGTCATTTTGGCCAAACGAGGTGAATATCTTGGAAAATCGGATCCGCTCCTATGTTTCAGGAAATGCGAAAATGTCATCGTTCGCGGGGAGTCGCCTAACGCAAAAGCAGTCCTGCGCATGTGGAAATCGGACTATCAGAAAGCACCGTACCAAGCTGCGGAGTGGCGGCACGGTCTGTCGATCCTCAGTTCGAAAAACGTGCTCATTCAGGACCTGACGATCGAGTACACCGGGGGGGACGGGATCTATCTGGGCGTCTGCGAGCGCGGCGTGACGAACGAGAACGTGACCATTCGGCGGGTCGACTGCAATGAAAATCACCGCCAGGGGATCAGCGTCATTTCCGCGAAGGATCTGCTGATCGAAGACACGCTGCTGCGCAACACGAATGGGACGGCTCCGCAGGCCGGAATCGATTTTGAGCCGAACCACAATACCGAAGAGCTGACGAACTGCGTCATGCGCCGCTGTGTCAGTGAAGGAAACCACGGCGACGGCTACGAATTTTACCTGCCGAATCTTGATCGAAGCAGTCCGGCTGTCTCGATCGTGCTGGAAGACTGCGTTTCACGCGGAAATCGGAGAAACGGTATTTTCTGGATGGCGGCAAAAGGAAAGGGGAAAAAAGGGGAGATCATCGAGCCGATCCAGGGAACGCTGACCGTGCGGAATTTCAAAACGGAAAACGAGGGGAACTGCGGGATCCTCATGCGCGGAAATCCGATCGATTCGGTCAAGCTGACGTTTGAGGATGTCCAGATCAAAAACTGTGCGCCGGATCCGGCCCATTCTCCCATTTTGATCTACTCGAATCTGGACATTCAGAATGCATGCGGAAACGCGAAATTCCAGAATGTGCGCGTCGTTGATGAAAAATTTGACCGCCCGTTTTTGGCGTTCTACGATACGTCGAGTGAGTCTTTGGGACTCGCTGAGCTGGAAGGCGAACTTCTTTGCGAACGTGCCGGCCGAACAGAAAAGATCGTCTTCTCGCCGGAGTGGATCCATGAAAATTACCCAATCAAGAACACTCGGCGTCTGCCGGTCCTTCCGTTTAAAGCATCTGATCTCGCGCCGCTCTCCGATTCGGTTGACGAATGGGAAGAAATAGAAATTCCGATGATGCGGATCCGGCATAATGCGCGCTTTCTTTTCTTCGCAAACGCGGGAGAACGTTTGGGATTTACGATCCGCCATACTCGCGTCGGGCGCAATCAGGCGGGAGATTTTCCCATGGCATTGACGGCCCCAGACGGAAAGAAGATCCCCCTGGCTCCTCTGCCATTCATGAAAAGCACCGCCTACGAGATCAACGTGGAACAGTCGGGAGTTTACGTTCTGGAATGCATGGGTTCTCCACACTCTTTCCATCTGGAAAAAACGACCGTCCCGGTTTCGATCGATGCCTCCAGCGTGAATTTTCTGTCCGCAGTCGGAAACATTTACTTCATGGTACCGAAAGGAACGAAAGAGTTTGGCGTCTGTATTTCCGCAAGTGAGGGGGAGCGTGTCTCGGCCGTCATCTACGCGCCGAATGGGGAAAAACGCTGGGAAATGGATCCGATCTGCTCTTCGGAATTTTTCTATCCGACAGAAGAAGATGCGCAGGCGGGCGGGATCTGGAGGATCCAGTTTAAGAAGCCGAAGGAAGGCGGTTTTGAGGACTTCCATTTGCGTTTGCAGAATATTCAGCCCATCATGGCTTTGGAGCCGGAACTGCTTTTGATCGACAAAAGGCAGTACGGGAAGAATTAAAGAAACCGGACTCGGCTGCGCGGCAGAAATGAACCTCTTTGTGCGTTCGATTTTTTCTACGGACAGGGAGAACGTTCTGAAAAAAAACGGCATCCTGCGAAATATGCGGGATGCCGTTTTTGATGTTTCGAAAAAATCAGAGGACCCTGAAAAACGGAATGGCTTTTCGTCCGGCCTAGAGGATCCGGAAGGCTTTGCGCGATTTGAATTTTCCCGGAGCTGCCGTAAACTTTTCCATTCCCTCCACGAGTACCGTGAATGGAAAATCTTCGGGTTTGCCGAGTTCGATCAGGTCTCCGACTCGCCATTTCAGCAGATCCTGCGGCGTGATTTTGGCGCCGGAAAGCTGAACGGAGACTTGGACTGGAGTTTCGGCCAGAGCTTCCGCCATGCTTTGGGCATCGTGTTCATCTAACGATTCTTCCGCCGGGCCAAGAGCAAGCTGGCGGTGAGGCAGGGAACGCCAAATCCGAAACGTTCCGCCGAATGTTCCGGCATCAAAACGGAATTGGGCGGCCGTAAAATCTCGGAATTCCGGTCGTGAAAGTTCCAGGATCGGATGAAATTCTGTCGGAGACAGGATCTTCCCGGTTTCGAGAAGTGCTTTCTGAAAAATCCCAAGAAACCGCGAAGCGAGACGTTTCTCCAATGGCGTAAGCGTCCGATTCGGCAGGAGTTCTCCATCTTCGACGGTTCCGTCTCCGCCCTGGAGCCAGTCGAGAAGCGAAAAGAAAAGTTTCGGTTCAAATTCGAATCCTACTGCACTGCCGGGCGGAATGTCTTCGCCTGAAAGAAGAAAAAAGAATGCCGGACCGGAAATCAGCGTTGGGGAAAGCGGTTTCTGATCCACCCACCGTACTGCGGCCGTTTCGCGCAAAAGAGAAGTCAGCGGAGTCTGAAGCCAGGCTCCGAAGGCACGAAGAAAGCGGGTTTCCGGTTCAAAATTCATGAATTTCCTCATTTCCGATAAAAACTTCGGAATCGGGATCCGTTTTGGATCCAAACAGAGCATCCGGCACAGTCTGAAGATGCCGGCCGGATGCCCAAAGTCGGTTTAGCCGCGGGTCTGGCCGTCACCGTAAACGATGTATTTGTAGCTCGTCAGTTCACGCAGACCACATGGACCGCGGGCGTGGAATTTATCAGTGCTGATGCCGATTTCGGCACCGAGACCAAACTCTCCTCCGTCGTTGAATCGGGTCGATGCGTTGATCATGACGGCCGAACTGTCGATTCTGAGCGCAAATTCACGGGCAGCGGCCAAGTCATTCGTGCAGATGGCTTCGGTGTGCCCGGAGGAGCACTGGTTGATGTGGCGGATCGCTTCGTCAAGAGAGCCGACGACCTTGCACGAAATGATCGGACCATGGTATTCCGTATAGAAATCTGCGTCGGATGCCGGGACCGCGAACGGAATGGCCGCACAGGTCTGTTCGTCGCCGCGGATCTCGACACCGCGTTCTTTCAGTGCCTCTGCGATCTTCGGAAGGAGCGTCCCGACGACTGCCTGATGCACGACGAGAGATTCTGCCGCATTGCAGACGCCCATGCGCTGGCATTTTGAGTTGAGGACGATGTCGAGCGTCTTCGTTTCCTGTGCGTCTGCGTCGACGTAAACGTGGCAGTTGCCGGCAAAATGCTTGATGACCGGCATCGTCGCTTCGTTCGTGACTCTGCGGATCAGACCTTCGCCGCCGCGCGGAATGGTCACGTCAATGAACTGGTTCATTTTAAGGAAATGGCCTACGGCATCGTGATCCGTCGTGGCGACGAGCTGAACAGCGTCACGCGGAATTCCGGCTTTTTCGGCCGTTTCCGAGAGAAGTTCCGCGATCTTCATGCTGGAGTGGATCGCCTCTTTCCCGCCGCGAAGAATGACCGCATTGCTGCTCTTGACGCAGAGTGCCGCCGCATCCGCCGTCACGTTCGGACGCGATTCGTAGATGAAGAAGACGACTCCAAGCGGAACGCGGACTTTCTGCACGTCGAGACCGTTGGGGCGAACCTGAGACGAAATGACTTCGCCGACCGGATCCGGAAGTTTCGCGACGTACTCCAGTGCCTGCGCAATGTCCTCCACCCGCTGCGGATCCAGTTTCAGCCGGTCGATTTCTGCGGGAGTCAGGCCGTAGCCGGGGGCTGCGTCCAGATCCTTTTCGTTTGCGGCGAGGATCTCGGACATCCGCTCACGCAAGATCCCGGCACTGAGATTGAGCCAGTCGTTTTTCTGTTTTCCCGTGACGCTGGCGAGTTCGGCAGACGCCAGTTTGGCGCGCTGGGCGACGTCGAAGCAGTACGCTTCCAGGTTTTCGATTTTCATCTTGATTTCATTCCGTGAATGGCTGGGGGGGATTTTTTTGCGTCGACAGGCAGTTCCGCGGATATGGCCAATTCCACATCGAGGGCGAATTCCGCAGCTGAAGGCACTTTCCCCGTGATTTAATGGAAGGTTGATTTTTCATTAATTTAACTCAAAATCCCCAAAAAGTCAAGACCTTCCCGAGATCCAGAGCGAAAAAATCCGAAATTCTTCCCGATTTGCGCTTCCTGGTGGAAAATGGACGGCGTGGATCCGGGATGGAAAAGTGTCCGGATTTTCAACCCGAAACGGAATCCGGACTTTGGGTCCTCAAATCTCCCCAAAAAATACAGAAATTCCAGGCCGGGCGGCGATTTTTGCCGGCGCGTCCTGCTATTGACAAAAAAATATTTTTGAGTATAATGGACCGTATTGTGTATTTTCGAACGTTTTCCAGGCGTTCCTCAATCGTTTTTTCCACTCAGAAAAAGGAGTCAATTCCATGAAAGTCGCCAATATTCGCACGAACCGCGGTCTGATCCGTTTCCAGCTTTTTACGGATGAAGTTCCGGTCACGACGCAGAACTTCATTGATCTCGCTAACAAAAAATTCTATGACGGGATCGTTTTTCACCGCGTTATTGCTGACTTCATGATCCAGACTGGCGACCCCACCGGTACCGGCTGCGGCGGACCTGGATACAAATTCAAGGATGAGTTCCACAAAGATCTGCGCCATGATGGTCCGGGCATCGTCTCCATGGCCAATGCCGGTCCGAATACGAACGGCTCGCAGTTCTTCATCACGCACGTCGCGACTCCGTGGCTGGACGGCAAGCATTCCGTTTTTGGAAAAGTCCTTGAAGGGCAGGATGTCGTTGACGCTATTCGCCAGGGCGACAAAATGGAAGAAGTTTTCATCACCGAAGAGTAATTTTTCGTTTCTCTGCGTTCTGCTTGAGGCATAGAGCCGGTTTGACCACAGTCCGTCAGATCCAAGACTGGATCATCCGGTTCCCATCATCGGATAAAACGCAGAGATTTTGTTTCAGTGTTTGAGAAAAAGGAGGATTTTCATGCGCATCGTCATCATGGAGACCGGCAGTTTTGGAGTCCCGACTGTGAAGCGGCTTTACGAGAGCCGGCATGAGATCGCTGCGCTCGTCACGCAGCCGAAAACGGAGAATAAAACGCGCCGTGAACCTCTTCCTGAACCTGAGATCGTTCAGCTTGCGGAGGCACATGGTACGCCGATTCTGCGTTTTCCTCGGATCAAGGATCCTGAGGCTGTCGCGGCACTCCGGGAATTGAACGCTGACATTTTCTTCATCTGCGACTATGGACAGATCCTTTCGCCGGAAGGGATCCAGGCCGCTCGGCTTGGCGGGATCAATCTTCACGGTTCCATCCTTCCCAAATACCGCGGCTCGGCTCCTGTGCAGTGGACGCTTCTTAATGGGGATGCGGAAGCCGGCGCAACGGTCATTCACATTACGCCGGAAGTCGATGCCGGACCGATGCTTTCCATCGTGCGGACTCCCGTTGAGGAAAATGAAACGGCGGACGTTCTGGAAGTACGTCTCGCGGAGCTTGGGGCACCGGAAGTGCTTCAGGCGATCGATGCGCTGGAGATCGATCCGGAACATCTTGCAGCAGCTGTCGTGCAGGATGCCTCTCTGTCTTGCGGTGCACCGAAGATCCGGAAACATATGGCGCAGATCGACTGGACGCTTTCTGCTGCGGAGATCCGGAATCGTGTTCGTGCTTTTGAACCCTGGCCCCGTACCTTCACCACGTGGCAGAAATCGGAAAAGAAACCGCCCATGCGTCTGATCCTCCTTCCGGTTCCGGAGATCCTTTCCATGGAAGTCCCGGAGGGAACGGTGCCCGGTACCGTTTTGGAAGTGGGAGATGTACTTGCAGTCGCGACTGGAAACGGAGTCCTCGGCATCCGTCAGCTTCAGCCCGCCGGCAAGAAACCGCAGTCGGTTTTCGATTTCCTTTGCGGAAATGCGATCCAGCCCGGTGATGTTTTGAAGTAGCTGTTTCGAAAACCTCTCAAAAGCCGTCGAAATGACGGCTTTTTTCGTATCTTGAGTATGGGGCCGGAGTATCTGCTGCGTTTTTTTGTGATGCTGTACAGCCGGAATCCTGGCATTTGCGTAGAAGCGCGACATTCGCATTCCGTCAGGATGAAACCGTCTCTTCCGTGTATGTTTTGCTGCTCGGAGAGCTTGCCTTTCTTCCAAAATAAAACGTCTTTGATTTTTTTGGCCGCAGACAGGAGTGAAGAGGAATGGCGAAGATCCATTGGTATGCAAAAGTACTTTCTCTCGTTGGATTTTGGTGCGGGCTTCTCGTGCTCATGGGGACTATCTGGGGAGAGGATGGGATCCTGGGAGATCCGCTCTCCTCCAAGGCGCTTCGGATCGAGTTCATCCCGGAGATGGACGAGATCCGGATCGGTGAGAAATGGAGGGCGCAGGTTGAATTGAATCGCCGTGAGGAGTCGGTATTTCAAGAGTCCTGGGATAAAAATTTCTCGCTCATCCAGCGTGCGGTGACTCCTGATGCGGTGCGGGAGATCTCGCGCTGGTCGCGGGAGGAAATGGAAAATTTTCGCTACGTGACGCTTCCCAAACCGGCGCAGACACGTTGGGAAACTGTTCGGCACGATTCTCGAAAGACCCTTTTTTTGCGCTGTGCCCGGCTTGATCCGCTTCCGTCCTCCCCTCAAATGAAACGTGAACTGACTGCGTATGCACTTTTTGATTCCAGAACGGGAAATGTCGTCTGGGTCGGGATCACCATTCAGAGTCGGCTTCTTCCGGAGAAAGAAACAAAAAATCGCTGGTGGTTCTTTTAGGATGAGAAGACTCCGTCTGAAAAAGATGCCGGACGGGGAATATCGCCGGGAACATTTCCAGCCGTTTGGATTTCCCGTTGGCTTATGTGTCGCTTGGGAAAATCATGCACGAAAAAGGCAGCGTATTGGAAAACACGCTGCCTGGAAATTTCTTGATGGTGTGGGACTTGCAGATCAGCCCACGAGCGAGAAGACGACCGGCGTACCGCCGATGGCTTCAATGAATTCTTCAAAGATCCGCAGATCAAGAGCTGTTGCGCAGGCACTTTCCGGGTGGAACTGTGTGCCGATGGCGAACCAGTCGTCGATTTCGGATTCGATCGCTTCGATGACGCCGTCCGGAGAGGTCGCGGAGACGATAAATCCCGGAGCTACTTCATTCACGGCCATGTGGTGGCGGGAGCAGACGCGGATCTCGGAATCGCCGTAAATTTTTTCCATCAGCGAGCCGGGCACAACATTCAGCGTGTGGCGGTGGACCGGCGTGTGGCGGTCGAAGTGAGGCATCGCCTTCGGAAGGTCGATCGGAATATGGAAAAACAGGGAACCGCCCATGGTCACGTTCAGAAGCTGCATTCCAGCCCCAATGGCAAGAAGCGGGATCTTCTGTTCCGCAATGACGCGCATGAGCATCCGGTCGAAATCTTCACGGCGGACCGGCATCGGACGGACTGTAGAATGAAGGACGTAACCGTCACGGCGGGAATCCAGATCGCCGCCCCCGATCATGACGATACCGTCCAGCTTTTTCAGAATCTGACGCAGATCTTCTTCGTTCTGCATCGGCGGGAGAATGACCGGAATGCCTCCGGCACGCAAAATCGACTCATAGTAACCGGCCCAGACGTAACTGAAAGCTTCTTTATCCCCCTTGGCTTCCAAGAAATCTGCATTGATCCCGATGACCGGTTTTTTTCCGAATTGCATTTAACTTCCTCCTGAATAAACGCGTGCAAGCCCGCACAAAAGCGGTTCCCGATTTCGCCCCCCTTCCATCTCCGCCCTTCCTCCATGATGGGCTGAAAAAAGAAGTCCCCAAACTTTTCGCGTCCTTTTCTTCTGTCCCCGCGGCTTAATGCTGACGTCCTGTCTGCTGCGCTTTGACGCTCGGAATGAAGTCCTCGAAATCAGGTGGAAAATTTTGTCTGTCTGATTTTTTCTATGCGATAGGCTTACCCTGTTTCCTTTCAAACGGCCCTTAAAGACCGCCCAGAAGTGCAAATCTGCCGAAAGTATACTCGCACTAATTTTAAATGTCAAGTGTTTTCTGTATTTTGGTGAAATGTTTTTACTGGGTACAATACATGGTATTTCGGAACTTGGGTAAATGTGGTTTTCCGCAAATTTTTGTCGTTAGATTTTCTCTGATCGGATTTTTCGTCAAATTGAGAACTTCTCGCTATCCGTTCCTGGATCGGAAAAAATAGAGTGAAATGCTGGAATTCCTGAAGAACCTGGTGCGTCGAAAAACGAGTACACCGGGAAACGCATCGTTGGGCTGCGGGATTCGGTAAAAAGACACCAAATAAAAAAAGAGAAGGCACGGAGCCTTCTCTTTTCCTGTCTTCAAATACTTTTGATCAACGTTCCAGACGCGCGATCGCTTCTTCAACGGCGGCAAGCTGAGCTTTCAGATCCGCCAGAGACGCACGCTCTGCATCGACGACCTTCGCCGGGGCTTTGGCCGTGAAAGCTTCGTTCGAGAGCTTCTTTTCCTTGCCCGCAATGAATCCGAGCAGTTTCTCGCGCTGTGTGCGGTTCTTTTTCAGTTCCGCTTCCACATCGATCAGGCCTTCAAGGTCTACGCCGAGTTCCCAGTTCGCACCCGTTGCGTTGGATGAGAGTTCCGGCATTTTTGCGTCCGGACCGCATTCCGTCAGGACTGCCTGTGCCATGGACGTGAAGTACGGTTTCATCGGCAGGATCAGTGCGGCGATCTCTGCCGGGCACTTCACCGCAAATTTGACTTCCTGTTTGACCGGTACGTTCTGACGCGCACGGATCTCACGCACCGCTTTCAGGACATCCTGGAAAACGACGAACTGCGCTTCGATCGTCGGATCGATCCGGTTTGCCGTATCGACGAACCACGGAGCGTTCATGATGCTTTCCGGCTGTTCGCGGGCAAGGTCTTCCGCCGTCAGACCGCGTTTGGGCGCGACCTTCGCCATCAGCTGCCAGACCTCTTCCGTAATGAGCGGAATGACCGGATGCCAGAGCTTCAGCAGCGCATCCAGAACGAACGCGACGACTCGCTTGGCGACCGGTTTGAGTTCCGGCGTCTGAAGACGATATTTCGCGATCTCGATGTAGTTGCTGCAGAACTCATCCCACGTGAAATCATACAGTGTACGGACACAGGCGGCGTAATCGTATTTTTCGATCCCTTCCGTGAACATTTTCGCCATCGTGCAGAGACGGCTCAGGATCCATTTGTCCTCCATGAAAAGTTCATCGTCGGAAATAGGTTCCAGCGTGTAGTCCGGACGGGAAACTTCTTCAAGGTCTTCCATCAGGTACATCATGGCGAAACGGGAAGCATTCCACAGTTTATTGCAGAAATTGCGTCCCATCTCGAAACGCTCGGAGATGACCGTGCCGCGTTTCAGAGCCAGGTCTTCCTCTTTCTTCGCCCACTGGGTCGAGAAGAATTCCTTGCATTTCGGGCACTTTACGCGCGGGCGAATTCGGTTTTCCTTCGTCTGCTCGACGCTTTCACCACAGTGCGGGCACTCGAAATCGACGGGAAGACGGACGTCCTGAGAATCGGTCGCGAGCCACGCTACGCCCAGACGCAGCGCATCCGCGCCGTACTTCTCGATGACGTCGAGCGGGTCGATGCCGTTTCCTTTGGATTTGGACATCGTTTCGCCGTACTTGTCGAGGATCTTCGGGTGAATGTAGACGTGCGGGAACGGGATCTCTCCGCAGTTCTGCAGGCCCGTCAGGACCATGCGGGCGACCCAGAGCGTAATGATGTCGCGGCTCGTGATCAGAACGCTCGTCGGATAGTAGTACTTGAGCTCTTCCGTCTGTTCCGGCCAGCCAAGTGTCGAGTGGGGCCAAAGTGCGGAGCTGAACCACGTGTCGAGCACGTCGTCATCCTGGACCAGTTCCCAGCCGGGGAGCGCGTCTTTCGCCAGCTCGCCGTCCTGCAGGCAGATCCACCACTCTTTTCCTTCTTCATCCCACGCCCACTTTACGTCGGAACGGTCGGCAAACGCGGTTTTCAGTTCGTCTTCGGTCGGCATTTTTTCGGAACCGTCCGCGGCGCGCACGTACCAGATCGGGATCCGGTGCCCCCACCAGAGCTGACGTCCGATCGGCCAGTCGCGTTTCTCGGAGAGCCAGTCGAGGTACGTTTTGGCGTAGCGTTCCGGGAAGATTTGCACACGACCGTCAGTCACGGCATCCATCGCGCTCTGAGCCAGATCGGCCATGCGGACGAACCACTGGTCGTTCAGGAACGGCTCAATGACCGTTTTGGAGCGGTCACTGACCGGGACTTCGTGCTGATGATCTTCCACTTTGAGGAGGATGCCGGCGGCTTCCAGGTCCGCGACGATCACTTCACGTGCTTCGAGCATCTTCATGCCGACGTATTTTTCTGGTACCGTGCGGCTCAGTGCTGGTTCTTCGGCAGTCACGTTGGCGAATTTTCTTCCGTCCCAGGCATAAACGCTCGCTTCGGCGGTCAGCGAGCCGTCTTTCTTCATGATGCTGATGAACGGCACCATGGCGCGTTTCCCGACTTCAAAGTCGTTCGGGTCGTGTGCCGGCGTGATCTTCACGCAGCCGGTCCCCATTTCCGGTTTTGCCCAGATGTCCGTCACGAGCGGGATCTCGCGGTTCGCCAACGGCAGCATGAGTTTTTTGCCGGCTTTCGCCATTTCCGCGAGCTTTTCGAGCAGCTCAAGATGCGTTTCACGGCGTTTCAGGAGCGTTTCGAGTTTCGCTTCCAGTTCCGCTTTTTCCGCGTCCCGTCCCGCAGCTTCCGCGGCGGCAAGTTCTTCGCGGATCGCATTTTCGAGCAGGTCGAGCTGCTTGCGCGGTTCCGGATGGCACGCGACGCACGTATCGCCGAGCATCGTTTCCGGACGGGTCGTCGCGACCGTCACGTACTCCAGATCGCCTTCCTGCGGGTCGATGACCGGGTACTTCAGGTACCAGAAATGGCCGTCGTGTGTTTCATTGTTGATCTCGTCGTCGCTCACGGCCGTCTGAAGCGCAGTGTCCCAGTTCACGAGTTTCTTGCCGCGGTAGATCAGGCCTTTTTCAAAGAACGTGAAGAATGTGTTTCGGACTGCACGCGCACAGACCGGGTCGAGCGTGAAACGCAGACGGTCCCAATCGCAGCTGACGGACAGTTTCTTCAGCTGGCCGATGATGCGCTTCTCGAAAGAGTCTTTCCAATCCCAGATACGCTTGACCATCGCATCGCGTCCGATGTCGTTTCTGGTCAGTCCTTCTTCCTCACGGAGTTTTTTTTCCACCATCGCCTGCGTCGCGATCCCTGCGTGGTCCGTACCGGGAACCCAGAGAGCCTCGAAGCCCTGCATTCGCTTCATGCGGATCTGGATGTCCTGCAGCGTATTATTCAGCGCGTGTCCCATGTGCAGCGCGCCCGTGACGTTCGGCGGCGGAATCACGATGGTGAACGGCTTTTTATCCGGATTCGGCGTGCTGTGGAAAAGTCCGTTTTCCTCCCACCAGGGATACCATTTTTCCCATGCGGAGTGGAAATCGTACTGCTTCGGAAGTTCGAAAGTTTCTGACATTTTGGCACCAAATTAACGTAAATTGATTGAAAAACAGAAAAATTTTCCACTCATTTTACCGGAAATCGAAATCTTTTCAAGGGGGGGAGCGTTCTGTTTCCAAAGACTGTGCAGACTTTCAAATAAAAAAAGCACCCAGGGATTCCCTGGAAAGAAAAACCTGGGTGATTTGGGGGCACATTTTTTATTGGTGTGCCATTTTTCAGATCTTCAGGGCGTACGGGCTTTTACTCGATGAGGAATCCCCAGGCGTCAAGTTCAAGATGCTTTTGCGTTCCGTCTGGGAGCGTCACGCTGCCGGAAACGGCTTTTCCGCGAACGTTCACGGCGACGAGCGTCTGTTTTTCACCCAGAACGCGCAGGTACGTCAGGACGTCCTTTTCCACGGAATTATCGAGCCAGACCAGTTTTCCGGCAGTGAGTTCCGGACGTGCTTTTCGTTCCGCGGCGAGTTGGCGGATCAGAGCTGTTCGGCGTTTCGCTTCGTCGGAATCCGCGTTTTCCCAGTCGATTTTGCAGCCAAATTTGGAACCGAAGATCGAGTGGCGGTTTTTATCGCAGATCTCCTGTCCACAGTAGAGCATCGGGGTCCCGTCAAGCGTGAACATCATGGCGAGCATGGCATTCACGCCTTTTTCGGTCCAGCGTTTTTCGACACGGTTTTGGTAATCGTCGTTCGAGATGTCGTGATTATCGATGTAGTGGATCACGCGGTCACCGCCGATCGGACGCTGATTCCGAAAACGTTCTTTCACTCCCCGGATCTCTTTTGCAGAGAGACCTTCATCGTAGACGCGCCGGATGTAGCTGTAGATCGGGAAACTGTAGTTCAGGTCGAACGCTTTTAGCTGATCCCGCCAGCGCGTTCCTTCGGAGAGAAGACCGATCTCCGGTTCGATTTTTTCGAGCCGAACGCGGGCTTCTTCCCAGAAATCGAGCGGAATGCGGTCTGCGACGTCCATTCGGAAGCCGTCGACGCCGTACTCGCTGACCCACTGTTCCATGTTCGCATAGAGGTACTCGCGCAGTTTCTGAGAATTAAAGTTCAGGGCCGGGTACTTCCAGGCCTCGGTGATGATTTTCCCGTTTTTGTCGCGTTTCACGAAATCGGGATCTTTTTCAATCAAAACGGCCGTCGGTCCGCAGTGAACGTAGACCATATCGAGCATGACGCGCAGGCCGAGCGAGTGCGCGGTGTCGATGAACGATTTCAGGTCTGCGTTGGTTCCATATTCGGGATCCACATGGTAGAAGTCTTTCATCCGGTAGGGATTCCGCGGATTTTCCATGCCGGACTTTTTCTGTCGCGGACTCCAGAATTCGCGGTTCATGTCGTCGTCTGCGACAAAAACTGGGCAGAGGTAGACGATCGTGACGCCGAGATCCGCAATGTGCTGAAGTTTTCCTTCCGCGGCTTTCAGAGTCCCTTCCGGCGTGAAGGCTCGCGGATTGATCTGGTACATGACGCCTTCCGCGATCCATTTTTTGGCGGGACGGGCGATCTGCTGATTCAGCGGGAGCTCCGGGATTTTCGCAGCGGATGCCGATACCGGGACTGCCGTTTGGGGAGTCTGCGCGAATGCCTGAAAGCCCGGAAATACAGAACCTGCCGAGACAATACACGCCAGCATGAAACTGGAAATGGTTTTTTTCATATTTTGGGGGCCTTTCGTGAAATTGGGATGGGAAATGAGGAAACGAATGGAACGGGAACGCACGGAAACATACGGAAACGGGCGGAGCTGGAATCGGATGTGTGCCAAATCATGCATTTTCGTGCGTTCCCAATCGAGGCGGAACTATTTTTTTACGTTTTCAGAGCGGATGCGGTACATGGTGCGTCCGATCTCGCGAACTTTGGCGATGATCTCCGGATACGGAGTGTCGGTAAGGTCGACCAGTCCGATCTGGTAGTTTTCGCCGTCAAAGCGTCCCGTCGTAGCCTGTGCGCCGTACTGGAACCAGTGAGTACCGACGATCGCGGGATTTTCGAGTGCGGAACGGACGTATGCATAGTATTTTTCTGCACGCTCGTTCTGGTCTTTCGCACCTCGCAGTCCAGTGTGGAAGACGCCGCGGTCCAGTGCTCCGAAATGAAACTCGCCGATGATGCACGGTTTATCGATCCCTTCGGGAAGATGGAAGCGTTTCAGATTTTCCTCGTACCGATTGTAGCTCATGACGTCCACGTATTTCGCCATTGCGTACGCGGCCGTATCGCAGGTCCACGCAAAACGGCAGCCAAGATCAAGTGTTTCCGGCGCCCCGGCACGGAGTTCTTCGTGAATGACCGCGAAGTATTTCTCCGCGATGACGGCATAGAAAGCGTCCAAATCGGGATTCATGGCGGGATCTTTCGGAACCGCAGTGGACTGGATGACCGCGTTCCAATCCGCGTATCCTGTTTTCCAGACCTGATTGAGTTTTTCGATGGTGCCGTACTTTTGCTGAAGAAATTTTACGAACTCCAGTTTTGCCGGCTGGTCGGCAGGAGAACCCAGTGCGGCCTGCGCCAGGGAGTACTGACTGCCCCAGGAAAGTTCATTATTCACGAACGCGCCGATGCAGTACGGACTGTTGAGCGCTTCCTGATTCGATTTTACGGAATTCCGGATCGACGTGCGGAATTCCTGGGTGAACGGATCCGGGAACTTGCCCCAGTATCCTTCGGAACCTTCGATCGGACGGCCTCCGGCGTAAAGCGTCACGACGTACGGTGTTTTCTGCATCTTGAAGATCTCGCCGCTCGACCAGTTCCCGATCGTGTTCATTCCCCAGCTCGCGAGACGAGCATGTGCTGATTCATTGTGCTTCGCCGCGAAATCGGGGCCGTACTTGCGTAGGAGATTCGCCTGCGTCCAGTTGAACGTACGGAATTCTCCCTTGCCGCCATAGTATCCAATGTGCGTCCACCCTTTGCCGTAGAACGGCGATTCTTTGGGGAGCTCCTCAAAATAGTGTTCGCGGTCCGAGATCGGTCCGTTTCCGTTCGACATTCCGACGCAATCCGTTCCGTGCGACCAGAAAAGATGGCCGTCGGGAGTGACGAACCACCAGTTCCCGTCTACTTTTTCGACACGGAAATGCCCGGTCGCTTTGAGTTTCGGGCCGTCGAGCCAGCCGCCGTATTTGTCCCAGTTTCCTGGACGCGGATTTGCCGCGAGGTCCGCCTTTTCCGCCTCGATCCGTTCCGCAAATTCGGCATCTGAGTGGATCTTTCCGGGCCAGTCCTCATACTTGAACTGTCCGTAACGGTCGATCATAGGAAAGAATTCCTCCGGCGTCATCTTCATCCAGTCCGCCGTCATGTTTTTGCGGACGGTTTCTTCTGCGCGTACGGAGTAGATCCGGAATTTCGCGGGCCGGGCTTCTTTCCCAATGAAAATGAAGAGCGAAAGAACGTTCTGCCAGTCGAGCGACGCTCCCGACGTTCTCGCACCGCCGGGGAGTCCGCGCATCCCGAAGACTTTTCCGCGAAGCTGTTCCGGGAACGCAGCCGGGAGGGAGATCTCGCAGGTCTTGCGCGTTTTGGCTTCTACCTGGAAACTGGAAGTGAACCAGTTCGCATTATTCTGCCGTGCCGCCGCGTCATCGATGCGCACATGGTAGGTCATGGGATGGTCTTCCAGATTCTCGATGTCCACGAGGATCTGCGTCTTTCCCTCCAGATCCCACTCACCGCGCCAGACCGGACCGGGCCAGTCGTATCCGCGGCCGTGAGCGTCAAATTCCGCATACGCACCGTCCACAGAGACCGACGCATCCGTCGCGTTCAGGTCAGTTTGAGGAATCATCGCGGGGGTGAAGAAGACGAGCTCCTGTCCGGCATTTTTCTGAATTGCGGCAGGTGCTGCATCTGCGGCAGAAAGAGCCGCGGGAGAAATGGAAAGCGCGGCAGCTGGAACTCCGGCAAGAAGCAGGGCCGCGAGGTATTTGGAATGGCGGGATCGATTCATGGGCAACCTTTCTATTTATGGGTGGGATTGTGGATTTATGAAATGGATCGGCTGGAAAAGTCTGATTTTTGGCAGACTTCCCGAGTCCGCAAAGGAACCGTTTCCGTCAATTTTATCCTCTCTGTAAAAAAATTCAAGGCGGGTGGGGCACTGTGGGCTTTTTTTCGGGGAAAATTTTTGAGTTTTTTCTGTTTTTTGAGCTTTCCGGAAGTTTTTTGAAATTTTCAGGAAATTTAACGCTTTTCATCCGGATTTCGGGACAGTCTCCTTGACGCACCCGCCTCCATGAGGTAGAATGAGAGGAGCATTTGGCCCTGCACGCCATGCGAGCGGTCTGTCCCTCCCAAGAAACCCCTAAATTGAAAGGTTCCTTTATGTGTTGCCGTAAAATTCACGTTTCGCGTTCTTTGCCGGCTTCCTTTTTTCTGTCTCTTGCGGCGAGTATCTTTTCCCTCGCTTTTCCGCTTGTGTTTTTCTCCGCCTCGGCGTTTGCGCAGGAAACACAGGGAGTGAAATTTTCTGATGACGGGAAAACTCTCCTGAATGCTCCGTACGATCTCAGCGGAAATTACGTCGTGCCGGAGGGGGTGACGCACATTGGAAAGGACGCGTTTGCGGAGTGCTGGGAGCTTTGCTCGGTCGAGCTTCCGGATACCGTGACGCACATTGAGGAGGGGGCGTTTTCAGGCTGCCAGGATTTGAGTTTTGTGAATCTTCCCGACTCCTTGACGCACATTGGTGACCGCGCGTTTCAAGGATGCCAATTCCTTTCTGTCTCCATTCCATCGAAAGTGCGGAAGATAGGAAAATGTGCGTTTGGCGGCTGCGATTTTCGGAATCTTGTACTGCCTCCGAATGTGGAAGAACTCGGCGACGAGGCGTTTGCGTCGTGCAGCTCTCTCGAATCCGTCACATTCTCCGATTCCCCCATGCGAATTGGCGACCGCGCGTTTCGGGACTGCCGCGAACTCCGTTCCATTACGTTTGGTTCCGGAGGAACGCAGATCGGCAATGAAGTTTTTTCTGGATGCCAAAAGTTGGAAACGGTTGAATTTCCGGCAGAGCTTGAGTCTTTTGGCGAGCGGGTCTTTCATGGCTGCGTAAGTCTCCGTTACGTTCGATTCGCGTCGCCGTCCAATTTAAGATCCATCGGGAAAGAATCTTTCATGTATCTTCGAAGATTGGAAAAGGTCGAACTTCCGGAAGGCTTGGAGGAGATCGGCGATGAAGCATTCCATATCTGCCAGAAATTAATGAAGATCGAATTCCCAGCCAGTTTGAAAAAAATCGGTACGAGTGCTTTCGCCAATTGTTCCCTTCTGGAAAAAGTAACGCTGCCGGAAGGACTGGTCTCTCTGGGATCTGAAGCTTTCGCCAATTGCCTGAACATCGAGTCGATCGTTCTTCCGTCCAGCCTCCAGTATGTTGGCTCGGAGGCATTCAAAAATTGCGAAAATCTGGTTCTGGCCGAAATTGCTCCAGAAGTCACGGGAATGGAAGAAAATCTCTTTTCAGAATGCCTTCATGTGGTAATCTACGGAAAAGAGGGAAGCGAGGCACAGCAGGCCGCGGAAAGAGAGGGCCTCCTTTTTTTGACCGGAAAACGTCCTTTTTGTGACGCAAAGCATGTATGGTTTTCCGGCGACAGAGAGATCCTGCTCCGGGTATCTCCGCTCGATCCTATCGCGGTTTGCGCCTGCGGGAACAGGGCCATTGCCGAGCGCAGAGCTTTTAGAGATACGCCTGCCCATCTGAAGATCAAAAGCTTTACGGTGCCTGAAGGCGTGAAGAAGATCCATCATTTCGCATTTTTGAAGTGTGATGCGATGGAGTCCGTGACGCTTCCAAAATCACTGGAAGAAATCGGCGACGAGGCCTTTCGGGCGTGCCGGAAGTTGAAAAAGGTCACGATCCCCAAAAATGTGAAGAAGATCGGCAAAACTCCTTTCAGTGAATGCCATTCTCTCTATTTGATCAAAGTTGAAGAAGGAAATCCTATCGTTAAGGACATTTATGGAACGCTTTTTTCCGCGGATGAAAAGAGCCTGATCCGGAACCCCAACGGACTTACCCGATACCATATCCCGGAGGGAACGGAAATGATCTGCGACGGTGCGTTTCAGTGGTGTACGTATCTGGAGTCTTTGCAAATTCCTGCCAGCGTGACCGAGATCGGCAACGGAGCTTTTGAAGCCTGCCCCAAACTGACGATCTACGCGCTTCCGGGCACGGCCGCAGAGGAAGCCGCGAAACGAGACGGAATTCCATTTCGCCCTTTGAATATCAATGAAGATGGCGAAACGCAATCGCTCGAGGAATTGGTCGACGAGAACCAGATCGTCCGAGACGGCAGTACGGTCACGCTCGTGAAAATGGGAAAACGGAGTGGGATCATACGGATCCCTGACGGCGTGACGCACATTGGGGAGAAGGCGTTTGAGTATCGGACACAGATCGTAAAACTCCATATTCCCGCAAGCGTAACGCACATCGGAAAACGTGCGTTTGCTGGATGCAGCGGCCTGAAAAGTGTGGAATTTTCAGAAAACATCACGCATATCGGCGAGCAGGCGTTCAACGGATGCGCCAGTCTGGAAACCGTTACCATTCCGGAAAAGGTCCGTGAGTTGGGGAACGGTGCGTTTTCCCGATGCTCCGGTTTGAAAGAAATTCTGGCCGCGGATGGGGAACGGGATTTCAAAAGTATCGACGGTGTTCTTTTTTCAAAAGACGGCCAAACGATCCTTCAATTTCCGGGTGGGAAAGAGCTGGATCCGGACGTTTTCAAGGGCGTTTCGCGTATTGAAGAGTACGCATTCTGCGGCTGCGCAAAATTTAGGGAACTGACGATTCCAGAAAACGTGACGGAAATCGGACGTTCGGCTTTTTCGTTTAATGAGGAACTGAATTCCGTTTGGATCCCTGGTGCGGTACAGAAAATGGGAGAGAGTGTTTTTGCGCGCTGTCCGAAACTTCATTCCGTGACGTTTTCCAAAGGTTCTCGCCGTATTGAAGGTTCCATGTTTTACGGATGCTCAGCTCTTGAAAAGATCGATTTTTCGGATACCATGACCGAGATCGGAGACGGCGCGTTTGCCGGCTGCGGCATTCAGAGCATTACGTTGCCCGCGAGTGTCGTGAAGATTGAACGATTCGCTTTTTCCGGCTGCGGAAAACTCACCTCCGTCTACATTCCGGCCAGCGTAACGGAATTTGGCGGACTCATTTTCTTTGAATCCCCTAACGCGGTGATCCGCACGCCGAAAGGCTCTGCCGCTGAAGATTTCGCAAAAAGGCAAATGGTTAAAGTCGAGTGTGAGTAGACGAGATCTGAAACTGGATGCAAAAGAAAACGGCCGGTCCCGCAACCATTCGATGTTTGCGGAATCGGCCGCGGTGCTTGCGAACGGGTTTACGCCAGCTTCAAAAGACGGCGGATGAGCCATTCCAGCGAAAGAAGGGCAACCAGGACGTAAAGGAGGATCTCCGGCGGAATCACCGGCGAGGCGGAATCGAATTCCACCAGCGTTCGCGTCCGGTCGCGTACCGTCTCGGGGAACGTAAGGAATTCCGGTTCGTCAGGACTTTCAAAAGCCATTCCGCCCGTCTCCTGCGCCAAAACGTTCAGGAATCGCTGATCCCGCAGCGGCACGCTCCGCTCCAGATCGGAGAGGATGATTTCCGCACGCTGAACGAGACGCTCCGACGAATCCGGGATCGGAAGCTCCACGCGGAATCTTCCCTCGGTCAGGACCGTGAATCTTCCAGCGTAAAGCCCCGGCATCGCATTGTCGGCACGCAGCGTGAGTGCCTGGATCCTCCCGTTGGGGAGAAAGATCTCAGCCGAGACTTCCGGAACGCTGACCGCCTCAAGAGGCTGAAGTGCCGGATCGAAAAGCTGTGCGCGGATCTCGATCGGCATTCCGGGGAAGAAGCGCGTCTGCTCAAGCATGAGACGCCCACGCCGTGACTGCTGAAGCGTCCGTCCCTGCGTTACGTAGTGGATGATCTGCGCATAAAATCGCGTGAAGTATTCCGGATCCAGCGCACGGAGCCGCCAAAATTCCCCGGTTCCGACGTAGAACGTCCGTCCCGCTCCGTAGAATTGAGTCGCCAGAAGAATGGGTGCTGCGTCTCCAAAACGGGCCTGCGGGTTGGAGAATGACGCCAATGCCGTCGCGCCGGGACGCAGTTTTTTTGTCGGGAAGTGCCCGTAAACTCCGGGAAATTCCGCCCAGATCCGTTCGCTTGTTGCGGACTGCTCATCCAGCTGGAGATACGCGGCTTCACGTCCGGCCCGACTCCAGTCCAGCGGCCAGATCTCGTCTGCCGTGAATGTGTTTTGGCGCATGGAGGAAGTCCGGTCAAAAAATTCTACGGGGCAAAGCGTCCGGATCTTTTCCAGTTCCGGATCGTCCATCCAGCCGCCGACTCTTCCCATGAAAACCGGCCCCGCGATGAAGACGATCCCGCCGCCGTGCCGGGAAGTCCATTCTTCGACCCACTCCGTCTGCGCAGGCGTCAGGATGCTCCAATCCGGATCGACCGCCACGATGCCGTCGTACGCAAAAAGTTCTTCGCGGGTCTGCGGGAAACGAAGGAGGACACGATCTGCGTCCTGCTGGATCTGATTTCGGAGAGCAGTTTCCTCTTCGGCATTTTTCGGCATCGCGGATTCCGGGGGAAGCGCACTCTGGAGGAGAACGTCCGTCTCGATGCTTTTGTCGCGGAAAAGCGAGGCGGCGATGAACTGGTACTCACGCATCGGTCCGCCGGCAAAAATGAGGATCCGCGTCTTGCGTTCCATGACGTCCACTTCCGTTTCGCGCTGATTGTCGTCCAGCTCCGTCTCACCATCCAGCGGTCGCACACGTACCGTGTAGAGATACTTTCCGACTGCCTGCGGTTTCACGCGGAATTCAAAAACGGTCTGACGGCCTTCGGCAGTGAGAGTGACGGGAAGTGTTTCAACGAGGACCTCTTCTGCTCCGTTTTCTGGTACAGAAGGCGCAGCATCTGCTTTGAGCGTGCTTTCTGATGCCGCGTCCGGAATGCGTTTCTGGAAGAGGTCGACCTGCATCTCGCAGACTGCCTGTGGATCCTGCGCGGTTTGGAATCCGGTCCCTTCCACGCTTCCGCGGAGCAGAAATGGATCTTTCGGCATGATGCGTGCCGGGGCTTCAAGTTCCGTGAGCCGGGCATTCGCGACGGGCGTCTGCGAGCCGAAGCCAAGCGTGAAGATCGGGATTCCCTGTTTCCGGGCGGTCTCGATGAGTGCGGAATTTTCTCCGCCGGAATTCTGAACTCCGTCGGAACAGAGCAGGATCCCGGCGATCGGAGACTCTCTTTGCGTCAAGATCCATTCCCGGATGCTGTCGCTCTGCCGCGATTCTTTTCCCTGCGGTATGAGCAGCTTTTCCCAATCCGGGAGCTGTATTGTCTCAGCTGACTGGGCAGGTCCTTGGGTCTGGGAAGTTTTTTCGCCGGCGTTTTCGGAAGGAGCTGCCTGAATTTCATTTTGTGTACCGGGCAGCATCTCTTTGGATGAAGAATTTCTCTCCGTGGACGGCAGTTTGGCCAATGCTCCTTTTTCTAGCGTCCAGATCGGACGGGCTTCCGAATCCGAAGTCAGGAAAAGCAGATCGTGCCGGGTGTTCAGCTGCCGCAGGATCGGCGAGGAACCCCAGAGTTTTACGAGAGCTTCCGAGCGCGTGGGGGAGTCCTGTGCTGAGGAATTCGGAAGCGTCATGCTCAGTGATGTATCGCAGAAGACCACAAAACGGGAATTCACCTTTCGTTCCTTTTCCGTGACCCACTGCGGCTGGAGATAGATCCAGAACAGGACCAGAAGGACGCCGGTCCGCAGGATCGGCAGTGCGATGCGCCAGAACGGAGGAAGTTCCACACTGTCGCGGCGATAGATTTTCCAAACCAGCCAGCACATGACCGAGAAAATCAGAATGGGCAGAAGCCAGTCGGAATTGGAATGGATCCTTTCCAGATGCGGCATCATTTTTCACCTCCGTTCGTTCTGTTTTTCTGCATTGTGGGTGATGGCTTGGACTGATTTCCTGCGTGTTTCGCTGTTCCGCTCCGACGGCGTCCCTGTTCTGCATCCTGTCGGTCTGTGGAGGAATACGCGGATCCCGGGAAACGTCCGGTTCCTGAATGTCGTCCGGTTTTGGGAGAACCTTTCCTTTTTCCGGAGAAGAGCGAGACGGCATCTGAGCCGCTCAGGTGCCAGCTCGCACTGGCGGCCAGAAGCATTTCCAGGAGGAGCCAAAGGAGCACGAGGGTCAGGATCCAATCCGAAAGGAGCGAACGGGCCGCGTCCGAGGCCGAGAAACGGAAATCCTCTGCGGAAACGTACTCGAACGGTACGTTAGGGAGTTCCGCAAAAAGGGCGTCTCGGGAAATTTTCTCGGTCTCTCCTTCCTGCACCTCTGTGTTGACTGCAAAAATGAGTTCCTCATTCAAACCATTCAGGCCTTTCAGCTCCGCACTGAAGATTCCGGGCTGGGACGTCGGGGCGGACTTCACGTTCAGGCGGCCTTCTGTATCCGGTACGGCCGTAAATCGTTCCCAAATGGTGGCGTCGGGATTTCGGAATGGGACGGATGCCTCGAATTTCTCGGAAGGAAAATCTGCCGTCAGTGAGTCTCCTACGCGCCAAACAGGAACTGCGGTACCAGTCAGGTACGCCTGAAGCTGGAGGGCCATGACGACGTACGATCCCTGGGAAAACGGATTGGGACGCGACGGATCTCCTACCGGCCAATCGGTCCACGTTCTGTCTGCGGTCGTGAGGAAAAGGACGACTTTCCCCTTCCCGAAACGGCGTTCCACGACCAGCGGCGAATTGTTTCGGAGTGCTGCGAGAACGCGGACTTCCTCTCCGGACGTTTCGGTATCCGCTTCAGGTGCAGGTACGGAGGCTGATGGGGTATTTGGTTCATCTGCCCGGGCTTTCTGGATGGCGGATGTTTCGTCTTCCAGCGGAATGAGCGTTTCGAGCGTGGAATCATCGAGCGTGAAGTAGCGTTCTACACGGATCGCGCTGAACTGCGATGCATTTTCTCCGGAGAAGATGCGAAATATCGGATGGCGGGCGACGCGAATGTCCGGCGACGCATAGTAGGCGGGCAGTTCCTGCGTCTGATCCAGAATGACCGGAAAAAATCCCTTTCCGTCCCGATACCATTTCAGTGTCTGGATCGGATCGGTATGCGGTCCGGTAAAGAGGCACAGTCCGCCTCCGTTTTGCACGAAATCTTCCAGTGCCGTTACGGCCTGAGGTTCCAGTGCGGCCGTGTCGAGAAGGTAGATGCTCCGAAATGCACTCAGATCGCTGGTACTCAGGAAGCGGGCTTTCTCCACTCGAGGCACGATCCCCGTCCGTACTCGGTCTCCCGGAGCCAGAGCGGTCCGAAGGAAGCGAGAGGTGGAACCGTCCAGGGAATCGTCGATCAAAAGGATCGGCTCAAACGGCGGGATCGAAAAGGCTGCGTAGGCCTGATTGTCTGGGGAGATCGGGTCGGGGGGAAGTGAAACGCGGACGCCGAAATTGCCTGCCCGCGGAAACGTGACGGGAAAAGAGACCGTGACGGAACCGCCTGCCGGAATTTCCGGAATCGTGACGGGGGGAAGTGTTTGGGAAAGTACGTCATTGGAAACCGGTGTGTCGGCGGGATCGGACTGCGAAGGCATCTGGGCCATGGATACTGTTTCCGTCTGACTGCCGGATGAGGCTGCCGTAGAGGAAGAGTGGGGGGACACGGTGTCTTCAGTTTCTGGACCTGCCGGCTTTTGGGAAAAACTTTCCGACGTGCCGATCTGGAAAATTTCTGGATGAAGGACCGCATCGCGGACCACGGAGGTGCCGAAGTTCGTGACTCGGGTGGAAAGAAGAAGCGGAACTCCGGCAGCACGGGTACCTTCCTGCGGCGCAAGACCGCTTACGCCAAGGTTCGGATGGGGCCCCGGTACACAGTCGATCATTCGGATCCGAAATCCGCTGCGGACCAGTTCTTCCATTTGGGCGGCAAGTGCGGGAGCCGTTTTCCAGTCGCGGGCACGAAAATCCGAAACGAGGTAGAGGATCCGGCTGTCGCCGTCGGTTTCCGGGGCCAGTTCTTTTGCGTATCGCAGTGCATCTTCCATACCTCCGGACGTAAAGGCCGGCGATAGCATGTCGGCAGAAAAGGCGTCCCGAAAACTCCGGCTGATCCTCTGGGAGTGAAAGACTGTCTGACGCATTCCTTCACGTGACTGCGAGGTGCGCACGAGCGTCAGATTATGGATCCCGCTTTGCTGGGAAAGGTCGTCGATGAGTTTCTGAATGGAATCTTTGGCATTCTGAAAGACAGACGTTTCTCCGAGCCGATCGGTCATTGAGAAACTGTCGTCGAGGATCACGAGGTGGTGTGTCTTTCCGCTTCCCGGAAGAATGCTCTGAATGACCGGCCCGGCCAAAAGCAGGACCAGGAGCACAATGAGTCCCATACGCATGAGCAGAAGCAGAAGTTCTTTCATGCGCATCCGGGTCCGGTGCTTTTTGTACGCGGCAAGCAAAAATTCCATGGCCCCCCACTCTACCGGGCGGTGCCTCAGCAGATTGATGAGATGGATGGCCAGCGGAACGGCTGCGAAAAAAAGCCCCCAAAGGAGGAGCGGATTCGTAAACATTTGGCGTCTCGGCTTTTTTCAGGAATGAAAAGGATGCTTCGGATCGGGTACGTAATGGACGGAAGACGGACAGTGTCTCCGACTCCGTGTTGACTTCTGCTTAGTGTCTGCGTTTCAGGAGGACACTGGAGAGCGTTTTATCGAACGGATCGCTCGTCCGAACCAGGGCATAGTCCGTCTGATTTGCGGCGCAGCCGTGCCGGATCTCGTCCAGGAATTCACCCATGGCTTCCAGGTATCCGTCACGCAGTGCGCGCGGATTGCACCTCAAGGCGTCGTGTCCTTCAAGTCCAAGAAATCGGGTCGGTCCCTGGAACGTGAATTCCAGCTCGTCGTCATCCAGAATATGGAAGACCAGAATGTCGTGTCCGCGTGAACGCAGCAGCTTCAGACTTTTCCAGAGTTCCGGACGCGGAGCGAAAAGGTCGCTGAAAAGGCAGACCAGACCTCTCCGGGGGAACTTTTCTGCCGCCTGAAGGAGCACACTGCCAAGATCCGTTCCCTGATCCGTTTTTTCCTGCGGTTTGGCGGTCTCAAGAGCCTGAATGAGCGAGTTCAGGTGGTTTCGGTTCGTGCGCTGCGGGACAGTTTGCCGGATCTGCGAGTCGAAGCAGAAACCGCCTACTGCGTCCTGCTGACGAAGCAGCTGCCAGGCGATCGAGACGGCGAGCGTCGCGGCGTAGTCGAATTTCGTCATCGTTGCCGGAGTACGCGAATAGTGCATACTGCGCGAACAGTCCACCAGAAGTGCCGCGCGCAGGTTCGTTTCGTCCTCGTACTGCTTCACGAAAAAACGGTCCTGCCGTCCCCAAACTTTCCAGTCGATACGCCGCAGATCATCTCCGGCCGCATACTGGCGATGCTGCGCAAATTCAAGCGATTGCCCAAAAAACGGACTTTTGTGCCTGCCGGAAAGGAGACCTTCCATGATGAAACGGGCACGGAGTTCCAGTTTGTGGATCCGTTTCAGGGCTTCCGGACGAAAATATTCGGAATGTGTGGAGGCTGAAGGGGTTGGCATGATCGGAAAACGCGGAAAGCGGGGCTTCGCTGGAAAATGCTGCGGGGTGAAAATGCGGGAGCCGCTTTCGTGCGGTTCCCGTGAACGTTTCATGAAAAGTGGATCAGCGGCGGTTCACGCATTCCGAGTACCGGGCGTAGGCCGCGTCCCAGGCTTCCGTATTTTGCGGAAGGAACGTCTCCATCGGGAAACTGTTCCGCACGATCTCACGGGCATGGGCAATGTCGCGGACCGCACCGTCTGCGATCGCCTGGATCAGAATATTTCCGATCGCGGTCGCTTCTACCGGGCCGGTCACGACTTGCCGTCCGGTCGCGTTGGCCGTCATCTGGCAGAGCTGGCGGTTTTTCGTTCCGCCGCCCACGATGTGGATCGTTTCGAGTTTCTGGCCGTTGATCTCCTCGCACATTCGGAAAACATCACGGAAGCGCATCGCGATGCTCTCCACGGCACACTTCAGGACTTCACCTTCGGTCTCCGGCACGCTTTGGCCTGTCGCGCGGCAGAAATTTACGATTTCGTCCACCATGTTTTCCGGAGCAAAGAATTCCGGTGCCTCGGCGTTGATGAACCGCTGGAGAGACGGCGCGGCATCCGACATTCGGGTCAGTTCGTCCCAGTCCCACGCTTTCCCTTCCGTGTTCCAGATCCGCTTGCACTCCTGGAGGATCCACATGCCGGTGATGTTTTTCAGCACACGCCACGTATTTCCGACGCCTCCTTCGTTCGTGAAGTTCAGTTCGAGCATTTTCTCGTTCACGATCGGTTTCGGCGACTCGATCCCCATCAGTG
This sequence comes from Thermoguttaceae bacterium, assembly GCA_017939795.1. Classification (GTDB taxonomy): domain Bacteria; phylum Planctomycetota; class Planctomycetia; order Pirellulales; family Thermoguttaceae; genus RGIG3701. The sequence goes on from JAGBAA010000046.1 coordinate 35,357, forward strand.
CCCACGTACCGAGCGAAATATACGCCCAGTTCGGCTGCGTGCCGATCTCGTAATCAGCCGGGACCGCCATGACGGCACTCGCGGTGTCGTGGGTGCCCGGAAGAACGACGTTCACATTGGGACCAAGCCCCGTCGCGGACTGAACGCTCGGACGAAGCGGCCCGAGATTCGTGCCCGGCATGGAGATCTCGCCGAGAAAATGCGTTGGGATCCCGAATTTTTCCAGGAGTTCCCGCGCCCAATCCCCTTTCTGCGGGTCGAAAAACTGCGTCGTGGTCGCGTTGGTGAATTCGTTTGCTTTCTGACCGCTCAAAAGCCAGTGGAACACGTCCGGGATCTGCAGAAAACGCTGACCGGCCGTCAAAATCGGGTCGTCCGCTTCGCGCATGGCGATGAGCTGGTAGAGCGTATTGAACTGCATGAACTGCAAGCCGGTGTGTGCGAAGATCTCGCTTCTCGAGACCGTCTCGAACGCCGCTTCCGGGAAACCGTCCGTCCGATGGTCTCGGTACGTGACCGGGTTGGAGAGCACGCGGTCATTCCGGTCCAGCATGGCGAAATCAACGCCCCAGGTGTCGACGCCGACGCTTCGGAGACTTTCCGCGACCCCCGGAAGCTGAGCCGCGGCACGCAGCCCGTTCTGCACGTTCTTCCAGAGTGCCGGAAGGTCCCAGTAGAGCGTCCCGCCAAGATCGGTCCCGCCGTTTTCGAAACGGTAGATCTCTTCAAGCGTGAGGGTCTCTCCATTCAGACGCCCGAGGACGTGGCGTCCGGACGATGCGCCCATATCGACGGCGAGGTAGGCTTTTTCTGTCATGTGCGGCTCCGTGGGGAAAAAGGAGGGTGAAATCATGCGGACCCCGTACTTCAGGATCCTGATTTTTAAGATTTTACCACAGATCCGCCAAAATTTCAACCGGGTAAAGCGATTTTTGAGAAAAAAGAACCAAAAAGTTTGCTTTTTCTCTGCTGAGAAACCGCACAGTGCGTCGTTGACGAAGGGCTTCTGGAGGCTCGAGACGGAAGTAACGCAGGCGATGCGGGGGAGCATGATGGGGACGTCCGTCCGACAGCAGCGGGACATGGAGTGGCTGAGAGGTGAAGGAGCCGAGGCGGAGCCGCCCGCGCGGCAGACGACACAGCGTGCAGCGATCGGCGAAAAATCCCCTTCCTTTGGACGGGTTTCTTGCGTGCGCAAGTGCGCTGTATTGCCTCACTCTAAAAATTCTTTGATTCTTATGTTTTTTTGACTTTTTTGGAAAATTTTTGAAAAATTCCCTTGAAATTTGCACGTGTCTGCGTACAATAGATAGTATTCGGGTTTAGTCGAGACTTTAGCAAATCGGGGAAAAACATGAAACGTCAGAACGGATTCACGCTGGTCGAGCTTTTGGTCGTCATCGCCATCATCGGTATGCTCGTTGGGCTTCTGCTTCCGGCAGTCCAGCAGGCTCGCGAGGCGGCGCGGAATATGCAGTGCAGCAACAATCTGAAACAGATGGGGATCGCTGGCCAGAATCATCTTTCTACAGCACGGTGTTTTCCATCGGGCGGCTGACACTACCGCTGGACCGGCGTGCCGGAAATGGGGTTCGGAATGAAACAGCCGGGCGGTTTTCTCTACAGTCTCCTCCCGTTTGTGGAACAGAACGCACTGCATCAGATGGGAACAGACAATCCGGATGAAGGCACTCGCACGCGCGTCACCACACCGCTGAGCTTCACGCACTGCCCCTCCCGGAGAACAAGTAAGCTCTACCCGTACACGAGCAGCCAATCCTGCCTGACACGCGATGGCGGAAGCCTGACGGTCACGGAATCGATGAAGACAGACTATGCTGCCTGCTCCGGTACCCATACGGACAATGGCAACAATGACTACGGCGGACACGGTGCGACGAAGGTTCGGGAACTTGCGGACAAGAGCATCCGCGACCAGAATGCGAATTCGTCGAAGAACCATACTGGCATCACATACGGATACAGTAATGTAATGGACGGAGAGATCCGCGACGGAATGTCGAACACATACCTCTATGGCGAAAAGTGCATGAACGCCAGCTGCTATGAGGACGGCAAGGACGGCTCGGATAATGAGTGCGGTTATGCGGGCCACGGGAACGAAACGTGCCGCGGTGCGTTTCCGAACTACAGTTCCTCCTCGCTCGTCTATCAGGACCGCGCAGGACTTCAGAGACACTTTGCGTTCGGGAGCGTCCATGCGGGCGGATGCAATATGGCGTTTGCCGACGCTAGCGTGCAGCGTATCTCCTATTCTATCGAGTTTGAGGTCCATTACTGCCTCGCGAACAAATCGGATGGCGGACAGTACAACGGGAACTTTGTGCAGATTGCGTATTGATTCAAAGAGAGAAGATCCAGACAGTATCAGGAACCACGGCACCCGATGCTAAGGCTGGACTATCCTCGGTTGAGAAACTTTTTTGAGGAACCTTGAGGTGTTTTATGTTTTTTTCCAGAAAACAGACTCGTCCCCTTTCCGCGACGGCAGTTTCCTTCCTTCTGGCCATCGGCGCGCTCGTTCCCGCATCCGCCGAGGCTCGTGAAACGAGCGTTTATTCCGGAACAGGCCAACGTCCGGCAAGCATGGACGGCGGGAATTACCTGAACGGAAACGACATCCGGATCGAGGCGGACACCAACTGCGCTTGGGTCTATCTGAACACGGACACAAGCGGACCGGCCTTTTGGAGCAATAATGTGTACATCGCCGGGACGGGGTTCAATTCGGAAAAAGGCGGGGCACTCCGTTTCGGTCAGGGAGCTACGAACAACACGAATCCGATGATCTGGACTGGGAACGTCACCCTCATCGGTGACGCGACCATCGGTGTGCAGACCAAAACACCCAATGCCGTCGGCATCATTTCCGGGAAACTTTCCTCAGCAAACGACGCGAACAAACTCCTCATCCGCAGCCGAACCGCGGGTTCCACTGCCGGGACTGCCGACATTGCGGGCATCCTGACCATCACGTCTGACAATCCGGACTTTAATTCTCCGATCCAGGTCGGAGGCGGAACGCTCCAGCTCGGCGACATTCGCGAAGTGACCGCCACTGGATATGAATGGATCCAGAACGCGGACGGCTCGGAAACGTACACGCAGAATACCGCGAAACAGTTTACCTTTGACGGCACCACGGGCAGCGTCGGCTCTGCACCGATCGACCTGACGAGCGTCTGGGGCGACAAAAACTCTCATCTGATTTTCAAACGCTCAGGAAACGTGACCGTCCAAAACGCGATCTCCGGCACAGGGACCCTTACTTTTGCGGGAACCGCAAACTATTCTCTCGGCGAAAACGGTTCCATCGCCAACACGCTGGAATCTGTTGCTGTCTCGAATGGCGCAACGTTCGTCAACTGCTTCAACGCGACGGACTACAGCAACCAGAACGGCGAAGGACACTGGGACTACGCAGGCGCGGTCTCCGGCGACGGACGCTACCAGGTCGATTTCACTACGGAAGCGAAGATACTTGAGAACAATACACGCATCACGATCTCTTCCATTCCCGCTTCGGTCAAGAACTTCTCCGGTGTCTACATTTTCGGCGCGGGTTACCGATTCAACGTCGGCTCCGGAATGTCGCAGGAAAAATTGGGCTACGCCCTCGGCGCGACGGACTACGGTCAGCTCTGGTTCGATTCCGCGTCGGACTCCTACACCGGCGACCTTTACCTGAAAGGGAACGGCTGGGGAACGACCGAATACTTCGGCGCGATCCGTTTTGCCGGCGGGATCTCCGGTGACTTGGCGACCTCAGCCAACATGCCGTCCGTGCACGGAAATATTTACCTCATGGGCGACACGCGCATTCAACTTGAGGGAAGCCAGGCTGCGCTCATCACCTCAAACATTCAGAATGACGCAGGAGTCGATTCCGCCCAGCTCGAAGTCCGAAGGAACCGGCTCATCTTCACCGGAAACGCTTCGCATACGCAAACGGTCCTCGCTTCCGGCGCAACGCTTCAGGTCGGACACATCGGCACGCTCAACGGCACGCAGTACGACGGGACCTCCGGCTCTCTTGGTTCCGGCGCGGTGACGGTCGCCAGCGGCACGACGCTCCACTTTATGCGCTCGGATGCCGTGACGGTCGCGGCCGCGATCGCGAACAGCGGAACGATCATTTTTGACGGCGGCGGCGAGTATACGGTGAACTCGACGATCGGCGGGAAAGCGTCCGTCACCGAAGAAACGTGGGTCACGCTCAACCAGACGACCAGCGCGACATGGTCTGGTGCGGGTTCTCTTCAGCTCAACGATCCGGCAGGCGATAAGACCAACGCCATGCCTGGAGTGACTCTCGACGGATTCACCGGTACACTCTATGCGGGGACCGGCTACCGTTGGCAAACTCCCACGACTGACGCCCCCCAAATTGGCGCGGTGGACGGCGGACAGATCTGGCATCTTGGCGGCGTCATTTCCAAACCGATCTATCTGGAAGGCATCGGCTGGCATTCGGGAGAGCGTTTCGGCGCGTTACGTTTCGCGGCAGGAAATTCCACGGATGCGGCCGGAAACCAGACCATGACCGGTGCTTCTTCCGACATTTACCTCCTTGGCGACACTCGGATCAGTGCCCGAAACAACAATTCACCGACCACAGCGATCCTTTCCGGTCAGATCTCCGGGGATTTTCAGCTTGAGGTCAACTCCAGCGGTACGCATGGAACGAAAGTGGCCGGCACGATCATCCTGACTGGTGCGAATACCTACGGCGACACGCTCGTTTCCGAGCAGGATACGCTCCAGGTCGGACACATCGGTACGATCAACGGCACGAAATACGACGGTTCGACGGGAACCCTCGGCACCGGCTCCGCGACAGTTGCGCAGAATGCGAAACTCGTCTTCATGCGTTCCGGCGAAGTCGTGCTTCCGAATGAGCTCAAGGGGGAAGGGACGGCGATTTTTGATGGAACGGCTTCCTATACTGCCGAGCAGGAACAGCTTGCAGGAATTGCTTCGGTCCAGGTACAGGATGCTGCGTCGCTCCTCTTTACCGGCACGATCGATTCCGACGTGACGCAAAACGTGACCGGGAATGGAACGCTCGCGCTGAAGGATGCCGTTTTGTCGGTCGAACTTTCCGGGGAAAATTCGTCGGCTGCGGATTCACCGGAAGCTGCGCTTATTTTCGGAAAAGATCTGGAAGTCCTTGGGTCCCTCATGATCGATGTGGGACTCGAAGCCGGTTTTGTGCCGGGGGTGGATGAAACGCTTTATCTGGTGCAGGGAACGACGGAATCGTTTGCCGGTCTTGAACCTGGAGATATTCAGATCGCGGTTCCGGAACTCAGCGGGCTGGATTCATGGAGTCTGGGACTCGTTTCTCTGGGAGACGGCATGGCACTTGCCCTCGGAAACAGCGTCGGAACCGGGCTTCCGGAACCATCCGCGTGGGCACTTTTGATCCTTGGTTCCTGCGGCATCTTCTTGGTGCGCCGACGTCGGGGAATTTGACCTGGGTTCATTTCACGGAATGCGGAATGTTTTTTTCTGCATTCCGTTAGTTCTGAAAAGGATCCGGCACATTGGGGCTGGACGGAATGTATTTGGTTCTGGACTTGGAGTATCCCCGTTCATGCCGTGTATGCGGGATCGAACGCGATGGATTCACGGCTCTTCTGGATCGACAAAGACCATCGGCGTGAGTTCGGGATCAAATTCCCTGCCGATCAGGAATTTCAGCGGAGCACCGCTTCCGGCGTGCCAGCATTCTTCCGGAGTCGCGAAACCGAGTGAGACCATATGCATCCACCCCTCCCAGACGGATTTTGCGGCACCGGCCAGAACGTTGGGGCTGTCGGCAATGTGGAGCTTCCGTTCCGGGGTCAGGATCACGTCGCCGCCGATGTGCGTATGGTACGCTCCCGGTTTTTTGCCTGCGTATTGCGTCGCGTCACTGATGAGGAACGTCTTTTCCCGTCCTTTGACCCGGTAGAAGGTCTTCAGCATTTCCGGCGGGAGATGGAAACCGTCTGGAATCATCGAGACTGCGAGTTCATCTTCTGCCAAAATCGCCCAGATCGGGTTGGCGTGTCGTGGAAGAAGCTGGGCGCACGCATTTCCCAGATGCGTCGCGAGGACCGTACCGGCCTGAACGGCTTCGCGGATCTGTGCAGAACCTGCGTGTGTGTGCCCGATGGCTGGAAGGATCCCGTGTTTTCTAAGCATCGCAGTGAACTCTGCCGCATTTTTGCCGTGTGGACTGAACGTCATGAGCCGGATCCGGCCATGTGCGGCTTCCTGCCAGCGCGAGATCCATTTCTCTGCATTCGGATCATCCGTCGCCATGACGTGCGCGAGCGGGTGCGCCCCCCGGTAGCCGTCCTCCGGAGAAATGAACGGACCTTCCAGATGGTAGAATGGTGCACGGGCGATCGTATCGGCATCGACGGTCTTTTCAGCTTCTTCACGGAATGTTTCCAGACGGATCAGCTGATCCAGGATCACTTCCGGAGCGTTCGTGATGAGCGTCGGCAGCGCACACGTGACTCGATGCTCCCGAAGTGCCCGAAGTGCTTGAATGTATCCGGAGAATGTGAGTTCCGGATCATTGAAATCCGCGCCTCCGAATCCGTTGACCTGAATATCCGTCAGCCCTGGTGCGATCCTGCGCAGAGAGCTGCTCTGCGGGAGATCCGTGAGTTCCCTGAATTCCGTCCCGCATACTTCGACTGCACGGCCATCCCAGAGAATGCCTTCCATTTGTTTTGCCTTTGCCTTTCCGGAGCATTTCATTTCAAAATCAAAGCTCCCAATGGTTCTGTTGCCTTTCTGCCTGCGTCCGGTTCTTTTTTGATGGATGTACACCAGAGTCTCGCGGTGTGCTCCAATGTATCGCCGTCCCTCGGCATATTTCAGTGTGGAACTGCGTTTCCTTAAAGGATCCCCGCAGTTTCCAAAAAGATCTGGAGTGCCAGAATCACGAAAATCGTTCCGGCGATCCGGTTTACCCACCAGATCCTGCGTTCACTCTGAAGAAAGCGGGCCCGAATAAAACTGCCCGCAAAAACGAGGCAGAAACACCATGCCAGCCCGATCCCGCAGAAGGTCAGTCCCAGTACCAGCAGGGAGATGGATGGTTCTGCGTAGTCTTTCTGAATAAATTGCGGCAGGTAGGCGAGGTAAAAAAGGATGACTTTCGGATTCAGAAGATTCACGGCCGTCCCCTGAAGAAAGTGCGGTCCAAGCTGTCTCAGACGGAACGTTCCTGCGGGAGATGGTGATGTTTCTGTAGTGCTTTCTGTGTCGATCTCAACGATCGAATGTCCCGCTCTCCAGCTGCCGATGCCGAGCCAGAGCAGGTAGAGTCCTCCGGCCGTACGGATCAGGTCAAACACGAGCGGTGAATGACTGAGAAAAAGTCCAAGTCCGAATGCGACGAGACATGAGTGAACGACCAGCCCCAGCGAGATCCCGAAAGACGCGGCGATCGGGAACAGCCGGGTATGCGAAGTAAAGGTCTTCCCAAGAATGAAGACCATATCGACGCCTGGGATCAGGCACAAAATGAATGAGGAAAATAAAAAAAGGGGAAAATTTTCAATTCCAAACATGAATGCGTCCATTCATTCGCCGATCCCTCTGCGAAGTCCGCAAAGTCTGGGACTGGATCGGCTGATTTTGCTTTTTTCTGAAATTTCAGACTTTAGTTAAGCGTAACGGCCTGACCGTCGCTTTTTCGGCCAATGTATTTGAAGGTCTCTTCGTCCACGCTGTAGGAAAGACGCTGAACCGACCCATCGCACAGAACGATACCAAAAGTGCCTGCGTGGACACTTCCGAAAACGTTTCCGTTTCGCACGCCAATACGGTCCTGGAAAGGGAGCTGGTCCGTGATCCGGATCGAATCGTCGTCGGCAGCCTGAAATTGAGTCAGGTCATCTCCCGCCGTCTTGCCGGTTTCGTAAGCGTCTGCCTGGACGTATTTTTCACCCACGAGGATCGTATTGCTCGTTCCGTCCCGGATCTCTCCCATCGTGACGGCACTTTTGCTGAAAATGACTCCGGTATTTCCGGATTTCGGCTGGATCTTAAGACCGGCTTCCACCGAAGCCGGCGCGTTTCCGCTCATGCCGTCAGGATAGAGACAGCCAGCCCCTGAATTGCCGGCATAGTCAATTTTTCCGACCTCAGAGGTGTTCGCCATGTTTTTTAGCTTGACGCCGCCGTACGGATAGAGTTTTGTTGTGCGCCTGGACGGGCAGATGAATGCCGGAACGGGAGTCTGTGCGCGGGTCGAAGCCCCTTCTTCCTGGGTACTGTTGATGGTTTGCAAACCGTCTGTTCCCAAAGACCAGAGAGCCTGCTGTTCAAGGAAGGGAAGCAGACTGTACGACCAGCCGCCTGGCTGAGTGATTCCGAAACCACAATCTGCATCTCCCGTCCAATAGCACGTCCAGCCTCCGGAAGGAAATGCCCGACTTGAGGATTCATGGTTCAATGAAGCGAGACCGATCTGTTTCAGATTGTTGCTGCATTGCATTTGACGTGCGGCTTCACGTGCCTGCTGGACAGCAGGAAGCAGAAGGCCTACGAGCATGCCGATGATCGCGATGACGACCAGAAGTTCCACCAGCGTAAATCCGGATTTGCGCATCGTTTTCCCCCAAAAAATTTTTGCTTTTCTGAATTTTGTGTGGTTTGGTAGGCTAAAAACCAAATGGTCCGTAATTTCTTTTACGTTTCATTTTAGTAGATAGTTCCCGTTCTGTCAAGTGGCTTCGAAAAAAAATCGAAAATTTCCCCAAATTTCCTATTCATGGATGATGTTTTTCAAAAAATTTCGCGCGGTACGTGATTCCGGCATCGGGATCAGAAGCCAGCAATGAAACATTTCCGGGAATCGATGGAAATCGAGTCGGATCGGAGATTTTTCGGACGGCGTATCGTTTGGATCCGCTGGATCGTCTGGATTGGAGTTGAGTCGGCAGACTTTCTCATGGAAACGTTCCGCACTGCGGCAGAGAATGTCGTCTGTGCCTGCAAAGACCGTCATGGGAGCCAGACCCGCCGGGTCACCAAAAAGCGGCTGAACGCGCCAGTCTTCCGGAGCCAGCGGACCGCGCCACGCATTGAATATCGTATCAAAACTCCCAAAGGACAGCATGGGATCGCGGGCTTCTGCTTCGCGGGCTTCCGTATCTGAATCCAGATCCGGGGCGGCCATTTCCATCGCCGGGGAAATCATGACCAGATGACGGGGCTGCGGAAGATGCATTTCCCGAAAAAGCATCCCGCAGACCAGCGTCAGATTCCCTCCTGCCGAATCACCCATCAGAATGATGTTTTCCGGTGGATCGGTTTCCAGAAGGTACTCGTAGACCTTTTGAAGGAATGGAAGCACGTCGAGAACGTTAGCCTGCGGAGCGAGCGGATACTGCGGGACCACGATCTGCGCACGCGTCTGGAAGAGAAGCCATGAAAGAAAATCCCAGTGTGTGTTCACGGCTTCATTGACGAATCCGCCGCCGTGAAGGTAAAGGATCGTGCGTGAACCGTCAAATTTTCTCGGACGCATGAAATAGACAGGATGTCCACCAAGGATCCTGCGTTCGAAATGCCATCCCAGAAGTTTCATGCACGCGATTCGAAGCGGACCGGGGGCAGAACCTCGGGCGGGACGCTGCGCGAGGACTTTCTGCCAAAAGGCATCCCCGCTGCTTGCGTAAAATTTTTTGTGCCCCAGCCAGCGGATGATCCGGCAAACGAGCCGAAATGCTGGCGATTTGGGAAAACTGCTCATTTCTGGTCCTCATTGATTTTTCAATTTCAGGGAAACTCGGCGTCTGAGATCTCCAATACACTGGAGATCCCGGATGTATTTCCCATTCCATTTCGGGATGGTGCGGATAGCGTGAGGGACCTAACGTCGCCAGACACGGCGAGTTGAGGTTCTTTCGCCTCCTTTTCGGTACGGCGCGGAACGCTTTTTCAGGATCTGGGAAGCACTTTCTTTAATATTTTGCGCTTTCAGGACGATCTCCAGAGCCTTTTCCAGCTGGGTGTCCCGATAGTCCGCCGGATTTTTGGTCACGGGGAGGTCATTGTGCGTTTTGAGGGTGCCCCGACGGCTGCGGTCGTCGAGAAACATTCGATCTTCCTCTGCCGACGTCTGAACAAGAAATTCATCGTCCGGCTTCACTCCCCACTCGTCATTCTCGCCCATACCTTCCTCTTTGTGGATATTTCGGCCATTGGGACTGAAATAACTGGCGGTGGTGAGCTTGAGGTTCGTCGTTCCTCCTTCAAAGGGGAGGACGCTTTGGATCACCCCTTTACCAAAAGTCCGTTCTCCGGCGATGACGGCACGCTGATGGTCCTGAAGGCACGCGGAAAAGACTTCACTGGCGCTCGCACTATAGGAGTTGACTAGGATCACGACGGGGACCGATTGGGGAATGAGGACTTCCGGAGATGCCCGCCAGATCTGCTCGACCGTATTTTTCCCTTTCGCACTGACGAGTGTTCCCTCCTCGATAAACATGTCGGCCATGGCGACGGAAACCTGGAAACTGCCGCCAGGATTGAAGCGAAGATCCAGGATCAGACCGTTCAGCGGAGATCCCGAATCGGTTCGTTCGGCTTGGGAGTCTTCATTCTTGCTTTCGCTGCGGCTGTTTTCTTTTTGAGGGGATCCTGTGCTTTCGTTCTTCGTTTCACTTTCGTTTTCTACTTCGCTTTCCGGTTTCTGAAGCATTTCGAGAACTTTCCGAAGTTCCTCTCCCGTTCCGTCACGAAATTCCGTCACGTGAATGTACGCGATCCCGTTTTGTTTGTCGAGCCAGTAGTTCCAGGAATCGTCTTCGCTGCGATCGAATCCAAGGACGGTCTCCATGAGGATCAGCTCACGGCGAAGCGTGAAGTCAAGTGGTTTTTTTTCACCAGTCCGGCGCACTTTGACGTCTACCGTCGTTCCGATCTCGCCGGTCAGGAGCTGAAGAACTTCGTCCATTTTCTTTTCATGGACCTTTTCTCCCGCGACCTCCAGAAGCTCATCTCCTGCGTGGATCCCGGCTGTATACGCCGGCATGCCCGCAAGCGGAGCCACGACGATGAATTTTCCGCCGCGCGAGTCGATCGCCATGCCGACTCCGCCGTAATTTGAATGCACTTCACGTCGGAAATCCTTCATTTCCTCGTTGCCGATATAGTAAGAGTACGGATCCAGTTTACTCGTTACGCCCTGGATCGCGGCCTCGATCAGCTCCTTGCGGCTGATGGAATGTACGTAATTGCGTGAGACGCTGTCGATCAGGTCGATCAGGACACGGTATTGCTCGAACGTGTCGTTTTCGCCGCTAAGGATCAATGCCTGGGATTCATGATGTCGGACATCTTCTTCCAGTGAGGATGATGGGGCTTTCGTTTCTATTTCGGTCTTCGGGGCGGCTTCCTGAGCTGCGGCTGGACAGAAAAGGAATACGGCCATGAAAAGTAATGCCGCGGTCCTCTGGTACAGTGGGGCACAAAAAATGGAGTGGATGCGGGGCAGATCAAACGTGGATTTTGTCTTCATTTTATTGATTTTGCTTTCTTGAAAGGAATTTTTTGGGCATTGACCCCCATTTTTATTTCGGAGGCATTGGGAAACCGCGAGACCATTCTCTTTTCCGATTTTGGGGAAATGAATGGAAGAATACCAATCTATTTTTCGTCTGAACGCGGATTGCGGAGATAGTAGAGCCTGCCGTCCTCCGCACCCACGACAAGATCCGGAATACCGTCTGCATTAAAGTCTGCCGTTGTTGGACTGGAGGAATGACCAGCCAGTTTTCGGCCATCGAGTGTTCCCTGGTTCCTGAAGTAGAATTTTCCGTCTTCCTTCTTTACCTGGCGTGCGAGATCTGCGTTGCGCGAATTGAGCAAAAGGTCGAAGTTCCCGTCGCCGTCCCAATCGCAAACCGCGATCTTGCGTCGTCCGCTTCCTCCTGCGAAACCGGAGTTCAGCCGCATCGGCGTACCGTCTTCCCAAAAGAAGATCCGCTGGGGAGACTTTAGCTTCAGCGTGCCGTCTGTGTCGCGGAAACGTTCAAAAAATGCGAAGTATCCTTCTGTGTCGAGCATGCAGAGATCCATCAGTCCATCGGCGTTCACGTCGAACATGACGGGCGTCGTGCGCCATTGAGTCAGGAGCTTTTTTCCCTCCGGTTTCAGCCAGCCCCACGCCAATTCCGGCTGTGGACCGTCCCACTCGACTTCGACGGGTTGAGGCGCGGAGAATTCCGGTTCCGTTTTCGTCCCGATATTCTTAAACCACGCAGGTTTTCCCCAGATGTGGTTCCACATGATGTCGATCAGACCGTCGCCGTCCCAGTCCGCTGCTGTGAGCGTCGTGTATCCCCATTTTTCCTCGATCGGTCCCTGAATGGAACCGTTCGGTTTGGCGTTGATGTGCGCGATCTTCCCTTCGGCTTTCACGAAGACCGGCTTTGCCCACGTGGGGAATTCTTCGCCCGGTTCGCTCAGGTTCTCGAAGAACATGATGTACCCGGCCGAGGTCCCGCAGAGGAGGTCGTCTGCGCCGTCGCCGTTCAGATCCGCGCCGCACGGAGTCACCAGCGCACCGGCTTTCAGTTCGTCGGCTTCCTGCTGGAAGTAGAGCGGAGCTTTGAAGATCGGGACGCGGAGGCTCTTTCCGTCTTTTGTTTCGGTACGGAATTTCCCGGTATTTTCGAAGAGGGCGACTCTTCCATCCTCGTCGCCGCAGAGGATGTCCGGCTTCCCGTCCTGCGTCCAGTCGAAGACGACCGGGGTCGCCATGCAGAGATCGATCGCAGCGGGGGAACCATCTTCCATCGTGGGACGGACTCCCGGTGCGTAGACGGGCTGCGTGCGCGTGCCGATGTTTTCAAAGTACGTGAATTTGTCGCGGAATTCGCCGCAAAGAAGGTCCAGATCTCCGTCGCCGTCGAAATCTTCAAAAGAAGGCGACGGCCAGCCATACGTCAGGGCGGTGTTTCCGTGCGTGTCGGCAAGAAGGTACGGTTTTTCGTATTGCGGAACGTCATTCGTGCCGCCGTTCCGGATGATGTAGACGGCTCCGAGCGTCGGTTTGTTTTTCCAGTTCCCCTTTTCGTCCCACGCATTATCCCAGCCGTAGTCCGTCCAGTCGTCGATCCCAACTGCGATGTCGAGGACTCCGTCACCGTCAAAATCGACGTACTTCCACATATTGCCGCGAAGTCCGCGATGGTGAACGTTGGCCGGGAGCGGGAGCGTTTCGGGGGTGCGCAGGCCCGTGTTTGCGAAGTCGGGAAATTCCTGATTCTGACGCAGAACGCGCGTTTCTCCGTTGACGAAACTGGCTTGAATGTTGATTTTTCCCGAGCTGATCCGTTCGCCGGACCTGAAGACGGGCATCGCGGCGTGCGGAATCGGTTCGGTTTCCTTCGGACGAACGCCAAGGCCGGTCTTTCCTTCCGGAATACCCGGATTTTCAAATCGGTACGTCCCATTGTACGGCGTGTCCTCGCAGGAAAGGATCAGGTCCATTTTCCCGTCGCGGTTGAAGTCCGTCGGTACGATCCAGACCCAGAGTCCGACGGCAAGATCGTCGATGAGTCCAGGATTTCGGTACTTCATGCGGATGAGTTTCGGTTCCGGCGGCAATGGCGGATCCCATGCGATCGGCTGGTCCGAGAAAAGGAGCTGGCTTCCCGACCAACTGAATTGCGGCAGCTCGACCGTTTCGCCTTTTTTCAGCATTCGCGAGTAGATATGCATTCCGGTCTTCCCGCCGTCTGTGTACTGAAACGCACGCTCCCTGCGCAGCGTCCAGGTGTCGTCCATGTCGTTGCTCAGACTTCCGGCCGCAAAAAGGATCACCGTGTCCTGTTTTGCCGTCACCGAGACACTTCCCCGTTCCCCGCCTCCGAATTTCGTGAAGAAAACGCCCTGAAGCTCCTTCGGCACATTTTCCCAGACGTACTTTCGATTCCGATACGCCAGCCCGCCGTTTTCGAGGACCGCCTTCTCGCAGTTCTCTCCCGAAACGCAGATCCGGTCATTTTCATATTGAAACGCCGGAACGTCCGCATTTCCCGACGCAAACAGGAAACCGGACATCAAAAAAGCCGGCATCAGAAAAGCCGTCCATTGGCATGATTTTCGTAAAATCTGGTTCATGGGTTCTTCCTTTCAAATCGGTAGTGAATGAAACTTTCGGGAATCCGTCTTCGTGCTGTAGAAGGTGTTTTGCGAACGAAACCGACAGGCAAAACCGATTTAGCCGGCCTGGAGCGTCATTTCATGAAGACGGACGGTTTTCATGGTAATCGACGCGGGGAAGGCGGAGGTTCCAGGAGATCGCAGCCAGCCGCCAACCGGTGGTGATGAGGAAGGCCGCAAGGAAACCAAGGACGCGGATCTGTTCGGGATCCAATCCAGGAAGCGGGAAAATGTTTAGAAGGTAAAGTGCCAATGCTCCGAAAAATACGGGGATGGCGTAAAGTTCATCGCTCAGCGGCTGCGCGGGTTTGTTCAGGATCACATCACGGACCACACCGCCTCCGCAGCCGGTCAGGAAGGCGAGAAGCATGATGGCAAAAAGGTTCATTTCGAGCTGGACGCCGATATTTGCCGCGACGCCCGCAAAGGCTCCGAATCCAAAAGCGTCAAAGTAGTTGAACAGGCCGGCGCGTTTCCAGAATGAGGATGGGAAGAAGTAGATCAGAATGACCGGTGCGAGGATCATCCAGAAATAAAGCGGGTCGGAGAGAACGGCAGCCTCCCGTCCGAGGATGGCATCACGGATCATTCCGCCGCCGATGGCGGTAACGCCGGCAAGGAGCAGCATACCAATGAAGTCCGGGTGCCGGTCAATGGCGCGCAGTGCGCCGGAAAAGGCAAAGGCAGCCGTTCCGATCAGGTCAAATGCGTAAATGATGAACTCTCCGTTTCCCATGAATTTCTGCTCCGCTTCTTTCTCGTCGAGGGGAATGTTTCGTCTGATGAATTTCAAAAACCGCGGACCGTTCGGAATCATTGAAATCGATTTCGAATCGGTCAGCGGTTGGTTTCAGGTCGAAAAATCGACTATTTGCCGGCGATGATCAGGTCCATGTCGGCACTCTTCTTGGCGATCGGATCGCTTCCGCCTTCGATGGTCATGAACCCATTGTATCCGATGTCGTCGATCGCTTTGCGGACGACCGGCCAGTTCACGCTGCCGTCGCGGAGATTGACGAATCCTTTGTATCCGCCGCAGTCCGGACGGGTCAGATCCAGTTTGTAGTCTTTCGCATGGAGCTTCACGATGGAATCACCCAGTGCGTAAATGTAGTCTTCCGTCGCGGCATACTTCACGTTATTGCCGAGGTCGAAGTAGGCTTTGACCCACGGATTCTTGAAGTACTTCACGAACGCGGCGTAGAAGTCCGGCGTGATCCACAGATTGTTCCAGACGTTTTCCAGCGCAATGACGACGCCCGTTTTTTCGGCGACCGGGATCAGACGCTTAATGGCTTCGATGCTGGCTTTCGTCGCGGTGTTCTGCGCTTCGATGTAGGCCTGGTAGGGCGTATTGTCGCCTTCTGCGACTTTCGAGACCATGAGGGTGTCGGGGTCGAATTCGATCTTGAATTCGCGCGGATTCGGCATAGTCCCGCCGGTACGGCACGGAACGACGAGGAGAGCGTCGCCGCCGTAGCCCTGGGTCGTTTCCAGAGCGAGCGAAATGTTCGCGATGTCTTTGTCGAAAGAGGCTGGATTATTGACGTTCGCCCAGCCGAACAGAACGGAATGAATGCGCATTCCGAGTTTTTCCGCGACCTTACGGGCTTCTGCAGCTTTTGCGGGACCGCAGGACCAGTCGGTGGATTCCACGCCGTCGAAGGAGTTACGTTTGAAGTGCATGAGATTATCTTCCGTCGGGTAGCCGCAAATGTAGCCCTTCAGGATCTTCGTTTTCCACTCGGCAGCCTGTGTAGAGGCGGGAATTCCCTGCCAGCAGGACGCGGCAGCGGTCAGGACCATGGCGTTTTTCAGAAATTCACGTCTTTTCATCGTTTAAATCTCCATTAATGGGGGGATGGTTCGATCAGGGATCTTCAGGACGGTCCAAATCGCCGTCCTTGACACTAATCGTTATCTTAACGGACAATTCAGGGAAAGTCAAGCCCCGCGATATAAAAAAACGGTGAAAAATGCGAAATTCAGATGAAAAATTTCCCCCATGAAGGTCCATCCAGGAGATCAAGGGCTATTTTTTCAGTCTGACTCTGTATGGTGTCTGCGGGATCGCGGTGGATTTTTATTTCAGACAGGCTGCCGAGTTAAGAAAAGAAGGGAGAATTTTCTGAAATTTTGAGAAATTTCGCCAGCCCGCTCTTGACGAGAGAGGCTGATTTTGCTAAAATCAGTGTTTCCGGGAGATTTTCGGGGAGCTGAGGCTCGAAATGAGAGCCTGATCGAAAAATCGGGTCGAAAAGATTGGAAGCAGTTCGCCAAACAGATCGAAGGCAGGCCGCCAAATGAGAAAACAGGAAAAATCAAGTGCTGCAGAAATAGTGAAAGAAGTTCTGGTCGGTCGCTCGCAAAAAGAGCAGATCAGCATGATGATGTATTTGAACCCGGCACTTGTTGATCTTCCGGAAGGGGTTCTGATCACGTCGATGAACGGGAAGGTGATCCTGTGCAATAAAAAGATGGGAGAGCTTTTCCCGTCGATCCGCCAGGCTGTCGATCTTTCAGACGTTCCGTGGCTTCAGAGCAGGTTCCCTGACATGGACTGCGATATTTCGATCCCGTCTGTGATCCGGCATCCGGACGGCCGCTATTTTTCGGTTTCACGGTGTCGGTGGACTACGCCGATCATTCCGGATGAGGAATTCTGGATGGTACGTTTTCAGCCGATCGGAAATGTGGAGGCGATCCTGCTCCGGAAGACTGAGATCTCGAAGATCTGTGAGGCACTATGCGATCAGAAGCAGCTTCTGGAACAGACTTTTCAGCAGAGAAACCACTACTTCAGCAACGGGCTGCACATGATCGCGCGAACGCTTGGGCTGGACGATTTCGAATTTTGGAAATTTGACATCGTGGAGCAGTGGCTGAAACTGTTTGCCAAGTCCGGCTGCGATGAGAGTCAGTGCGGGATCCTTTTTGACCGTCACGAACACGCTCCGCCGATCCGCCGCGTTCAGGCCAGAAAGCAGACGTATGTCTGCAAAGACGCGAGTCATGACCCCTGTTTTCCGAGCGAAACGCCCCCGTTTTCTTCCATTGCCATTCCGGTGATCTTTCGGGATGAAATGTACGGTGTTTTCTACGTGCGGAGAGAACAGGTGAATGCGTTTGACGAGGTGGAAGTCGCCTGCATTGAGCATCTTACGTACGAACTGGCGCGGATGCTGAATATTCTGGAGCTTCTGCGTGAAGAAAAAATGGACATTCTGGAAATGTTCCACAAGCAGATCACTAGTCCGATCAACAGACTGA
Organism: Thermoguttaceae bacterium; assembly: GCA_017939795.1. Lineage (GTDB taxonomy): Bacteria > Planctomycetota > Planctomycetia > Pirellulales > Thermoguttaceae > RGIG3701. The sequence continues at coordinate 52,835 of JAGBAA010000046.1, forward strand.
ACGACATGCTGCTGGTTCCGGAACACGAAGATCATGAGGCGTTCCTGACGAAGCTGCGTGACGAAGTGATCGCCATCCGCATGGCGATTCGTGCGTTTGGCAAAAAATTGCCGGATCCGCTTTTTGAGGATTTCGAAGAACTTGCGCCCCGCTGGTTTAAGGTCTTCCAAGGGAAGGACATTCTTTGGCTTGAAAATGACTCAGTCAACATGAGCTGGGGCTATTCGCTTTTCAGTACGCTGGGTGCGACGGCTGCGTTCCGAAATACCGGGAAAGGAATTTTGGAAGTACTTGCATCCCGGAAGCCGGACGTTCTCATCGCCATCGAAAAACCGGATGATTACGAGCACGGCACACAATTTTTCGTAGATCTTGCGTCGGTCTATAAAGAGAAGCATCCGCCGCTTCTGATCCTTTCGAATAAAAGTGAACGGAACGACGACCACGTGTTCAGCAATACGCGGATCCGCTATCCTTTTGCCCAGCATGTGCAGCATATCCTGCCCGTTGGAAAACTCGACGAAATGCACCATTGGCTCGAGCAGGTACAGAATGCCATCGAGAAGACGAAAGGTCAGGAAGGCGTCTTTACCGTTTCTCTGGATACGAGTCTGAATGATCCCTGGAGCAACGATTTGGGAAATGCGCAAAGAGAGGCTGGAAAGTTCGCGAAAACGCAAAAATAAGGAGCGGAAAATGGACCGCTGAAAATGCGGGTCTGGAAAAACGCACGCCGGGAGGATGTTTGAAAAAACGGACTGTCGGCGTATGCTTTTTTCTGAAGGTTTTCATTTTCTGATCTTCCGGAGTCGCGGTTCGGTACGGCCGGAATTTTCTCAAAAATCTCAAAATTTTTAATTTTTTTCTTGCTGGATCATAAAAAACCGGGAAATTTTGAAGGAATGCGTGATTTTTATTTGACGTCCGGAAGAAAATAGGGTTTAATAGAGTAGAGTCTGAAAATGTATTTGGAGGTGCATGGATGAACCTTTTCGAACAAATGAATCAGAATTTCCGTCCGTACGGGAGTATTTTGCTGGCGGGTTGTGCGTTCCTGGGGAGCTGGACGGATCTTCAGGCGCAGGGGACGCTGGTCGTGCCGTTCGGGAGCAATAAAGAACTCGCTCCGGCACACAAAACCTACCAGTTTCCGTATGAGAAAAACTATATTATGCTGCCCCTGACGAATGGAACGGTCTCCACCGACGGAGGACGGACCATCATCGTGAATAAACCGGTCAAGATCAGTACAAAACGGACGACGGTCATTCCATTGGGCCATGGTGCTCCGAATGTCTCTCCAACGCCGGTCGTGCCGATGGGATTCAACGGCGGAAGTGTACCGCGTCCGGTAAATTCTCCCGGATGTGCACAGTGCGCCGCACCGTATCCTGTCGTCTCTCAGCCTGCCGTACAGCCTGGTGCTTCACTGTATGTTCCTCAAAATACGACATCTCCTGCGATGCCTCAAAATCAGACGTACGCAGAAACGCCTTTACCGGCAGGACAGTCTGTGCTGACGGAAACGGATGCCGGGCCGGGGACCGCCCCTCTGCCGGCTCCTGTCGAAAATATGCCGCAAACAGACGGAAGTGCAGATCCCTACCAGACTTCGGCATCTCCGGAGACTCCGAGTGACGCGGGAACGTCCTACGGCGCAGGGACTCCGAGTGACGAGGGAACGTCCTACGGCGCGGGGACTCCGAGTGACGCGGGAACGTCCTACGGCGTAGGGGCTTCGAGTGACGCGGGAACGTCTTACGGCGCGGGGACTCCGAGTGACGCGGGAACGTCCTATGGCGCGGGGGCTCCGAGTGACGCGGGAACCTCCTACGGTGCAGGGACTCCGAGTGACGCGGGAACGTCCTACGGCGCAGGGACTCCGAGTGACGCGGGAACGTCCTACGGCGCGGGGGATCC
>JAGBAA010000047.1 GCA_017939795.1 Thermoguttaceae bacterium
CCGCCTCGCCTCGCGCTGCCGACGCCCCTGCGCTCCGCTTATTTCCCTGGAGCTGGATCTGCCAGAACTATGCGGAAGCCCAGGTCGGCGTACCGAAAGCCCGGAACGCAGTAGTCCCGGTACGCGGAGCGGCTGCCCTCGGCGTTGGAGTCCCAGCCGCCGCCGCGGTTGACTCGGTTCGAGCCGCTATTCGGGCCTGTCGGGTCGCTCGTTGGCGACTCAGAGTAGGAGCCGTGCCAGTCCGAACACCACTCCCACACGTTACCGTGCATGTCGTAAAGCCCCCAAGCGTTCGGTGAGTAACTCTTTACCGGGGCCGTCTTGTCGTGGCCGTCATTGTGCGCTTTATCTTGCCAGGAGAAACCACTCGTATTGCTTGAGTCACAGTAATTCCCGTAACGATAAAGGTCCGATGCGCTCGAACCAAAGGAATACGCCGTCGTCGTACCCGCTCGGCACGCGTACTCCCACTGCGCCTCCGTAGGGAGACTCACTTCTACGCCAAGTTTGCTCGATAGTTTCTTGCAAAATGAATCGCAGTCGGTCCAACTGACTTGCTCCACCGGGTTCTGAGCGCCCTTAAAATAGCTCGGATTATTACCCATCACGCTCTCCCACATCGCCTGCGTCACTTCCGTCTCAAGCATCCAGAAACCCTGTGTCAGCGTCACGCTGTGCTGCGTTTCGTTATCATACCGGCCCAGCTCGTCTTCTGGACTCCCCATCAGGAACGACCCCGGAGGACACCACCGGAATGCGTACTCGATGCCGTCGACGGTCTTCACCATGCGCTCGCCGGCTGTGCGGACAACGGTTTCTCCGCTTCTGCTGATGAATATCAGCCCCGCAAAAAGAGCAAGAAGGAGAAACACAGCGACACCTAAATGCGAGGCTTTGGTTTTCGGGACCGATTTCGGAGCCGGTTCAGGAAGCGGTGTGGTCAGGGCGTCGATGAACTCCGCGCACGTCGAGAATCGGTCGGCAGCGTTGAAGGAAAGTGCGCGGGCGAGGGCTGCGTTCACGTGCGGAGCGAATTGCGGCAATTGCGGATCAAAGCGCGATTTTTGAAGAACGATCGACACGACGCCGCCCGAAAACGGAAGCGAGCCGGTCAGCATTTCGTAGAGGGTCATCGCCAGCGCGTACTGGTCTGTGCGGGAATTTTGCGATTTGCCTTCCATCTGTTCCGGGGCCATGTAGCGCGGTGTACCGGATGAGGAATGGGCCATCGTGTCGGTCCGGCTGAAGGACTGCGTGTTTGACGTCACGTTTTCGGGGCGAATACGCGCGGCGATGCCGAAGTCGATCAGGACCGGCGTTTTGCCCATGAACATGATGTTCTGCGGCTTCACGTCGCGGTGGAGGATCCCATTTCGGTGCGCGAGGTCCAGTGCCTCGGCAAGCGGGCGGAAGATCGGAAGGAGCGTCTCGAGCGGGAGTCCGTTTTCGTGTCCCGGCTGGGCGTTGAACCAGTCGGCCAAAGTCCCGCCGTCGGCGTACTTCATGACGAG
>JAGBAA010000048.1 GCA_017939795.1 Thermoguttaceae bacterium
TTCAGGTGTTCAGCACTCCCATTTTTATTTCCCCATGTTTTGAAGGCCGGACTGCCACATTTCCGCGTCTTTCCGCGGATCTGCCGCCTCAAAAAAGCAGCACTTAAAGAAAACAGGAAAATTGGGGCCGTTTTGTCTGCACGTGAAGGCAAAACGGTGTTTTTTGTGGTTTTTCTGCGGGAGATTCTTGACAAAAGGAAACGTTTCTTTTAGAATACGGGAAAAGGTTTACTTCAGATTTCATTTCCCCTCACGAAAGGACATTTTATGCGTTCCCTCCCCAAATTTCTCACACGATACATTTCCGTATTTGCGGTCGTCCTGTTTCTCTGTTCCGCTCTTTATGCGGAAAATGCCGGCGTCGGCACGAATGAGGATTTCCGCGGCCCGGTCGGGCTTCAGATGTACAGCCTGCGCAGCATCAGTGAGAAGGACGGTGTTGAGTCTGCCGTCAAACTCGCTGCCGAGATGGGATTCAAATACATCGAAGCCTCGCGAAGTTTTGACCTGACCATTGAAGAATACCAGGCGCTGCTTGAAAAGTACGGCCTGAAAGCCGGTGCGAAGAACTGGGGGGTCGATATGTTCCAGAGCGAAGAAAAGATCCGGCAGGTCATCCATGAAGCCCGGGTCCTCGGTATCCAGTACGTCGGGATCGCGTGGTTCCCGCACAAACGGGGGGCATTCTCGATGGCGGACGCTCAGCGGGCGGTCGAACTCTTCAACGCGGCCGGAAAACGGCTCCAAAAGGAAGGACTGACGTTCGTCTACCACAATCACGGCTACGAATTCCAGCCGTGGGAAGGCGGAAAAGAGGGCGAAACGCTCTTCGACTACATCATTCAGAATACCGACCCCAAAACCGTCACTTTCGAGATGGACGTTCTCTGGACGATCTTTCCCGGGGCCGACCCGGCAGCTCTGTTGAGAAAGTATCCTGACCGATTCGCGCTCATGCACCTGAAAGACCTGAAAAAAGGAGTCGAAGGCAACCTGACCGGCGGAACTCCCGTTACGAATGACGTCGCCCTCGGTTCCGGCCAGGCGAATTATCCCGAGATCCTCAAGGCTGCCCAGAACGCCGGCGTGAAGTTCTATTTCATCGAAGATGAATCCCCGGTCTTCCGCACACAGATCCTCGAAAGTCTCCGTTACCTCGAATCCGTCGAGCTGAAATAAGAAAACAAAGCGTTTCCTCTCCTGGAAGACCGTTTTACGCAATGACAAAACGGTCTTCCGCTTTTCTTGCCTCCAGTTTTAGCGAGAGACTGCACAACAGGGGCTGCGCTCCCGAGTGCATGGACCTTTCTGCATTCGAAAATACCGAAAGCCCGGCATCTCTCGAATTTATTCTGTTTTCAGCAAAACGATAGAAATTTCCATTCCGCCTGCACTCTTTCCCCCGCCTCCCGGAATTTCCAGAAAGTGGGGAAAATGGGAAAAACTCATTTCAGGATCACCCGGAAACCGACGTCGTAGACCGGCTGGTTTTTGGGGTACGGGACTCTGGAATGAAACGTGCTTTCCGACGGGCGGGAATTGAACGAGCCGCCGGCTGCCAGGGCAGTTTCTCCTTCGCAGTTTAGCCACTCGGCTGCATTGCCGTGGACGTCGAACAGGCCCCAGGCGTTGGGCTGGTACGATGCGGCATTCGCCGTCGCGCGGGCGGAATCGTTGAACCGCGTGTCTGCCGGACGCCAGGGCGGTACCGCGTCGGAGGGGAGTTTCCATGGCGCGTACGTCGGAATGGCGTAGTTCGTCTGATCGGAAAGGTTCGCGAATGGGCTGAAATCGTCATCCGGCCCGCCGTAGAAGAACTGCCTGTTCGCTGAACCGGCTCTCGCCGCGTACGTCCATTCCAGATCCGTCGGGAGCGAGCAGACCGCGCCGTTCTCCTTTTCCAGAAGCTGCGTGACCCACCGGCAGAACTCCTCCGCCTGTCGGCACGAAACGCGGATGACCGGCTGGGCGTCACCGTCGGTCTGGAATCCGCGATCCTCCAGACTGAAGACGAGGAAATCGCCAAACTCGTACCGGCTGTCATGCTGCGGATCGAAGGCGTGGAACTGTGCGTTGGTCACTTCTGTTCGGCTCATCCAGAACCCGCCGACGGCTTGACCGTTGAGCGTCCCGCGGGGCACGTAAACGAATTCGAGCGTCTCACCGTTTGGCAGCGTGACCGTCCGTGTCTTTTGAGAGTCAAACGTTTCCTGAAGCACGATCTCCGGGACCGGCGGAGCTGCTTTGCGCGTCAGGATCCCTGCGTCGATCTTCTCTTTGGGCGGAAGCACCGGTTTGACCGCTCCGGGAACATACGGATCCCAAATCCCTTCCTGATCCTGGACCGTGCCGCCGTACATTTGCCGCAGGTCTTCCCGCAGACGCGCCAGCCGGTCCGTTCGCTGACTGCCGCTGATCTCGACCCACGTTCCGTGGAACGGCGTGTTCATGTCGACCCAGGTCGTCAGGCGGTCCCAGTCCTCCGGGGAAAGCATTTCCGCAACTCCGTAATGTCCTGCCGGATCGTTCCGGAGCGTCTGGAAAAGGCGCGTCGTGGAAACGTGGAACTCACGCGGAGAAAGGAGATGAACGTCCGATTCGATCGTGTGTCCCCGCACGAATCGGCGCAGATCCAGGTACGAGCGGGAAAATCTGGCTCCATGATTGTACGTGCGGCTGTTGGCTGTGAGCGGAATGTCGTCCGTATCTTCCAGAGAGAACGTCTCCGGCACGCCGGCCAGTGTCGGGTCGTTTTTGTCCCGATTTTCCGTATGGCACCCAACGCAGTATTTATCCAGAACGGGCTGAACTTCCCTTCGGAATGAGAAACCGCGGTCCGGTCCGTAAAACGGCGTGATTTGGGAGGCGGGCCGGTTTCCCGCGAGCGTTCGTTGGCGAATGGGCGCGAGATTCATGTTTTGATGGCAGCCGATGCACGAAACGACCTCACCCGGCATGGCAGTGAACCACGTGCGCATGAGCTGAAGTGCGGCTCCGTTTTCGTCCAGCGGCTGAATGGCGATCGGAGTATTCGCAGGGACCGTAAAGTGTGCCGAGCCGTCCTCTTCGACCGGGACGGTTCCCAAAACGGAGCGGATGTCCCACGGTCCATCCAGCCCCACGCGGTCGACCTGCCCTCCCATGCCATGGTACGAAAAATTGTAGGTGAAGATCCGCAGTTTTTTGACTTCCCCCTGCCGGATCCCTTTCAGACCCGGTCCGGTGTAGAGGTCAGCCAGAAAGACCGTCGCCGTTTTGCTTTCCGGGTCGGTCCGGTCGGCGATCGCGGGCGGGATCGGCGTTTTCTGAAGCGGGATCGGCTCCAGGATCGCGTACCCCGGCTGCTCATAAAGAAGCACGAAATTGTCGAAAACATCCACGAGGTAAATTCCCCATTTCGCCGTCGGTGACGGTTTGCAGGCGGCAATGACGTATTTGTCCGACAGCGGAGCAGGATGCAGAAACTTCGGCCACGAGTCCTGCGTCAAGCCGTCTTTCAGGACCGGTTCGACTTTTTTCCCGCGCTGACCGATCTTCTGGATCGCACCGTCCGCCTCGAAATCACTGATCGACGTATCGAAAAGGACCAGCTCACCGGCTCTCGCGACGTCGTGATGCCCAACGACGACCGCGTAGAATCGATTCGCGTTTCCCGGCGTCGGCTTGGCGTTGAACATGCTGTTCGGCCAGTACGAGTTGCTCCCATAGTAGCTTACCTGATTCGTTCCGTCCGGATTCATCGTGAAGAGAAGCCGATAAAATGCATGCGGAATATCCGCGTATTCCCAGCGCAAATACATGATCCGGCCGTTCGGCATGACCGTTGGGTTCCAGTTGTGCTCCTGGTCGAAAGTCAGCTGGCAGACGCGGCCGTCCGGGTGCCGAACGTAAGTATTCGTCACGTGAGACGACCCGCGCACGCACGGAACGCCGACCATCGGAGCCGTCGACGTAAAGATGAGCCGTCCGTCCGGCAGATAGCAGGCATCGTAATTATCGACGTCGGAATGTTCGATCGTCGGAATTTTGCGAGCTTCCGCACGCTTCTGTCCGCTCAGAGTCTCTGCCGTCAGCGGGATCTCGAACAGCTGCCAGCGGCCGTTTCCGCCCTGATTCGGCATATCCGGTTTGGAGAACATCAGACGGTCTGCGCTGAAATGCAGATCCAGCTCGCCGACGTATTCATCGCTCTGCGGACGATAGACCGACTGGACGTCTTCCGGTTTAGGGAGAGCCTGCGGCGAAAGCGGGATCGAGATGATGTCGTTTCCGTACCCGGTGTGCCGAAGGCTGGAATTGCTCTCCCAGTTAGCGGGAAGTCCCAGTTTCCCGGCAGAACGGCGGATCGCGAGAATGGAACGGACGTTTTTCAACGCCGGGTTTTCCAGAAGTGCTTTGCGTTTCAGAGCGTCCAGCCGGTCAAAAATGACCTCCGGCGCAGTTTCCGCCTCCGAATGTTTCCTGCGTAATTCCGCGAGCTGTTCGAGATATTTCGGACCGTTGGCGTATTCCTGCGGATACGATCCCATCAAGTCGCGGACCGCCAGTTCCAGAGCGTTGGTCTCCTGCTCAAAATCCCGTTCCATCGCCGCGATCTGACGTTCATTCAGCTTCGCACCCGGATCGTACGGCATCAATTCCGCCCACGCCGACGGCGTCTGGAGGTAGTTCAGGACGTTTGCCGTGAATCGGGTCAGGTTCTCGCGATAAGCATTCGCAGAGTCGGAATAGCAGGTCAGACGCCATCCGGACGTCACGATGCGCCCTTTTCCCGCAGAGTATTCCCAGATCGGCTTTTCGTCGCCGAAAGCAGACGCCGCCAACAGTGTTCCGCCGCGCGGACGGATGGCGTGGAAATCGGAAAACGCGGAATACCCGCCGTCCGAAAAGTAAACCGCCGCCCGGTTTTGTCCCTGCTCGTTCCCGCGCCGCAGACCGCGAAAGATCGGCGATTCCGCCCCGTTTTTCATTGGAAGCGGAATTGCCGCGCCCGGATTCCGGTCATGATTGCCGGGGAGCTGACGCGGTGAGACAGTCTCCAGCCCGAACTGATCAAGGATCGGCCACGACGCCCCGGTCAGAAACAGTCCGCCTCCCTGTTCGACGAATGCCTGGATCTTTGCGGCATCCGCGTCTGAAACCGCGTACTTTTCGGAATCGCCGAGATGGACCCACAAAACGGAGACGTCCGCGAGACCTTCAGCCGCAGTTTCCTGGAAATCGGAGAACAGGCTCTTTCCCAACGCCAGTGCGGACTGGTATTCCGGACCGTTCTGTGCCGTTCGGAGCAAAGCGGGACTTTTCGCCCAGACTGTGACCGCAGAACACATAAGAAAACAAATGGAAAATACGAACAGCAGGATCTTTTTCATGGCAAATCCAATGGGTATGGAATGGGAGGGAAATGAAGTGGATGGTCCGGGGAAAATCAAGAAAAATGACCGGGAAACAGACAGGATCCGATCTGTCAGACGCCGCAGGAAGAGTGCTGCGCCTGACAGATCGGCCGAAACACTTTATTTTGCCGCCGGTTTGAGCAGGTCAGCGACAAAATCCCGCGTGTACATGTCCAGCCCCCAGGACGGAGCGCACATCGCGATATTGTCGACGATCCTGTCGAACGAATCGAGCGGCAGTTCCGCCTGCGTGAACGTGATCGGCGCGCCGATGCTTTCATACCATTTTTCCAGCCGTGCGATGCCCTGTTCGATCGCTTCGTCTTCGTTTTTGTAGGTGACTCCCATGACATTGCGGGCAAACTGGACCAGACGGCGGGCGTAGAGGTCTTTGACTTTTCTCATCCAGCACGGCATCGCCACCGAAAGGGACGCACCGTGGGCCGTGTCGTACAGACAGGACATGGAATGCCCGATCAGGTGTGCGGGATAGGCGGCATTTTCCACACCGGCCAGAAGCTGACCGTTCCACGCCATCGTGGAGGCCCACATCATATTGGCGCGGGCGTCGTAGTCCGAGCCGTCGGCGATGCAGCGGGAAGTGTATTCCATGACCGTCCGCATGAGGCCTTCCGCGTAAGCGTCCTGGATCGGCGTTTCCGCGTCGGAGTTGGTGATGTACCCTTCCACGATATGCGCAAAAATGTCCACGCCGGCGAACGCGGTGTACTTCGCACCCAGAGAGAATGTGGCGGTCGGGTCGAGGATGGAGACCTTCGGCATCAGGCAATTCACGATCAGACCGAATTTCTGCTGGGTCTCTTCGTTCGTAATGACGGTCCCGCCGTTCATTTCCGTGCCGGTGGCCGCGACGGTCAGGACGTCGCAGATCGGGAGAGCTTTTTCCGCGGGGGTCCTGCCGCAGTAGAAATCCCACAGACTGCCGTCATAGAGTGCCCCCAGGGCGATCGCTTTGGATTCGTCGATGACGCTCCCGCCGCCCAGTGCAATGATAAGATCCACATTTTCCTGTTTCGCCAGATCGGCACCGGCCTGCGCGTGCGAAAGACGCGGGTTCGGGCTGACGCCGGAATATTCCACGAATTCCAGTCCCGCCGCTTTGAGGGATTCGACGACGATGTCGTACAGACCATTCTTTTTCACGGAGCCGTGTCCGTAGACCAGGAGGGCTTTCTTGCCGAACGCGGCAGCTTCGGTTCCGATCTGCTTGATGGTATCGCGGCCAAAGACGATCTTGACGGTGTTTTGATACGTAAAATTCTGCATGGCAATTTAATGAAAAACGGGGTTAAGGGAACAGAAAAATACACTTTCGTAATTCTACACCAGATCCGCGCTTCCCGCAAGGCCCCCCTTGCAAATTTCAGGAGATGGGATAAAATGAAAGTTGGTGAAGTGGAAATTTTTTCCATTTCGCCGAAACAAAATAAATTTGAGAGACGCCGGACTTCCGGCATTTTCGAATGCGCTAAAATAAATTGATCTCGCTGCAAATTACCACCCGGTTTCGCCGGTTTTGAAGAGGTCGATTTATCAGGTGAGGCATTCCTGTCTGTAGGTTTGTACGTACATGTCAGGAGTGCTGACCCTGTTTTTCTGTTCTTCAACCCTGTGGTAGGGGCGCAGCGGGCAGGATCTCAGGTGTTCAGCACTCCCATTTTTATTTTCTGCTTTTGAAGACAGACTACCAGTTTTTCCGCTGCGTGCGGATCTCCTGTCTCAAAAGTGCAGCACCTCTAGGCGTCAGGCCGTTTTGTCTTTTTGCAGAACGGTCTTTTCTTTTTTCTGTCCCCCTTGAAATTTTCGGACGATGGGGTAAAATGAAAGTTGGTGAAGTGGAAATTTTTTCCATTTTGCCGAAACAAAATAAATTTGAGAGACGCCGGACTTCCGGCATTTTCGAATGCGCTAAAA
>JAGBAA010000007.1 GCA_017939795.1 Thermoguttaceae bacterium
AACTGTCGACACAAATGGCGATGGAACCGCAGATTCCAAATCAATATTCATCCCCGAAGCCTATCAAACTGCCGTTCAACTTGACGACACCGACTTGACGGACTCCGCCGGTCCAACCGTCACGCACCATTACCTCTGGACGCCGAACCAGCAAGACAAACTCCTCGCCGACACGAAGACTAACGGTATTTTGTGGTCCCTCACCGACCATCTCGGCACGATCCGCGACATCCTTGGCGACACATCCACTCACCTAATTTACGACTCTTTCGGCAACCTGATTTCCGGCACGAACCCGCTTTTGTTCGGCTTCACCGGCAAAGCGTTCGATACCGACACCAATCTCCAGAACAACATCAACCGCTGGTTCGATGCCACGATCGGCCGCTGGTTGAGTGTTGACCCGATCGGGTTTGAGGGAAATGATACGAATTTGTATCGGTATGTTGGAAATAAAAATAGCGATTATGATCCTTTTGGGCTTGCGAAACAAAAGGCATGTACAATAGATGTGTATATCGCGGACAATTTCGAGGTTTGGAATATGCTTGAGATGGATGGAATTTTAAATCGAAGGAAGCCCGAGAATGAAGATTGGTTTGACCTGGAAAGAGGAAAACTTGTATCTAATCCATATTTTCCTATGCCAACAAGAAGAGAATGGGAACAACTGCCGGATGGCTGCTACTTTGATATAGCGACCTGTTGGTCTTCTTTATTTTTGAAGCATGCTCTTAAGAAATATTTAATTCAACCGTGTGACTATCGTCCGCCGATGGATAAGAAAATATTGCCCATTCTAAACTTATCATATCGGCTCGGTATTTTACTTCAGAAGATCCCCTATAAAATGCAAAATGAGGGGTGTACCTCTTATTGTGTTACTTTTAAATGCGGTGATATGGCAAAAGAGCTTATAAATGAAGCAATCGACCAAATTGAGGGACAACTAGATTCCCAAAAAGAATATATTAGGCAAATATACGAACAAATCCTCAATCACAATTATATGTCTTCAATATATTATGGTATCAATCGAAAAAAGAGGCTTCAAGATCTAGCTCGTAATATCCAATCAGTAGATTACGTATTAAACCAATATATAGCTCAACTGAAACATGTCCTCAGTTTATGCGACACCACTCAAGGTAAAGAGGACTTTGAAAATAGTCCATTTTAAAACTATTAGAAAGGAAGGTATTATCATGAAACTGGAATTTCGAAAATACGTTTCTCTTGTATGCTTAGTGCTCACGATTCTTGGCTGGCCATGCGTTGGTTCAGCAAAAGAAATAAGGTTAAGTCCTCACGAATACTGGCAAATAAGCGAAGCATTCAAAGAATTTCAATACCCAAGTGACGAAACTTTAAAAAATTTCTCCAGGCAAATGGAGGGCAAGAATGTTTTTCGGGTCGCTATTAACGATGCCTCACGTATTACAGATGTCGGAATGGCTGCACTTGCGAAGCTGCCGATTAAGGAACTTGACATAACCCAGGGGACATTCAATGGAAAATGCTTAAGCCTATTCAGGGATCTCTGCATTTTGCGATTGTATGGCTGCACAAGGCTTACTGATGATGGACTTGCTGCTATTCAGCAAATTCCCGGTCTCGTTGATTTGACGATTTACTACGCTCCCCAAATAACACCTTCTGGCTTCGCTAAAATTGCGGAGATAAAACAACTGCAGAAGCTCGATTTATGTTTAGATCAGTTGGATGACAGTTGGTTTCTGCTTCAAAATTTAGACGATTTGTCCGACCTGAAAACACTCTCTGTTACTGGAAGGTTTGGAAAAGACATTTTTAAAGCGATTTCACATTTTCCTGATTTGAATTCTATTTCCGTTTCGCAGTGGGTGCACAAAGCTGGCTTCCTGATATTCTTGATCCCCGGACTTGAGCTGCCGAAATTGACAGAGGCCTTGGATGTCTATGTCTGGGACTGGCAAGAAATCATTACGCCTTTAGGAGAATTGCAACATTTAGAACACTTGGAAATTCTAGGCAATATCATTATCAACGGGGGAGAGAATCGTTTTTTCCCGCCCAATTTTGCCAAGTTAAAATCTTTTGCAGTATTATCTGATACTATGGAAATACCGGAGATTTTCTTGGAAAAAATGTACGATGCAATGCCGGGCCTGGAAGCATTAAATCTCCCGGTTACTCCTTTGACCGGAAAAGCATTGCTGCAATTTATGGAACGCAATCCAGCATTGGACATTGGTATGTCCGGTAAAAGGGCTATTGAGTATGCTAAGGAGGTATTAGAAGAGTAGAATCTGAATACAGTTTAATCCTGTAACCACCCGCCGGGAGTTCACGCTCTCGGCGAGTTTTCGAACGCTTGGACAGGGGGGTGTTGCGGGAGATCCTGAAAATTTCACCCTTTCCACTTGACAAGTCATCCCGGAGATGTTAAACTGAAAACATCTGAATTCACTCCCATAATAAGGTGAACTTCCCCATGCGTTCCCTCACACACCACCCCATTCCGCGCCCGTTATTTTCCCGCTCGTGTCCTCACGAACGAAGGAACATGAAGAGCGTTTGGCCGAAGTCGGGGGAACTGCGTGTTTTTAAGAGCGATAACGGCAGCCGCTGGACATCGAACCAGCAGGACAAACTCCTCGCCGACACGATGACCGACGATGTTTTGTGGAGTCTCACAGACCATTTGGGAACCGTCCGCGACATCCTCGGCACCGCGTCCACACACCTCATCTACGACGCCTTCGGCAACCTCACCTCCGGTACGAACCCGCTCCTGTTCGGTTTCACCGGCAAGGCGTTTGATACCGACACCAACCTCCAGAACAACATCAACCGCTGGTACGACGCCACAGTAGGTCGTTGGCTCTCCACCGACCCGATCGGGTTTGAGGGAAGCGATACGAATTTGTATCGGTATGTGAAAAATATGCTTGTAGTAAATGTCGATTATTGGGGGCTGAAAGAAGATGCTCCAATGTGCAACTTTTTGATTTTTATTGGAGATAATGCTTATATGTGGAGTTTAATGAGAAAAAATGGCCTACTTTCTCCTCCAAAGCCCAATAAAGAATTTTTTGGCGAATATCCAGATCCACAATCAAAAGATTGGAGTATCCCAGAAGGGACATTTGTCGATGGTTATTTTTGCTGGGCTGGAGATTTTTTTGAAAATTTACCCAATCGGAAGAATGTTTTAATACGGGACTGGGAAAGTATGCCTCAATGGGGAGTTGGAGACATTTATAATGGGATGGTACCGTATCTCGGAATAGCGGACTATATTCGTGTCATTCTACCTATGGCTGAAGAAAAGGCTAATACATTACGAGTAAATAGATGCTGCAATGAAATTTCAGTTAAATTTAAGTGTTCTCGTGATGCTAAATCTGAAATAAAAAAACAGATAAATAGATTAAAGAAAGAATTGGATATACTTATCCAAAAACAGGCAAAGAATATACCACAAGAAGAAAAATTTTCAATTTTTTGTGAAAGTCTCACAATTTTGGCATCTCTAAGTCAATGGCTTGATGCCAGTCAGTTGTGCGATGGTAAAGAGATTGTATTATAGGGGATGTTAAATGAAAAAAGTTAGTTTTTATTTGGTTTTATTTGTCGGTTGTTTTTTATTTATTTCCGTGTGTACAGGAAAGGATCTGGCCTTGGAATTTCAGGCTGCCTGTGAACTGGAATCTCTCTGTTGGACGGCTGATTTTTACGGGGCATCCACTGGTGAGACTCTCACGTTTTGGGAAAACGGAAAGATGCTTGCGGAAAACGAAGAAGGGGATGTCTATGAGGTCCCGATCACCGAAGCGGTCCTGGAGTGTGAAACGCTGAATGCTGCGATCATCGAAAATATCATGAAGCTCACGCACTTGCGTTCCCTTTTCATTCAGTTTACGTTGGCCTCCCAGACCTCATTTCCGATCCAGAAGTTGAAACAGCTCGTGAAATTGGAACTTTGGATCGATTCGGAAAATGGAACGGCCATTCCGATCGATTGGGCCAAGAATATCAGAGCTTCCAAGACGATCCGTACACTGTCGTTGGATTTTTGCGGTGATCCGCGATTTCTGTCAAATATCGCTAAAATGAAGCGTTTACATTCTCTGACGCTTCATTCTGATGCAGAAAATATTCTCCCAATACTTTTACCTTTGAAAGATACGTTGCGCGAGCTGGACCTTCTGTCTGGCAGCGAGCCGCAGGCAGGGGAAGTCCTGAAATATTTTACACAGCTGCAGGTACTTTCGCTTGAGTGCCCGGCTCATGAAAAACAGAAAATAGATCCTTTTTTGAAAGCGATCCGCCATCTTCCGCTTCGGTGTCTTTGGCTTTTTAATGGCCAGATCGGATTCAAGGGAGAAAAGATCCTCCGGGAATGGAAATCTCTTCAGGAAATCGTACTTCCTGAGGATTTTCCGGACGAAAGGTTTGCCTCACTTGAACAAATACAGATCCCCGTCCAAATTTTCCAAAAGAACGGCAGCCGGGATCTTGAGATGAGAAAGAAATTTTTCCGCAATTCCCGATATAATGAACTGTCTCGCCCATTCCGTTTGGACGCAGATGGAAATTACATTCACTGGAGCGAACTTCGAGGAGGGATCTGGGTAAACTAATATTCATGGTATTTACTCATTATTTGAAATCATATAGCAAATTTATTTAAATTTTTACTTGACAATCCATTACGGATATGCTAAACTGAAAATATTCAAACTCCATTCCACAAAAGGCCCACACCCCCATGCTGCATTCCCTGGCATACCAATCCATCCCGCGTCCACAATCTTCCCGCTCGTGCCCGCACGAACGAAGGGCATGAGGGGTCGATAAAAGAAAGGTTCTGAATCCTCGATCACCCGCCGGGAGTTCACGCTCTCGGCGGGTTTTCTTTCTTTGGGTATTTCTTAGCCCGTGGTATATTGTGTGCTGTAAAGTTTCAAAATCTTCAGGAAAGGACAGCACACATGCAGGATACTCCTCGATGGCTTCAGACTTCGCCGCTGGATGGCGGGCCAGTGATACGGGATGGGGACAGGACGATCGTGTTTGAGCCGGTGTCTCCGGGCTGGGACCCGAAGAAGCCGTGGTGGCGAGAAGTATTGCAATCACAGGAAATACGAATAAATGAACTGCACACGCACATCCACACTCTGCGGCCCGCCGGGCCGTATGAAGCAACAGACGCGGGGCCCGGTCGCTTATCCGGGGAATAAGGGTTTTATCACTGCGAAACAGGCAAGTTTCAATGTAGGAGATAGCATGTCAACACTCAACAAATACGCAGCTGCTGCCCGTTGTATACGGCGGCAGAGAATACTTAAGAAGAACGCGGCTGTAGCGAAATGTATACGACGGATGCGAGTGAAAGCCGCATGGGTCAAGCAGGCGGAAGAGAATGCAGAGGAAGCGAAGAAGAGACGCCGTTCCCGGCTCCTCCGCGGTCTCGGCATCGGTGCCGGTATCGTCGGGCTGGGAGGCTTGGCGTATTACTACTGGAAGAAGCAACAGGAGAATCAAGTCACCAAGGAGAATGCTATCCGACGTGTACAGGGGGGGCTAGTTCGGTCGTCGCGGGAGGCTGCTCGGCTCGCGGCACAACGGGATAACCTCGCCCGTATAACACCGAAGAAATACACGGGTGGTCTGGATTTGCAGGCGGAATCGAAGAAGCATATGGAGAAGCAGATTGCGGAGCACGCAGAAAGACTCGGTGCGGCGCGTGCACAGCATGAACTGGTGGAGGCAGGGCGTCGCGCGCAACTCCAGGCGATACAGCGCAAGTATCACGCGTTGCGGCGACAAGCTGACGCCCGAGCTGCGGTACAAAAGGATCCCAGTGCCGTAGTTGCGGAGCAGATGGTGGCCCGTCTGGGTGCCAGACTTCCGCAGATCACAGACGAGATGCGTCTGGAGGAGAAGGCGCGTATAGCGGCTGCTTGGGACGCACTTCCTGGGACGGTAGATACCTGGCTGAGTCAGTTGTCCCAGGCACGGAATGAGGAGCAAATACGAGCTGCCTACAAACAGCTTTTTGCTGGTGCGTATTCGGACTTGGATCCGGATCTGGACAAGCTACATCCTGCGGTAGATGGTGTAGACGCCGAGTATCGATTTTCTCCATACGGGTATCTTCCTACACTCATACACGCTAATCGTGAGCGTCTGGCACAGGCGGGTATAGAGCAGGAGCCCTTTGAACACGTACCGGGTACAACTTACGCAACAAGTGCAGGCTCCTTGCCATACAATATCGCGCCAGATAGCCTTGCATACAGCGACCCGCTAGGTCATTATGAAGGCCGTCTTGAGGCAAACCGTACCGTAGCCCGCTATGAAGCACAGGCGAAAGAGCAACGGAGACAATGGGAGCTGGCAGAGACGGAGCGCGCGGCACGGCAGAAGCGGGAAGCGGAGGCTCGGGCTAAGCTACAGCAGGAGGTACTAGAGAACTCTAAGCACAAAGTACAGCTGCCCAAGCCTATTGTACGTCCTGAGGCGCCTATTTTCCAGTTCTAATTTTCAACATCAGTCTTCCGCATATTTTTTACGCGGACAAACCAAAAGAGCACCCTCACACGGTGCTCTTTTTTATCAGTACCCCGGGGCAAGCAGTATCAGGATGACGATGAAGAGCAGGATAAAGAAGACGAGCAGGATGAATACTCTAAATATGGACCCGATACATCCGTAACCCGGCGTGTTCGTCGTGTCTATTGGCTCCCCGTTCTGCAGGGCTTTAAGATGTTTCCGGGCGACAAAGCAGCCGCTGAGGGGCACTCCCGACTTACGGAGGGCGGCGGAGAACACACCGACCAGGACGAGAAACATGATAAAATTCAGAAATGCGATCTGAGGCAGGAGCACGCTGGCGACTGTGGTTGCCAGGTGTAAGAGAGTGCAGGACACACAGGCTTTATTCTGGGAATTATATGCGGCCATACCCAGGAATACCCAGTACAGGATCGCGAGGATAAATACTCCAAGACCCAGCAGGAAGAAAGGGATCGCAAGTTCCAGCCGGTATTCCAGCGTCTCCAACTGCCCGCTGCTTTCCAGGTATCCGTACCATCCGTAGTATCCTCCCCCGACCAGCAGCTCAAAGATAACTACCGCTACAAACCTGTTGAAGGTCTTTGCAAAGCGCAGCAGTCGGGCCCGATCTTGTTCTGCCGGACCTTCGCTTGTGCTGCATACTGCGGGGGCTGTGTATTCGCCGACCGGTGCGGTCTGCGCTGTCTCAAAGCCCGCGGGTTGGGAGACGCGCGTATCTGCAGGTGCTTTCGCCTTTCGCAGAGCGGAGGAGAGCGAGATCCATAGTGCGATGAATGAGATCAGAGCTATAAGGCCGGCTTCAGGCCGTACGAACGCAGCGCCGACAAAGATCAGGTACATGGCGGCCCAGATAGCGCATGGGGTGCTTCTGGACCGATAGACGGCCTCGCACTGGAAGATAAAATTCAGAAACGCGAAGATCTGTGCGCCGTACCAGGCGACCAGCAGGGAAATGTCAAGCAGACTGTTTGAGGCCAGGAGTCCCAGCTGTCCGCTGCCCTCCAGATACCCGTAGCCGCCATAGGCACCTGCACCCAGCAACAGGGAGGTGACGAAGGTAATTACAAATCGACTGTACGCTTTCGCGAACTTCAACAGGCCTTCCCGGTCATTTTCGAGTGGGTTTTCGTACATGTTATACTCCTTTCAGTTTGAGGTACACTTTTACACTCTATATAAGATAACAGCAGGGTGTTACAAAAACTTTGAATTTTTTTGCGGAGATGTATACTGCATTGCGTAGGTACAACGTCACAGGCGATCTCGTACCTGGGACGTCAGGGAGAATTTATAAACCACGATACAGGAGAGTTACTGTAATGTCAACACTCAACAAATATGCAGCTGCTGCCCGTTGTATACGGCGGCAGAGAATACTTAAGAAGAACGCGACGGCCTATATCAAGCTGGCGGCCGAGGAAGACAGAGTCGTCCCCAGAGGGGGGGATACAACGCTGGGGTGTCGAATACTCCGCGGCCTGCGGCTCCGAAGCCGGGGGCGGGGGCTTCTATTAGAACTCCTTCTGCTAATCCTAACGCTTCGACAACCTGGCGGGATGCAGTAACGCGTCTCGCACTCGATAAGATGGGGCTGGGTTTTCCTTGGCCGAGTTCGCGAGATGAGTATGGGCGCGGTGGTATAGCATCTGATGTGCATTCGCTAGCCGACGATGCCTGGGACTTCCTGACGGTTCCGGAGCTGCGGGCGAATATAGCCGATGATTTACTCCCGCCGAGACGACCATAACTATATCTAAGTAACAAAAAAAAGAGCACCCCCATATGGTGCTCTTTTTTTTGATTTTTTCAGAGTTTTCAGGAAATTTTGAAACTTTCTGTAACGGTCTGACGTTATTAATGAATAGAGACTTAAAACCCAGCGTTTTTGGGGGCATATAACAGGACGCAAGGTTTTATTTTGGAACTTTCAGAAAAAGGAGGATCAAGATGAAAGAGAAAGTTTTGAAAGCATTGTGGTGGGTGTTTTGTGTGGCTGGTATTTTGAATATCTGCAGATTCCTGCGCCCAGTTGGGGAGTTTCCCGCATGGGAATTGATTCTGGTTTATGGTTTCTTCGTGTATGGCACGCTGTTTCACGTATTGCTGTACCGTTTCTATTTTAAGCGTGCCTGGCTAAGCGCATTTGGACTGGGCAGTTGGGTAACGTATGGGGTAAGTTGCCTTGTCGGGTATCCGATCTGCCTGTTCGTACAGGGATATTATACAAATCTGCTTGCCACAATGGGCAGTTTGTATGTCTCCGTATTAATTAGCTGCTGGCTGCAATATACAGTCAGTCAGCTATGGCGGAATAAAAAAAGTGTATTGTCTACTTCTGTTTTTTAGGCCGCGGTTTTCGTACGCCCCACAGGACCTGAATCGGATTCGGATCTGGGAGATGTTTTTCGGCGATGCCGCTTTCGGAGCCCGGCTTAAATGCCTCGCTCCCGATCGCGAGGGAAGGTTGCTGGGAAGTACCTTCCTGCGGCTTAGATTTCTTCGTGCCGAAAAGCTCGGAAAACCAGCCGGACCTTTTCTGCATTTCCCTCTGTTCCCGAATCAATCTCGCGGCAGACGCGTATTTTCTTAACTGCTCTGACGAATTGTACAGAAAGGGATGTCTTGAAAATTTGATTTTTTCTGAACCCTGTGTAACGCCTTTGCGTTCTATTAATAGAGACTTAAAAACCCGCGTTTTTGGGGCATATAACAGGACGTAGGGTTATCTGTTTTGGAACTTTCAGAAAAAGGAGAATGCAATGAAAAACGTATTTTGGTATCTGTGTATTGGACTTACACTATTTATCCACTTATTAGCCCCGGTCTCGTACTTTTTAGAAAGCGAGGATTTTTTTGAAGCGTTGATCGTGTGGAACTGGTGGATCCCGTTCCAGGTCTATCTGGCTCACATCGGACTCTCTGCCTGGCTGTACTGCTTCTATAGGAAAAGCGGGTGCACCCGATTGACGGCTCTTGGATGCGGAGCACTCGCAGCGACGTGCGCGGTAATCGCAGAGTCCACGATCGTTTGCGTGTTTTCTAATGGGGAACTGCCTCCGGCTGCAGGGGTCTACTACTGTTTTCCGTTCGCATTCGCATTTACCGTACAGTTTGGGGTGTGTACCGTATTTCGGATGCTGTATGTGCGGCGAAACAGAGCATAAAATAAAAGGGCGTGTGCTGCGCCCTATTTTTTAGCAATGACTACTTCGGACGGAATTGTCGATGCTGCTCATACTTGGGATTCTTGAAAAGCCCTGCCCTCTTCTGCAATTCCCTCTGTTCCCGAATCAATCTCGCGGCAGACGCGTATTTTCTTAACTGTTCTGACGAATTGTACAGAAAGGGATGTCTTGAAAATTTGATTTTTTCTGAACCCTGTGTAACGCCTTTGCGTTCTATTAATAGAGACTTAAAAACCAGCGTCTTTGGGGGCATATAACAGGACGTAGGGTTTTCAGTTTTGGAACTTTCAGAAAAAGGAGAATTGAGATGAAAGAGAAAGTTTTGAAAGCATTGTGGTGGGTGTGGATGCTGCTGCCGTCGATCATTATCGGAGGCGGTTATACTGTAACCTGGGTTACACGCGACATCGAGAAAGACAGCGGTTGGTTATGTAACGTCGGTTGTCTGTTTCTTACCTACTTCTGTTTGTCTTATCTGCTATGCCGATATTGTTTTGGTTACTCGCGGATCGGAGCGGCAGGAACCGCTGGCTGGGCACTGTTTGCGATGTTGTCCGTTTTTCCGATCCTGACATGTTGTGGAGTGACATCTTACGATATTGTGTTACTGATCGCTAACTGGACAGGAATAAACGAGGAAGGCTGGCTAAGTGAAGGTACTTGGCTGCTTTGGAGCATCGCATTCATCGTCTTCCTGCCGATACATCTTTTTCTTTACTTCGTGAAATGTCTGAAGACTGGATTGCACTAACTACCTGTCTCCGAAGGCACCATCATATGCTTCCGGAGTTTTATAGATAAAAGTACGGAGGTAAGGCCGCCAGCCTTTCGAACCGCTGGCCGCGGCATTGAACTGTTCCTGCCTCCGTTTTTGTTCCGGGGACAACCGCGGAACGTTTCCTCCCTGTTGAAGCTCATAATTGGTCTTCTGATTCTGGGGCGTTTCGTACTGATCCCGCACATGCTTATGATTACTGCCAAAGCTCGGTTTCGGTACGGTCTTCCCCCTTGAAATTTTTCAGGGAAGTGGTTTCATGAAGAAAAAGAATGAATTTACAGAAGGGGAATATCTTGAAAATTCAAATTTTTCTGAACCCTGTGTAACGCCTCTGCGTTCTATTAATAGAGACTTAAAAACCGCGTCTTTTGGGGCATATAACAAGACGTAAGGTTTTATTTTGGAACTTTCAGAAAAAGGAAAATTGAGATGAAAGAGAAAGTTTTGAAAGTGTTGTGGTGGGCGTGGATGCTGCTGCCGATCGGGCTGGCGTGTTTTGTGCTGCCGATCCCGTGTTTTGCTGTGTGGGGTCTCATTAAGCTGGGAGACCCGAATGCACTACTTCTTTTACCTCCCACTATTTTTTCCGCAATAGCGTACATCTTCTATCGCTATACCGTGCAGCACTCCGGGTTCGCCGCACTGCACGCAGCTGCGTGGACTTTGGTCATCAGCAGTGTTACCGTATCGAGTATCCCGCTCTGGGATACGGCGGCAGAGGAGTCCCTCCTTCTCACGCTCCTGGTCATTACAGGGATTCCCCTGTCACTAGTACTGGTACAGGTACTGGTATACTACGGCATTCGCATTTTGGTAAAGCCGCGAAGTTAATAAATTAACGCTGACCAGGGGCTTTGTAATCGTTCGGCATGGGAAACGCCATATTGTAGAGTGGTATAAGGCTAGGATGGCATCCAAGTAAACGTCGAAACTGATCTCCCGGCTGATACCAGCGTGTACTGTTGCAGCCTTCCTGCTGCCAGGCTCTTAGCTTCTTCTGATGGTCGGTCAGTTCACCGCGTTGCCGGGCTGTCGCATTGCTGCCGTTATCCAACATTTCAAGCATATCATATTTGTCTTCAGGGCTGGGACGGGATACACGGCTGTTGTCTGCCGTTTGGGGCTTAGGCTTGGAGGGACCAAACCACCCAGCCCGCTTCTGTATTTCCCTCTGTTCCCGAATCGATCTCGCGGCGGACGCGTATTTTCTTAACTGCTCTAACGAATTTTACAGAAAGGAATATCTTGAAAATTCAAATTTTTCTGAACCCTGTGTAACGCCTCTGCGTTCTATTAATAGAGACTTAAAAACCGCGTCTTTGGGGGCATATAACAGGACGTAAGGTTTTATTTTGGAACTTTCAGAAAAAGGAGGATCAAGATGAAAGAGAAAGTTTTGAAAGCGTCGTGGTATTTGATGTCATTTTTTTCAATAGCCGCCGGTACTCTACTTGCTCGTGGGCATTTAGAAAGTTTCTGGGCTAATATTCAGTGCGGAGCTCCTGGGTGGACTCTTACCGCACCTTTTTTATTGACAGGTGTCGGACTCCTGGTTTTTTACAAAAGATTCGTGAACTGTTCATGGCTGCATGCTCTAACTTTTGTGTCCTGGTATCTCATCGCTGCTTTTATAGTGCTGGAAGTATTGCTTGAGGACTTCTGGAATACGTTATATCTATCTCATTCCAGATCACTTGCCCGCTTCATTGAGATCGCAGTTTCTTCGAGCGTGTCACTCCTCTGGATCGTGCCGCAAGCAGTTTGTTTTTATTGGAGAAACATGTGTATAAATCGAGAGTGCGAAACGGAGCAGCCGCGCACCCTCGAACCAAACGATTAACGGTGGATATTTATCGGATGCGTGTTTATATACTCTTGCGTCATTGGGTGATCTTCTAGAAAACGAGCGGTAGACCGCGTAGGACGCGACTGCCATTTTTTGAGAGGATCCCACCACGATGTGTTGTTGAAAGTGTCGATTTTCCATTGCTCCTGACGCAACTGTTCCGGAGTGAGAGAACGCCCTTCAACTCGCAGCGGTTTCTTTTTAGAAGCATTATCGTGCAAGTCGTTCACACCGTCAAGGTCCCAGGCATTTGCCGGAAGTTGTCCTTCCGCAGTCGGAGCCTTCGGCTTAGACGGCCAAAACCAGCCCGCCCACTTCTGTATTTCCCTGTGTTCCCGGATGAACCTCGCGACGGTCGCATACTTTCTTAACTGCTCGGCGGCAGCTCGTTTGTTGAGCATATAATATCTCCTGTAAAAAGGGGTACATGTTAATTTTGAAATAATATAACACGGTTTCACGTTTATGCGAAACCGTGTTTCTTTTTTAGGTGTCAGAAGTACTTAAAGATATACTATCTGTATATCGTCCATAAACGAAATCGTAAGGCGAGTTGTCTTATCGATGTAGGCGAGCGGAGTATACGAATCACAGCGGTCTACCAGCTGATGACGCGGGGGGTAGGTATATTGACCTTCCTCTGGTGTGTACACGGGCGGAGACTGTGTACATGGCCCTGGTCGGGGCAGGACTTCTCGTTGCAGGACTAAGCCTGTGGAGAAAATATACCGCACAGGAAATTACAGCCTAACAAAAAACGGTGTGAGCGTTCTTTTTTTAGCTTTTCCAGAAAAAGATGAAATTGCTGTAACAGTTGGACGTTCTATAGATAGAGGCGCACCATTTATTCACCTTAGAAAAATATATGTAAAAGTTTCAAATATGCGGCTATTATATTAGAAAGGAATAAAATGTCCCAGCTGAATAACAAAGAACTGGAAAATGAGGAACGGGAACAGGAAGCACGGGAAAATTGGGAACCGGAAGACATGGTCATCAGTGTAAACGACACTCTCAACTTTCTAGCCTTCATTTTAGCGCCAGGATTGTATGCAGGTTACTATGTTGCATATTATCTCGCGTACTGGATCTGCACGGTAAAGGATAAGCTGGGCGGCTGGTCCCCTATTATTTCGGCACTCGGTATACTCACCGTGGTCGGTGTATACCGCGGGTTTCCGAAAGTGCGCCCCTTCATGATAGGACTGCTCCTTTTCATATTGCTTATCTGGTGGATGCTGTGGTTTGCCAAACGACAGACCCCAAAGATGAAAAAATAAAAAACGCACCGTGTGAGGGTACGTTTTTAGCTTTTACAACTTTTCCCAGAAATTTTCTGAAATAGCTGTAACAGTTCTCCGTTTTATAAATAGACAGGCTAGAATATCTGATTCAGTCCGTCCGGGCAGATGACTTGCGGATGGGTATCGTCGTAAATTGGCTGCGGTTCTTTTGAAGGTCTGCGTCCCTGCTGTTCGACAGCGTCCCGGGGGGGAAGACTTGACTGCTTTACTGGCAGGGGTCGTTATTCCTTTACGTGCTGGATAATACGAGGGAGACTCTGCGGGATCCGTGGGCGTCATGGCATCGTCGCGTTTTGTCGGTGGATCCGGCATATATTGCCTCCAGTTAAAATCGGGGTGTTTTTTGCAGCATATAACAGGATCGTGGTTAGTATCCATTACTTTTAAGGAGGTGCCTAATGCTGCTTATCAACTTGTTGGTAGACTTTGTTGCTGCTTCTATCGACCGGCTGCTGGACTTATTTCCCGAGGGGGTACGTAAGGTTATTCTGGCCGTCACGCTATTTATCGGTCTGGGATCATTGGGGCCATTTTGTATATTTTTCCTAATGCCCCTTATCCTCTATTGGCTGCTCTGGGGAGGTAAACCGGAGACTGATGAAGACTGACTGAGTAAAAAAGATAAGGCTTTTGTAACGGCTGGACGTTATATATAAGGTATAGGCCTAAATATGTGCCGTCGGAACATTTTGCATAGTGCGGCAGCATAGATCTAGAGGAACTTTCAGAAAAGGATCGTGCAATGAAAGAGAAAAGTGCCATGAAAGCAAGGCTTCTGCGAGCGTTGGGAATAGGCGTAATGTTCGCCTTTGCGTTCCTGCTGGCTTTTTGGTCCACTGCAACAGAACCGATCGGATGGTACCATACCCCGTGGTATTGTACTGAAGTACTCATGGTGACGTTCTCTGTGCTGTATGGGTGGTATAGCGGCACGTTTGCCCGTTTTCACTGCAACGATGCCTGGCTGTCGATATGTATCATTTTGGTCTTGCCGTTCGTATTGTTCTATGGGTTTCACTATGTGCCGGTTTCGTATCTTTCATATCTTGCTGTCGGGCTATGCGTGGCGGTACTGCCGTGGAATATTCGAGGAGTGCTGGCTCTTTGTCTGACATCTCTATTGGCAGGGGAGGTACACTGCCAGCTGGAATACTGGCTGTGTTATCCGTTACTTAAGTCCTTGTCAGAGCCTCTGAACCTTTAGGACGGTCCTGTAACGACTTCTGCACTTTTATAGAATCAACAAAGTGTGTACATTATCTTATACCAGTTCAGTTTTGCTTTTCACTAACTCCATATTCTGAGCATATGACACCAGATCCCATACTGGGTTTATACCTTTCCATACCCTATACGTTTCCTATCGATCCCCAAGAGTTCAAGGATCTGCAGGACACTGTAACGACGTACAGGTCCTTACCATTTTTACCGGAGGATCACCCGACTTTACCGGTATATGTTGTACCGATGTCTGATACGAAGTATATACCTCCGGGGAGTGAAGGAGAATATCGCCCGGTAACGAGATCCAACCTCACTCAGGATCCTGCGGCATGGGGAAGGTACAGGCTCGGATCGTGGGAACCTCCCGCGCGGGAACTCAACACGGATCCTATTAGTATACGTGTTGAGGCTCCCGGAGAGTCGGAAGACCGACATCTAGCCAGTGCCTTAGCACATGAGCTGGGACATGCTGACAATAGAAGGTTGGAGGCCTTCTTTCGCGAAAATCCACAAGTCTTATCTGGATCCCCACGGAGGGCCGATACGTTTTCGTCCCGCTGGGTATCGCGTGACCACGCACTGGCTTCGTCGCCAGCAGGGCGCAGTGCCTGGGTGCAGGCAGCGGAATTCCCGTCCCTTGCGCAGGAGGGAGCCGGCGGACACCCTACCGGGTATTCCGGATATTTTTACGGAAGCCACCGGATAGAGAGAGAATATGATCATCCGTCTGCGACAGGATCCTGCATAAACTTCGCGGCGGGTATCTTCCGGAAAACTGGACAGCGCCGAAAGATACGAAGCATGGCTGGGACGTTTCCAATACGGCACATCAGTGGATGGATCCTGGAACGCGCAGGCAGACATCTCGCTCAGATGAGGTCTGCCGGATGATCCACAAGACGATGCCTACCAGTCTGTAGTGCAGAAAATACTGCCAACTCCTTTATCTTCTCTTCCTCTTCTTTTTCTCTGGACCGTTTTAAAAAGTTTCCGCGATCTGGCCGGGGTTTATTGACAGAAAAACAGAAATATGGTATAATGCGCACGAGATATGATTTTTTATTCATTCAAACGGTCCAATTTCACGAAAGGGAAAGTCCCAATGATCGCAAAAAACATCAAACGCGGCATGATTATGGTCTATGAAGGCAATCCGGTCATCATCGAAGGTCTTTTTGTCCAGACCCCCTCGGCCCGCGGAGCCTCCACGCTCTACAAATTCCGCGCACGCAATCTGCTGACCAAACAGAAGGTCGACTTCACGTGCAAAGGCGACGACAACATGAACGAGGCCGACTTTTCCAAACGGAACGTCAAATTCTCCTACGCTGACTCCGAAAAAATGTACTTCATGGATGAAGAAAACTTCGAAATGTACGAGCTGATGTTCGACGAAGTCGCTGACGAAAAACCGTACATTACGGAAGCTCTCGAGGGAATGCAGGTCATGATCTACAATGACCTCCCCGTTGGCGTTTCTCTCCCGGTTTCCATCGAACTGCAGATCACCCAGTGCGATCCGGGCGTGAAAGGCAACTCCGCGACCTCCCGCAACAAACCGGCCACTCTCGAAACCGGTCTGGTCGTCATGGTTCCCGAATACATCGAAGAAGGAACCGTCATCCGCGTTGATTCCCGCACGGGCGAATATCTCGGCCGCGCGTGATCTGACGCAGGAAACG
Organism: Thermoguttaceae bacterium; assembly: GCA_017939795.1. Taxonomy (GTDB): domain Bacteria; phylum Planctomycetota; class Planctomycetia; order Pirellulales; family Thermoguttaceae; genus RGIG3701. The sequence goes on from JAGBAA010000007.1 coordinate 16,584, forward strand.
CGCCTAAAGAAAAAGGGAAAAAGGAAACACGAAAAACGCCAAAGAAAGCGAACGGCTCGAAATGATTTTTTGAAAAGGAAATTTTCAGATCCTTTTTTTCATTTCGCAGAATTCATTTTCTTTCGTTTTTTTCGTGTTTCCGATTCCGTATGTTTCTGTGAGATCCTGGTCTCCTCGCAGAAAAACGCAAAGCAACCAAAACACGAAAGAACCCCAAAAGGACATTTCCATGAAATTCACGAAAATGCACGGCTGCGGAAACGACTACGTTTACGTCAACTGCTTTGAGGAAACGTTCCCTGAATGCCCCGCAGAACGCGAAAAACTGGTCCAGCGTCTCTCCGACCGACACTTTGGGATCGGAGGCGACGGCGTCATCTTCATCTGCCCATCTGAAAAAGCAGATGCCCAAATGCGGATGTTCAACGCGGACGGCTCAGAATCCGAAATGTGCGGAAACGGAGTCCGTTGTGTCGCAAAGTACGTTTTCGACCACAAAATCGCGGAAAAAGATGAACTGGCGATCGACACGCTGGCCGGGATCAAGGTCATTCGCGTCATGGAAAAGAATCCGGATGGCACAGCAGCGCGTCTGCGCGTCGACATGGGGGAACCGATCCTGGATCTTCCGAAGATCCCGACGACACTCACCGACAGCGTGAATGTTCCGCTGGACATCACGGATGCTCAGGGAAACACGGTCGCGAATTTCCGCATTACTCCTGTTTCGATGGGGAATCCGCACTGCGTCACGTTCGTGGAGGAGATCACCGATGAGATGGTCTTCGGGTTTGGTCCGCTGATGGAAAACCATACGGTCTTCCCTGCCCGAGCGAACATTGAATTCATTCAGGTCCTCTCGCCGACGGAGCTGAAAATGCGCGTCTGGGAACGCGGAACGGGCGAAACCTTCGCGTGCGGGACCGGAGCCTCTGCCGTTTGCGTCGCGGGTGTGCTGACTGGAAATGCGGAACGAAAAGTCCGCATTCACCTTCTCGGCGGAGATCTGGATCTGGAGTGGGATGCCGAGACGAACCACGTCTTCATGACCGGCCCGGCAGTAGAAGTTTTTTCGGGGGAAGTATTTTAGAGTCCCTGACCGTCAAGTTTCGAGACAGTAAAACGGGAACACAGAAAAAAGAAATACGCCGGCAAAGAAACTCCAGAAGGAAAAAGAGAGGAAATTCATGCTGAAAATCGCAGAAACCAGAGAAGCTGTTCTGAAATGGATCTCCCGTCCGCAGTACGTGCCGGCGAAAATGCTCATCGTCGCCCAGCAGATCGGGATCCTGAAGGAGGATTTCAAGGAATTCCAGAAACTTGTCCGGACGATGCACAAGCAGGAACTTCTTCGTTTTGGTGCAGGACACGTCATCTGGCCGATCCTGGATTCGGAACAGGATGAACGGCGTATCGTCGGCTATTTCAAGCGTCATCCGGAAGGGTACGGTTTCGTGAGCGAAGTGGAACTGAATCCCAACACGGAAAACATTCGGGAAGCAGACGAAGACGTCTTCATTCCGCCGGGAAAAGCACGCGATGCCTCCACGGGCGATTTCGTCGCCGTCATTCTGGATGAGGACCGCCCGAGCCGAGGACGTCATGGAAAACACGGTCCTTTCGAAGAACGCGATTCCAGAAAAGTGCGCGGCCGCGGACGTTCCGGCGTCATTGAGGAGATCCTGGAACGCAAATCCCGTACATTCGTTGGCACGTTCCTCGAAAACCACGACGGATGCTTTGTGGAAGTGGACGGCCGGATCTTCCCGGACCCGATCCGCATTTCCGACCTTGGCGGAACGGCAGTACGTCCCGGCGACAAAGTGGTGGTGGAGATCCTGAATTTCCCGACGGCGTGGCGCACGGGCGAAGGAGTCCTGACGGAAGTTCTCGGTCCCCGCGGCGATCTGAAGACCGATACGATGGCCGTCATGCGTCAATTCAACCTTCCGGATGAATTTCCAGAGCCTGTTCTCGCGGAAGCACGGTGGATCGCCGAACTGTTTGAAAAATGGGAAAAGGACCACCAGTATCTTCTGGACGAAATGGACGACGATGCGGAATTTTGCTCGGAATCCGAACCGGAATGGACCAAAGACGGACGGCGGAATCTGCGGGACCTCTTCACCATCACGATCGACCCGGCAGACGCACGCGATTTCGATGACGCGATCTCGATCGAATTGCTCGAAGACGGCAAAATGCGTCTCGCAGTCCACATTGCGGACGTCTCCTACTTTGTGCCGGCCGACTCGCAGATGGACCGCGAAGCGTTCGACCGCGGAAACAGCGTTTACCTCCCGGACCGCGTCATCCCAATGCTTCCGGAGATCCTCTGCAATGGGATCGCAAGCCTTCAGCCAGACCGTCTGCGTCTGGCAAAAACGACTTTCATGACGTTCTCGCCAACGGGAGTCTGCCTCGATGTGGAACTCTGCGACTCGGTCATCTGCAGCAACGCGAGACTCAATTACGAACAGGTGGACCGATTCTTTGAAGGGGACCGAAGTGAACTTCCGGAACGTGTTCAGGACGCACTGACCAAATTCCGGTTTTTGGCAAAAATCCTGCGAAAACGCCGAAGCAAAAAAGGGAAACTCGAGATGAATCTCCCTGAGATCCGTCTGGAACTCGACCGCGACGGGCGCGTCATCGGCGTACGCCGGGTGGAAAACACGGAATCACACCAGATGATCGAAGAATTCATGGTCTCCACGAATGAAGCGGTCGCGCAGGAACTGATCTCGTCCGGGTCCAATCTGATGCGGCGCGTCCACAAAGCACCGAGTATGGAGAAATTCGATTCGCTGGGGCTTTTTCTTGAGGAACTCGGCATCTACATGACGCAGAAAGCCGACCGGTTTGAGCTTCAGCACATTCTGGAAAAAACGGCAGGTACGCCAAATGAATTCGCAGTCCATCAGGCGATCCTCCGCACGATGAGCCGGGCGGTCTATTCTCCGGAAGAGGAGGGGCACTATGCATTGGCGAGTTCCGCGTACTGTCATTTCACCTCGCCGATCCGACGCTACGCAGACTTGACGATCCATCGCCAGATCGAAAATTTCATCATGGGCGAGCCGGCAAAACGGAATTTCCGTAAAATCTACGATGAAGGAAACCACCTGACCTGGTGCGAATCCAACGCGGAAGAGGCGGAACGGGAACTCACGCGCATGAAAATGGTCCACTTTTTCGCAGAAAAGGGAGATGTGGAGCTGGAAGCGCGCATCGTCGGCGTGACGCACCACGGATTTTTTGTTGAATGTGTCGACTACCCGATCAGCGGACTGGTTTCCGTTCATTCCCTCCCCTCGGACCGCTACCGGTTTGACGTCAAAGCACGGACGCTCTCCGGATTCCACCTCGGAAACTGTTTCCGGCTTGGAGATCTCGTGACGGTCCAGGTCGCCAATCTGGACGTCAATCGGCGAGAGATCAGCTTCGAGCTGGCGACAGAAAAAACTCGGCGTCTTCGTGCCATGGAAACGGAAGATCTTGAAAACCTGGACGAATTTCCAAGTTGGGATGAACTGGATGATGCCGAGAATGAAGACGCGTTCCAGACTCCAATGAGTGCCGGTCCCCATGTTCCTCAAACACGTGTTCCGGCGGCATTCGAGACGATCCACACACGGATGGGATCAAAAAAAGCCAGAAAAGCACTCCGCGAAATGGAGAAGTCGGAAGAAATGCACGGTTCCGCGGCTTCCGGAAAACGACGATCTACCGGCACAGGAGGCGGCAAGAAAAGCGGGAAAGACCGCAAGAAAATGACGCGGAAATGCAAGAATTGCGCTCCGAAAGGCAAAAAACGCTAACGTTTGCGTTTCGAAAAGCTCCGGAAGATTTCAAAGACGGCTCCCCAAAGGTAATTCGCCCCGGGGATGCTTCGGAAAACCAAACGGGAAAAGCTCCCGCTTCAGTCGCGGCCTTTTCCTGTTTTTTCGGTTCTTTTCGTCAACCCCAAAAAGAAAATGCTGGTTCCGAGCATAAACGCAGAATACATGAAGTTCGGTTTCGGCTCCAGGATCCACGTCCGGTCTTCCTCTACCGCAGCCTCACTTTTGGCATACTTCGGGACCTCAAACGTAAAGGACTTGATGTACCGGCACTGAAAACCGACCAAAATCAGAAAGACTCCCACAGCAAACAAAACAGCTCTTGGCATGACGACTCCCCCCGCACTCTCTTCTACTGATCAGCCGGATAGACCGGCGGCTGATTTTCCAGCTGGCACATGGCATTTTCGGCGGCATGCTGCTCGGCTTCCTTTTTATTCTTCCCCCACGCGGGCTGGAAAGTCTGCTTCCCGACACGAACCCGTACTTTGAAACACTTCCGATGATCCGGCCCCTTCTGATCGAGGACCTCATACGTCGGCGTCTGGTGAAAATTCCGCTGAATGTACTGCTGGAGGACCATCTTGAAATTCTTGAGAGGGCCCCCCTGAAGTGCTTCCTGGATCTCCGACTCAAAAACCCTCAGAATATACTCCCGGACAGCCTCCATCCCGCCGTCAAGATACATCGCCCCAATGACAGATTCCTGCACATTCGCCAAGAGAGAAGGAGGGAGCTTCGCACTTTTCATTCCTTTTCCGAGAAACAGAAAACGGTCCAGCCCTAACATCCGGCTGACGCGCGTACATGCTGCCCGGCTGACGATCGCCGACTTCATCTGCGTCATTTCCCCTTCCATCTGCGACTCGCACCGATGGTAAAGAAGATCCACGATGACGCACCCAAGCACCGCATCGCCAAGGAATTCCAGACGCTCATTCGAAACCAGGCGAGTGACGGCACCGGACGTATGCGTCAAAGCAGCAGCAAGCAGAGAAATATCCCGAAAGACGTACCCGATGGCTTCCTGGCACGCTTTGAGTTTTGGCTGAGACTCCGCGTCAAGATGAAGTTCCGAATCTGTTGCGTCCATAAAGTTCTGCCTGAAGATAAACGGGGAACGGATACCGACAAAGTCCAGGCGCTCCCGGCCTGATACTGGAAAGACCAGCCGCTATTCAGCCCCAAAGATCACAGAATGAGAGACCCGGCACATCCGATCCGTACCGGGTCAGGGTCCCTGGAACCGTACAAGTCCGGTGATTTACTCTTCTACGAAGATCGTCTGCGTCCGATCCGGACCCACTGAGCAGATCTCGACCGGAACACCAATGATCTCGCCAAGTTTCTTGACGTACTTCCGGGCATTTTCCGGCAGTTCGCTCCACTTGCGGCAGCCCGTAATATCCTGCTGCCAGCCGGGAACCGTGATGTAGTGCGGGATCACCTTACGCAGATCATCGACGTGAGCCGGGAAATAGGAAATGCGTTTCCCGTCGATCTCGTACTCCGTGCAGATCTGGATCTCGGGCAGCTCACTCAGAACGTCCAGCAGCATGACGGACAGACAGGTCGCGCCGCTGAGACGTGCCGTATAGCGGGCAGCCACTGCATCGAACCATCCGCAGCGGCGGGGGCGGCGGGTCACGGTACCGTATTCGTTCCCCATGTCGCGAATGTGCTGACCGATCTCATTATCCTGTTCTGTCGGGAACGGACCGCCGCCGACGCGCGTATTGTACGCCTTGACGATACCGACGAGCTTCTGGATCGCTTTTGCGGGAATGCCCGCACCACTGCAGACACCGACTCCGGAACTGTTCGAGCTGGTCACGTATGGGAAAGTACCATGGTCAATGTCGAGAAGTGCCCCCTGCGCACCTTCGCAGAGGATATTTTTCCCGGCATCAAGCGCATCGAGAAGGAAAGCCGTCGTGTCGGTCACGTAAGCCTTCAGGCGTTCCGCGTATCCGAGATAGTCAGAGATGATCTGTTCCGCATCCAGACGCTGCGCTCCGCCTTCCGGATCCATACCGGCAAGGATCATATTTTTCTTGGCGACGATGGCGCGAATGCGTTCCGCGAACGTCTCACGGTAAAGGTCACCGAGACGGATCGCCCAGCTGCGGCCGACTTTATCGCGATAACACGGTCCGATACCGCGCATGGTAGTTCCGATGCTTTCGCCCGTCGTGGTCTCATTCATCAGCCGATCTTCTTCAAAATGCCAGGGCATGATGACGTGAAGACGATCGCTGAGGATCATATTTTCGCACGAGATCCCCTGCTCTTTCAGACCGTCGATCTCCTTGAGGAACATTGCGGGATTCAGCACGACGCCGCCGGCGACCACGTTCGTGATGTGGGAGTGGAAGATTCCGCTGGGAATGAGGGACAGTTTGTATTTTTTCCCGTCAAAGACCACCGTATGTCCGGCATTGGCACCGCCCTGGTACCGAACCACGATGTCATTTTTCTCCGTCAGGAAGTCCACGATCTTCCCTTTCGCCTCATCGCCCCACTGGAGCCCAACTACGCAAGTCGCCGCCACAGCAACACCTCATTTCGATAAAAGGATTCTTGCGGGCATGAACATCCACACCCAAAAACGATACCATTTTACCACATTTGCGCCAAATTTCAAGCCCCCAAAGATAAGAAATACAAAAAAACATCAAAAAGTTTCGGCGTTCGACCGAACAAATACTTTCGATCCTGCTTCTCAAAGGAAAACTGACGGAATTTTTATAAAAATTTGCCAACTTTTTCAAGAAAATGCCCTACTCCCCCTTGCATTTCTCGCCAAAATCGCACATACTATAGGAGTATGTCTTTAGGGGACCGTAAAATCCGAAAGCCGCAGTTCCTGCGGGCACTTACGTTTCAGGATTTGCCGACGGCTGAGATCTGCCGAACGGCTGGGGAGTCCAACGGTCCGGCAGACTCATTTTGAAAAACACGATCAATCAGAGGACGTCATGAATAAAATTTTGGGATTGCTTTCCACAGGGTTTCTGACCCTCACGCTGTTTTTGGGGTTCGCGCTGACGGTCCCGTCGGTGAGTATGGCTGCGGATGGGGATCCGGCAGCTGCGGCATCGGAAGATGGTGCGAAAAAGACCGTCAAAAAGACCGTAAAGAAAAAGAAGAAGACCGCACAGACCAAAGAGGCTGAAGAGGATGCAGATGAAGAAAAAACGGCTTCCGGTACCAAAAAGGTGACGAAAAAAACGAAAAAGTCGGCAACCGCGTCGTCTGAAACAGATACAGAAGATGCCGGAAAGACCAAATCGAACAAGACGGCCAAAGGCGGAAAGAAAGTAAAGCCGGCCGATGATGCCGACGCGGAAGACACCGAAGCTGCAGACGCCTCTGCAAAAACGGAAACGCCTGAAGATGCCGAAAAGGAAGATGCCGAAAAAACAGAAACGCCTGACAAAGTGTCTGAAAAAGCGGACAGCGATCCAGAAACCGGATCCGTCGAAAAAGCGGACGCCAGTCCTCTGACGGAAGAAGGTTCGGAGGCCGGCGAGATCCGCAAGATCACCATTGACGGCATCGAATACGCATTCTGCTGGTGTCCTGCCGGTTCCTTTGAAATGGGTGCCCCGGAAGAGGAACTCGGATACTCGGAGATCGAAAAACAGCACACCGTGAAACTCTCGAAAGGCTTCTGGATGCTCCAGACTGAAGTGACCCAGGAAATGTACGAGTCCCTCACGGGAAGCAATCCGAGCTACTTCAGCGCGAAAGGCTTCGGCAAAGAAAAAGGGAAAGTTGCCGGACGCGAAGAAACCGCAAAATTCCCGGTGGACCGCGTTTCGTATCGTGACGCATTGGCGTTCTGCGAAAAGATCTCGGAGATCTGCAGCGTGAAATTCACCCTGCCGACGGAAGCGCAGTGGGAGTACGCCTGCCGCGCGGGAACGAAAGGCGCATTCTACACGGAGAAAGCCCCGTCGGTCCAGCAGGCCAACTACAAAACCGGCACAAATATGCCGGAGAGTACGGAAGAAGTCGGAACGCACGGCCAGAACCCCTGGAATCTCCAGGACATGATGGGCAACGTGAGCGAATGGTGCCGCGACTACTTCGATCCGGATTACTATGCAGCATCGCCGGCTTCGGATCCGACCGGACCGTCAGAAGCGGAAAACGGTGAACGTGTTCTGCGCGGCGGCAGTTTCGCGAACATGGCCTACTATCTGCGCAGTGCGGCTCGCAATCAGCTGATCGAAGGCGCAAAAGGGAATCGTTTCGACGGTTTCCGTTTCATCACCGTCCCGGGTGGTGAAGCGGCTCCGGAAGCAGACGCGGACGATACAGAAGACGCAGACGCGGACGATGAAGAAAAGGCCGACGATGCGGAAGACGCAGACACGGACGATGAAGAAAAGGCCGACGATGCGGAAGACGCAGACGCGGACGATGAAGAAAAGGCCGACGATGCGGAAGACGCAGACGCGGACGATGAAGAAAAGGCCGACGATGTGGAAGACGCAGACGCGGACGCGGATGAAGAGGAGTGATCCTCATCTGAACTCTGAACGGAGACTGTGCTTTTCGCAGTCTCCGTTTTTCTAGACAGCAAAAAATTATTTTCCCCGCCATTTTCCATTTTAGTAAGGAGATTTTCATGCCCGCGACACGAAGAGATTTTCTGAATACGTGTTCTGTTTTGACTGGAGCCGCTATTCTGAATCCATCAGGACAGACGGACGCACAGTCTACTGCGCCAACTTCCGCCGATACAGCCCCTCCAAATGCGCAAAATGAGATCGGAACTCCATATGCAGGCTGGAAAGAAGGCGAAATGGACCTTCATTTCATCCTGACTGGCGTTGGCGAGTCGATGTTCTACATTTACCCGGACGGTACGACGATGCTCCTGGATGCCCCGGACTGGAACATTGAAAGCTACCGGGACCGTGTGCCGGCAATACCGGACTCTTCACGTCTTGCGAGTGAGTGGATCATGCGCTACCTGATGCGCGTCAATCCCGGCGGAAAATCGATCGACTACATGATGCTCTCGCACTACCACAGTGATCATGCCGGCTGCGAAGACATCCACGCAGGCAAAACGGAAGGGCGCGGAGAAGACTACTGTCTTTCCGGTCTGGCGAACATTGGCGAACATTTCAAATTCACGAAAGTTTTTGACCGCGGATACCCTACCTACGACCAGCCGAGAGTGCTTCAGAGCGATGCTTTCGTCAATTTCGTCCGGTTCACGAAGTACATGACGAAAGCGGGACGTTTCACGATGGAAGAACTGGAAGTCGGACGTCAGGATCAGCTTGCACTATGCCGCGCGCCGGAAAAGTACCCGACCTTCCATACGCGGACGATCTGCAAAAACGGCGTCGTCTGGACCGGTAAGGATATGGAAACGCGCAATTTCTACGCGGAAAACGAAAAAAACATCAACGGCCGCATCAACGAAAACACGCTGTCGATCGGCTATCTCATTGAATACGGCCCCTTCCGCTATTTCACCGGCGGGGATCTGAGCTGCTCGGTCTTCACGGCAAATGATGAACGGATCAATCTTGAGGCGCAGGTCGGTTTGGTCGTCGGAAAACTGGACGTCTGCAAAACGAACCACCACTCGTACAAAGATTCCATGGACCCCGGCTTTACGAACGCAGTTCAGGCCAGGGTCTACGTCTCGAATGTCTGGGATCTTCACCATCTCCAGGACAACACGATGACGAACATGACCTCGGCAGCCGAAGACGTTCTCGTCTGCCCGACGATCAGCCACGCCCGCGCACTGGAAAAGTACCGCGACCGTCCCTGGATGAAAAATCTGGCGAAAGAAGCACAGGACGGAGGCGGCCATATTGTCGTGAAAGTCTTCGATGAAGGCCGGCAGTACAAGGTCTACTATCTGACCGCGAAAGACGAATCGATGACCGTCCGCCAGGTCTACGGCCCCTTTAAATCGCGGAATGCGTGAGCCTGGATCTGCCCCACGCCCCTTCGAAACCAAATTTGACCATCAAAAACGAAACGCGGATCAGGGAGACTCGTTCATGAGCAGAAAACGTTTACGAGGTGTGGGCCTTGGGGTCCTTCTCGTCCTCCTTTCCCTCTCCGGCTGCTCGAAGCAGGAAAATGGGAGTGGACCGCCGGAAACGGCACGCCAGGAAACGATTTCCGTCGAAACGGCAGAAAGGATCCCCGGAGATCCTCTCGTTCAGCAGGCACTTTCCCTCATTGAGGATCAGGACGGTAATTTACTGCCGACGCCGAAGTGGGCGGATGCGATCCCTCTTTTTCGACAGGCTGCCGAAATGCAGAATGCCGTCGCGGAACGCTACCTTGGTTACGTATACGCGACCGGTTCCGGAATTTCAAAAGACCTGAAAGAAGCGGAAAAATGGTACCGGACCGCAGCAGAACACGGCGACGTAAAAGCACAGTTCAACCTCGCACTTTTCTGTCTGACGGGAGCAGACGGCGAAACAGAGCCGAATATTCCGGAAGCAGAAACGTGGTTTCGGGCAGCGGCAAAACAGGGACATCTGGACGCGCAGCATTTCATGACGGAGATCCTTCCGCAGCTTCAGGACCGTCTCCCGGATGAACTCCCGGATGAACTGCCGTCAGGAGACGACTCGGGAACGACAGCCGCTCAGGACCAGGAAACCGATGAAGATCCGGGAAAACTGCCGCCGGAACTGCCGGAGAGCCTCCCCTCGGAACTGCCGTAGCCAGTGCGAAGTTTCTGCACGTCCGTCTGGATCCCATCCCTGGCATGGCGGCCCATGGGATTCGCCAGACACAAAAAATTTCAATTTCCTACCAACTCCAACCTTTACCCAAAGGATCACATCATGAAACGACGTGAATTTTTGACCGCCGGAGCCGCAGCGGCCGTGACCGGCATTCTCGCGAACGAAACGGAACTGCTTCAGGCGGAAGACTGCCCGACTGCCAGGCGCGAACTGATCGAAGTGCGCATCCTCTATACACAGAGCGAAGACGCCAAAAAACGGCTTCTCGACCGATGCGATGCGCTCCTGATCCCGCGCTGCCGTGAAATGGGATTCCGCAAAACTGGGATCTTCTCCGTAAATCTGGATCTGCACAAAGACGACAAAGGATTCGATCCGATCTACGAAAACGCGGTCTTCTTCATGACGTCCGCCCCGTGTTTCGGGAAACTGGAAGCCTTCCATGAAGCACTCCACACGATCGCGGACGCAGACAAACGGATCCAGACCTTCACGAAAGAAGCACTCTACACGGAAATGGAATCGACGCTCATGCGCGCGTTCCCGCACTGCCCGACGCTGGAAGTTCCGAATCTCTCACCGGACCGCGTCGTTCAGTTCCGCCGCTACTTCAGTCCGTCGTGCGACCGCAACCGCTCGAAGCGCAATATGTTTGATGTTCGCGGCGAGCTGGATCTCTTCAAACGCTGCGGCATGATGCCGGTCTTCTTTGGCGAAATGCTCTACGGAACGATGATGCCGAATATCTCGTACGTACTGAGTTTCGAAAACGACGAAGCCCGCCGAACCAACTGGAAGAAATTCGTGACCTCGCCGGAGTGGAAGCAGATGAGCAGCGAGCCGGAATTTGCCGACACGGCGACGAAGATCCGCAATCTCTTCCTGAAACCGAGCGCAGGATCTGAAATTTAAAAAGTTTTTTCGGCAAGTGCGGCCGCATACCAGCGGAAAACACGAAAGAGGCACAGAACCACACAGGGGAAACACGAACCTTCCCTTTGTGTGTTTCTGTGCCTCTTCTGATATTCAGCAGTAAAATAAAAGGCTTCGGAGTCCCGTTCGTTTCCCTATCTGCGCAGAAGCCGGACACGTCCATTGACCAGCACGCAAACCGCACGGCCGACGAGTTCTTTTCCGAGCCACGGACTGTTTTTGCTCCGGGAGCGCAGTTCTTTCTCCGTAACGGTCCACTTTAGTTCCGGGTCGATGATGGCGACGTCCGCATCTGCGCCAACGGCCAGCGTTCCTTTCCCGGACGGCAGTTTGATGATTTTCGCCGGGCTGCACGCCAGTTTATCGATCAGCTGCGGCCAAGTCAGCCGACCTTTGAGGATCAGCTCCATATTGAGGACTGAGAGTGCCGTTTCCAGCCCAACGATCCCGAACGGCGCAAGGTCGATCTCGCGCTGTTTCTTTTCAGCGGAATGCGGCGCATGATCTGTCGCGATGCAGTCAAGCGTACCGTCCAGCAGTCCCTCGATGCACGCTTCCACATCTTCACGCGGACGCAGCGGCGGCGCCATCTTCAAATTCGTATCGAAAGAGACCAGCAGATCGTCCGTCAGCGTCAGATGGTGCGGGGTAACCTCCGCCGTCACGTTGACACCGCGTTTTTTGGCTTCACGGATCAGTTCCACACCGCGGGAGGTCGAAATGTGCATCAGGTGAAGACGCCCTTTCGTGTACTCCGCCAGCATGATCGCGCGTGCCGTCATGACGTCCTCCGCCAGCGACGGGATCCCTCGCAGTCCCAGACGTGCCGAGACACATCCTTCGTGCATGACGCCGCGGTTCGTGAGGTTTTTGTCCTCGGTATGGCACATGATCGGCAGGTCAAACATCTGGGCATACTCGAACGCACGGCGCAGAAGGTCCGCATTTTCAATGTCCGATCCGTCATCGCTGAATCCTACGACACCCGTCCGTGCAAGGTACCCCATCTCGGAAAGTTCTTTTCCTTCGCGCTTTTTGCTAATGCACCCGATGACGAAAACATTGCAGTGATCCGCCCGTGCAGCCTGATCCTGAATGAACTCCACATCCGCCGGCGTATCGATTGGCGGATCCGTGTTCGGGATGCAGCAGATCGAAGTATACCCACCGTTCAGAGCCGCGTCGCTTCCCGTGAAGATCGTCTCGCTCTCCTCAAATCCAGGTTCCCGCAAATGCGTGTGAAGATCCACAAATCCCGGAACGACCAGCTTGCCTTCTGCATCGATCTCCCGTTCTTTCCCCGTCGGCCGCATTCCGAAGCCGGTGATCCGCCCATTCTCGATGAGCACATTCGTCACGCAGTCCATTCCCTGAGAGGGATCGATCACGCGGCCGTTTTTGATGAGGATACTTTGCATCACGTTTCCGATTTTTTCGTACATTTCATCACCTCCCGGTACTTCACGCATTCTGGATCCTTTTTCTCGCCCCATCGGTCAGCCACAGAACAGCCATACGGACTGCCAGGCCGTTGGAGACCTGATCCAGGATCGCACTCTGGGGACCGTCGGCTACTTCCGGAGTCAGTTCGACTCCGCGGTTGATGGGACCCGGCGCAATGACGAGCAGATCCGACTTTCCGCGGCGCAGCCGTTCGCTGTTCATGCCGAAAAGAAGCGAGTATTCCCGCGTCGAGGGGAAGGGACTCGTGTACTGACGCTCAAACTGGATCCGCAGCATATTCAGCACATCCACGCGCGGAAGGATCGCATCGAGAGAATGTGAAAATTCGACTCCCATCTCTTTCCAGACCGGCGAAACGAGCGTCGACGGCCCGCAGACGATGACGTGTGCGCCAAGTTTTTTGAGTCCCCAGGCATTCGAGCGCGCGACCCGGCTGTGCGCAATATCGCCGACGACGCCGACCGTCTTCCCTTCCAGAGAACCGAGACGCTGACGCATCGTCAGAATGTCGAGCAGTCCCTGCGTCGGATGCTCATGCGCACCGTCACCGGCATTGATGATCGAACAGTTCACATTCTCCGCCAAAAGATGCGGGATCCCCGGCGTACTGTGGCGCACTACCATCGACTCGCACCCCATTGCTTCGAGATTCTTCGCGGTATCGACGACGGATTCCCCTTTGCTCAGACTGCTGGTCGATGCCGTGAAAGCGACACAGGAAGCACCAAGACGCTGCGCGGCAAGACTGAAGCTGGTACGTGTCCGAGTAGAATTTTCGAAGAAGAGCGTCACGCTCGTGTGCCCGCTGAGAAAAGAAAACTTTCGGCGTCCCTCATCAAAGGCGGTCCGAAAAACCTGTGCTTTGTCCAGAAGGATCAGAAGCTCTTCGCGAGTCAGATCCTCCAGCCCCAAAAGATGCATTCGTTTCCAGTTTTCCGGAAACTCACCCAATTCAGGCAATTCGTTAAACATAAATGGCATTTCCTCTCTCATCTGGATCGAAATTTTGACGCATTCTGCTCTTTAGTATACCATGAAATCCCCAAAAAGTCAAGCAGGCTCCCCGCAAGAAAGTCCAAAACTCTCCCATCTTTTCAAAACCGGAAAATATTTCCACCGGATCCAGGACTTTTCAGACTGCGGGACTTTTCAGACTGCGGGACTTTTCAGACTGTGGGACTTTTCAGACTGCGGGACTTTTCAGACTGTGGGACTTTTCAGACTGTGGGACTTTTCAGACTGTGGGACTTTTCAGACTGTGGGACTTTTCAGAATGCGGGACTTTTCAGAATGCGGGACTTTTCAGAATGCGTTCATCCCGAAAGGAAACTACTTCGCGATCTTACGCTTTCTGGAACTTGGGATCTTCATTTCCTTCCGGTATTTATTGATGGTCGTGCGGGCAATCGAGAGCATTTCCGCCAACTGTTCGTCTGTGAGCGGCTCTGTCCGGTCCTCATTTCGGATCAGATCCCGCAAACGGAGCTTCACGACATCACGGGAATCTGCGCATTCCGTCTCTCCGGCTGCGCTGTTTCCTGAGACGGAACGGGTCGCGGCGGTACTCTGGCTGAAAAACTGGGCAAGCGGCAGAAGTCCCCGAGGCGTTTCGATCCATTTGTTTGCGGTCGCCCGGCTGACGGTCGAGACGTGACGCCCGATCTGTTTCGCGATCTGCGTCCGGGTCAGCGGACGAAGCGCAATGGGACCGTTTTCCAGAAAATCAGACTGCGCCTTCACCAGCGCGTTTCCGATCAGTTCCATCGTTTCCTGCCTTTTTTGGATCGCATCGATGAGCCACAGGACCCGCGTTTTGTTCCGCAGGAGATTCTTCTTTTCCTCCTCCGTCCGGCAGTTCTTCATCGAAACTGATGCTGCCGCCAGTTCCGGAAGTCCGGAATCCGCCAGAGTCACGAACCATTCCCCCGCGTCATTTTTGGCACAGTACATATCCGGCTCAACGAGCACCTTGGGTTCCGAGGAAAAATTACGCCCCGGATTCGGATTCAGCCTCAAGCGTCCGATCTGCCGAAACATTTCTTCTACTTCACGGACACTCAGCCCGCTTTTTTTCGCGATACTGCCGGCGATCTCGAAATCATCGCATTCCAGCTCTTTTCCGTACAGGGAGACAAATCGGCGGATCGCCTGGTAGTCAAACGGATCATCCTCCCAATCGTCCTCCAAACGGCTTTCCTTTTCTTTTTCCTCGATCTGAAGAAGCAGGCATTCCCGAAGGTCTCTCGCCCCAACTCCAGTCGGTTCAAGAGACTGAATGACCTCCAAAGCCGCAATGCCGCGTACTTCCGCATCCGGCGCAAAACCAAAGAGATCCTCATCGTCGAACGGTTTCAGAAGAAAACCGCGCGGATCCAGGGCGTAAATGACCAGCTCGGCATCCTCACGCAGGGAATCGGAAATACTCAAAGCTCCAAGCTGCTCGACCAAAAAAGAAGCCAGCGTCTGGGAATTGTCGGCAAGATTCTCAAGCATTCCCTGATGCCGCTCCGCCATCGCTTCCCGTTCTGCCCGCGACGGTAAAGACATTTCGTCTTCATACGGTGCACTTTCCGCCTGCAGTGCCTCCCATTCCGCCAGCCGTTCCGTTTCCGCAGTCTCTTTTCCGGCTTCGCCGCTCCGCACTTCCGTCCCCGGAGTACTGTCGGCTTCCCCAATACTCTCTGGGCCAGAACCTGTTCCTCCATCGTTTCCAGCCCCATTTTCGCGAACCTCAAGACACGGATTCGTCTCAAATTCCCGCGCAATATAGTCCCGCAATTCCTGTCCGGAAAGCTGCATGATCTGCGTCGTCAGAATACGGCGCATCTGCTGAAGCTGCTCGGTACTCGTCCGCAGACTCAGATCCGTTCCCAGCGCAAATCCCTGCCTCATGGTCTCTCGCTCTCCGTCTCTTAATGGTCATTCAAACGCACATCAAAACGCCATCCCAATGCTCCATTGCCCCCCAAACGTCAGTTCCGGTAATTCTGACGTCCTTCCAGAGCATCTCGCAAAATATCGCGGTTCACGAATTCCAGAACGCTTCCAGTCGTGACTCCGCGAGCCAGCCGTGTGATGGTGACCGGATAGTCGTGCAAAAGCCGCGTAATGTAGAAGGCCGTCGCGTCTCCCTCCATATTCGGATTCGTCGCCATGATGATCTCGCGCACTTCCCCGGATGCCGCACGTTTTTCCAGTTCCCGGATCGTGAGATCGTCCGGCCCGATGTTTTCCGTCGGCGACAGACGCCCCAGCAAAACATGGTAGAGTCCATGAAAAACGCCCGTCTGTTCCAGCGCGGCAAGATCCCGCGGCTGCTCCACGACGCAGAGCTGTGCCGCATCCCGACTCGGATCCCGGCAGACTTCACAGAGCGGATCGACGGAAAGATTGAAGCATTTTTCACAGTACCGAATGTTCGTCTTCACCTCCCGGATCGCATCCGACAGGCCAAGAATGTCTTCCTGTTTCGCGATCAGCACATGGTAGGCGAAACGCTCCGCCGTCTTCTTGCCAACGCCCGGAAGTTTCTGAAAAAGTGCCGTCAGATTTTTGATGCTTTCAGTTAGATCTGCCATGAAAAATTCCCGTTTCTGATGGTTTCTGAGGTTCGTTCAATGAAGATCCGTGTTTCCGAAGTCCAGGTTTCCGTCTGCCGCCTGACTATGGAGCCGGGGGTTCTGTCTGCGGTTCTGGACTCTTCGCCGTCTCCGGAAGAGCCTCCCTCACAGTTTCGATTTTTTCGATCGAGGCGCCAAAAAACTCCTCGGCCGCATGAACGAGCGGATTTGCGTAAATGTGCTTCAGACCGCCGTTTTCCGTATGCGGTTTCCCGGCGAATTCCTCCACAACGAGACGGAGCTGAAGACGCGGATCGCCAAACTCCTGACGAACGGCTTCCTCAAGCTGTTTCAGCTCGACTCCTCCGTGCAAAAACGGCTGAAGAACGAATTCGGTCCTTTGCGGATAGTAAATCGTCAGCACACGGCCGTCCTCTGAAACGTTGACGTCTTTCAGCTCCTTAAGATTCGACGTCTGAAATCCCGAACTGCCCGTCATCCGGTCCACGGCCGCCAGATACCGGTTCCAGATCTCAGCGGCGTCCGCGGTCTGGAGTCCCGCACTGCGTTCCCCGCCCGCCTTCGCAGTGCCCGGAAGGCTGGCAGACCTTGCATTTCCAAATTTCTCCGCACTTTCCATTTCCGGAGTACGGATCGTCTGAAAAACGTCATCCGGCATCGAAAAATCGTCTCCTGAAGCATCCCAGTCCGGAACTGGAACCGATGCTGAAGACCGGATCGGAGTCTGAGACGCGGGCGAAACGTCAGCCTGCGCCAAAGTCTGAGACGCGGGCGGAACCACAATCTGTGCCGTAGTCTGGGATGCTGGCGGGACTGAAACGGCTTCCGATCCGGAAAATGCATGGCGGACAGAGTCTCCTGAAACGCCGTCCCCGGAAATATTTTCGACGCGCTCCGCAGGATCCTGCCCAAAAGTTTCTCCGGAAGGCCGGACCTTTCCCGTCCCGACGGCGGAAACGGCAGGTCCTCGTCCACCATCCCCCGAAATCGTACCGGACGGAGCATCCGAAGATCCTGATTCATTCAGCCCGGGTACTTTTTTTTTAGCGGGACCTGCACCAGCCATTTCATCCATGAACGAGCGCCGGATCTCCTGCGGCGGAGCAAGCGCGACCTTTTCAGGAACAAAATGCGGCGGAAATGCTTTCGTCGGCAGCTCCAGACGTCCAGCGGAATGCGGCGAAACGCTGTTCCTATCCGGTCCAACTCCCGAAAGTGCCGGGCTTTTCCCGGAAACATCTGACGCAGATGCGGAATGCCCTGCAGTTTGCGCCCCCGCCTGCTTCACCAGACTGGCCAGATCTGCCAGATTCTGCAAAGCACAGATCCGCACAAACGCCATCTCGGCAAGAAGCCGTCCCTGCGTACTGACCTTCATCCGCGTGAGCGTATGGTCCGCGATCTGCATGGCGGCCAGGATCAGATCCAGTCCCATTTTCTGCGCCATTTCACGAACCTCGTCCTCAATATCCATCGGCAAAAAGAGGAAACTCTCGCCTCCGCATCCAGCCACAATCGCCATCATGTCGCGCAAGCATCCGAAGAGCTGTTCCACAAGCTGCCCGGGATCGGTCCCCTGCTGGAACATGACGTCAAGCGTCCGCAAGATCGCGGCCGGGTCGTTTCGCACGATACTGCGCAGGATCTCGATCAGGACTTCATCTTTTGCCGTTCCCAGAAGCTGGTGAACGTCCTGAAGCGTCAGCGTTCCAGACGTAAATGCAAGCAGCTGCTCCAAAAGTGACTGACCGTCACGCATCGAGCCGTTCGCCCGGCGCGCAAGAAGCCGGATCGCCTCCGGTTCCGCCGTCAGCCCTTCATTCTCGACGATACTCTGAAGCCGGCCCGCGATCGCCTGCGTCCCGATCCCCGCGAAATCGAACCGCTGGCAGCGCGAAAGGATCGTGATGGGAATTTTGTTGACTTCCGTCGTGCAGAAAATGAACTTCACGTGTTCCGGCGGTTCCTCAAGCGTCTTGAGCAGTGCGTTGAACGCCTCGTTCGTGAGCATATGGACTTCATCGATGATGAATATCTTGAAACGAGCCCGCACGGGGCGTACACTCACGCTCTGGATCAGCGTACGGATCTGATCGATCCCGCGATTGCTCGCGCCGTCGATCTCAATGACGTCCAGATCCTCGCCGGCCGCGATCCCCTCGCAGATCTCGCATTTTCCGCAAGGCATCGGCGTCGGTCCCGTAATGCAGTTGAGCGACTTCGCAAAAATTCGGGCGGAAGAGGTCTTCCCGACACCGCGGGCACCAGTAAAAAGATACGCATGACCGATCCGCTGATTCTGAATGGCGTTGGCGAGAGCTTTGGCAATATGTTCCTGCCCCACCAGCTCATGGAAACTCTGCGGACGGTAGCGTCGTGCGACTACCTGGTACTCTTGTTCGGCCGCCATGGCGGTACTCCTTTCACATGCTCCGGAAAAAACGCACTTTCCCCGGCTCACAAACTGTGCAAAATCAAAATCATTGAGTCAAAAACGGGAATGCTTCCTCTATTTTACCCGAAATCGTCAAATTTTTCAAGGAGAGTCAAAAGAAATCTTGACTTTTTTCCGGCGTTTTGGTATACTTTCGGGAAAATCCGGATTTCCAACGAACATTCCATTCGCAAAATCCGTAAATTCAAAATAAACCATCCAGACCATCCCGTACTCATTCCGGATGCAGAGCGTTTTCTGATGCCCCGTATTTTCAGACGCCGTGTGCTTCAGCGTACCGGGTATTTTTCCGCAGGCACGGTCTGAATAAGGAATGGCCTATCCGCAAAAACCAAGACCTGGGAATGGATTCCCATGCCCCGACCTACTTTACTTCAGGGAGATTTCAAATGGACTTGAGGCTTCACTTTCTTCATCGGATCATGTGTGCGTTTTGCCTTTCTCTTGCGGCTCTGGCCGTTTGGGGAACCGTACATTCGGCAGACGCGCAGCTTTTTCGTCCGATCGCCGGCCGGGAAAACGAGATCCTCGTGAATTCCCACCGATGCCTTCAGGAGATCATGGCGATCCCCGCCAATGAGATCCCAGCCTTTCTTTTCGAAAAAGCAGAAGGTGTCGCGATTTTTCCCGGACTCGTGCGCGGCGGCTTCGTCGTGGGAGCGCAGCACGGCAAGGGAGTCCTGGTCATCAAAAATGCCGAAGGGCAGTGGGAAGCTCCCCGATTCCTGAAAATGACAGGCGGAAGTGTCGGATTCCAGGCCGGCGTACAGTCTGCGGACGTCATCCTGATCTTCTGTACGCGCCGCAGTGTCGACTCGGTCATCAAAGGCCAGTTCACCATCGGTGCGGATGCCTCTGCCGCCGCCGGTCCAGTCGGACGCAAAGCCTCGGCAAGCACCAACGCACGGCTCAGTTCCGAGATCTACTCCTACTCCCGTTCCCGCGGTCTTTTCCTCGGCATTGCCCTCGACGGATGCGTGCTGGACATTGAGGAAGACATTTCGGAAAAATACTATGCCAACGGCATGACTCCGGAAGCACAGCAGCTTGTTCAGCTTACGATGGGGTATGTGCAGAGTGCCCGACACAAGCAGACCGCCGAAGTACCGGTCTCCCAGCCGTCTTCCCAGGAAACGGTCCCGACAGTCCCTGCTCCGGCCCCAAATGTTCCGGGAGAGGAACTGCCGTCGGCTTCCTCATCGGCAAACCAGCCCGGTCTGACTTCCGGAACTTTGTCTGCAAATCCCCGCGAGACAGCGCGTCAAAACCTGATCGAATCCCACGCCTCCCTGATGCAGCTCCTCGATCCCGCATGGCAAAAATGGCTGGCACTTCCACAGGAATTCCTGACGCAGGCTCCTGGGGTCCGTACCGTACCTCCGGAACTCCTCACGCTCCGCGACCGATTCTCCAGAATCGCACAGGATCCTCAATATTCCGAATTGATCGCTCGCCCGGAATTCCAAAAGACACAGGACAGTCTTGAGATTTTCCTGGCGCAATAGCCGTCGGAAGAGTTCCTCTCAAAAAACACACGATCCCGGACACTGTCGATTCTCGACCGGTCTGGGATCTTATTTTATTCGGAACCGCCCCCCTTACGCAGAAAACCGATTCCGGACGTACACAAAATACCGTGCAAGAAAAAGAAAAAGTCCGACAGTCTTTCGACCAACTCGGACTTTACCCCCCCTGGGGTATACTGGGGATGACGAACACTGTCCCTCACCTGTATGTTGCTCAAATCGGCCTGAAAGTTTCATTTCTTGAGTACTTTTCGATATTTTTTTATTTTTTCCCAAAATTTCACGAAAATCGTCTAAAATATTTTGCGTCTCCCTGTTCAAAACTCCGGAATATGATATAATCAGAGCATCGTTTTCATTCCCATCCCAATTTCACCTTAAATCAAACCATTCAGAGGCACAGAATGTACGATCTGAAACCTACGAAAGACTTCTTCATCGGACTGGATTCCGATGGGTGCATTTTTGACACGATGGAGCTGAAGCAGAAAGAATGCTTCACTCCCAATACGATCAAGTACTTTGGTCTCCAGGGGGTCAGTAAATACGCGCGCGAAGCGTGCGATTTCGTGAATCTCTACAGCCAGAGCCGCGGGATCAACCGTTTCCCGGCTCTCGTTGAGGAACTGGAATGGACCGCCTCCCGCCCGGAAGTCACGGCTCGCGGGATCAAGATCGCGGTTCCGCAGGCACTGAAAGACTGGATCGCCCGCGAATCCAAACTTGGAAATCCTGCCCTCATCGAGGAAGTGAAGCGTAATCCGTCCCCCGAAATGGAAAACGTCCTCGCCTGGTCGCTGGCCGTGAATGAAACGGTCACGAACATGGTCTACGGTGTGCCGCCGTTCCCGTTTGTGCGCGAATGCCTTCAGAAAATGCAGGCCAACGCCGACACGCTCGTCGTGAGCCAGACACCGAATGAAGCCCTCGTGCGTGAATGGCGCGAACACGACATCGACCAGTACGTTACGGAGATCTGCGGCCAGGAATTCGGCACGAAGGCGGAAGTGCTTTCCAATGCCTCAAAATACGCGGAAAATCACGTTCTGATGGTCGGCGACGCCCCCGGCGACTACAAAGCGGCGAAAGCAAACGGCACGCTATTCTATCCGATCAATCCCGGTGCGGAAGAAGCAAGCTGGAAGCGTCTCTACGAAGAAGCCCTCGACAAATTCTTCAACGGCACGTTCGCCGGTGAGTACCAGCAGATGCTGCTTGATGAATTCAACACCTACCTGCCGATCGATCCCCCGTGGAAGAAATAGCGGTCCCCCTCATACGGAGACGCAGGCTCAAAACCTCTCTTGGAAAAGGAGGTTTTGGATGGTTTGAAGTGCGGTGAATAGGCGGATGTGCGTATTCACCGCTTTTGCGTCCGGCAATACCAAGTCAGGCAAGTTGCCGAGAGAGAAAATGCGGACCTTTCAAAGGCCGTCCTCTCGGAAACCACCCGCACCTCCCGATGAACGCGCTGTGTACTGTATCGAAGCTCAACAAAGCGCAAAGGTCACTCCGTGACGGTATTGCCGTACTCCCGATGCATTTTATTGTTCATTTCGTTGGAGTTCCCGCATCCCCCTAAACCGCAGAGCATAATACTTCCGCGTTTCTTCCGGGAGTTCCGGACGCTGGAAAAGTTTTGCCGCTTCATTCATGAACTCGAGCGACGTCTCACCCGTCCTCCGTTTCCGTCCCAGCTCCTCGATCTCAGCCTCCAGACTGCGAAATGAAACGACAGAATGTTCCCGCCGTTTCTTGAGCCGCTCCAGGGAATTCCACTCCTCAGCCATCATTCCCCAGTCATTCTCCGATTCTTTTCCGTCCCGTTGCTGTCCAGCTCGGCATTCCCCCGATCGACCGTTTTCTGCCCGGTGTTCCTGCTCTTTCCACCAACGCAGAAGACGTGAAATTCCCATCCAGAGCAAGATGCCAACAGGCAGGGTCCCCAGCATCAAAAGAGCATACAATTCA
Organism: Thermoguttaceae bacterium; assembly: GCA_017939795.1. Classification (GTDB taxonomy): domain Bacteria; phylum Planctomycetota; class Planctomycetia; order Pirellulales; family Thermoguttaceae; genus RGIG3701. Next base: position 39,099 of record JAGBAA010000007.1, read on the forward strand.
TGGAAAAATCGCCGTTTCCCGCCAGAGACCGAGTCGGCAGACAGCTCGGAAAACCACGCAGAAATGTTTTTCGGCAGTGCAAGGAGCGTCCCTCCCAAATCACGGAGCCACTGAAAAACCGGGGCGTAGATCCGCTCCTGCTGTGTCTGAAAATTCAGATTCAGGATGGAGTTTTTCCAAAATGTCTCGCAGACATCAAACAGCGAGAAAAGGAACGTCTGCGATGCTTCCCGTACAGGCACGAGATGATGCGAGACAGGATCCAGACGCAGCCACGCTCCATAGCGCCAGTAGGCTTCCGGAATAGAAGACTGTGCAAAGACCTCTTCCGGGATCTCGTGCCTTGGGATCCACGCTTCGACCCACGCATGAGCATCCTGATGGCGCACGACCCACGCTTTCGCAGTCGAAGAGTACTCCTGAACCGCAAATCCGACGACGTACCGGGCCGGGATCCCCTGAGAACGGAGCATCTGGACCAACGCAGCCGCGTAAAATTCGCAGTGTCCCTGCGGATGATTCCGAATGAAGTCTTCCAGCGGATCCAGCTCACGTTCCCGACGTACCGGAGCGGTCGAGTAGCTGAATTCCGGAGAAAACGCAAGCCGGCTGGCGAAATGCTGCGCAAGTTTTCGGCTGGAAAAAGCCGCGGAACCGTCTTGATCTTCCGAATTCTCAAACTCCGCCGCCCACTTTTGAGCCAGACCGCACAGAGATGGAAAAACCTCCAGAGACGGCATTTCAGAAAACGCCGCATCCAGCTCCGGAGTCATTGCGGGGGTCCATGGAGACTGTGCAAGCCGAGGAATCGCGTTTGCTGTGCCGTTTTCCATGAAATTTGACTCCTGATGGAAACCATGCGTCAGCAGCGAATAGCTTTTCCCTGGAATCGGCTCACCATTGGCAAAAAGGACCTTCTCTCGAAATGGATCGAATCGGCTCGGCGCATCGTGTGTTCCCGGCGGAAGAAGAAAGGGCCAGACGGCAAAAAAAGCAGACTCAGTCGTCGGCTCGAACGTCTCCTCGATGCGGATAAGATCTGGTTGCCTCCATGCATTTCGATGCAGATGAAGCTGACTCTGCGAGAAACGAAGCGTACGCGGACAGGTCGGATTCACCCCGGAACTCTCTGCCGGCTCCCACCCGGCCTTCCGATACCGGCCGAAAACCGCCCCGCGGAGATAGAACGATTCGGAAAGATTCCCGGGCACGGCAGGATCCTGAGAAAATTCCTGCGGTCCCACTGTCTGTTTCCACGTCAAAGTTCCATCATCCCGAAAAAGCCGCAGCCAGAGAAACGGCCTGGGATTTCCGAGCTGGGGACCAAATTCACCGAGCCGGGACGTTTCGGAGTACCCGATCGCGGAGGGAACCGACCATCCGAAATAACCAGCCGTAAAGTGCGCCGGACGATAGAACCCCGCGAAAAAAAGGAATCCAAAAATCAAAAAAGAAAGCATCCACCCCGCAACCGGACCACGATGCGGTAAAACGCCATCCTCCCAACAGGAAACCCGCTCCAATGATTCTACTTCCTGCACGAAACGAAGTGCCTGACGCTTTCGTTCTACACGGATCGGGTAGCGATCCAGGCGTTCACGGATCTCAATTTCCCCTGAAATGCCAAGCTCTACCGGAGTACGCCGGGAATTTCCGGAAGAAGAGACCGAGAAGATCCGCGTCAGTTCATCACACGCGGCTCCGGTCTCGTGAAGGAGACTTTGTTTCATCTGCGAAAATTCCGCAAGAAGATGTACTGCGTAAAGCAAAAGCGCAAATGCCGGAATGAAAAACAGAAACGAAACGATCCCTGGTCGGAAAAGCAGACCGGAAATGAGCTGTTCGGCAGCGATCAGAAGCAGGAAATTCCGAGTCACTGTCATTCGCCGTGAGAGAAGAAGGAAGACTTCCAGAAGAAGCAGGCAAAAATTAAAAAGCCAGAACGCGTCCTCATACGAAAGGCGCGGCAGCCCGGTGTAGTGGGGCAGATTTCCGCAAAATGGGAGAAATGCGAGGAATCCAAGAGCAAAAAGCGTCAGGATCGGACGCACGAACCACTCCGGGAAACCGCGGAATTGCGGAAAGCCCCGGGAACAAAACATCAAACTGCCGATCCCAAGAGCAAAAAAGATCCCCGCCCCCCATCCGAAACAGAGGGTCCCGGAAAGCCAGAGCAAAACTCCGACGGCACGATAAAAGCGGGTCATGCAGTCCATGGGGTCCCCTCCAAACCAAATTCAGTACTTCCAGCGGGACAGAAAAACACAGTCCGGAGAAAAACGCCGTTTTTTCCAGCTGCGGTCAACCGAAAAAAACGGCATCCAACGACAAAACTGCTGATCTCGATTCCCAGCCCCGCAGTTTCTCAAAATCGCAAATTTCCAGCCGTCAGCGTTCTTCTTCGATCCGGATCGGCTTGAACTTAAATTTAGGATTCTGCCCAAGATAGCGTGCCGGATTATTGAAAAAGATCTCCGTCGCTTCCTGGAGCGAATGACCGCGCCGACGGAATTCCAGGACGGCTTCCTGAAGCGTAAACGGATCGCTCGGTCCCCAGTCTGCCGACGAGTTGATGAGCATCCGGTCCCAGCCGTACATTTCCAGCATATCGCAGGCGCGCGTCGCCGTGCATTTCGTGATCGGGTAAAGCGTAAACCCGGTCCAGTATCCTTTTTCGCGCACCGGACGGATCGTGTGCTCTTCAATATGGTCGATCCAGACTTTTTCGGGCTTCAGATTTGGGAAACCGTCCAAAATCTCCAGGATCTTCTTCGTGCCGTACAGTTTGTCGTGCAGATGCGGCGTATGGATGAGCAGAAGCTGGTCGTAGTCGACCGCCAGTTGGACCTGCGCCTCAAAAATATCGCACTCATTCTTCGACGACAGATGAAGCCCCGTTTCGCCGACTCCCAAAACATTCGGTTTCTCGAAAAATTCCGGCATTTTCTCAAGGACCATGCGGCTGAGTTCCGGGTTTTCCGCTTCTTTCGGATTCACCGCGACCCACGCGTAATGCGTGATCCCGTACTGTGCGGCACGCGTTGGCTCAAATTCCGTGATCTGGCGGAAATAGTCAATGAACGTTTCCGGATATTTTCGGTCAAAACCGGCCCAAAATGCAGGCTCCGCTACACACAGAACGCCAGACTGAGCCATTCTTTCGTAGTCCTGCGCCGTTCGCGCGATCGCGTGATAGTGTGGCTGAATGATGAACATGAGTCCCTTTTCCTCCCTTTCTCGTTTCCTTCAACTCTCCCCTGCCCGGCATGATTCACTCATGATTCCGATCCAGTTTCGTAAAGAGCGTCAAAAGACGTTCCGCACGATCCGGTTCACGGGAATCCGACGCAAGGATCTGAAGAGCTTCCCGAAGAAGTTCCGCCCGAAGATCCGTCCGTGAGGCCTCGTCGTCTGGATGTGCTATTTCGCCGCGCTGCATCCGGTCAAGCATGGCACCGATCTCAAGAATATGCCAGCGCGTATCCAGATAGTACAGATCGAGGACCTTTTGGGGAGAAAGAACAGAAATGGAGGAGTTCCCCTCTTTACGATCAGTCATTTGCTTTTCCTTTCCATTGGGAAACGGCCCGGAAATCGAACCGTTCCCCATTTCTGATTTCAGAAGAAACGGCGCATTGCTTACTCAGCAGATGCGGCTGCTTCTTCAGCCTTCACTTCTTCTGCGGGTGCGGCAGCTTCTTCAGCCTTCACTTCTTCCGCAGGTGCGGCGGCTTCTTCAGCCTTCACTTCTTCTGCGGGTGCGGCAGCTTCTTCAGCCTTCACTTCTTCTGCGGGGGCGGCGGCTTCTTCAGCCTTCGCTTCTTCCGCGGGTGCAGCGGCTTCTTCAGTCTTCGCTTCTTCCGCAGGTGCGGCAGCTTCTTCAGCTTTTACTTCTTCCGCAGGTGCGGCGGCTTCTTCAGTCTTCGCTTCTTCCGCGGGTGCGGCGGCTTCTGCCTGAGCTTTGCCTTCTGCTTCCAGTTCAGCATCCGATTTCGTACCGATCTGGATCGCAGAGATGGAATACGGTTTATCCGTACTGGTCGTATTTTTCAGCCCCGGGAAGGACCAGTCGAAGTTCACGACATAGAGGACACCATCCACGACGACACATTCCGCCGGCTGGTCGAGAAGACCATTTTCGCCGTTCGTGTCGTCATTGACCCACAGCCACCCGGACACATGCTCACCATTTTCAGAACGGGCCAGCGTACGGATCGCGTTTGCCTGACTGTCATTGATGTAAATCTTGTCCGTTTTGTCGTCATAGAAAATACCATCGCAGCAGTGGAGCTGATCGTCATTCAGGATCGTCGCGACATTGGCGGTCCCGTCTTCGTTCGTTTCGATGCGGTACATGACGCCGTCACCAAAGTTTCCGGAATACAGCGCGCCCCAAGCCCAGGTCAGACCGTCAAAGGACGAATTATCGCCGCGTCCGATCTGTTTCGTTTCACCAACGACCCAGGCGTACTGATCCACGGCTTTGCCGTCTTTGACCGTCGGATCGACCGTAAGCGGTTCCGCTGCGGCATTCACGAGCAGATCAAGCGGGAAACGCCAGATGATCCCCAGACCGAATTTGCCGGGACTGTCTTTCGTGTCGACGTTCGTGTCGCTGACGTAGACCCACCCGTCGCGGATGAGGATGGCGTTCGCAAGACGCAGACCGGTCACGACCGTGTCGACTTTGCCGGTCGGTTTGCCGTCTTTCATTTCCACGCGCAGGATGCGGGATGCGAATTTCCCTGTCGGATCCGTGGAGAAGAACTGATTGTCCGCGACGTACAGGTTGCCGTCCGGACCAAAATCAAGACCCATCGGGCCCATTTTCCCGGATTCGGGGTGCGGCGCGTATTCCATAAGGACGTCAAATTTCCCCGTTTTGTCGAAAACGCACAGAAGCGCGGGATGCTGACGCGTGCCGTCCGGATTTGACGGAGCAAAGTTCGGGACATTCAGGAAGATCTTGCCAGTCGATTCTTCGACCGTCATGCCGTCCGGGACCGGGCAGGAATCCGGAAGCGCAACGTGAAGCGTCGGAGTGTAGGCAGGATTCGGCGTGATGTCCACTTTGTGGACCGGGGCAGCAGCGGGAGCTTCTTCCTTCGGCTTGCAGCCCGGAAGCGCGACGGAAAGGCCAAGAACGAAAATGCCAAAGTACTTTTTCATGAGTGGATTCCTTAAAATGGGAAACATTCAGCGGATGAACCCGTCATCCGGCGCCAGGACCGTTCGAAAAACACTCCGCGAAGTCCATCGCAAAGCTCTCGAAGTCCTTGGAGACGCAAAAACTGCTTTTCAGAAAGGAAATGAGATCCGGAACCATTCCATGATCCCGTCAAAGGCCCCATAAAGCCCCTAAGATCCCGCAAAAACGGTCCGGAAACCCCCGGCCGCTCTCCTTTCCCATAGTATAGCCGAATGGATTTTTTCTGTCAAGCAGGGCATTCACTCTATTTGAAAAAAAAGCAGAAAAATTCCACAAAAAACGGGAAAGATCTTAAAAAAATCCCTTCAGATATTGCGGACCGCCCCACTTCATGCTTTTCCCCAATCCAAACATGAAAAAAGCCCGATACATCACGATCTCCCAGAGACTTGAACCGGGAGAAAGTCTGACAGTCGGGCAAACGGAATTCAGTGACTTCGGCGTTCCTGAAACAATGAACAGTCTGCTGAATGAAGCTCAAAAAATCTCTCCAAACCAGCTGGCTTTTCAATGCCAGGGCGGAAACATTTGGCGCTACCTTTGCGGATGCTTCCGGGTTTTGGATTGACTAAAAATGAAACTTTCAATTTCAGAACGTGTCGATTTACGGCACGTTTTGAAAAAGAAGCAAGGTTTTCGGCGATATTTTTTCCTGACGCTCTTTGACTTTCGTGCGCCGTAATTCCTGATTGTAAAATTTGTAGACTGCTGACGAAAGTTGACCCGGTTTTAACGTCAGAGGATCTCCCATGGTGTCAATAAAGTGTATTTCTCCTTTAGAAACGGATTCGTATTTCGCCCAAAAAGCCTTCCCGTCTTTATATTGCCATTCCTGATAGCCAGCATATTTCAATGCCGCAAGCTGATTTTTATCAAAAAGTTCCCCTTCTTTCACGCGCTGAGAAAGTTCTTCTTTGGGAACGAAACGCAGGATGCGGGTCCCGTCCGAATGGATCCTGGAACAGAGGACCGGGCTGGTCAATACGATAAATTTCCCGGAATAAAATCCTTCCGTAGGATAGCCTGTCAGGTAAAAAATATCGCCCGACTCGAAACAGATCAGGCAGGTGTCTGAATTCTCAATACTTTCAATTTTTGCTCGATAGCACGGAAACCAGTATTCTTTCCCAAATTCGGCCCGGGAAGGATGGTCCTGTTCGTACAATGCAAGAATATCGGACGACAGCTCAACTTCATACATTCCGATTTTTTCAGCAAGTTCCCAGTTGGTTTTCCAATGTCTGACTCTTTCCCTATAGCGGTACAACTCCGGAGACGCCCATTCTGTTTTGTCTGTGATTATAGCGATATTTGGATTTTCCCCAAAGCTGCTTCCCGTCCAAAATATCAGACCGACGGCCAAAAGCAAAACGATTCTTTTCATGAGATCCTCCTTGCTGTAAATGCGGTAAAATTGATTCATGACCTTAAGTTTTTTATATTTTATCGAGTATTTCATAAAATTTCAAGGGGAACCCGGCGAGCAGTACCAAAATTTATTCAAAATTTTCCTTGATCGGCGTGAGGCTTTCTTTCGGCGCAGAGTCCGTCAAAAACGTCGCCGTCCATTCCTCCGTACTGCGTTCGGCACCTTTCTCAAAGGGTTCTTTTCTGTGTTTCTCTGAGAAATTTCAATGCTCTCAGCGGCGGATGAAAGTCCATAAAAAAAGGGAAGCCGAAACCATCTACTGACTTTGACGGTTCCCTTCCCTCTGCGAAAGTTCCGAAAGGATCACTTCTCCGGAGCCTCGGGGATCGAGGGATCCTTCAGGTACGATTCGCGCGGCTGACGAAGGAGGTACTTATACGGTGAAGCGTGGATGAAATGGCACTCACTGCACTTCGAGCGCCAGTCTTCCTCCACGATCGTGTTGGAGTGCTGCACGTCGATCTTTTCCGGAATGTGGCACTTGAAGCACGCGTCCTGTGCGTTCATGAGCGCGCCGACCTCGATCTTGCCGTCCGCGTTTTTCTCCGTTTCATGGCACCGCATACACGGATTCCGCCCCGGTTTCATATTGTGCAGACGGTAGACCATCCACTCATCCGGACCGGCATGGTCTTCTTCATTGCGGCCGAGAACGAATTCCAGCTCCTGATCGCCGATCTTGAGTTTCTGCATCCCGATGTCGAGCCGAAGGATACTCACGTGCACATCCCCGCCGAAATTCGAATCCCAGCGCACCGGCTGTCCATTATGGATGACTTCTTCCGGGCACTCGCCTTTCAGAATCAGCCAGAGACGGCTCACGACGACGACGGAATTCCCATGCGGCGCGATGAGGAACGTTTTGTCGGAGAGCTGGACCGGTTTGGCATCAAATTTCTCATTCCCCGCCTCCTGCGCAGAGACAGACGACACACCCGACGCCAAAAGAAAAAGCGTCACGGCACACACCAACGCAAAACATACGGAAAAAATACTCGGAACATTTTGGGGCTGGAAGTTTTTCATATTCACTCCTGACTTCTTTTGATTTCACGTGAAATATCTTCCATTATACTTCAACTGCCCGAAAATTTCAAGGGGGAAATTCCGCCCCGACCGCCACTTTCTTCAA
>JAGBAA010000049.1 GCA_017939795.1 Thermoguttaceae bacterium
CGTGACGAAACGAGTGTTCTCCATCGTCGTGTTTCCCCAGCCGCACATCATCCCGCTGGTAGTCCCCTCTTTCAGGAAAACGGGAGACGCGATCACCGGGGAATTCTGCTCATTATGCACGATCCCGCCCGCAAGCGTCAGGCCGCTGTCGCTGAGTTTCCGGCCATTGGTCTCGTCGAGAGAAACGTATCCGGATTCCGAAACGAGCGTACCGGTGAACCCCGCCGCGTCGCCGTTGATGAAAATGGCTTCGTCAACTTTTCCGCCGTTGAGCGTAATGGTTCCCGTGCCCGTGACGGTACCGTCGAAGTAACCGGAGGTTTTGCCGTACTCACCGTTCAGGTTCAGATGGCTGTTGACGACGACCTCGCCGTTAAGGTCGAACGTGCCGTTGACTTCCAGCTCGCCTTCGGTGACTTTCAGTCCGTTGAGAGTAAGATTTCCGCCGATGGTCTGTTTTCCGCCGCCGATTTTTTCAAGCGAAAGTTCTTCGTGCTGGATATTTCCGGTGAAGACGGCCTGGTCATCCGCAGTCATTCCGTTGCCGAGGATCAAAGTCGTGTTCCCAGCGTACCCTTTCGCAACCTTTCCGGAGCCGGTCAGTTTTCCGACCTTGAACGCCTTGCCGTTCCAGACGTCAAACGCACCGTTTTCGCCGATATTCAGCGTCGCGTAATTCTCGTCCGTGTTCACGTTCTGCCAGCCGCCGTTGACAAGCGTGCCATTTTCAATGTCGATGACGGCATCTTTCGAGAGCGCGTAGGTGATGGAAGATCCAGTGAGAGCTTTGAACTGCTGGTAAAGTTTCCCGCCGCCGGTCACTTTGAGCGTGCCGTCGCCAGAGATGACGATATTCTGATCATTCACGGTCAGGAACGAATTATTCGCCGTGTACGTCCCGGTATCCGTCATGTTGAATTCCAGCACGCCGCCCGACGCGATGTTCATCGTGAGCGTTCCGGTATTGTTCGGCGTCCGGTCCGTGAATTTCAGGATCGCACCATCCGCGATCGTCACGCCGTTCGTCGCGGAAAGCGTACTCGCCCCGGAAAAAACGAGCATTCCGTCATTGACCAGGAGTTTATCGAGCGAAACGTTTCCGGTCATTTCCTGCGTTCCATCCCCGATTTTTTCAAGCGTAAGCTGCGTCTGCTGCATCGTGCCGGCAAAAATCGCAGAATCGTCCGCCGTCGTACCGTTTCCGATGATCAGCGACGTCGTACCGCTGTACCCTTTCGCAACCTTTCCGGAGCCGGTCAGTTTTCCGACCTTGAACGCCTTGCCGTTCCAGACGTCAAACGCACCGTTCTCGCCAATGTTCAGCGTCGCGTAGTTCTGGTCCGTGTTCACATTCTGCCACCCGCCGTTGACGAAAGTGCCGTTTTCAATGTCGATGACGGCATTCTTCGAGAGCGCGTACGTGATGGAGGATCCGGTGAGTTCCTTGTACTGCTGGTAAAGTTTCGCACCGCCGGTCACTTTGAGCGTGCCGTCGCCAGAGAGGACGATCTTCTGGTTATTCGCGGTCAGGAACGAATTATTCGCTGTGTACGTCCCGGTATCCGTCATGTTGAATTCCAGCGCAGCCCCCGACGCAATGTTCATCGTGAGCGTCCCGGAATGGTTCGGCGTCCGGTCCGAGAAACAAAGGACGCCTTCCTGAATATTGACCGGCCCGGTAGAAGAAAACGTCGCGCCGCCGGAGACAGTCAGCGTCCCCGATCCGGTTTTCGTTACCGTCCCTCCGGAGGAAAATGCGCCCTGGTAGACAGAATCCGCAGTATTCTCAAGCGTCACGGTCGAGTCATTGTCCGTCACGGCCTCGGAGCCGCTCAGATTGGAGTGCGTCCCCGCATCGACCGGAACGACTCCAACGGAAAGCAGAAACGCAGCCGCGGCACAAATCGGAAGGGTCTGCCGTGCGTCATTGACCAATCGGGCTAATTTTAAATAATCTCGCATACTCATCGCATCTCCCAGCGAACAATTTTTCATAGATCCCAGTAAAATATGATTTGATTATGTACCGATTTGCCCAAAAGTCAAGTATTTTTAAAAGATTTTTAGAAAATTTCAAAAAAAATTGAGAAAAAGTGCAATAAAACGGACATTTCAAACCGAGCCGCATCAAGACGCAGAGTTCCGGGACGGCCTCTTAACCCCTGATTTCAGCCGCCAAGAACACTGAAATTTCAGCGGCGGCTGAAAGTCCTTAAAAAAAGCACGCCGAAACATTCCCCAGTCTTCTGCCTCCCTGCTTAGAGAGGCAGAAGACGCGTTCTCTGCGGACTACTCCTCAAGCAGCTTGATGAAGACGCCGCCGACGACACTGCGTCCGGTAAATCCGCGGCGTTTCGCGGTACTGGTGAAGTACCAGTCGGTCATCGGAACACGCGGTTCCGTGTGGTCAACGAAGCGGTAAACCGGTTCCATGACCGCGTCGAAACCTTCACGGGAATCCGCGAGCGTCGCCGTCCAGACTTCCCAGTCGAGTTTCGTGTAGTCCGACCGATTGTCGAGCGGCAGACCGAACTCGTTCGTGACTGACGGATAGTATTTCAGTTCCGTTTCGGCGATTTTTTTCGGGAAAAGGTTCAGTTTCAGGAGTTTGTCCCAGACCAGATTGTACTTCTGGCTCCACGTATCCGGTTTGTCGAACGCGAGACGGTAATGGTCGCCGTCATTCGCCATTTTCTCCCACATTTGAGCAAACTCTTCCGCCTTGGCGCGGAATTTCTGTGCTTCCTCGTTCAGGCCCTGCATTTTGCAGAGTTCCGCATAGCAGGCGAGCGCGACGATCGCTTTGATCGACAGATTGCAGTTATGCGCCAGGTGCCCCGCAAAGTCGTCCGTGCAGAGCTGATTTTCCGGGTCAAGCCCCTTCTCGAGCAGATACTCCGCCCACTGACGGATCGTCGGCCAGTAGCGCGAAACGTACTCTGTATTGCCATCCTTTTTCGACGCGATGTAGAGCAGGATCAGCATGTTTCCGGATTCCTCGACCGGCATCTGACGGTCTTCCGTTCTCTCACCGCCGCCATAGTATTGCGCGTTCATGACCGGGTACTGTCCCATATCGTGCGGAGCGTACTGCCACGGCCAGCGTCCGGAGACTGCGTAGTCCATTGCCGGGGTGAGTGTCGCTTTCAGCAGCGTGTTGCTCAGGTAAATGAAGAGCGGCGCAGCCGGATAAACGACGTCCACCGTCGCGGCCATTCCGCCGGAGAAATGCTCTTTCGACACAAAGAACGGCTCGCCGTTGGGGAGGACCGCCAGTTTGTGCGCGCCGATGCACTGACGATAGGAAAGCGCGCAGAGATCCGCGTACTTTTTCCCGCCTTTCGCTTCGCAGGCCGCCATGAGTTCCGCGTCGAATTTCGCGCATTTCTCGCAGGACGCGGCGTAGTCAGAAGCCGCCCAGTCAAGCATTTCCTTCGCTTCCATGCCGTATTTTCTCCAGTACGGACGAAGTTTGCGGTTCAGGAATTCCAGGCAGTATTCGTCATCGTACGCGATCATGAGCACGCGGTCCTGCGCCTCTGCGCCGAGTCCCGGAAGATCAAAGATGCACGACATGACAGGCCAGCGTTCCCTACACTTACGCGGAAAGTCCGCATCGTCAAACTCCGCAGGTGTCCCGCTGGTCAGGAACGTTCCGCGGGCCGTTTTGTCATCCGAAAGACGCAGCACGCCGCCGTATTTTTTGTCGACCGCGATGAACTGGTAGCCCCAGTCGATGCGCACATTGTCGCCAACTGTCCCCAAAACGTTCTGTACTTCGGAGCCGAAACGGAGAATGTCGAGCGTATCTGTCTTCATGCGCAGCGCGCAGACATTCTGGTCAATAGCGTTGACGCAGAGTTCCGCTGAATTGTCGTAGTAGATGCGGACATCGTGTTTCTTGCCGTCCACCGCGCGGACGCTCCACGTCAGGTACGTGACCGGGCGGGAAAGGAGCATGAGATCGTCGGTGAGACACGGAGTCGTGAACGTGAGCGTCAGCTCCACGCCGGCATCCTCAAAAACGTAGATCGTGCGTGTCGGCAGGACCTGAACGGACTTCTGCTTCATGGCGGGGACCGGATGGTTCGTGTCTTTCGACATGACGGCAAAGTTTTTCCCGTCGACTTTGAGGTAGCTCAGAATGCAGTGGACCTTCCCCGTCCAATGCGTCGTGAGCCGGTCCGCCAGACCGTCCCCCTGGGACCAGATACTGAAGTACGGGTCGTGAACCACCAGCGGCACCGCCGGAGCTCGCAGACTTTCTGCCAGACTCACCGACGCCGCAAAAATCATGAATGCGCAAAAAAGGATCCGATGCATAAAAACTCCTTGGAATTAAGGATCAATAAAAAATGAAATGATCCGCCCACGATCCAGCCGCAGCCTCCGACCGATCCGGATCGCGTGGATCTTCAACGGTATCCAGTGTACCGAATTTGTGCTTCAGCGTCAAGGGGGGGGACACCTGGCATCTTACTCTGTATCCTTTTTCAGTCAAATTTTCTGCGGATCTCTTGACTTTTGGGAGCCGTTCTGCTAAAATCGGAAGTATGTGTCCTTTTTTTCTGAAAGGAATCCCCGCCCCGATCCGCTCATTTCGTTTTTCTTGAAAGGAAAATGCCATGAAACGCAGAGATTTTATGAAATTCCCCGCCTTTGGAATGACGCTCGCCCTCACAGGGTACTCTTGTGCCGAGGAACTGAACGAAGACGTTCAGGAAACAGACATTCAATGGAAAGGCCGAACGCAGATCTTCAATATGCACGATTTTCAGGCTCCGCCGTGTCTCCCGCTGCGCGTCGGGTACATTGGGCTGGGAAATCGCGGATATGCGTCCCTTCGGCGTCTCGCGCAGATGGAAGGAGTGGAGATCCGCGCCATCGCCGACTGCTATGAGTACCCCATCCGCCGGGCACAGGAGTATCTTAAGGAACTTGGACTCCCGCCGGCTGCGGAATATTTTGCGTCGAAGGAGACGTGGAAAGATCTTTGTGCACGGGACGATCTGGATCTGATCTACGTCACGACGCCCCCTTACTGCCATGCGGAAATGGCCGTCCACGCCATGCTTGCCGGAAAGCACACCGCGGTGGAAGTGCCTGCCGCGCAGACGCTCGCGGACTGCCTGCGCCTGGTCGACACGTCGGAAAAGACGCGGAAGCACTGCCTGATCCTCGAAAACTGCATTTACGATTTCTTTGAGTCCATGACCATTCAAATGGCGCAGAAAGGTTTCTTCGGCGAGATCATTCACGGAGAAGGCGCGTACTGCCACTGCGGAGGGACGGGAAACGTGGCGCGAAGTAAACCGATGCCGCCGCTCTCGCCGGAAGCGTCGCCATATTATCAGCACCGGCTGAAGCTCATCAAGGGGAATGCCTACCCGACGCACGGTTTCGGCCCCGTTGCGAAAGCGATGCGGATCCTGGCCGGGGACCGGATCGACTACCTTTCCTCCGTCGAGACGAACGATTTCGTCATGGGAAAAACATTCGGAGAAATGGCCGAGAAGACCGGCGATCCCTACTTCAGACAGTTCGCAGGAAAAACGTACGGCGGCGGAAACTCCTCCATCATGCGCACGGTCAGCGGAAAGACGATCTGCCTCGGATACCATACGTGCGTCGGCCGGCCGTATTCGCGCGTCCATCTTCTTTCAGGAACGGACGCCTTCGCGCAAAAGTACCCGGTCCCGCAGATCTCGATCGGAAACGACAAACCGGTCTCCGACGAGAAAATGAAGGAACTGGAGCAGGAATTCACGCCGGAACTCCACCGCCACATCGGCGAGCTGGCCAGGGAATTCGGCGGACACGGAGGGATGGATTTCATCGAGGACTGGCGGTACGTAAACTGCCTGCAGAACGGACTCGCGCCGGATATGGACGTTTACGATTCAGCACTCTGGAGCAGTTTGACGCCTTTGAGCTACTGGTCCGTGACGCACCGGTCCAATTCCATCGACGTTCCGGATTTCACCTGCGGCGCGTGGAAAACGAACGCACCGGTCGATCTCTCGCTGCGAAACAGTGGGAAAAACACCGGGATGCGGACGGTGAAAAAAAGCTGAATTGGCCATCCATACGCACTATTTAATAGACGGTATACCTCACTCCCAAAAGTATCTCGCGCAGCGGGTCGGGGCGGCTGGGTGGACCTGCCGGAAACATCAAGTCCATAAAAAAACGAGAAATGGCAAAATATTCCATCAGACGGAAAGATTTTTGCGAAAATTTCACAAAAAAAGAAATTTCGCTCTTTCCTTTTCTTCGCAGAATGGTATACTGTAAGTGGAAACAGAAGCTGGGGAAACGTTTTCTCAGCCGCTCCTGCCCAAAATGCAAACCAGAACAAGAAAAAAATCGAGGAGAACTCGCATGAAAAGCTACGTCGTTTACGGTGACGGTTCCTGCCGAATTGAAGAAATGCCGATGCCGAAGTACAATGAGTATGAAGCACTCGTGAAGATGGAGTCCTGCGGTATCTGCAACGGGACGGACCTGAAGATCATCCACCGGAAATTCAAGGGGATCGATCAGTACCCCACGATCCTTGGACATGAAGGCGTCGGCCGGGTCGTGGAACTTGGCGCGAAAGTCCGCAACTACAAGGTGGGCGACCTCGTGCTGCTCCCCTTCTGGGGCGACGTTCCGGAAGGCTACTCCAGCGCGTGGGGAACGTACTCCGAATACAATGTGGTCCGCGATGCCGCCGCGATGGAAGCGGATGGACTGATCGCCGACGAATTCGCGTGGGCGCAGAATGTTCTTCCGGAAGGCTTTGACCCGGTCTCCTCCGCCATGATCATCACGTTCCGCGAAGTGCTCAGCACAGGAAAGATCTTCGGTTTCGAAGCGAATCAGAGCCTCACGGTCCTCGGTCTTGGTCCGGTCGGTCTGAGTTTCGTAAAGTTTGCGAAACTGATGGGAATGGGTCCGATCATCGCGATCGACGTCCAGGAAGAGAAACTGGAACTCGCGAAGAAAATGGGCGCGGACCTGGTCATCAACGGAAAGACGCAGAACGTGAAGGAGGAAGTCCTCGCATTCTGTCCGGGCGGCGTGGATTACGCACTGGATGCCGTCGGCGTTCCGGCCTTCATCAATACGGGGCTGGAAATCATCAAACCGAGCGCAAAGATCTGCGTTTACGGCATTTCGGAAAATCAGACCGCCGAGATCGACTGGAGCCGCTGTCCGTACAACTGGACGCTGCAGTTCAACCAGTTCCCGTCGAAGAAGATGGAAGCCGAAGCGCACCGTCAGATCTGCGTCTGGATCCAGAACGGTGTCCTTGATCCGAACGACTTCATCTCCCACGTCTTCGACTTTGCGGACATCAACACCGCGTTTGAAAAAGTAGAGCGCAAGGACCCGATGATGAAAATGGTCATCCGCTTCTAGTTTTTCTCTAATCGTCCGGGAAATACAGCCGTTCCAGCTTCATTTTCCGGACGATCCCAACTTTCCTGCCGAACCAGCCTCCCAACCAGCCTGCCTGCTCTCAACTGGATCCTTTTTCCCTCCTACGGTGCGCCATGAAAAAGATTTTTCTGATTTTGGCATTCAGCCTTTTTTTGAACCTCGCTGTCTCTTGGACTTCTGCGGAAACGCTGGAACCCATTCTTTCAGAGCCTTGGGCACCCCGCCTCAAGACCCCCATAGCGGGTTTCGTCCCACACGGCGGAGAGTGGACTCTTTCAGACGAAATCATTGAGGGACCGGCGGGAAATGGATTTCGTTTGACGAAAGCGGACATCGAAAAGGAGAACGTGACCTTTTCGGCTGAGATCTTCCTCGAAAAAGGAAGATCGGGCAACGCGGCACTCGTGACGAACTGCGGACGGGAAGGAGTTGGCGCAGACGCATTTGACGGATACGAATTCGCACTTTACGCTAAAGAACAGTTCGTTATGCTCGGACGCCATCAGCAGAACTTCCGCTGGCTCAAGTCCGTTCCCTGCACGATCCCCGAAAACGAGTGGGTCGAGCTGAAAGCCGAGTGCAGAAGAACAAAAGCGGGGAATCTCCTGACGCTGAGCGTGAACGGAAGGAAAACTGCGGAATTCACCGACCCCGATCCTCTTCCTCCAGGAAGCATTTCCCTTCGTCCCTGGCAGCGGACGGCCCGATTTCGGAATCTTAAGATCGACGGTGAACGTCAGGTTTTGTCTTCCGGCCCAAAAGAAACGTCCGTTTTGCCGGAAACGCTCCGGAGTGAAGACCTTCCCCCCATTCTGGTCGTGAGCCGTGCTGCATTTGGACGTCCGCCGGCAGTCGGGCAGGATTTCTGGGCCTCCCGGATCTTAAAGCCCGGCTGTGCGCTGAAGATCGTCCATCCGTCCGACCCGAAACGTGAGGTCGAGACCATCTTTGAGGATCCGAAAGGAACGATCTACGACGCGAATCTCTCGTTCGACGCGAAGACGGTCTACTTTGCCTACGATCCGAACGGCGGCAATCGGTGGAAGATATTCCGCATCGGCATCGACGGCAGCGGACTGAAGCAGCTGACGTTCGGAGATTTCTACGATTTCAGTCCCGCAGAACTACCCAACGGCGAGATCGTTTTCGTCTCGAGCCGACGCGGGGGCTTCACGCTCTGCCAGCCCGGCCCGACTTCAAATCTCCACAAAATGAAGGCGGACGGCTCCGGGATCCAGTGTATCAGTATGAACACACTGTCTGATTTTAATCCGCAGATCCTTCCGGACGGACGCATCCTCTTCACGCGCTGGGAGTACGTCGACCGGGACCTGACGTACCGCCAATCCCTCTGGACGCAAGATCCGGATGGAACGAACTACCAGCTCTACTTTGGAAACACCGTGCGCAGCTGCGGTTCGTTCCTTCAGTCCCGGCCGCTGCCAGGATCCAGCACACAGCTGGTCTCGTGTTTTACGCCGCATCATGGGTACCCGCAGGGAGCGATCGGTCTGATCGATTCCTCGTTCGGACGGGAGGCTCCGGAAAATGTCGGGTACACTTACGTTACGAAAGAACTCGCGCCTGTTCGGGACCGAAACCATGAATGGGGCTACCGCGATCCGTTCCCGATTTCGACGGACCGATTCCTTTGCTCGTTTGGTTCCGAGCGAAACGGCTCCGCACGCTATCGCCTTTACCTGCTGGACCGGAACGGCGAAAAACGGCTTCTCTACGAAGATCCCGACCCATCGATGGGGATCTACTGCCCGCTGGCAGTCCGGGAAACTCCGCGTCCGCGTGAAGTCTCTTCCACGATCTCGGATCCATCCCGCTCCACGGGAACGCTCCTTCTGGTGAACGTCTACGAGGGACTCGCGCCGTTCGTCAAGCCGGGGCAGGTCGCGAAACTCCGCATCATGGAGCAGGTCCGCAAATCGGAGGATCTCGGAAAGCGCGCCTACGATCAGTCGCCGGTGATGAGCGGAGCGACCTACTATGCGAAACGGTGTTGGGGGGAAGTCCCGGTTGAAAAGGACGGCTCGGCACATTTCGAAGTCCCGGCACTCCGCGAGATCTACCTTCAGGCTCTTGATTCGGAGGGAAGAGAACTTCAGCGAATGACGTCTGCGCTTCAGGTCATGCCCGGCGAAGTCCAGAGCTGCGTGGGATGCCATGAAGACCGGCAGAAGTCCCCTCTTTCGCTCATGCGCGGCGTCCAGCCAATGGCCGCCCGTCGTGCGCCGGACGTTCCGCAGATGCCGGAATGGTGGAATGAGATCGCGCAGACGAATGAAAAACTCGATCCCCGGATCCTCAACTACTGCACGCTGGTCCAGCCCGTCTGGGACCGATGGTGCATTGAGTGCCACAGCGGAACGGATCCGGACGGCGGATGCGATCTGACCGGGGACAAAACGCGCTTTTTCTCGCAATCCTACGACAGTCTCGTTTTCCGTTCCCGCTCGTATCGCCAGCACGATATGTTCTCCGGCCGAATGCTTCCGGAAGAAGCGAAGCGCGAAAAACCGCTCGTTCACTTCTACTGGCTCCTCTGGACTCCCTCCGGCGTAAACCAGCCTCTGGAAACCGGGATCCTCGCGAGTCGACTGGAAGAGTACATGGCGAAAGAACACTGCGGGCAGGAGATCCCGCTTGCCGACCGGCAGCGTGTTTTCATGTGGGTGGACGCAAACATTCCCTACTATGCGACGTACGCGAACAGCCGGCCGGAAACCAACGGGAAACGCGACCTTTTCGCCTGCGGGCCGTTCTGGAGCGATTTCCATGAAGTCTGGAACCGCCGATGCGCAAAATGCCACCGGGAATTTCACTACAGCGATACGCCGACCGGCCCCGCCAATCCAACGACGAACTGGTCCGGGCGTTTTGGGTGGGTGAATTTTTCGACCCCTGAACACTCCGCGCTCCTCACGGCCCACCGTCCCAAACCGCTTGGACGCGGGATCCGGACAGACGAAGGATTCCTTTTCGAAACCGATGAGGACCCGGACTACCAGAAATTCCTCCGTGCTATCCGTTCCGGACACGACGCCATGCTTGCCGTTCCGCGTGCCGATATGCCAGGCTTCCAAAACGCCAAAGCGGAAAATTGACCGCATGGCATCATACCGCGTACTGCCGCACATTGTCATCCGCGCGTTCTTCCGCTCAATTCACGGAAGAACCGAGGCAAGATCCCGCATTATTTTGCAGGTTCAGCAACCCGCACGCCGATCGCGTTCCCATTGTGGCGCAGCGTGTACGGTTTCCCAAGGCCAACGGGACGATTCAGAACTTTCGGCTGCCCATCCTCACCGCGAACCGTCATGGTCGTGGAGCCGCCGCCGTCAAGGTTGACTCCGTCATCCGCGCCCAATTTCTGGAGGATCTCGCCGCACTCGGCATACGTCGCACCAATACTGAATCCAGCCTGGCGTCCGTCAATGGTGACGAACCAGACCGTTTTCCCGTCAGCTGAAACGGCCGCAAGCGTACGCGGATGACGCGCAGGATCGGCAAATTCCGGCACCTGACCATCCTCCAAAAGCATCGGTCTGCCGGAAACGGCCTGATCGACCGCGTCGATCGGTTCGTCTTTTTGCGTAGTCTTTACCTCGCACAGACCATCCTTCCGAACGACAAACGAGCCATAACCATTCGCCGGTGAAACCAGAACGCCATCGGAAACCGCCAGACCTTTCGCATCGGATGGTCCGCGATTTTTCCGAGTGTAGCCATTAAACGGCGAGTAGAAATTTGCGTTGACTGCCGCCGCCAAACCATGTTCTTTTAGAAAATCCGGCACGGTCTGACGGTCCGTCTCCGCTTTATCCGCTTCATATCCGGCAATACGACCGGTCGAATAGAACGACAGTCCTGGCGTGTCTGCCTGAATGCGAAGAACGTTGACCTTCAAAAGCGGTTCCTCAACCTGGATAGCGGCATGATCGATCCCCGGAAAAAGTGGTTTCCATTCCGGATCCGGAAGTTCAAGTGCTGAGAGCATTCCGCAGCAATTCCATCCGGACAACAGCAGCACAGAAAGACCAAAACGAACGAAACGTCGTGAAATTTTCATGGGATCTCCTTTCAAAATACATTTCTTGCCAACCTTCCCAAACCCAAAGAATTTTCAGGAAAGTCTGTTTTCATTTTATCCGCGATCTCCGGAAAATCAAGGGGGACACTCCCCTGATGAACCAAATCTCTCCAGGAACGCCTGTTTTTTTGTGTCTCAAAGTGCTTAAAGTGGAAAATTTTTCACAAATTTCGCAAAATATTTAAAATAAAAAGAATTTTTCTGTCATTTCATAACACAACGGCGTTCTTTAAGGTAGAGCATCGAGCGTTCGAGCTGATCCTGAAACCTATTCGCGAGGAAATTTATGCACAATTTGACCTGCACGCACTGCAATCATAGAATCACTGTCCGCCAGGAACTTCCGTCGGATAAACCGTTTCGATTCACGTGCCCGCAATGCGGCGAAAAAACGACCGTCCAAAGACCGGTTCTGCCCGCATCTGAGAAAATCGTCATTTCGTTTGATGAACCAACGCCGCCCCCACTTCCCTCAGGAGGATCCGCAGGATCCCAATCGACCATCCTCCCTCCGCCGCCTCCTGTCCCGGGGACTTCCGCGTCTGCCTTCAGTGGAAATTCCGGTCCTGCACCGGGAGTACGACTCTCTCCCCGTCAGCGGCGTTTGGTTTCCGACGAAAAGGAAACTCAGGAATTCTTCAGGGACTTTCCGATGATCCGGATCGTTTCGAGCAAAGGGACTCCGGCAGACACGTATGTCGTGGAGTACCATATCCGGGGCATTGAGCGGCTCGAAAAAAATCAGCCGGTCTACCGCGATACGCACCAGGTCGAGATCCAGCTTGGGAGCGGCTATCCGCGCACTCCGCCGACCTGCCGAATGCTGACGCCGATCTTCCATCCGAACATCGAGCCTGCCGTCATCTGCATCGGAGACCACTGGTCTGCGCAGGAACGGCTTTGCCATCTGATCGTACGCATCGGCGAGATCATCTGTTTCCAATCATACAATATCCACAGTCCGCTGGATGGTCTCGCGGCACAGTGGGCCGATCTGCATCAGGACATGCTTCCGACCGATTCACGTTTCCTGATGCCGTAATGTCCTGAACCGGGGAAAAATCAAATTTCAGAGGAGATCCTGCAGGAAATTCAGAGAGGATACCCACAGGATCTCAGACCAAACATTAAAAAACAGTTTCAAACCATAACACAAGGAGAAAAACTCATGGCAAACATCAACGTTTTCATTTGGGACGCGACCGGAAACAAACGTCAGGAAGTCGAACTGCCGGACAACGCGCCGGTGAACCGCATCATCAGCGTGCTGCTTGAAAAGATGAACCTTCCCAAAAATGGTCCGGACGGCCAGCCGCTGGTCTACAAATTCCACCACAAAGCCAGCGGGAAACAGCTTCAGGACACTCAGTGCCTCGCAGATGTTGGAGCAAAAGACGGTGACGTCATTCGCCTCCAGCCCGAGATCACTGCGGGAGGATGCCATGTTTGACGAAACTGACGGCAAAACGACTCCTGAAAAAGATCCCGCCCCGGCGGGAGAAAAACTCACCATCGATCTCACGGAACTCGAATCGCCGGAAGAAAGCAGGTTCCAGCGTTTCAGTCTCATTGGATGGTGGGATCAGGAGAAACTGCGAAACGCAAAAGTCCTTGTCGTGGGAGCAGGAGCACTCGGGAATGAGATCGTGAAAAATCTCGCACTTCTCGGGATCGGAAACATTCTGATCGCCGACCTGGATAGGATCGAAAACTCCAATCTTTCCCGTTCGGTCCTCTACCGCAAGGAAGATAACGGAGCGTCCAAAGCCGAAACTGCCGCCCGCAGCGCAAAAGAGATCTACCCGGAAATGAACGTCCGGGCGTTTCACGGAAATGTGCTTCACGATTTCGGCGCGGGAGTCTACCATTGGGCAGATGTTGTGCTTGGCGGTCTCGACAATCGGGAAGCTCGGCTTTCGATCAACCGAAACTGCCTCAAACTGAACAAACCGTGGATCGACGGCGCGATCGAACAGATCAGCGGAGTCGCGCGCGTTTTCGAACCGGACGGACCATGCTATGAGTGCACCATGTCCGAAATGGACTGGGTCCTCCTGAACAAACGCAGGTCGTGCAATCTCCTGACCCGCTCGGAAATGGAGCTTGGAAAAACGCCGACGACGCCGACCATCAGCTCCATCATCGCAGGCGTTCAGTGCCAGGAAGCCGTCAAGCTGCTTCACGGTATGGAAACGATCGCGGGAAAGGGATTCGTTTTTAACGGCATCTCGGCGGACTCGTATCTGATCGAGTACCAGCGAAAGGAAGACTGCTGGAGCCACGACACGGCAGACCGGGTCATTTCTCTGGAACGCTCAGTTCGGGACATGACCGTCCGGGAACTCCTTGAGACCGCCAGAAAAGATCTTGGCACCAGCGTTCAGCTGGAATTCAATCAGGAGATCCTCGAAAAAATGACGTGTGCTCCATGCGGAGAAGAGACCGAAGCATTCATCCCGTTCGGAAAAGCGACGGCGGAAAACGCGATCTGCCCCAAATGCGGCAAAAATCGGATCCTGAAGACCTTCTTTACCGTCACGGGCGAAGAAACGTGGCTGGACCGGACTCTGAAACAGTGCGGACTGCCGTTTTTCGACATCGTGTGGGCACGGACGGAAAGTGAGCTGATCGGATACGAAATGTCGGCGGACAGAGTCGAATACGGACTTTAGAAAAAGGGAGATCCCAATGAAATCACTAAAAAATCCTGACGATTTCCAATGCCCGGTCTTCGTGCGGCAATCGGTCATCGACGAAATGAAACGCCATGGCCGAAGCAGCATGAATAAAGAAGTCTGCGGCATCCTGCTCGGAAATCTCAGCCTGGATGAAGAGGAAAACTGGCGGGTCTGCGTCGATGCGCGGATCGAGGGGAAGTACGCCGACAATCAGTCCGGAGCGGTCACGTTCACCGGCGAGACCTGGGACTGGATCCATGAACAGATGGCTGAAAAGTACCCCGGGATGCGTATCGTCGGCTGGTACCATACCCATCCGGGTTTCGGAATTTTCCTTTCCGACATGGACCTCTACATCCACAGAAACTTTTTCCCCCTGCGCTGGCAGTGCGCGTACGTCTATGATCCGCAGGCAGAAGAGGACGGCTGGTTCCTCTGGCAGGACGATTCACCGAAAAAAGGCGAGGTGCTGATCTTCCAGGACTCCGCCTCCCTCCGCGATGAAACGGACTTTGCCGCGACATCCCCGCTCTTCTCTCCATCCTCGGAAGAGTCCCAAGATCTTCAAACTCCAACCCCGCAAGAGACCATGAAAACGTCCGACTATATCCTGCTCGCAGCCTGTTCACTCATCATGCTGCTCATGTGTACCATTCTGTTCCAGACCGGAAAGAAACTCCAACTGATCGAAAAGCAACTCAGCGAGCTGGAGATCCGTACGGAAAAAACGCTGGAACTTCCGAATGAATGGAAACATTTTAAACATGGTCTGCTCCAGAATTTCCAGATGCTTGGCAATTCCTTCACGGAGATCAGTCAACTGAACGCCGAAGAGTCGAAAGAAAAAGAGCAGGAAACCGCAAAACCGGAGCAAAACCGCCAGCAGGAAAGTTCTCCGAAAACAGGAAGAGGGCGTTTCCATGGAAGACCGCATCCGAACAGTGCCTCTCAACCACAAAACGCGCATTCCGAACCTAAACAGGATACGTCGGCTGCAGTTTCGGTACCAGTTCAAGAGAAGGTACAGATCACCAACCAGACTCAACTCCAGAGACCAGAATATCATCCGATCGTGCCTCAAGACCAGCCTCAAGACCAGCCTCAGAATCAGTCACTGGATCGGTCTCCGCGGCAAACCGAGCAGGGATCAGCAAACCAGACAGATCCCTCGTCGGCGAAATTTCAGCATAATCCCCCACCCCCAGAAACGGCCCCAATCGCAGCTCCCGTTTCTCAAAGCAAATTGAAGGAGCCTGTCCATGAATAGTAGAAAAGATTTTCTGAGGAGTGTTTTCCTATGGATCCTCTGTTTGATACCGGTACTTTTCATCCCGGGCTGCGGAGGCGGAAAGACATCCGCGATCCGTCAGGTGATCCGGCGCGATAAGGAATTGAGCCAACACATTCAGCATCCATACTCATGGAACGGCAGCGGCTCCGGAGATGAATACATGGACAGATCAGCAGAAACGATCTTCTGGTATGTACAGGAAGCGCGCAAATTCGACACGTCTTCCGTACCTGTTGATTTTGCGATTGCCTATCGTGAACACCTTCGGGCATGGGAGTTTTTCGGACAGAATGTCAGGAATCATCCTATCTACGGCACATTTACCAGTAATTTCCTCAAGGGTGCTTTACGCGGGCTAATGGGAGACGTCACAGGTGGTGCTCTGGAACAAGAAGCACTCTTCCAGAATTGGGAAACACAGCTCAAACAGGCGGACCAGGAGATCGAATCTACTTGGGAAGCAGTCCAGCAGTCCGCGATCCGACACGGCGTCAATGTGGGGCAGTAACCATGAAGCACGACATCATTCAAATAACGGCGGAAGATCTTCGGGAGCCGGAGCCGGATCGGATCCGCGTCGAACTTCCGGAAGAGACTGTTCCGCCCGCGTTTTCGCCGTCTCCGGACAAAAAGAACGTTTCGCCTGTCTTTTCGCGCATTTTGACGTGGAAAAACGCTGCACTCTGTTCTTTGGGGATCCTCACGCTGGTGTGCCTCCTACTGACGGTCTCGATGACGAAAAACATTGGATCGA
The DNA here is from genome assembly GCA_017939795.1 of Thermoguttaceae bacterium. GTDB lineage: Bacteria > Planctomycetota > Planctomycetia > Pirellulales > Thermoguttaceae > RGIG3701. The sequence continues at coordinate 16,254 of JAGBAA010000049.1, forward strand.
TCGAGCAGCGTGTTGCCGAGCAGGCAAAAGAAAGCGTCGTGATCGTCACGATGGAGGCTCCGGCAGACGGGTTCTGGGATTCTCTTGTGCGAGGGAACGAACAGGGCGTCGGGACCGGGATCGTCATCGCATCGAATCGGAGTCAGCAGCTGATCCTGACGAATCGGCACGTCGTTTTTGATTCACGCATGAGACCCGCAAGGAATCTCTACGTCACGACGCAGGACGAATCCACGGTCCCGGCACGGATCGCGGCACTTCCGAAAGATCCGGACATCGACCTCGCGCTGATCCTGGCCGATGCGATCCCGTCGATCCATCCTGTCTGGAAGATCGGAAAACTCAAAAACGTCCGCCAGGGAGACAAAGTGGTCGCGATCGGACACCCGCTCGGAATGGATTTTTCGATCACGAACGGTATCTGTTCCAGCATCCGCGACGACTTCCTCATTCAGCATTCCGCGGCGATCAACCCCGGAAACAGCGGCGGCCCCCTGCTCGACCAGAATGGACGGATCGTCGGCGTCAACACTTTCCTGATCGAGGACTCCCAGGGGATCTTTTTTGCATTCCCCGCCGACTATGTCCGTCAACAACACGCATGGGAATTCTACGAAGACATTCGGGAACTCCTCAAAAAAGTCAAATACGAATAAACTCACGGAGAAAATAGAAAATGAGCGACAAAATCAAGATCTCGTTCGACGATCTGAACTCGAGCAAAGTCGATGACGACCTCAAACGTCAGGATCTGCTCAACAGAATGCATCAGCACCAGCAGACCGTCGCGGCAAACACGACCCAGGCACAAATGATCCAGCACGCCCCGCGCGGCGGTTTTTTCAGAAACGCCATCGTCTATATGTTCCTCTTCGGCCTCCTCGGCGGGATCCTAGGCTGGGCCGGCGGGGAAGTTACGCAATATTATGAAGAACAAAATGATCTTTACAAATTACAGAACTATTTCCTGCCGGTTATTGATTATTATCGTTCGCAGGGGTACACGGAAGAACAAATCGACCAAATAGTACTTAATGCAAAGGAAGATCCGCAACTGCAAGGAAATTTTTATCTTCAGGAAAATAAAACAAATGCAGAAAAAGATGCACAGGCTGAAAAAGATGAAAAAGCACTTAAATTCTACCAAAGATGCTGGTACATCACGATTGCCGTATGTATTTCCGTTTTCCTTTCCTGCGCAGAAAGTATCATGGCCAAAAATTGGCATCAATGTCTCCAAAACGTGATTTTGGGAATCATTCTTGGATTGATCGGCGGTTTCGTCGTCTCGCTGTTTGCAGACAAGGTGTACAATTACCTTCAGGGAGACCGCTCCATGGAGTTCAGCATGGCCCGTCAGGTCTTTGCCCGCAGTGTCGGCTGGGCCATTCTTGGTCTTTTCGTCGCGATCGCACCGGGGATCCTGATGCGGAGCTGGAAGAAATTCGCGCTTGGTCTGGCCGGCGGTCTGGTCGGCGGATTGATCGGCGGTCTCCTTTTCGACCTGATCTGCAATATTCTGAATCTTCAAAATGCAGTCATGGTCGCCCGATTTGTCGGCATCACGGCGTTCGGCACGCTCGCCGGCGCGGGAACGGCACTTCTGGAGAACGTCATCAAGCAGGGGTGGCTCAAGATCCAAGCGGGTCTCATCGCGGGGAAACAGTTCATCCTCTACAAAAATCCGACGACGATCGGAAGTTCCCCCAAATGCGACGTTTACCTGTTCAAGGATCCTTCTGTCGTCGGGATCCACGCGGCGATCCATGTTCGCGGAGGACGGTACATTCTCTGCTCGCAGACGGGGGCGGTCACGCTGGTGAACGGAACTCCGGTCATGGAAAAAACGCTCAAAAACGGCGACATGATCCAGATCGGTTCCACGTCCATTCTGTTTGAAACCAAAAAAGCAGAGTCCTGAATACCATGAAACAGATCCTCTGTCCCCAATGCCGGGGAATTACGCAGAAAGAGCGCATCGTGCCGGGAGAGACCGTTCTCTGTGCCCAATGCGCTCACCCTCTGCTCAAAACATCCGAACACGACCTGATCGCAGACGTTCCGGACTGTCTCTACTGCAGTTCCGCCATTCAGGATGGAGACGTTTCCGTCTACTGTCCTGAATGCGGCGCAGAATTCCATCACGAATGCTGGCTCGAAAATGAAGGATGCAGCACCTACGGCTGTACGCAGACCGGTGTTTTGAAATCGGCTCCGCTCAAAATCACTGCGGAAATGCTCGAACAGGCGGCGTACTCCGCAGACGTCCAGAGACGCACCTTCATCAACGGTATCCCGCAGCCCTCCGAACCAAATGGTCCCGGATGTTTCGGTGTCCTGCTCGTTTCGTTTCTATTCGTTTTCCTGATTTTCGGAGTTTGATTTGATTTTCGGAGTTCAAGATGAAAAAGATCCACTGCCTTTCCTGCGGACAAATCACCGACGTGCCGGTTATTCATCCCGGAGACACCGTCAGCTGTGAAAATTGCCGGGAAAAACTCGTTTCTGTCCCCGTCGGCGATACTTCCGGGCCCCTGCATCAGTGTGCGTACTGCAGCACGGAAGTCTCCGAGTCGGAAATCACGGTTTTCTGCCCGGAATGCGGAATGGAGTACCATCAGGAATGCTGGGAAGAAAATGAAGGCTGCGCCGCATACGGATGCCCCATGGAAAAAAACCGTTCTTCTGCCGTCAACACCATGACGCCCCCACCGATCCCTGGTTCTGCAGATCCATCCTCCTTCCTGAAGATCCCCATGCCGTCAAGTTCCGCAGCTCCGATCGGCCCCTCCGGAAAAATGTGGACCGAGTATCTTGAAAAAGGCCTCACGATCTTGTTCTACACAGCCGCCGTTCTGGTATCGGTCGGAGGCGCAGGCATTTTGCTCTTCGCGGCAGGAGTTTTTCTTTGCTGCCTCGGTTCGCTCCTCACCGGGAGCGTCATGTTCCTTTTCCTTTGGGACTCGGAAATTTCAGACTGGCTCTGGTTTGTGTCGCTCCTGGTCTCGATCCTCTACCTGATCGCCGGGATCTGCCTGGCAAATCGAAGAGGAAACGCCGCCGGAGACCTCCGGAAACTCTGGAACTATCTCACGGGATCCCTGACCAGATTCCGACAATCCAACACTTCTTCCGCCAAGAAAAAGAAAACGCCCATGAACTGAGCGTTTTTTCAGGTTCTGTAAATTTTTTGTAGATCGCGCGAAAATGTGAAAATTAAGACGCTTTCGCGCGAGCGGCGTTGGGAAAACCGGAACGATCAGGCTTGATGATCCATTTTTGGGGAATTTTTCTGGGAATTTTCCTGGGAATTTTTTAAATTTTGGCCAATTGAGTAACAAGCTCACGTTCTATAGATAGAAGACTTTCGTCTTTGAAAAAATTAATTTACCCAATATGGAGAACCAAAATGAAACAGATCCAATCTCGGTCCTTACTTTATTTTTTGATAGTTTGCGCAGTGATAACGTTCAGAGTGGATAACATTCTGGCTGACCAAAAGAAAACAGTCTCCCCCAAACCTGCCGAACCAACCTTCACAGTCGATGGAATGGTTTTTCCTGCCTACCCGGAAGGATACAAAGAACTGGAAGCTCAAATCACAGAACTTGAACGCCAAATAGAGCTTTTGAGAATCGGTGATCGTAACGAATTTTCTGACAAAAAATTAAAAGATAAAATCCAAACCGCGAAAAACGAACTGGATCGGCTGGCAAAAGCATGGGAAGTGCTGGAAAATGCCCGTAAAGAAAGTTGGAGCGGTCTGTCAGAAGATACCCAAAATAAATTGAACGCGAAAATTCAGGAAAATCCAAATCTAAAGGTTTATGACGTAAGAGATCTGCGTCCCAATGAGATGTCGTACAGAGTATTCGCGAAGATCATTGCAGACGGCAAAGCGGCGGCTGAAGCTCAAAAAAAACTGGAGATACCAAGACAAGAATACGAAAAACTCGTGGAAGAACTGGATAATTTCACGGATGATCTGATGGTAAAACTGGAAAGTGAAACCGCTGAAGCCAAGAAAAAGCTGAAAGTAAAAGTACATGCCCATCTCGTTAAGATCATGACAAAAATCATTTCCAGACATCCGGATTTTGATAAATTCGAAGCGGAATTTCCTTTTGATGATTTAATTCCGGCTGTTTCTGATTTAAGTGAGCAAGCAACACCTTTTTACCAGACAAACACATCAGAAGACTATCTCTTTGGGATGTGTGAGTTTATTTGGATTTCCCGCCCCTGTGTTACGCAAAGTGAACCCGCACGGATCTATTTGAAATGCTGGACGGCATATATGCGTGGAAATTATGAAGAAGCTGAAAAATACGCAGGACCACTACTGCAAAAACACATAAATGAGGTAAAGACAGCCCCCCAAACAAGATTAAGGCCTGTGAATCCGAATTTTCAAGGTTTTATCGCATATGGAACAAGCTCTGATGAAGGTTTTAGGTTCTGGATCATACCTGGTGAAAATACAGAAATAGATCTTGAGCCGCGAACACTGAAAACGATGGAATTATTGGTCAGCGGTCTACTAGATGCTGCAGAAGGCTTCTTCTGGAATGGAATAACTATAAAAGATGCATCAGGCTGGAAGGTCGATTTAATGTGGGACCCAAAAGAGCTAGAGGAGCTTTTTGAGGACTAAATCCGAATTTCGTGTCGTTCCTTTGACTAAATTCGCATGTAATTTTAGCTCGTTTCGTTTTGGGTACACAGTTTCCGCGGGCAGCTGAGTCGTGGCGTAAATCGGCATGGACAAAACTTCAAACAGACAGCGCGCCGAGGCATTGTGTACCTCTTTTTTCCAAAAAATATCGAACGGATCCCAGAATCCCCATCCTTTCAGGAAAATTTCAAAGAAATCACCGCTTCCCCCGCGAAACTCCTTGACAACGCGCTTTTTCATGTTACAATGGTATTTACTGTAATGGTGTCTTTTGAATGAAAACAAGGTTTTTAGAGGCCGCCATCAGAGCCATGTTTTCCTATCAACTCGGGAAAACCGCTGTTATTTTCAAGATAAGGAGTTTTTTATGCCATCCTGCCGAATGTTCTCACGAGTACGCAGAGCCTGGACGATTCTTGTCTGCAGCTCGTTTTCATTTCTTTCTGCCGTACTTGCCTTTGCCGGCCAGCCTGCCTCCCACACTCCGGATCCCGGCGTCATGAGTGCCCGATATTATGAGATCTGGAATGATGACGTTCAGAAAGAGATCGACGCCCGAATCGAAAAATACCGCAAGGCCGATGCCTCCGTGACGCTCCAGAACGTCAAACCCGGCACGGATGTCCGCGTTGAGCAGATCACTCACGAATTCATTTTCGGCGCGCACATTTTCAATTTCCGTCAGCTTGGAACCTGTGAGCGCAATGCCCGCTACGAAAATCTCTACGGCACGCTGTTCAATTCAGCAACAGTCGCATTTTACTGGAAAAAATTCGAATTGGAACCCGACAAACCGCGCTTTGCGACCGAAGAACGCGACACGGAAGCGTTCTGGAACCAGTGCGCCGATCCAAAATCCCAGCCTCACTGGCGTCGTCCAGCCAGCGACCAGTGTGTCGAATTCTGTGAGACAAAAGGAATTCGGATCCATGGGCATCCCATGGTCTGGGGAAATCGGACATGGCAGCATCCGGACTGGATCTGGCACAATTACGCACTCCCGGAAGAAAAAGCCAAACTCGCGATCGACAAAAAGAAACTTTACGAGCACTCCACGGATGAGATCTTCGCCATGGGGCCCAATTATATTCAGGAATACGATCGCCGAATGTTCGAGCGCATCCGCATCCTCGCCGACCACTATGGAGATCGCGTCGACAGCTGGGATGTCGTGAATGAAAGTGCCGTCGATTTCCACGGAAACGTCCGGACCGGCGAAAAAGTCATGAAAAGCCGCTACGGACTCATGCCGGCAGACTACCCGCTCCGTGCATTTCAGACCGCACAGGAAGTTCTCCCGGAATCCGTCCTCCTGAACATCAACGACTACGCGAACAATCAGAACTACGCGAACCAGACCAAAGCCCTCATGGAGGCCGGATGCAAAATCGACATCATCGGGTCGCAGATGCACCTTTTCAACCCGAAACAGACTCTCAATATCGCAAAGGGAGAAGAGATCCAGACTCCGGAACAGATCTGGGACCGCATGGAGATCCTCAGCCAGACTGGCCTGCCGATCCATCTGAGCGAAATCACGATCACCGCCCCGAACGATGACGCAGTCGGCCGAGATATTCAGGCGATCGTCGCACGGAACCTCTACCGCATGTGGTTCTCCATCCCTAATATGATGGGGATCACGTGGTGGAATGTCGTCGATGACTGCGGCGCACCGGGCGAACCGACCACTTCCGGCCTCCTTACGCGGGATGCTCAGCCGAAACCGTCCTTCTACGCACTCGACCAGCTCATCAACCATGAATGGAAGACTCGATTTTCCCAGAAAGCCGAAACGTCCTCCATGGAGCTGAGATTCCGCGGCTTCAAAGGGAAGTACCGCATCTCCTGGACGGACGAAAACGGCAAAGAATGCACGATGGAAACGATCATCCGTTAACGTCGGTCAGGATATGCAGACTGCGGAGATTCCTGGAAACGCCAATTTATGAACCTGGATTTCCCCCGCATGGAGACTCTCCGTCTTGAAAGTCTCTTCAGCTGCAAAATTTTGGAAATTGAACGTTCCCCGACCACCCTCTTTTAAGAAAGCGGCCGGGGACTCCATAAAATCAGGATCTAAGATGGTCAGAAATCACACAGAGTGTGAACGTGCGCAAGATGCGCAAATATTGCCAGCCATTCTAGAATAGAGTAAACGATGTTTCAGAATATCCACCTCATCTATTAAGGAGTTCATTCGATGTGCAAGAGAAAATTTGTCGTCGCGCTCACGGGTGCCAGCGGAATGGCGTATGCTGTGCGGCTTCTGGAAGTCATGAGTACCTGCGAGTGCGAGATCCATCTCGTCATCAGCGATACTGCGTATGAGGTTCTCGAGACAGAGACGGGGATCTCCATTCCGCGCCAGGAATTTACTCCCTGCGCACTGGGACTTTCCGCAAGCTGTGAATCCAAATTTTTTCCATCCGGAAGGATCCACTTTCACCGATGCGATGATTTCACTGCCGCAATTGCGTCCGGCTCCTATCGTACCGATGGAATGGTCGTCTGTCCATGCACGATGGGAACGCTGGGGGCGATCGCATCCGGATTGAGCATGAACCTGATCCATCGGGCAGCTGAAGTTCATCTGAAAGAACACCGAAAGCTCATTCTCGTTCCGCGCGAAACCCCCTATTCGCTCATTCAGCTGGAAAACATGACGCGCATCGCACGCGCCGGAGGAATTATCCTTCCTGCCTCCCCCGCGTTCTATCAGGGAGTCTCTGACCTGAACGGAATCGTGAATTTTATCGTTTCGCGCATTTGCGATCAGCTCGGGATCGAAAACAGTCTCTCCCCAAGATGGCGAGGGCCGGAGGAACCTGAGATCGAAACGCCGGACTATGAAAAATTCATTGAAATGGCCGGCTGAGTCTGCGTCTTAAGAAAAACGAACCCAAGAAAAAGTCCCCACAAAACAAAACACGCAGGACCCGTCAGATCCTGCGTGTTTCCAATTCCTGAAGTACTTAGAGACTCCTGATCATTTCGCGTTGGAAGGCGCAGCCGTTTCAGCCTCCTTTGCTTGCTCCAGTTCCTCGAACTCCTTCTTCGTCGGACGGTCGATCAGGAAACCGCCGTTCATACCACGACGAACACTCGCATTGTTTTTCGCCCGGCTTCCGTAAGTATCCGTTCCGCCGTAGTCGATCAGGAAGCTGAAATTCCCGCCGCACTGGGGAAGGTCATGATACGTAATGTTTCCGGATGCGTATCCCTGACTCGAGCCAACGTATTTGTCGTCTCCGCTGAAATTCACCATCACGCCAAGGCTGGCCTGTGCACCCTGCCCCTGATTTCCGCTTCCGGCTCCCGTCGTGATGTCGTTACCGAGGAAATCATAGAAGAACGTCGCGCCGCAGTCCCACGCAAATCCCTGAGACATGATCGAGGCCCAATAGGAATCGTCTCCACTATCTTCAAAGAAAAAACCTGCCGCATAATGGCATCCGAAACCGGAGCTGAAACGCTGGAATTTTCTTTCCTGGCGCGGGCGGCCGTCCCACATGACGGCAGTAGAGCCCTGATGAACGTCATCTCCCTCAAAATCGCGCAGAAAACCGAGACCCATCCAGTACCCGCCGCCATGCGCAATATAATCGAACTCGTATCGGTCCGCTCCTTCTCCTTCGAGAAGAACGCCGATACCGCCGGCCGCAACACCACGGATCCCAGTACCAAGCCCCTGGCCCCAGCCTTCGTAGCCGGGAGTTTCCGGATAGGAATCATAGTACATTCCGCCAGTATAGTAAATATCGTCCCCGGTGCAGTCCTCAAGGATCCCACAGCCGAGCGGCTGTCCCATCCCCTGCGACCACATCGCAGCATGGTATTTGTCGTTTCCGCGCCGGTCGATCAGGATCCCAAGACCGCAGACGGCGGTTCCCTGCAGACGACGGATCCCATCATAGGAATCATCTCCGTCAAAGTCGATCAGAGCACACGCCCCCGCCATGGCAGACCCCTGCGCGTGATGTTTCGCAATGTACTGATCATTTCCCTGAACATCAACGAGCATGGAAATTCCAAGAATACAGCTTCCCTGGATCCCTGGGAGGTTTCCGCGATAGGTATCGTTTCCATGAATATCCAGGATCGCCAAAATCGGGCGTTTCAGATTCACCGCACCTTCAAGATACGTATCGTCCCCGTCCAGATCCACGATCGCGCAGACATTCGTCATCTTCTCGATCTCGTAAGTATTCGCACCACGTCCGCCGACAACAATGACGCCGGCCTGAGTTTCAATGATCCGTTCGATCGTTCCGGAAACGCCATCATACGTCAGTTCTTCGCCTTTCTTCTCAGAAAGTTTGTCGAGAGCACGAATGAAATGCGGGTCCATAAGAAGAGACAGCTCCGCAATACCTTCATACATTGCACTCTGATCGATCTTCTGCATGGCCTGGATCTGCACTTTGGCACTGCCGCGCATCGAAACGGTGTGTCCGACCGAGGCGTCGACCGTCAAATTCCGGTGTGCATAGTTCGAAATACGGGCAAGTTCCTCTTTGCTCAGAGGCGCGATCGCACGGCCATGGCACATGAGCGCATCAACCAGTACTTTTTCCAGAGAATCCAGCGCAGCGTCTCCCGACTGTCCCGATTTCCAGTAATCCGGAATACGCACAGAATCACCATTGACGTCCATTCGGTCAGCAGCGCGCTTCAGTGCTTTACAGAAACCGATACGGCCGGCACAGAGCTGAGCGTGAAGCAGACGGGTAAACTCTTCTGCTTCGCCGGCACCTTTGAGCGGATCCGCCATGATCTCATTAAACCACTTCAGACGGCCAAGACCGTTCAGTTCCGATCCGGAACGCACGCTCTGAGTGTTGCGCATCACACCGCCAAGGTAATGACGCCACTGATTGTACCGGTCATTCAGATTCCGATCTGAGATGCCGGACACAATATCGCGAATCGACTGGTTGACGATCGATGATCCGCCCAGAAGGCCGGTATACGGCGAACGAGGATCGTCTTTCGAAGGATAAATATCAAAATTCTTAAACGTTTGAAAATATGTATTCTGCGACGCACCTTTGATCTCCGGCGTTGGTTCAACTTTGGTCTGGACGGCACGGCTGCTCGAATAGGTGTTTTCCTCGGGAAGGATCCGATTACTCTGCTGAAAACGGCCCCAAAGCTGGCCTTCCGCAGGCGAAACACAAATCGAAAACATGCAGGCAAACGTGAAAGCCGCACATAAACCGAAATACGGACGAAATGATTTCAAACAACAAGCCATGATTTATCCTTTTAAAAGCAAAATATAAAATACTTTTTAGGTTATCGTCATTTTCAGGCTCCAAACAAAGTTCACGTTTTTTATTTTTAGAAATTTTACCAAAAAAATAATTATTGAATTTAAAAAACAGACTTTTAGATGAAAAAGAAAAGGGAGTGAAACTTTACCATTTCACTCCCTTTGGCAGTTTATGCAAAGAATTCAGTCAGGAAAATTACTCTTCCTCTTCTTCCTGTTTGTTCTTCGCAATGATGTCCTGGATAATGTTGCCCGGGACGATATCATAACGGTCGAACTCAAGCGTGTAGCTGCCCTGACCGCCCGTCATGGAAGCCAGAACGCGCGCGTAGGTCGTGACTTCAGCAAGCGGGATCTCAGCAATGATCGTCTGCATTCCACCGCCGGCACTTTCCATACCAAGCGGACGGCCGCGGCGCGTGGAAAGGTCACCGGAGATGTCGCCGACTTTATCGTTCGGGATCGTGATCTCGATCTTGACGACCGGCTCAAGCAGCGTCGGTTTGCATTCCTGGAACACGTTGCGGAAACACATCGAAGCCGCCGTTTTGAAGGCCGTTTCGTTGGAGTCAACGTCGTGCATCTTACCGAAGTAAAGTTCAACAGCGATGTCCTGGACCTTGCAGCCCGCGATGACACCCTTCGTCATTCTTTCGCGGAAACCCTTTTCGATCGCCGGCTTGAAGTTGTCGGAAATCGACCCCTGAGTGACCGTGTCGATCCACAGGAAGTTGAATTCCGGATCATGATGGAATTCTTTCAGCGTCGGGAACTTGTCCTTCGTGCAGAATTCAGCCGGATCCGTACCGCCCGGGAACGGGTACATGCGGATGTGGACTTCACCGAACTGACCGGAACCGCCGGACTGTTTCTTGTGGCGGTAGCTGCCGTCGCCGTTACGCTGGATCGTTTCACGGTACGGAATTTTCGGTTCTTTCGTATCGACTTCCACCTTGTCGCGTCTCTTGAGACGTTCGCGCAGGATCTGAAGGTGAAGTTCGCTCATACCGGTGATGACGAGTTCTTTCGTCTGGGCATCCTGATCACGCTTGAACGTGGAGTCTTCGTCGCACAGCTTGGCCAGTGCGCCGGAGAGTTTGCCTTCGTCGCCGCGGGATTTCGGGGTCGCAGCCAGCGAAACCATCGGGGTCGGGAACGTGATCTCGTTCATCGTGGCGTTGCCGAGCGTCGTACTCGTGTAGAGATCTTCCGCTTTCGTTACGGCGCAGATGTAGCCCGGGCCGGCTTCGTCAAGAGCCACCGTCTGGTTGCCCAGCATCTGGAAGAGCTGCGCGATCTTCAGACCTTTACGGCTTCCAGTGACCGGAACGGTATCGCCGGTCTTGACCGTGCCCTGATAGACGCGGAAGTAGCTCAGCTTCTGCACGAACGGGTCCGCGCGAGTCTTGAAGACCTGAGCGACGAGCGGTTCGGAAGCGTCCGCTTTGAGTTCGAATTCTTCGCCGTTAGCGTCTTTCGCCGTACGGGTATTCATTCCCGGATTCAGACCGGCGAGGGCGATAGCATCAAGCAGCTCGTCAAGACCGATCTCATTTTTACCGCTGGTGCAGAGGATCGGGACGATCAGCCCCTGAGCGACCGCTTTAGGAAGCAGGACAGCCAGGTCAGCTTCGGTCGGCATTTCACCTTCCATGAACTGCATCATCCAGTCATCATCGCACATGACGACCTGTTCGATGAAAGCTTCGTCATCCATGCAGGATTTCACCGCGGAGAAACCGCCGCCGACGGTATCCGGGGTGTTCATCAGGCAGCATTCCGAACCGAAAACATCCTGGATCTGAGCGACCAGTTCGTCAAACTTGATATTGTCGCCATCCAGCTTGTTGATGACCACGAAACGGCCGAGACCGAGATTTTTGGCTTCGTTGAAAACTCGGCGGGTATTCACTTCGATACCGCTCTGCGCATTAATGACGACCGCCACGTTATCGACGCCGTTCATCGCACCGATCGTCTGACCAATGAAATCCGGATAACCGGGCGTATCGATAAGATTGAAGAGCTTGCCTTTGTAATCGAAGTGGGTGAGTTTGGATTCGATCGTATATTTATGTGCCTTTTCTTCTTCTTCGCAATCGCAGAAGCTGCTTCCGGCATCCACGGTCCCCGTGTGATTGATGGCCTTGGTTCGGTGGAGTATCTTATCAACCATCGTGGTCTTACCAGTGCTACAATGCCCACAAAGCGCGATGTTTCGGATACTATCGACTTGATACTTCGCCATGAATTCGTCCCTTTAATATGATATGGTGATCTTGACAACACATTCTTCCGGACAGTGACCTGGGCATCCCCAAAAAGTCGCAGACTCGGCCGCTGTCTGAAATATAAAGTAAAACAATTATATCAAAAATAAAACCGGATGGAAGGGGGAGGGGCCGAAAGAAAACGGCATTCGGGTACTTTTTAACCAAATTTCTTAAAAAAATTCAGATTTTTCCCAACACAAAGCTGATATTTCTCCCATTTCCCCCCAACTGGCACCCCTTAAAAAATTGCCCGGCAGTACCCACGTACCGTCGGGCGATCGGCTTTACTGTCCCGCTGACCGGAAAAAACTCAGACCGAGTGGATCGCAAACTTAACGACCCCCCAGATATTGAGCTCGGTGCCCTCCGGAATGGCGATCGACGGATAGTCCGGATTCTCGCTGTGGAGTTCCGTGGAACCATCCTTACGGACCAGACGCTTCACCGTGAATTCATTATTGATGATCGCAATGACGATGTCATTGTTTTCCGGTTCTGCACTTTTATCCACAACAAGGACGTCATCTGCAAAAATCCCTGCACCGATCATGGACTCGCCAGCCGCGCGCACAAAGAACGTCGCCGCAGGATTCTGCACCAGAAAACCGGCCAGATCCAGACCTTCCGCCGGGAGATCTTCCATCGCAGCCGGGAAACCGGCCTGGCAGGTGTTCGGGTACATCGGGTAGACGTCCCCTTTGCGATGGATGAAATTCACAATCTGATCGACCATCGATTCGGGAACGCGAATCGCTTTCGTCGGAACTCCGAACTTTCCAGTTCCCTTCGGACGACCAGCCCCTTTACGTTTTCCGCCTCTTGGCATTTTTTATCCCCTTCCGTGATAAAAACTCAATCAAACCGTCCGGTTTGAAAAAAATCGTCAATGGTCCACTGCAGTGAAGAGTGATGCCTCGAAAATTCTGAGACATCGGATCCCGGGAGCAACTGGGAACTCTTCGGAATATCGCACAGACCATTCCATATACTCAATTGATTATACGGAGATCACCAACAGATCGTTCCCGGAAAATCACCATCTCCCCAGAACGGAGGATCTCACGTCAAACGCATATATCCCATGACTTTGAGCAGTATGGGCAAAAATGTACGTCACAATACTTAACTATATCAAAAAAACCAAGAAATAAAAGGGGGAGGGGCGCAAAAAAGCGATTGATTTTGCAGAAATTCCAACAAAATCCACAAAAAAACACAACAAAAAAGAAAAACATTCCCCATTTCCTGTATCTCTTCGGCCTCTATTCCTTCGGAATTTCTTCATTTTGTTCGTGTTCGCAGGCTATTCCATGACGTTCTCAAGTCATTTCCGGCACTTCTGAACACCGGCCCGATGGATCTCAGGCATCCATTTTCCCAATGCTCACCCCCTCTTTCCCGACCGACCGTTTTCCCATCCTTCATCGCCCATTTCTTTTCCGCTTCTTTTCGATTTCGATCTCGTCTTTCCATCTATCTTTTTCTCCATCCATCCCGATTTCCCTCCCCCAACGGCTTCAGAACCGCCAAAACCTTTAGATATTTGAAAAAAATCGGCAAGAAATGCCAAATTTCCCATCCATGGCCCTTGCGAAAGTTCGATCCATCGTGTAAAATAAGGCCAGTATCAGTTCTGCATTTTGTGCAGACTGTTTATTCCTGCACGGCGCGGGAACTTCATAGCAAGCAGATCAAGTGAGATTTTTCAGCAAAGGGATCAAATTATGATGAATCGCCACGATTTCCTGAAATCCATTGCCTCCGTCGGCGCAGCTGCCGCGATTTCCATGGAAGGAACGGCCTCCGTGATGGCACAGCGTGCCGCGGCCTCCAAAGAAACCGATCTGGTCATTGCCATGGGCGGTGAGCCGGAAGAAATGTTCACGGCTTCCATCGCAAAGTTCGGCGGGATCGAACGTTTCGTAAAAAAAGGACAGGTCATCTGCATCAAACCAAACATCGGCTGGGACCGTGCTCCGGAACTTGCCGCAAACACGAACCCGGATCTGGTCGCCGCCGTGGTGCGTGCGTGCCTGAAAGCCGGAGCAAAAGAAGTCAATGTCGTGGACCATACGTGCGATGAATGGCGCCGCAGCTACCAGGCCAGCAAGATCGAAGAAGCTGTCATCAACGCCGGCGGAAACATGCTTCCCGGCAATGACGTGAGCTACTATCGCGAAGTTGAGATCCCGGAAGGAAAGAACCTCAAGAAGGCACTGGTCCTCAATGCCGTTCTGGATGCCGATGCGTGGATCAACATCCCGTGCCTGAAAAACCACAGCGGTGCCCGCATGACCATCGCGATGAAAAACCTCATGGGGATCGTCTGGGACCGCCGCTTCTTCCACACGAACGACCTGCATCAGTGCATCGCGGACATCAATACGCTGCGCAAACCGGTCCTCACGATCGTCGATGCATACCGCACGATGAAATCCAACGGTCCGAAAGGCCGTTCGCTGGCAGACGTCGTCCAGACGCGCGCCATGTTCATGGGAATGGATCCGGTCGCGCTCGACACAGCGGCAACGCGCTTCTTCAATCGTATCGTCGACATGCCGCTGGATCATGTTTCCTATCTCGCCATGGGAGAAGAACTCGGTGTCGGAACGATGGATCTCCGTTCGCTGGGCGTGGAACAGGTCAAGTTTTAGAAAATGAGCAGAAAAGGGACGGGTCTTCCGGCCTGTCCCTCTTTTTCCGGGAGGCTCCATGCGGATTCTCATCCTTGGATACCAAAATCGTTCAGGCGTAGCAGAAACGATTCAAAATCTGCGTCCTCAAATCGAACAGAAAGCGGAGATCGTCCAGGAAGATCTGACTGGGAAAGCGGATCTTTCCCGTACGGATGCAGACATCGCGCTTGTTTTCGGAGGCGACGGTTCGATCCTTCGGGCGGTTCAGCAAATGGGGACGCATCAGCTTCCCGTTCTTTCGGTCAATCTCGGAAGACTTGGGTTTCTTGCGGGACTTTCGCGGGATGAAAGTCTCCCGGACGTGCTGGAAAAACTCAGTATCCTGAAACGTACCCATGGTTCCGGCTGGCTCGACTTGCTTCGCGGAAGGAATCGAATGTTCCATGGACCTGCGGCAGGAACGGTCTCCGAGGACATTCACGGACTGTTTGGCTTTTCCATTTCTTCCTACCCGCTTCTGAACTGCTGCGTCACGCCGATGGAATCAGGATCGGGAACCTCCTGCCCGCCGGTCTCTTCCTTCATCATGAATGAAGTCACCATCCAGAGTGCCGATTTCCATATTGTAGAGGTCGATATTTGGGCAGACGATGAATTTTTAACGACGTGCCATTGTGATGGCCTGATCCTCAGTACGCCGATCGGCTCTACTGCGCACAATCTTTCCGCTGGAGGTCCGATCCTGCGCCCAGGACTTGATGCGGTGGTCCTGTCGCCGGTCGCTCCTCACTCCATGACTTTCCGTCCAATCGTCGATTCTGCTCAGCGGACGTTCCGTTTTCGCCTGACGTCAGGCTCCGGAAAAGCTGCCGTCGTAGTGGACGGAATGCGGATCGCTGAGATCTCGGCAAACGAGACGGTATCCGTCACGCCGTCCCGGAACTTTCTTCAGATGATCCAGCTTCCGGGAAGCTCCTATTTCATGAAACTCCAGAAAAAACTGGGATGGGGCGGGCATTTCGCCAACGCTGAAAATCGAATTTCAGGGAACGAAAACCATTTCGAAAAGGAATTTGAGCCATGATAAAAAACTGGTTTGGAAACGTATTTTCCACGCTTTGCTTGACGGCAGTCTTCGTTTCATTTGCGCCTTTTTGTGTCGGCGGGGATACGGACGCTGCGGCATCGGATGCAGAAAAAACGTACCTTCTGCGCTACACCTGGACGAAAGGCTCCGTGCTGAACTGGGAAGTGACGCACAGTAACCGGACCGTCACGAAAGTGGGGACGCAGACGGAAAACGTAGATACGTACACACACTCCATGAAAAGCTGGGCGGTCGAAAGTGTCGATGAAAACGGAACGGGAACGATCGTGAATCAGGTTCCGTGGGTCGATATGCGGGAACGCCGTGAAGATGGAACGACGCGCACATTCGACAGCCGGAAAGAAATGGTGCCTGAAGAGGGGTTCGACACGGTCCCGGAAACGCTGGGACGCGATCTTTCCCGAGTCGAGATCTCGGCGCGCGGAGAGCAGCTTTCAAGAAAGGACTACCGCGCCTCCACGATCGTCCAGCAGGCGAACCAGGCGTACGTCTGCATCCTCTTCCCCGAGGAAGCTATCCCGGTCGGGCACAGCTGGACGCATCAGTATCCGGTCTACGTCCAGAATAAAGTCGGCGATCTGAAGCGAGTAGAGATGATCCAGCGCTTCACGCTCGAAAGCGTTTCAAACGGCATCGCCCGGATCGGGTACTCAACGAAGATCCTCTCTCCGCTTCAGGACATGAGTATCCGCGCCCAGCTTCTGGACCGGCTCTACGAAGGGATCTTTCTTTTCGACGTGGAACGGGGACGTGCGATCATGCTGACAGAGCGTGTGGATCAGTCCGTCATGGGGTTCCGCGGAGAGATCAGTTCGCTGAAGGTCTCGATCGATTTCATCGAACGGCTCATTCTTCAGTAGGGAACACTTCAGCTCACATTTCAGTAAAAAATACGATGAAAATTGGCATTTACGGAGGAACGTTTGACCCGATCCATTACGGCCATCTGCTTCTTGCGGAGACGGCAAAAGAAACCTTGAAGCTGGATCGGGTCCTCTTCATTCCTGCACGCATTCCGCCGCACAAACAGGGAAAGTATCTCACGCCGGAATCGGACCGGGTCGCGATGCTGCGTCTGGCACTGCGCGGAAATCCGGCATTTGCGCTGGAAACTTTCGAGCTGAAGCAGATGCAGGTCAGCTACACGGTCCACACGGTCGAGTATCTTCACGGCAAGTATCCGAATGCGGAGCTTTTTCTCCTCATGGGGGAAGACATGCTCCGGACGTTCCCCGACTGGTACGAGCCTGCGAGGATCTGCAAGCTGGCGACGCCGGCGGTCATTGGAAGAAACGGATGCGAAGTGGAGGATCTTGATTTTCTTTCCGGAGTCGCGTCTTCGGCATGTTTGCGCAAGATACGCAGATCGCGTGTTCCGATGCCCGCTGTCGCGTTTTCCGGTTCCGAGATCCGTGCACGTGCAGCCAAAGGGAAAAGCATTCGCTACCAGACCCCGGACAGTGTCGTCCGATACATTGAGACACACGCACTTTACCGCAAGCCAACCAAAACATCATGCAAAGACCGGGAAGATCCGATAGAAAATAAAAATACGAAAAGAGCGTGAAATACAGAAGATCCCCCGATGCATGACATTGTTTGGTCCGCGGCAGAAGTTTTTTCCTTTTTTTGCCAAAGTTTCATTAAATTTCACATTGTGGTACTTGACAGGAATACGGGATCCGGTAAAATAAAGGGAAAGAGTGTTTATCTTCCCCGAAATGCCGCGATTTTATGGGATTTTCATGTCTGAACATAC
>JAGBAA010000050.1 GCA_017939795.1 Thermoguttaceae bacterium
AGGGGAACCTGCGGCTGGATCACCTCCTTTCTAAGGAAATTAGAACGTCAGGTCTTAAGGACTTGATGAAAAAAAGAATGGAGACTCCTTGTTGGCGAGCTTCGTGTGATTTCATCTTTTGTATATTTACTTTAGCCTGATAAGGGGAACTTTATCGGGCTAAATGTGCGTACTTGCGGTAAACCGCAAATTTCCGTGACCCGCTAGGCTTGCCGACCGGGCCGTGTCGACGCGAAAGCGATAGGGAGGGCTAACCCGAATGACATAAGGAAGACGGAACCAAAGAACCGGGGGGTTTATCTGAATTACGGTTTCATCCTCCCGGTTTTTTTTATTTTAAAAAGTGTCCATTTTGGACACTTTGTTTTTTTAGGGGTCAGGGGGGGAGAGTTTGTTTCTTGAGTTTACTACTGAAGACGCAGAAAATACAATGGCTTTTAATTGTGTTTTTGCTCCGGCCGGGAACTTTTTTAAGGAAGTCATACTTAAATCCTTTTAGGGACCACCCCGCCTCCCAGGAATTTTTGCGACGCGGGACGCGCCGCCTCCCAGGAATTTTTGCGACGCGAGACGCGCCGCCTCCCATGTTTGCGACGCGGGACGCGTCGCCTCCTACGCGCCGCCTCCCACTCTCAAAAAATTTTTTTTGGGGGGGCCTTGACAAAAAGTGAGTTTTGTTATACACTAAAAAAATCTTGAGCGGATTAGCCCCCGCGAGAGATGAAAAAATTTGAAACCGTATCTAACCGAAGAATCATGAAAATCGGTATGATGCGAAAAGTTGATGGAATATTTTAACTATTTTCCCCAAAATGTATTTCAGATACTACCAGTACGCTCTCATTTGGTGTATCCTGTTGAAAATTAACGGTTGGGGAAAATGGTTAAAATGAGGTGTTTTCATGTCGATTCATCGAAATATGAAAGTGACGGAGATCATGAAGCGGATCCCGGGTTCCGAAAAGATGACGCTTGCGGAGCTCCTTGAGATCGTGCGCCGGTATGAAAGCGGCGGCGGGGGAATGTCCGACGGAATGACCCTCACGGCTTTTTACGAAAAAGTTTACCTTCCGGAAGTCTCCAGACCGAAGGGAGTCAAACGTCTGACGATGCACGAACGGGAAGTTTCGCTCCGATACTGGGAAGAGATCACCGGCCGGATCGCGATCGGCGACGTGACGAAGCAGACGCTTTGTCTTTACGTTGAGAAGCTCCGGGAAAAGAAACTGCGTCCGGCGACGATCCGGAAACACTGCTGCGCTTTGCGGGCGGTCCTTGACTATGCCGGCCCGAAGACGGAGACGCACCGGGACGCGAAGGAGCTGATCCCGATGGTCCCGGCGTTTCCGGCAGTCCGGGTACTTTACGAAGTGACGGCCCGAACGCCCTCCAGAGAGGAAACGCAGGCTTTGATCCGTGCTGCGAAAGTCGCGGAATTTCCGAAACTTCCGGACATTACCGCTCCGAAATGGTGGGAATGCGCCTACAAAATGCTCCTTTTGACCGGGATGAGAAAAGGGGATCTTTTGGGGCTGAAATGGAAACACATTCAGAAGATCGACACGTTCTGGGCGTTCGTCATTCCGCCGGAAGTGGAAAAGACCGGCGTTGAAAAGGTGATTCCGATCTCGACCGAAGCGCAGGAAGTTTTGAATGAGATGCCGCGCGGACGGAACGATGACTTCATTTTCCAGTTCCCGCACTCGACGACGACGTTCCATAAAACACGCAAGCAGATCATTCGGCAGGCCCGGCTCGTTCGCGAAGACCGCGGGACTTTCCACGCCATTCGCCGATTCGTCGCGACAGTCGTTCAGGATGCCCAGCTCGTGCTTGGACACACGACCGCAGCCGTGACGCGGATGCACTACCAGAGCATGAGACGCGCGGCAGAGGCTCTTGAGGCACTGACTGTGAAATAACACGGAACGCAGGACTTGGGAGGGACATTTTGAAAATTGTCCCTCCCAAACCCTCCCCAAAAACTTTTTGAAAGAGGAGAACAGAGATCATGGTAAATATCATTTATATGTACTATCATCTTCTTTCTCAGGAAGAGATCCGGAACAGACAACTTCCCGAACTTCCGTATTTTCAACAATGGGCACAAAGTTTTTCAACCGGAGAGATCGTGATCCTGCATTTTATCCCGGAGAAAAAGGATTATCCGGTAGGTTTGACGGTACGGACCGTCAAGACCATAGAAAGTGAAGACATTTCGGAAGTTTCAGTATTGCAGAGATTACCGTAATATAACCAATAATTTCTGCGGAACGCTTCATTAAAAGATATGCCGTTGAATCTGGAGAACCTTCCAGAAATTTACGGAAATGACTTTTTTTAAGATCCGCCAGAAATTTTAACCCTTCCGTTGTTATGGGTGTTACAACGTAAGACCGGCTGTAGAGATGTTCAAACAGTTCAGCTTCGGCATAAGTGACTTCCACGGAACATTCGCGGATATAGCCTCGCACCATTAACCATCGAACATGCCAAACAAAAACAGTTCGATCCAGTCCCATATCCTCGACATCATAAAAGGAACCTGTATCGATGGAATTTTCCGCGATTTCCAATATTTTTATAAGGTAATGATTATTACGCCGAATACCTGTCGGCATATTATTAAGATTATATTCGGCAATATTTTTTTTCATGAAATTTTCCTTTCGTTTTGGGGTGTGGTTTTTTGTGACTGCTGCCATTTTACCCCAAAACGGAGGAAATTTCAAGTAGTAACCTGGAATGATCGAGAAATCAAAACGAAAGCTGATGACGATCTCACTCGCGCCGGATTTTTACAGGCTGCTGAGATCGCTTTATGCTGACGGATTGCGGAAAGATCCCAAGCTGACTTTTTCGCAGTTCATCCGTGATGCCCTGAAGGAACACTTCGGGAAATAACTTAAACCTTGAGCGGATTAGCCCCCGCGAGAGGTGAAAAATTAGAAACCGTATCTGAGCCGTTCTGGCAGAAGGTACGTCCACAAACTGCGGGGCCTATGGTCCCGAAAAAACTGCATTGTGAAGGGGAAGATCGGGGAACGTACGCCGTTTCCTGAGCCGACGGAGGGACTTTTTAAAGCGAAACGCGAAAGCGAAGCGAAAGTTTCAGGTGTTCCCCACTCCAATTTAGCTGTTAGCTGTTAGCTGTTAGCTGTTAGCTGTTAGCTGTTAGCTGTTAGCTGTTAGCTGTTAGCTGTTAGCTGTTAGCTGTTAGCTGTTAGCTGTTAGCTGTTAGCTGTTAGCTGTTAGACCACCCCGGCACTTCGTGCCACCCCTCCAAAGGAGGGGAATAGCTGGAAGCTAGTAGCTAGAAGCTCAAGAAAAACCCTTTTTTAATGGAGTACCGAAAACATGTGTGGAGAACGATGCCTGAAAATGGCAGTCCGGAAGTTCAGGAAGATCCAGCTGACGCCGGAAGAAAATGTGCGCGATGATGAACTCTATTCGGAGACGATGAAACGCGCGGTGATGGAGATGATCGACGAAGGTTTTGAACTGAAGCGCGAACGGTCCGTTTTGTCGCAATTCGAGGGGCTTTCCAGCGACTGGAACAAAGTTGGGTTTGCCGTCTCGAAGATCCAGGGCGTTTACGTTACGAAAGCCGGAAAAGTCATCATTCGCGCGGAACGGTTCAGTCCGGCCGTCGGAGAAGCGGTGAAGGAGATCTGGACGCTGGTCCCAGGTCCCGCGACGCAGGACGCAGAAAAGGAGGCCGAAGCATGAGTCTCGTCAGGAAGTTCAAAGTCGCGGAGATCCAGACCCGGCCGGACATTCAGGTCCGATGCGGAATGAACGAGGACGCGGTCGAAAGATACGCCGACCTTTACCGCGAGGGAGTCAGTTTGACGCCGGTCTCCATTTGGCACGATCGGGACGGGAATCTGATCCTCATCGACGGGCATCATCGGCTCGAAGCCGCGAAAAGAGCAGGGCTTGAGGAGATCGACGGCTACGATGAAGGGACCGGCGATATGTCGGGGTTCATCGAAGAGTCCATCAAGGCGAACGCGCGAAATGGTCTCGCCCTCTCAAAAGCCGACCGAAAACGCGCAGCAGAGCTGATCTACAAATACCAGCCGACCCTCTCCGTTCGAAGTATCGCCGACAAAGTGGGACTTTCCAAAAGTCTCATCCAGACGATCGTTTCGGAAGTCGACGCGCAAACCAACGCAAAATGCGCACTTTGCAGGGCGAAAGTCCTCAAAATTTACGCGGAAGAAAAAAGCTCCGGATGGATCCAGACGTTCGATAATGGGAAAGAATTCTGGTTCTGTTCGGAAGAACATCGGGCCGAGTATTGGGCGAAAGTTCAGGAAAGAGCCGAAGCAGCACGGCTTCGGATCCTTGAGGACCGCGAGCCGGACCGCGAGCCGCAGGAGGTTGAGATCCCGCAGGACCGCGAGCCGCGGCAGGCAGACTGCGCTTCCGCGCAAAAGCATGGATCCGTTCCCGATGGTCACTCCGTCGAAGATGAGAACGTGCCGGAAGTTGAGATCCCGCAGGACCCGGATGACTTTTCGAATGAGAAACTTGCGGAGTATCGAAAGATCCTGAAAGACTATCCGTGTCCGTTTTGCGGAGAAACGCCGCTGATCGCGACATACCAGGACACAATTGCAATTTGGTGCGGCAGCGACTGCGCCATGAGACCGGGGACCAAAACCTGCTCGACGTTTGAAGAAGCTCTCGAAGATTGGAGACCGCGGGGCTTGAGATCTTCCAATGATGCAAAACCGGAGCCGGATCCGAAACTCGAAACGTTTTTGCGAAAAGGTTACTGCTGGTCCGCAGGACAGAAAAGTATCCTCCTTCAGCTGATCGACCATGACGGAAACCCCTCCATCGGCCTTGAGATCAAAGGTCCCGCAGGTTTGGAAATGCGCAGGATCCTGATGCTCCCCGAAGATATTTTTGAGAATGAAGACAATGGAGAAAACGAACATGAATGAAAAAGTTCAGACGGCGGAATGGATCCGGCAGGAATGCGAATATCTGGCGGATGTGCTGACCGCGAAACATGAAAACTACGGAAAAAGCGCGTTTCAGGAACCGGCTTTGACTCCGGGAATGGATCCGGAAACCGCCATGATGGTCCGGCTTTCCGACAAGATCGCGAGATTGCGGAGCCTTCAGGGGGGCGAACCGGATAAGGTGGGAGAATCGAAACTCGATACGCTGCTGGATATGGCAGGATATGCCGTCCTTTTGAGAGTTTACAGCCGGATCCAAAAGGAAACGCCATGAAGTATTCCGCAGCGCAGATCAAATCAGCCATTCAGGGAAGGGAACGGGAAGTTCTGATCCGATGCGCAGGGATCCCGGAAGAGATCCTCGACGGAAAGAATCACCCGTGCCCCCTGTGCGGAGGAAAAGACCGGTTTCGATATATCGACCAGACCGACGGAACCGTCTTCTGCAATCAGTGCTTTCACGAGAAGAACGCCGGCCCCATCAACGCCGTCATGCACTTTCAGAGCCTTCGTTTTCCGGAGGCTTTGGAAGTGATCGCGAGAGAATTGGCGTTTCAGGAAGCACCGGCGGTGAAAGTCAGACCTCCCAGAGAGAAAAAGCTGGAAGATAAGAAATACGAATTCAAATCGACATTTCAGCCGGTCTACGATTCCGCAGGCGGGCCGAAAGTCATGAGGATGAGCAGTTTCGCGGTCGGAAGAAAGCCGTGGGGATTCGACCTGAAATGGAACGGATATTCCTACGTGTTTGAATCGAGATCGCAGCAGAGCAAGACCGCAAGACACACCGTCTACGAATACACAGACGGCGACGGCTCCCCAAGCTATATGGTCCATCGGACCGACTTCAAAGACGGACGAAAGATCCCGATCCCCTACCGATGGGAAAACGGAGTTTACGTTCAGGGGAAACCGGAAAGCGGACTCGTTCCCTTTTACGCTCCCGACGTGAAGGAATGCGGGAGAGTGTTCATCGTCGAAGGTGAAAAATGCGCCGTCGCTTTGAAATACTGGCTCGATAAAACGCGAAAACCGGAATTTGAGCCGGACTGCGCGACCTGTTTCATTGGCGGAAGCAGTCAGTTTTTGAAAGAATACGGACCGTGGTTTGACGGGAAGGACGTGATCCTGATCCCGGATAATGACCAGGCAGGAAAGAAGTATCTCAGAATGGGGATCGAGGCAATGAACCATCACGCAGCCCGATTTCGGGTCTTTCAATGGCCGGAAGGCACCCCGGAGAAATGGGACATCGCGGATGAGATCAAAAAAAACGCGGAAAACAGCAGGGTCTTGCAGGGGCTTGCAGGGGTCAGAATGGAACCCCCTGCAATGAAAAACGGAGCAGGTGAAAAACCTCCGTAATGCTTCAAACCTCCTTTTTTTCGATACTTTTGAATAATGAAATAGTTTTCGACTGTTTCAATGCGGGGGAGGAACGCAAATTTTTTTCACCTTGCAGGGGTTTGCAGGGGCTTTCCTCTCTCTTTTTTAAATAAGAGTTTACTCATTAATACCAGGCAGAATAAATATTTCATTCAAGGTTTTCTTAAAAGCCTGAATGAATGTTTCACCAGCTGGAAACTTTGGAGAAAATCCCAACAATGCACGCAAAAGATCTTGAAAACAATCAAAACCGGCTCTTTGTTGAAGTGCCGGCAGGTATGGACACAGCGGAAGTTCTGGAGGTCTTCAGCAGGATCGGAATGACGGACCAAAAGGCCGGAAAAGGGAACCGAAAACGAAATGCAGATCCTGTGGAAAATGAAAAGCCTGAAGCAAATGAAAAGCCCGCGATGAAGGAGACCGCACAGGATGAAAAGTCCGGGACGGATGAAAAAAGTGCACGGGATGGAAAACTCGTTCCCGTTTTCACGCAGGAAGCCGGGAAAGCCTACGATTTCCTGCGAAGAGCCGGAGAAGGACGCTTCGTCTACCATTGCGGAAGCTGGTGGAGTTTCGATGAAAAAAATGGATGGAAAGCCGTTTCCGATCGGGATATGAATTTCCAGATCGCCGTCCATCTCCGGACAGTGAAAGACAAATGCACTGAAAAAACCGCACAGGATATTCTTTTCAGCGCGAATTCATTCTGCAATCTCCATACTTCCGAAGCGACGTTTGAGCAGACCTACTTCATCGAACAGGACCTCGAAAAAGGCGAGATCCGCGCGGAACATCGGCCCGGATGGATCGTCTGCGAAGATAAGGCGCTGGATGTGAAAAAGACCGCAAAAGCGCTTTTTCTGGGAGAAGGGATCCCCGAAGATGCCGTCATTCCGCGAACATCGAAAGTCTTTACCCAGGGACTCGTTCCGTGCTCTTTTGATCCGGACGCAAAATGCCCCGAATGGGAGAATTTCGTCGCCCAGGCGTGCCCGCAGGATTGGCCGACTCTTCAGGAAATGTTCGGATTGAGCCTGACCTGCGACCGCTCTTTCAATGCCTTTTTCGTGATCCATGGACCTTCAGGAACCGGAAAAAGCACCTGCCTGAATATCCTCCAGAAACTCAATGAAGGAACCGTTTCCCAGGTTTCGCTGGGACGTTTCGGAGAACGCTTTTTCATCTGGCCGCTGACCCAAAACCGCGTCAACATCGTCCACGATATGGATTCCATCTACGAAGGCGACGGAAGCGTCTCCCTGCGCGAAGCTGTCCTGAAATCCGCCGCGTCCGGAGAAAGTATCGAAGTGGAACGAAAACACCGGCAGGCCCAGCGTGAATATCTGCGGGCATTGTGCGTCTTCGGAACCAATCAGCTCCCGCGGTTCGCGGATAAATCCAACGCGATCTGCCAGCGAATGAGGATCATCGAATTTCCCAATCCTTTCCGCGATACCGAAAAACAGATCCGAAACCTGACCGGGATCCTGGAGACTGAACTTTCCGGGATCCTCGTCTGGGCATTGAAAGGATACGGCGAACTTTTGTGCTCCGGACGAAATGCCGTCTGGGAAAGCGAATCCAGCGGAAACGCAAAGATCGACGCGATCAAGGATAGCCGGCCGGAGATACTTTTCTGCGATGAAATGCTGGAAAAGAACGACTTTCCGAAGTGGATACCGTCGCTGAATATCTACAAAGCGTATGAAAAGTACTGTCTGGAGCGCGGATATAAACCGGCCGGAATGAGCAAAGCAGTCACGGCGATCGTGGAATATATGCAGGCAGAAAAGAAAAGGGTGACGTTTTCGGGGAAAACGTTCATGGGGATCCGCGGATTGAAACTCATCGGCGAGGAGGAGTTCTGAAAAACCGCGGGTCCTTCCCCCCCCACCACCCACAAAAGAACAGCCAACGAAATACTCATTTAAAGGGGGAGAGTTTGTTTCTTTCTCTCTGAAGGAAGGACTGGAGGGGGGATGGATGGGGTGTGGGGGATGAGGTGATGGTGAAAACAAAAAACTACAATTCACGCGATGATGAATTTTATGCCTCTGGTTCCCTTTTCGGCGAGGAATGGGATGCAGAGATCTCCCGGATGCGGGAAGGCGTTCATGATGAACGGTATACTCATCATCGGAAACGCGCGGCGGAACGCTCTCGAAAGAAGTCCGAAGAGGGCCGCGAGATCGGACCGCTGCCGGAGTGTGCTGATCCGCAGACGGTCGAGGCCTGCCGGATGGACCTTTTGCGCTTCATGCAGACGTTCGGGGCGGACGAATTTCCTGATCCTTTTTCGGATGCCCAGCTTTACGCGATCCGCGCGGTCCAGGAGACGCTGCTTTCCGGCGGGTCCCGGCCTTTGTGTCTTCCGCGGGGGTACGGCAAGACGACGATCTGCGAGTGGGGGATGCTCTGGGCGATCGCGTATGGTCATCAGAAGTTCATCCTTTTGATCGCGGCGAAGACAAAGCTGGCGGAGCGGATCCTGGACAACATTTACTATCGGATCAAGACCTTGGAGCATTTCGCGGCCTGTTTTCCCGCGCTTTGCTATCCGATCGAGTGTCTGGAAAATTCGCCGGGGCGTGCGCCGGGACAGACTTTGGACGGACGGCACACCGACATTAAGATGAACACGGAGCTGTTCATTTCGCCGACGGTCCAGGGCGCGCCGTCATCGCACATCATCGTGACGACATCCGGTCTGGAGGGAGCCATTCGAGGGCTGAAGATCGGGATTTTCCGTCCGACGGCGATCCTGATCGACGACCCGCAGACGGACAAAAGCGCAAGGAGCCGGACGCAGACGGACAACCGCTGGAATCTTCTGACCGGCTGCATTAACGGGCTGGCCGGGCCGAAGACCGTGCTGGCGGTCATCGCGGCGATCACGGTCATCGCGGAGGATGATCTTTCGGAGCGGATCCTGGAACATTGGGGCGGACGGCGGTTTTCCATGCTGCGGAGCCTTCCGAAGAATATGGAGCTTTGGGAAGAGTATGCCAAACTCCTTGAGATCGGACGCCGGAATCACATTCGGTCCGAAGACATCGTCCAGGACGCGAACCGGTTCTACCTTTCCCGGCGGGCGGAGATGGATGAAGGGGCGGAAGCCGAATGGGAAACAAATTTCACCGGATTGGAACATTCTGCGATCCAGCACGGGATGAACCTTTACTTTGCGAACCGTCTGACATTTTTCAGCGAATACCAGAACCGTCCGATCACGGAAGCGGACCAGACGGCGAACCTGAAACTTCCGGAGATCCTGCGGAAGATCACTTCGGTTCCGCGGTACACACTTCCGGAGGACTGTTTTCGGGTCACGTGCGGGATCGACATTCAGCAGGACTGCCTGTACTGGGTCACGGCGGCGTGGGGAGAAGGGTTTCGCGGGCACGTCATGGATTACGGACGTTTCCCATCCGGGCAGAAGACCATTCAGGATCTTTTTCCGGCGGCGGGGGAAAAGGATGCCTTTTACCTTGCGCTTCGGACGCTCTGTCCTATCCTGGAAGGGCGTCAGTATCCGGACAGTCATGGAAACCTGCGGACCGTTACCAAAGGTTTTATCGATGCGAACCGCGGTTTGTTTACGCCGCAGGTACGCCGTGCCTGCTTTGACGCGACCTTTGAAAAAGCGCACCCGGACGGAAATGCCGGACAGTCGCTGACCCAGAAAGTAAAGTGGTTTTCCGATCGGCTGGAAGCGGGGATACCCTACGAACTGGAAACGGTTTGGGAACCGGTTTTCGGATGGGGAAAGGGGGCGGACGCGAGTTTTATCCGCGGCGGTTTGAAGATCGGCGAACAAAGAGGCGAAGGCTGGCAGAGACTTCCATGGAATCCGGAGAATCTTGTTCGGCACACCCGATACGATACGAACCTCTGGAAGTCGAATATCCGGACCTTTTTGCAGGCCTCTCCGGAGGCATTGGCGACCCTGACCATCTTTGAAGGGGATGAAGTTTCCCATTACCAGTTCTGTCAGCATTTGCTGGCCGAACGGTCGGAGATCCATACCGGACCGCGCGGAACGATCGACAAATGGAGACTGATCCCGGGCCGTGAAAACCATATGTTCGACTGTCTCGTCATGGCGGCCGTCGCGAACGCTTCCATTGGCGGACGAACGATCTCCGGAACCGGCCCGGCACAGTCCGATGAGATCACATTCAGCGCAGACTGGGACGACTGGGATTGATAGCTGTCAGCTGTTAGCTTTTAGCTAGCAGCTAATAGCTCAAGAAAAAAAGGAGAAAACGATGCGAAACAGAAAATACGTTGCGGTCATGCCGTTTGAAGTGGGACAGATCGCGTATCGAAAAGCGAGACAGGAAGGCGATTCCGCGCTGAGCGCAAGAGTGCAGGCTGTGCTTGCTCTGGAGCTTGGCTATCGGGACGCGCAGACACAGTCGGAAAAGATCTGCTGGCTGGCCGGGATCGGAGCCCAGCTCGGGTTTCTGGAACGGGAAAAAGCAGAGTCAGAGCTTGAGGAGATCTACCGGAATGACATCCTTGCAGCCTATGAATCGGGGCTGGATTCTCAATCGGCCATGGAGATCATCCGCAGTCTGAAGAGAAAGCTGGCTGCTGTCAGCCATTAGCTTTTAGACCACCCCGGCACTTCGTGCGCCCCTCCAAAGGAGGGGAATAGCCAGAAGCTCAAGAAAAGGAAGAAATGATGAAAAGCTCCAAAGCCTTCCGATGCGATCATTGCGGCAGTCCGATGCGGTCTGTTCAGACATGGATGAAGGGGCCGGTCCGAAAACGTCAATATCTTTGCCCTTCCTGCGGCGGATCGTTCACTACTTCAGAGGCCCGCGACCGGGAAGAAAAACACGAAAACCGGCGAAACTTTTGAAAAAAAAGCGGTTTGGGGAAAGATTTCCCTTGACATGCCGGGCAGAATGGAACATAATGGAACGGCCTTTCCCTGCACACGCGGGAGTGTTTGATCCAAAGTGGTAAGATTTGACCACTTTGGACGATCTTCCCTGCACACGCAGGGGTGTTTCCATAAAAAAGGGGTTCGTTATGCTTTTAGGATTCAGCTGCAAAAATTTCAAAACATATCGGGAAGAGACTGTCTTTTCCATGGTCCCGGATCGTGTCCGAACTCGTCCAGAATGTTTATTGTCTGCTTCTTTGAATGAAAAGCAGGTAAAAGCATTGCCGACATCTGTCATTTACGGTCCGAATGCCTCAGGGAAAACAAATATAATTGCTGGAATGGATTTTTTGCGCTGTATTGTCCTCAGCGGAAATATTCAGAATATCCAGAATTTCGGCAGCATAAATCCGGTTATTGCGAATCCTGGAATGGCTCCCAATCTTCAGAATGAAAATGATCCGGTCGAATTAGCGGTCGAATTTGTTTCGCAGGGATTGAAGATCGAATATCGGATCGGAATGCAGCTGAACAGTAAAGAAGGTGTGCGGATCGGACGCTCTCCATCCCCTAGGATAACAGAAGAGCGATTGATCGTTTCGGATGTTGATGTTTTCGTTCGGACCGAAGAACATCTGGAGATCAAACTCAAAACCATTAAGCCTTTTCTCATTGATGGATGGGACAAAGCCGCGCTGGATATGGCTCAGCGAAATATTCAGAAAGCCGATCTGTTTTTATGCAATGGTTTTAAAAGTCTGATCAGCCAGAAGATCACAGAGATAATCATTCATTGGTTTTTGTTTAGTTTCCGAACATTTTACAGTTTTCATCAGATCCATTCCTATCCGGTGGGAATACCGACCGGAGAGATCACACCGCTTGCGGCAGAACTCGAAGGAGCGGTGAAATGTTTTGGGATCAATCAGAACCGAATTGCTTTTTATCGGGATGACCAGCATTCAGGCCCAGTCAAGGTTTCTTTTGTAAAAAATGAACCGATTCCAGCGGTTCTGTATGAATCATTGGGAACATTGCGTTTTCTGGATATGTTTCCGCTGATCATGGATGCTTTCAAATATGGTCAGACGCTGGTATTTGACGAATTTGATGCCTCTATCCATCCGTTAGCTGTCAGAAATATCATCGGGGCTTTTCATAATGATGAAGTGAATGTAAATCGCGCACAGTTGATTTTCAATACCCACAATCCAATGTTTTTGGACTCAAACCTGTTTCGCAGGGATGAGATCAAATTTGTGGATCGAAATGATGAAACCGGTGAAAGCGAACTCTATCAGCTTTCTAACTTTCGGAATGAATCTACGAATTCAGGAAAGAATCCCAGAGCATATATGGATAATTATTTTGTCCACAGATACGGCGCGATCCGTGAAATTGATTTCACGCCTTTTTTGAGGAATCTTAATCGAGCAGAGACGGGAGAGGCTGAATGAAAAAGAAGTCAAAAGACCGCAAATCAGTAAAAGCGTTCTGGTTTTGCGTGGAGGGTGAATGTGAAAAACTTTATTTTGATCATTTACAAAAACTCATCAATGATGCTGATCCCAAAAATGCGGCAGAGTTTATAATCAAAATTGACTCAAACTTTGCAAGCTACATAAGATCCAAAGATCCGCGAGGAACCGTTTTTTTTGTTTGGGATCGGGAAGGAAACTCTACGGAAGATGCAGTGCTTTTTCAGAGACGGATGAAAACCGTTTTTGATGCGGATTCCAGATATGACGCTTATCCCGGATATACTCATTTGACTTTTGAACTCTGGATCCTGCTGCATTTCGGGAAGTTTTGCGCTCCGTGCAGCAGGAAAGAGGGCTATTTGAGGCTGCTGAATGATCATTTCAGCCAAAAGTTTGAAAGCCTGAAGGAATACAAACAGGAAAAGAATTTTCGGAAGGTTCTGGAACAGATCTCTCTGGAGAATGTCAAAGAAGCTGTCGAACGCGGGAAAAGGATCCGCGAAATGAAAACGGAACTTGGAGAAAAACCGGAAACGTTTGGAAAGTTTCAGACCTACGGATCCAACCCCGATCTTCTTCTTCATCAGTGCGTCGAAAAGATCCTTCGTGAATGCAGACCAAACTGAAAACGCCGATCTCCCTTGATCATGAAGTGTCCAAAATGGACACTTCATGATTTTGCAAGGCGCATATTTAAAAGTTTTCCTTTTGAATGCGTTCCCATGCGATGCGGATATGATGCGGAGGGAAGATCTTTGCTTTTCTGGAGTTCCATTTCTGAACCAATTCGATCGTTTTTTCAATGGAATCAGCACCTTCCCTACAAACGACCCAGTGTACCGTTGCCAAAAGTTCCATTCCGTACGGGTTTTCAAACCCTTCGATCAGACGCAGGACCCGGTCTGCTCTTTCTTTGGAAGCTGAAAACCTTTCCTGATCCTGATCCAGAAATTCATTGACTTCTTTCATGACCCCGTCAACCAGGCGGATCTCGGCCATTGGCCGATCCTCTCCAGTCCCCAATCCGGTCAGATAGTGACCGTTCAAACGTCCTAAAAGATGATGAGCGTTTTTACTGTATGGACCATATGTGAATTTTTGATAATTCAGCTTCAGCGGCTCTCCGGCATATTCATAAAAGTAAAGCAGTTTATGAATTTCGATCAGTCTGGGATTAAAATATTCCAGAATATAGTAGTTATAAATAATTCGAAGGATATTTGCTGACGCCGCTGTTAAACCCGGTTTTGAGGTCCGATCGATCGCGTTTTCTGCAAACTGTGACATTTTCGCCGGTTCATAAAGGAAAACCTGTACTTCCGGAAGATCCTGAAAAGCGGTTTCTATCTCCTTTTTGACGATATTCCAATCCAGTCCTCCATTTCCACAACCCAAAGGCGGGATCGCGATAGAACGGATCCCCAGTTCACGGATCACATGGACCAGGTCTTTCAATCCCAGCTGCACATAGGACAAGAGGGAAGGTTGGCGCCAATGTCTTTTTGTAGGGAAATTGATGATATATCGCGGTCCAATAAAGGAACCGGAATCCCAGATGTGCATTTTCCCGATTTGAACTTCTTTTCGGGAACATGCCGCAGCATATTCCTTTTCCATGGCGGGCCATGCTTTTTTGAACTGGTAGGCGATCCCCTTGCCCATGACTCCGACGGTATTTACGGTATTGACCAACGCTTCCGCTTCGGATGTCAGTATGTTTCCAGAGCATGATTCAATCATAATACCAATCCTTTTTTACATAAATTTCATTCTTTTTGTTATCCTCATCCGGAAGGATCTCTTTGACCCGTTCTAAAATTTCTTCATCATAAACCACGATACACGTGATCAGTGTCCATGGAAAAAAACGATGGACCAGAAATTCCGCCTGTTTTCTTTCTTTCAATCCCGGGGAATCCGGATTATCTCTGTCTGCCCACTTGTCTTTTTCGATCGCCTTCCAATCCAATTTGGAAAGGTCATCCAATTCATTATAAAACGAAGCAAATCCGCCTGCGGCGTTGCTGTCAGTAAAACACCATGTCAAACGATTCTGAACCACATCGGGGATCTTTGCCGCAAGGTATATGATCTCACGCTGCCCTCCCTGATAATCAAGTTCCGGAGGGTGTTTGTGGATCACGTACAACATGGGAGAACGAACGCAAAAATAAAAGGGGACACATTCGCCAATAGTGACCGGATCCAGACAGGGGATCACTGTATCCATTCTGCGTTTTTTGATATGTCCATAACCAATATTGGTATGTCTGCGGCTGCTTTGGACAATATCCCGATCACACATCAATCCGCCGGCTTTCAGGATCGAATCCAGATTCCGAATATGGGTCATGTGAAATATCCATTTATTTTTTTGGCGAAGTTTGATCATTTACCCCCCTTTACCTTTCAATACTTCCATTTTACACCAAAGGTCCCTGCTGTCAATTATCAGTCTGTCTGTTTTCAAAATTTTTCACTTTTTTTCTGCTTTTTTTATTGTCTATCAGATAGACAATAAATGCTCTTTCGTTCCTCTCTTGAAATTGGAAGATTTTCTGGTATCCTGTTTTGAAAAGGAGGGAATGCCATGACAGATGATGAAGTCAGAAAACTGCTCGATCAGGCGAAGGCGGATATTTTGGCCGGCGGTATCGCAAGCATGACCGCAGGCGGGAAAAGTGTCTCGTTCATTTCTCTGAAGGATCTTCAGGACTTTGAAGACCGTGAAGCCTTGAAAAACTCCGGACCCGTTACCGCTCAGATCGTCAATACTCCGTATGATCCGAATTGGTGAAGGTGGAAACATGAAGCAGGAGATCATCCATCCGATCGAGAAAATGAATCTGAAAAGTGCGGTCCGGACGGCGGAGTGTATCTTTTCCCGATGCCGTGATCCGGAAGTTCGGAATGCCGCAGAAAAGGCGCTCCAGAGCCTTCAGGATCTCCAGAAGATGGTCAGTCAAAAAGAAAGAAGCTGAAAAAGGAACCGTCATGGGAAACAGATCCATATTTTCAAACATTTTGAGATCCGGGCCGAAAAGGTTTCTCCGGCTTTTCAAACCCGCGGAAGAGGAATACCGCGCAAGTGCCTCCATGTATCAGGGGGTCGATGTCCCAAAACGTCTCGAACTCTTTTTCGCCGACGCGACCGATGCCTGCGCTGACGCCATCGCGCAGGATGGAGCAAGGGCCCGAATGAGAGCCAATGCCCGGAAAGTTTTCCTTTCCGAAGGATGCTCCAATCACGGATCTTTTACACTCGGGATCCACGTCACCGGGACCAAAGGACCAAGCCTCTCCATGATCCCCGAAAACGTTCCGGGAACCAGCTCCGTCAACCCCCGCGAACCGGAACTCTCTCTCGAAGAACGAAGCCTGCTCGAATCCGAATGGTTTCATTTCGCGCAGGAGATCGATCTTTCCGAACATATCCGAACCGCCGTGGAAGCCCTGGAATACGACGGCGAGATCTTCTTTCAGATGGTCTTTGATCCGCAGATCGAAGATGTCCAGTTCAATCTCCAGCAGGTCGAAGCCAAAAGAGTCCGGTTTCCCATGGAATCCGGCCAGAATGAGAATATGGTCAACGGGATCGAATTCTGCGGACTTCATCCCAAAAACTATTTCGTCGTTCCCAAAGTGATGAATCCCGCGCTGGATTGGAGCTGGGAACCGGAAGCGGTCCCGGCAAAGGACATGATCCATTTCGCCGTCATGAGACTTCCCGACCAACACCGCGGGATCCCATGGATGGATCCCGTCCTTTACGACATCGCGGAAACGAATCTTTACGAAGGATACCATCTGGGAGCCGCCAACGCCGCCGCGAGAAACTCCGGGGGCGTTCTGGAATGCAATCCGAATGCGCGTATCTCCGGAAACGGCGACGTGAAGCTGAATCCCGACGGAATGGAGGTCTGGGAACCGAATCATATCAAACAGCTCAAACCCGGCGTGACCTACAAACAGGGAAATGCCGCATGGCCTGCCGGAGCCTATGGGCCCTTCATTGAAATGAAGCGGGAAAAGCACGCCGCGGGAATGCACCTGACCAAGGCGATGCTGACCAACAATTTTGAGAAACATAACTACTCCAGTTTTCGGGGCGAAATGCTCGTTTACTGGAAGACCGTCCAATATCTGAGAGAACGGATCGAAAGAATGATCCTCAACCGCGTCTTTGACCGCTGGATGGAATGTTTCGCAGTCGCGGATCCGACGGCGGATGCCGTTCTTCAGAGATTCCGAAAGTCGAAACGTGTTCCGCGCTGCTGGACTTGGGAACCGATCCCGGCTTACGACCGGAGCGACTTCATCAGTTCCCTGCGTGAAGCGGTCGAAGCGGGGTTCATGTCCCGAAAAATGGCCGTTGCGGAATTGGGATACGATTTTGAACAGGTTGAAGCCGAACGAAAGGAGGATACCTTTGGATCGTCCGAAAGTGCAGATGATCCGATGTCAGGCAAGGCTTAAGATCGCCGGAAAAAAGTTCCGCTTTCATCCGCTCTATTCCGGCGGAGTTCTGTTCATCCAGAACTTTGAAAACGGACTGATCCTTGACATCGGGAAACTGAAGAAACTTCCCCCGAAAGTCAAAGTCTGCTTTGATCATGATCTGGACCGGATCGTCGGGTGGATGAAACCCCGGATCGTGTCCAGAAATGGACAGCTCGAAATTGCCGCGGAAGGTGAATTTGAGGAAACGTCCGACGCTTTGCGGATCCTTCAGGAACAGAAACAGGGAAAAGTTTGGGAATGCTCCATCTCGACGGCCCCTTTCAACCGGTTTCGGGATACCGACGTTTACGGAAAAGGAGAGTCTGTCAAAGTCAACGGAAAAACGTTTTATGGTCCCATTCGGGTCCTGAGAGATTGGGAACTTGAGGAAGGATCTTTTGTGACGAAAGGCGGAGATGCCTGGAATGACGTCACGATCCAGGCAAGGTTTTTAAAAACGAAAGGAAGAAAAGAAATGAGTGAAGACTTGCGTCAGTTCATTCTCGATGCCGGAATGGATCCGGATGCTCAGACTCCGGAACAGATCCTCATTTGGGAACAGGCCTACGCGGAATCGTGCCGGCGCGCGGCCGCGAATGATTCGGCGGAAGCGGAAGGCGGGGAGGAGGAAAAGGCTCCCGAAGAGGAAAACGCTCAGGCCGAAGGCGAGCCGGAAGAAGAGGAAAACGCCCAGGCTGAAGGCGATCCGGAGAAAGAGGAAAACGCCCAGGCGGAAGGCGATCCGGAGGAAGATCCCCCGGAAGAGAAAAAGGAGGATCAGACCGCAGCCGGAGCAAAAGCGAAAGCCGGAACGAAAGCAAAAGTCAAAGTCAATGCCAGAGCCGCGAAAATGAGACCGGGAAAAGTTTCCAGATCCGTTGGCGCTCCCAAAATGGAAGATATTTTCAAGGCCGTTCTTTTGCGCAATTCCGGAAGATTTTCCGAAGACCGCGTCAAAGCCAGCCTGAAAACCTCCGACAATGTGATGTCCGAAGCGCTTTCCAGCCGCTTTGACGGAATGTCCGTCAAGGAAATGGCCTGCGCCATGCTTAAACAAACGACCGGGCGGGAGTTCCGCGGAACGGAAAACGATTTTGTGGCGGCCTTTTTCGGCTTTGACCGCGCGAGAGCCAGCTTTTCGACGATGCCGCCGATCGCCCTTTTGGAAAACGTTTTGAACGTCATCTACTATGAGACTTCCCGGCGTGTGAATCCCGTTCTGGATCAGATCGTCCGGAAACAGATGGTCAAAAATTTCCATGATGTGAAAGTCGCGTCCTACGATATTTACGGACTTCCCCCGGAACAGGCCGAAAACGGACGTTTGACCCACGCGACCATCATTGGCGAAGAGCGTGACGTTTCGATGAGCCGAAAAGGGAACATCCTGACGCTCACCCGCGACGCGCTGATCAATGACCAGGCGGACGCTTTCCTCGAAGTCGTCGCGAAACTCGGTCTGAAACATGGACGCGGACGTGTGAAGAACGGATTCAAAAAGATCCTCGACGCGCTTTCCGATACCTCGGTCTTTTCGGAAACGATCGGAAACCGGATCACCGCGCCGCTTTCCATCAATGGGCTGGATGCCGCAAGTCACGCGCTGGCACAGATGGAGACCCAGGGATCGGATCCCGATGATCCGGATTTCACCGAATTCGAAGGAAAATTCCTGCTCGTTCCCTCGACGCTGGCCGGAACGGCTTCCCAGCTTTTCCAGGCGATGAATCTCGTCGGAACGGATGCCGGAACGACGCTGGCACTGACCGAAAATTACCACAATTACATTCCGCTCCAGAGTGTCTACCTCGATAGAGGCGCACACGCTAACGGAAGTTCGACCGGCTGGTTCCTCCTTGCTGATCCGGCGGAAGCCGCGCTGGTGGTGGAGACCCGGCTTTCCGGAGCCTCCGAACCGCATATTATGGAAGTGCCGACGGAATCCGGGGTCATCGGACGAAGCTGGGCGACCTACTTTGAATATGGATTCGGGATCCTTGACCATCGGGCGGCCGTTTACTCGACCGGGACCGGAAGTTGATCTTTGAAGACTGAATGAAACGGGGAAAGAGGCAATTTTCCCCAAATATTCACATGATTTTAGAATGAAAGGAAATACCATGGGCGCGATTTTTCAGAAAGATGACTCCATCATCGATTTCATTCCGGCAGAAGATACCGCCGCCGGAGATTTTGTGATCCTCGAAGACATCGTCGGGATCACGACGCACAAATGCAGAGCGGGACGTCCCTCGGCACTCATGACGCGCGGATGTTTCTCGAAAGTCCCGAAACATAACGCCGCGAACGCACTGACCGCAGGACAGAAAGTTTACCTGAATCCGGCGGATAAAAAGGTTTACGGGACCGCCTCGACCGGATACATTCACTGCGGTTTCGCTTTGAAAGCGGCGGAAGCGTCGGCCGCGACCTGTTCCATCATGCTCGTCAATTCCGGCGAGATCGCGAAGTAATGGAGGAGAGTAAATGAACGCACTGGTGAAATCTGCTTTGCAGGCGATCCTGAGCGCGTTTGCGGAAAAAGCGGTCAGCCCAGAGAATGTTCAGACCATTCTGCGTCTGCTGACCGCGAAACTTCGGGAACTTGCGGAGGATTCCAAGACCCGGATCGATGACGTGATCCTTGCGTTTCTCGACGGGATCGTGACCTCCTACGAAAAAGCCGACGTGATCGCAGCCTGGATCCAGGACCTTTTGATCCCGAATCGATGCAAAAGCGAACAGGATGAAATTCAGATGAAGACCGTCCTTTCCGATGGAAATTCAGACTATCTGGAGACCGCAGCATGGTTTGCCGGCTGTGTGCTCCCGATCCTGACTGCTTATTTTGCGGAGAAGAAAAATGAAAACGGAACACAGAATGATCCTTGATGCCGCGCTCCTTCTTTTCGCGTCCGTTTCCCCTCTTTGGGGCGCGGAACTGAAGGGGCCGGAGTCAGTCACGGCCGGGAGGATACTCACTTTTACGGCGGATGCGGAAGGCGACGCGATCCTCTTTCCCGCGGAACATACCGACCTGATCAAGGATTCCGACAAAAAGCACTTCTACATCGCGACGAACATTCCGGGGAAATATACGCTGGTTTTTTTCGCGGTGGAAGACGGAGATCCCGTTTTATGCCAGAAGGTTTTTGAAGTCCGGCCGCTTCCTGAACCCGATCCGGAACCCAAACCGGGGCCGGATCCGAAACCGGAGCCGGATATGGACTTGACGGAAACGGAAAAGGAAGGGCTCATCTGGGCTCTTCAGTCCGTCTGTTTCCATATTGAAAAGGGTTCCCTTTCCAGCCCGGCGGGGATCCGGGCCAGCTTCAAAACGGCCGTCAGGCAGAAGATCCTGACCGAAACGAAAGCCGTGACGGAACTGCTGGAGGACTGGACAGACCGGACCGACTGGGAGAATGCCGCAGCGATCCAGAAGTCGTTTGAAGGATTCCTTGCGGAGATGGGGAGACCGTGGAAGGGAGCCGACGAAACTTTCGCGTCCATCGACCTTGAAGGTCTTGGGCTGGAAACGGAAACGAAAACGCCCGCTCCCCGAATCAAAACGACCTGTCCGGCGGGAACCTGTCCGCCGGTCCGATACATTTACTAAAGGAGGTTTTTTATGATTTTTGAAGACGGATACATTCCGGATCTGGTCCAGGCAGAGGAAGCTCTGAAAACCGGAACCGTTTCGGATCGGGAGAAAGTGCTTGCCGAAGCCAAAGGTTTTGATGATGCCGGAAAGATCCCTCCCGTCATGGAGTGGAGCCAATTTTACCACTACATCCAGCAGCTTCCGGATCCGGAAAACCTGAAATGGTGGGAGGGCGTCAACGCCTCCAAATTCTTTACGCCGTCGCAGGGAAGCCGGCCGAATTGCGCGGGTTTCGCGATGGCGAACGCGAGTTTGATCCGGACGCTCCTTCAGATCAAAAACGAATTTTCAGAGCAGGTCCCCCAGAAGTTCAATCCGATGGGGACCTGGCAGGCGTCCAAAAACGGAAGCACACGCGGCGGGCAGACCATCAGCGCGATCGCGGATGCCGGACGAAAGATCGGGAACTGCCTTGCGCTGGACCTTGGACACTATTCCGACACACAGTCCTTTCGGGAACTCGAAGAAAAGGAACTCGAAAACGCCGCGAGACATCAGATCGGGATCTCCCTTTACGACGGACCGAAAGAAGAGATCCCGGAGATCCTTTTCACACTTTGCAGAAAAGGATATTCGGCGATCGTCGGAAACTGTACCGCGGTAAAAGATGGAAGGATCCGCGACGCAAACGGCGTGGAAACAGTCGAGGTCTCCAGTCAGCGGTGGGCGCACGCGACCGCTTTCGGAGGCTTTCAGAACGTCGGAGGGACGGAATACATTTTCTGGATCAACTCCCACGGAGAGATCTATCCGGCAGAAGACGGTTCCCCGGCTTTCGGAGGATGGATGACGATGGAAACGCTTCGAAAGTTCATCCAGGGACAGTTTTTCGACCTTTGCGCCGTCGTTTATTCCGAAGCCGATTTCAGCCGGAATATCGATCCGACACTCAACCCGTGGAAGTAGAGAACCCCAAAATGTACGACAATTTTATCTGGAGTTTATCGCTGGGAACCGTTTTCCTTATTGGAAACGCGGAACTTGGCACACCTTCCATCCTTGAAGGCGTTGGAAGCACGGCGATCGTAGGATTTGTCGTTTGGTTCATGATGACAAAAATGAACGAAAGTTTGAAAGAATTGACGAAAGAAACGAAAAAAGCGGTCAGTGAGCTTGAGGAACTCTATTTGACAGTCTCTATTTCCCACGGAATTGGAGAAGTCGGGGAGCTGGAAGAAAGACTCAAAAATCTCAGGATCCAGAAACAGAGAAAGGAAACAGAATGAGCAAGTATCTCTACAATAACACCGTCACGGTTCCAAATTCAGGGACAGATACGATTTCGGACGGAAGCACTGTCGGCGGCGATATTGTCAAAAACTTCAAAACTTTGGCGGAATTGATCAGCCAGCAAAGTACAGATACCTCTTCCGGGGTCAAGGTCGGAAAGGGTTCCAATTCCGCGACAGGCGAACATTCAGCCGCGGTCGGAGGAACGGGAAATATCGCAAAAGGGCACGGCCTGACGATTGCGGGCGGGTATAACTGCGAGGCAGATGTCATGGATGCTGTAGCAACGAATTCCGACCGAAACGGCATGATGGCCGGAGGTTTCAGTTTCATGAAGTCGATGACCATTCCAGGGTATTCATCTTACGCAGATTATAACCGGATCTGCAAGATACCGTCCGGAGGAATGGCGGTCCTGAAACTACAGATACTTAATCCGGAATCCGGTTTTACTCAGGAATGTTCACTGATCCTCTATCCCGGAAGCTCCGGTTACGTATCTCCTGAGTATTGGGATTCTTATTATGTTTCCGCTGAATTTTACTACTCCAACGGGGAACTTTACATGCAAAACACAGGTTCCGGAGTGCTTCAGGTCGGCGTTTTCGGAACCGTGATCGGCGCGGTATCGAGCTATTCCGGCGAAGGTTCCTGAGTCTGAAAGAAAGGAAAGAAAGGGAAAATCATGAAAGTTTTTTGCTTGAATATGGCGGCCGATACGGAACGTCTTGAGAGTTTCACAAAGAATTACCCGGAATCACTTCCGAAGTTTGAACGCTGGGACGCGAAAACCGCGGATGATGTTCAAATTCCGTCATGGTGGAGAACTCCGGCGAGATACTGGGCGAATGCTTTGAACTTCATCGAGATGTTTGAGGCCTGCGCGAATGGTACCGAAGACTTTTTGATCTTTGAGGATGACTGCATTTTCCGGCCCGATTTCAATGAGCGGTTCGATCTCTTTCTCGCGGAAGTTCCGCAGGATTGGCAGTATCTCAATCTCGGCCCCGTAAATTGTCAGGGTGCGCTTTACACGCCGAAACAAATCTCCGAAAACGTTTTGAGACCGCGCTATTTTAACGGAACGCACGCGATCATGATACGCCCGGAATTCGCGAAAGTTTGCGCGGATCATCTTCGGCGCGAACATTGGGGGACGGCTCATGTTTGCGATCAATGGCTCGGAACGCTTTTCATCAATCCCGATTTCGCGAAAGTTTACAGTCCGCTCGTTTCACTTTGCGGGCAGGGGGAATTCGTTTCCACCTTAACGGGGAAAACCTACGCGGACCGATGGTTCATGAATTATCGATATTTGGACCTCAGCGGGAATTTGCAGAGCGCAAAGGATCCGTATGTTTCAGAGGAGTAAACGATGGCAGACATGACATACGCCGAACTCGCGGGATCGACCTACGATGAGCTTTCCGCGAAAACGTACGCCTTCACAGCGGATGAAACTTCCGGAGATGATGGCACCGGCGGAGATAACACCGGCGGAAGTTCGTCAGTTTCCTGTCTTTGGACCGAAGCACGGATCGCGGCGATCGAAACCCGGCTTT
Source organism: Thermoguttaceae bacterium (assembly GCA_017939795.1). Lineage (GTDB taxonomy): Bacteria > Planctomycetota > Planctomycetia > Pirellulales > Thermoguttaceae > RGIG3701. The sequence goes on from JAGBAA010000050.1 coordinate 23,691, forward strand.
CCGAAGTACTGTCCAAAATGGACACTTTGGCGAAGCCGGAGGATGTGAAACTCACGACCGCGACGCAGACCGTTCAGGTCACGACACAGGAAGTTGATCTTTCGGAGGTACTGTCCAAAATGGACACTTTGGCGAAGCCGGAGGATGTGAAACTCACCACGACGACGCAGACGGTCCAGGTCACGACGCAGGAAGTTGATCTTTCCGAAGTACTGTCCAAAATGGACACTCTGGCGAAGCCGGAGGATGTGGAAGTGACCGTCAATGCCGACGGGATCGATCTTTCCGAAGTGACGGGCCTGCTCGAAAAGATCTTTGCGCTGATCGCGAGATGGAAGATCTCCGGAAATACGCTGACCGCGTATGCTTCCAACGGTTCCGTGATCGGAACATTTAACGTGACGCGCGACGCTGACGGGATCATTACGGAGGTCCATGAATGAAAAGTTTTTTCAGCGCAGCAAGAAAATTTTGCGGTCAGCCGGTTCGGAAAATTCCCAAAGGACGCTCTCTTTGGCACTTTCAGACCATCAGCGCGATCGCGGATGGAAGCAGTTCGGAAATTCCGAACAACTGGAATTTTCATATCGAAACCGCTCCTTCATGGAATTTTCATATTGAAACCGCTCCTTCATGGAACATGAGAACGGAGGTCCACCTATGAGCGATCTGAATCAGGTCTCCCCCTATGGAGGGATCGTCATCCGAATGAAGATCACCGACTGTTTCGGGACGCTGATCTCCAGAGATGAGATCTCCCGGATCCAGTACACCGTCTATCAGGAAGTGATGGGAAAACGCTTTCCCGTTTCCGGTCACGAACAGATCACCGTTCCTTTGGAATGCGTGCTGGAATCGGAACAGAGTTCCCCGCACACTGGAGAAACGTTCAATTTTGAACACCAGATCTCGGCGGCAAACTGTTTTCCATTTCCGGAACATGATCGGAAATATGCAGCAGTCTATTCCTTTTACGATCCTGCAGGCGAACCGCACCCGGCGGAAATCGAATGCTGGACCGGAAGCACAGGAGAATAGAAATGGCTTTGCCGATCGAAACGAGACTGGACCGGATCCTGAAAACCCGCTTTTGGAGAGTGCTCCAGAAAGCGGAAGGACGGAACATCATCTATCGTCAGGGAGATGCGAAAGCGGAACTTTGCGCGATCTTTGATTCCGTCAGCGAAGAGACGGAAGAAGTGTTGAAAGTCTCTCTGAATCGAACCGTAATGGAGATCAGTATCCTGAAAGAGGAACTCACAGTCAATGGGAAGGAGATCCTTCCCAGACCCGGAGACCGGATCGAAGAGATCGGGCAGGGGGGAAGTTCGATCTTTTGGGAAGTGATCGCCGGGCCGAATCAGAGAGCGTGGAACTTTTCGGAAGCCGGGAGAAATATCATGGCCATCTACGCGCAAAGGACAGAATCATGAAAAAAGTCATCAATCAGACGATCGAAACACTTTTGGAGGAACTCAAAGGAGCTTCCGACATTTTGGGGATCCCGTCCGAAAACATGATCCGGACCTGGTGTCCGGAATTTGCCGTCAGCAGCCTTTCGCCGGAAGCCGGCGTCTATCTTGCCGTCTTTCTGCAGGACTGTCGAACGGATACGGAAGAAATGCAGGCGGGAGTCATGAAGACCGTCTCTTTGAGGATCGCCGTCCTGAAAAGACTTTCCGAAGCCGGTGATGATGAGGTCAACATTCAGCAGACCGTCGAATGTTTTGAAGCTCTTCAGAACTTCCTGACGGGATTCCGAAGCTGGAAAGCGGAAGATGACCAGGAATTCACCATCACGAAAGCGGAACCGGCGGGGATCGCCGATCCGGAAACATTGACAGCGTATCGAATCGCAGACTGCGGTTTCGATTTGGAAGTTCAAACTTTTGTACCCTATCCATGAAAGGAAAAGTAAAATGAGTACGACTATTTATGCTCCGAAGTACGGGATCGACGGAGAGATCACGATCGGAGACGCGGGTTCAACTGCGTCCGGAGGGACCCGGCTCGAATACATTTCAGGGCCGTCACTGACGATCACCAGAGAACAGGAAGAACTCGACATGGTGATCACGGGAATGGTGAAAGCCTATCTCGGAGGAAAGATCGACATCGGGATCACGTTTACGATGAAAAACTTTCAAACGGAAGAAGGCGCGTATCCGTCCGACATTTCCAAAGTCATGAGCGCGTTTTCGTCGGGAGAAGCCGTTTCCGTTTACGTTTCGGATTCCTCACTGGGGAACATTGACGGAGACTTCATCGTCTCCAAGATGGACGAAACGCGCGAGAACGGGAAGGTGATCTCGTGGAGCGTGGAACTGAAACCTACTTTCGTCGGACGTAAAGTCGAATGGTCGCAGGCGTAGAAACGGATGAAATTTCGGGATCCGGAGCGGTTTCGGATCCCGGAACCTTTTCAGGCGGAAGACCTTCCATTCATATTTCATTCAAAAAAGGAAAAAACATGGCAAACTATCAGGATAAAAACGGCTTTTCATGGCCCATTCGTTTCACCGTCAGCTCTTTGAAAAAGATCCGGGAGCAGGTCAGGACCAAAGATGGACATCCATTCGACCTTTTGAATATCGCAGACAGTTCAACGATCCCAAGCCTTTTTCAGGATCCGATCCTTTTGGTCGATATTCTTTGGACACTCAATCAGGAATACGCGGCCGCAAACAAAAAGACACGCGAAGAATTCGAAAGTCTCCATACCGGCGACACGCTTTTTGAAGCGGGAACCGCGATCGTGGAGGGACTTGCCGATTTTTTCCCGAACCTCGAAGGGACGGCTCTTCGGAAGGCGGTCGACGCGATGAGGGAGGAAAGAGCGCAGATGCTCGAACAGCTCAAGAACGAAACGTTCCCTTTGGAAAACGGGTCTGGAAACTGATCTGGCAGTATGCCGGGATCCTTTCCATGGAGCCGGGGCCGTTCACTCTTCGGGAACTTGACTGGATGGCGTCTTCCAAAATCCGCGCGGATTGGGAACGGACCAGCGCGATGATGGCGATGATGATCAATACCGGAAGCCGGTTTTGTGGAGAATGGATCCCGCTCGACCGATTCGTTCCCAAAGATGAAACGGAAGGCGAAGTTCCTCAGCAGGATCAGGTCATTCATGATCCGGAAACGAAAAGAAGGATCGGCGAAGAAATGCGCAGACTTTTTTCATAAAGGAAGGCGAAATGGCAAGGCGCGGAAGTTCCGATACATGGCTCATCATTTCCAGTCATAGTCCGGAGATCATGAAGGGAAACTGGAAACCATTGAAAGAGACCGTCAAAAAGAAGGTTCCTCAAAATGCGGTCCAGGCCTCGATATGGCTCTGGAGGAAAGTGAAAAGCCGGATCCGAAGGAGCAATAGTCAGAGAGACGTAAAACCCGTCGAATATAAAATATTCGCGTGGGGGAAACGTCAGAATGACTGGTATCCTTTGACGAAATCCCCCACCGAATTCATGAGGGGAAAAAAAGCCGTCGCTTCCCAGGGGGGAAGAGGCGGCCGAAGCGCCGTTCGGGAAATCAGGGACACCGGCACTGTTCGCTGGGGAAAACCTTCCAAACCGGGGGAAGGTCCCCGTTCCCACCCCAGCGATGTTCCGGGCTGGCGCGACCATTGGCTTCGGGAGGCCGTTTTCTGGTCCAAAGAATCGGCCCAGAGTTCCGGAACCATCCGAATCTACGTGGATGAAAAGCTCGGAGGTTCCAAAGTCCGAAACATTCTTCGGGCTTTGGAATTCGGCGGCTCTTCAACACTCAACAAAAAATGGGTGATCGGCTACACAGCCTCGACGATCCGGTCGGGGTACAAAACGACCGGA
>JAGBAA010000051.1 GCA_017939795.1 Thermoguttaceae bacterium
CGAGGTACAAAGATTTCGCAGAGGACGCAAATATCTGCGTCAGTGAGTAATGGGGACCGCCTGAGTGCGGATGCGCAGCTTCTTTTTTCATAAAATTTTCGATCTGTTTGAGAATTCAGGAGTTGAGATCATTGGCTGAAGGTCCCACGCGCGACGGCACTCTTCGAGAGCCGTCTGGCTGCCCGTGAAGAGGCCGCGCTCGTGAGAGGGAAACATTTTGAAAATTGTTTCCCTCTCAGACTCTCCCTTCAAAAACTTTTTAATGTTTTAATGTTTTAATGTTTTGATGTTTTGATGTTTTTGTATTGGTGTTTCTGTTTTTGCGGCTGGAAGGGGCTTGACTTTTAAGAGTCTGTTTGGTAAAATAAGAAAAAAGGGGCTTTTCTGCCCATCGAATTTCCTTCCATTTAGAATAGAGAGAAAAAATCATGTTGACCCGCCGAAATTTCATAAAATCTTCCATTTTGGTGACCACTGCGGTCTCTTCGGGCATTCTGTACCTTCCGGCCTCAGCAAAGGGCGCGAATGAGCGGATCCGCGTGGGCGTTCTTGGTGTTGGAAGCCGTGGAAATGACCACTGCAAGGAGTTCACACAGATGGAGAACATCCAGCTCGCCGCCGTCGCAGATCCCGATCAGATCCGTGCTGAGAGTACGAAAAAACGCTGGGAAGAGAAGACCGGGACGGAAATTCAGGCGTTTCAAGACCCCCGCCGGATCATTGAGGACCGATCGATCGACGCGGTTTCTGTGGCGTCGGTGAATCACTGGCATTCGCTCCTGACGCTCTGGTCTGCTGAGGCGGGGAAACACGTTTACGTGGAGAAACCCTGCTCGCACACGGTTTTTGAAGGGCGTCAGCTGGTCAATGCGATGCAGAGATTTAACGTCTGCATCCAGCACGGGACGCAGAACCGCAGTTCGAATTCCTGGCATCAGGCAGCCGCTGCATTCCGAAGCGGAAAGTACGGTAAGCCGACCGCAGTTTTTGCGCACGCGAACCGACCGCGCAACGGCATCGGTTTTGAGCCGGTCCAGGAGCCGCCGGCGACGCTGAACTGGGATCTGTGGCTCGGTCCCGCCGATGCGATGGCGTACCATGCGAATCTGGTACCGTACAAATGGCACTGGTTTTGGAACACCGGGGACGGCGAGATCGGAAACAACGGCGTGCATTTCTTCGATCTGTGCCGGCTTGCGCTGGGGAATCCGTACGAGCACGCACGCAGGATCACGGCTTTCGGAACGCGCATCGTCTCTTCCGTCCAGACGCAGTACCGCGATCAGGGTGAAACGCCGACGATCCAGGGCGTCCTTTACGAAATGAACGGCATTCCGTGCTATTTCTCGTCCTGCAATGTGCGCCGTCAGGACAGCGAATGGAAACCGATCGAGACGGCCCAGTTCTTCACGGATGAAGGGATGATCTCGCGTGGTTCGTTCATCTCGAATTCCGGAGAGACACAGCCTCTCGACGTTGAATTTGACGAGGTGGAGCAGGGGAATCATTTTGTGAACTTCATCGACTGCGTGCGGGCCGGGACGCCGGAAAAACTCAATGCGCCGATTCGCGAAGGGCACTATTCTGCAGCCTTCTGCCATCTCGGAAACATCTCGTACCGGACCGGTCGGGAAGCGTCGCTGGCGGAATGCCTTTCGATCTCGGATGGACATCCGATCTTCCGGAAGTGCCTCGACGGAATGCTCGCGAACGTGCAGCACGCCATTCCGGCCCTGAATATCGCGAAAGACGTGAAATTCACACTCGGAACGGCACTGGAATTCGATTCCGCGACGGAAGAATTCACGAACTGCGCCGCCGCCAACGCACTTTTGCGCAAGCCGGGGCGTAAGGAATTCGTCGTGAAGGCGTACTGATCTGTATTTTGGGGAAAATCGCACCTGAACGGGCATTTCGGATTTCTCCGGGATGCTCTTTTTTTCGGTACATTCTGTAAAAGTGCGCGATTTCTGCCAAAAAAGATGCAGAGGGGACCGCAGAAAAATTTTTGGAAATCAGACTGCCTGAGGAAAAAGAACTTGACAAAAAAAAACTCTGGATTAAAATGAAATAGAGAGATGGGGTTTTTCTGATTTTATTTTAAGGAAAAACCGGGCGAAAAACTTGACCGGGTTGGAAATTCATGAGCTGGTTTGGAATTGAAGGGCACGACGAGATCGTGCGGCGTTTTCAGCGTGCGATCGCGCAGGGACGGATCGCGTCCACGTTTCTGTTTCTTGGTCCGTCTGGGATCGGGAAGCGAATGTTTGCGGAACGTCTCGCCATGACGCTTCAGTGCGAAAAAAACGACCCGCGCCTGATGGAACCCTGCGGCAAATGCATGTCGTGCCGGCAGGCTCTGGCGCATGAGCACCCGGACATTCTTTACGTTTCAAAGCCGGAGGATCGGGCGTTCATTCCGATCGATCTATTCATTGGGCCGAAGGACGCACGGCGGCAGATTGGGCTTTGCAGTGAACTGGCGAAAAAGCCGATTTACGAGAAACGCAAGATCGCCATCATTGACGATGCGGACTACTTCAATCTGGAAGGGGCAAATGCGATGCTCAAGACACTCGAAGAGCCGCCGAAAAACGCGATCCTGATTCTCATCGGCACGAGTGCGGCACGGCAATTGCCTACGATTCGCTCGAGGTGCCAGATCCTTCGTTTTTCACCGCTGGAAATCCCTGTCGTCGAATCGATCCTTTACCAGAAACGTGCCGAACAGCTCGCGCTTGCCGAGTCGGTTGCCGAGGCTGTTTCTGTGCAAAAGGAGACGAAACGGACTGGGAAAACCGCAGGGAAGAGCGTTGGGAAAAATGCAGGGAAGTCTGTGGGGAAAACCGCAGGAAAATCAGCTTCCAAAGATGGAGCAGGAGACGTGATCCGCGAGGAACTCATTCCCAGGATCGCCGCACACTCAAACGGAAGCATTCAGGAAGCACTTGCGCTGGCGGACCCGGATTTCTGGGAGTTCCGGAACCGATTTCTGCGGCTTTTGGCGGAAGGTGTTCGGGAGAGAGATGCGCTTGTTGGCGAGATCGATCAGCAACTTGAATCTGCGGGGAAAGTTCCGGCTTTGCGCCGTGCACGACTCCGCGTCATGCTTGAGACGGTATCGGATTTCTTTCGCCGCCTTTCCTTCCGGCTTTCAGGATTCCAGCCTGCCGACGGTGCTGCTTCGGAAGAGTGGCGCGTACTTCTTGAGACTGCGGTCCAGAGCTGGCCGCTGGATGCTGAGGGGGCTGCGAGTGCCGCGTTGAAAACAGCAGACTATCTGGAACTCGTTCAGCGGAATGTCCATCAGCCGACGCTTCTGGATGCCTGGATCGACGAGATCCTGCGGATCCGGTCAGGTGACCTCGCAGCGTTCCTGTTTGCGCCGTGGAGTTTGAATCCAAATCCCTGATTCTGGAAGAAACTCCCGAAAAAAAACGGAGAAATTGGGGAATTTTCGTAAAAATAGTGCCCCCCCCCCTTGCGAAAAATTGGAATTTCGCTATACTTTACGCATGAATTGGAGTCGTAGCGCAATTGGTTAGCGCGTCGGCCTGTCACGCCGAAGGTTGCGGGTTCAAGTCCCGTCGACTTCGCTTTGATTCAAATTTTTACCGTACTCACGGAGTCGTAGCGCAATTGGTTAGCGCGTCGGCCTGTCACGCCGAAGGTTGCGGGTTCAAGTCCCGTCGACTTCGCTTTGAATCAAATTTTTATCGAACTCATGGAGTCGTAGCGCAATTGGTTAGCGCGTCGGCCTGTCACGCCGAAGGTTGCGGGTTCAAGTCCCGTCGACTTCGCTCAAAAGCTCATGAATGGAAACGTTCGTGAGCTTTTTTGTTTTCTTGACTTTCTCTTTTCTATTCATGTAGAATGAAATGGTCGGCGATCTGTTTTTCAGGGGTTTTTAAGCCAGGAAAGGAGAAAAAGAAATGAACGACGAAAAAATGCTCAGCCCAAAAGAAGGTATTCCGCCGGAGGCGCAGTATTTTGGCAACACGCCGACGTTTCTGGCAGACAGCGAACAGCGCCCCATGCCTCCGCGTGCCGTACAGGACTCTCTTCACTCGCCGCGTTTGCCGCACTCGCCGTGTGATCCGGAAGCTCCGCTGGAAAATATCGAGAATGAAGTCTTTGGTACTGTGCACGTACACGAGCAGTACTCGCAGGAATACTATGAGCGCGATTTCGACCCAAATCCGCGGATTTATGAAGATGGAGAGGAACCGTTCTTCCGCCATGCCGGATCGTGAACTGCGGTGGAGCAGACTGCGCTTCCGCGCAAGGGCGTGAATCCGTTCCCGTTGGTCACTGTCGTGAAAAGATACACAAAAACCACCCTTTTTAAGGGAGGCCGCGAGCCGCGGCGGGCAGACTGCGCTTCCGCGCAAGGGCATGAATCTGTTCCCGTTGGTCACTGTCGTGAAAAGATACGCAAAAACCTCCCTTTTTAAGGGAGGCCGCGAGCCGCGGCGGGCAGACTGCGCTTCCGCGCAAGGGCATGAATCCGTTCCCGTTGGTCACTGTCGTGAAAAGATACGCAAACCCCTCCCTTTTAAGGGAGGCCGCGAGCCGCGGCGGGCAGACTGCGCTTCCGCGCAAGGGCATGAATCCGTTCCCGTTGGTCACTGTCGTGAAAAGATACGCAAACCCCTCCCTTTTAAGGGAGGGGTTTTAGCTAGCGAGACGTTCAGGAGACTTTGAAAGAACTTCCTTCTTGAATTCAGACGGAATTTACGAATTTAGCCGCGGATCGCGATCCCCTCTTTGTTGAGAAATTCGAGCCACTTCGTGCGGAAGTCGTCAATATCTTCGCCGCTGAGCGTCCGTTCGTCCGAACCGAGCCAGAGGCGCCAGGTATAGCTTCCCTGCGTTTTCTCAAGGCCCTTCCCTTTGTAGAAGTAGACGAAATCGCGTCCCTTGAGCAGCGGATGCGTGAATTCACCAAGTTTCTCATCGAGAGCCGCGTAACCCTTTTCGATGTCCCATACGAGCGAGAAATCCTGCCAGGATCCCTGGTAGACCGGCATGCCTTTGAATTTCAGTTCCGGGAAGAGCGGAGTGTCGAGCTTGAAGTACTCCAGCTCAAACCACACGACCTGCCCGCCTTCCGAGACGACCGTGTTGAGGAATTTCCCGTCCAGCACGCCGAGCGCACCGACTTTCTTTCCGTCTTTGGCATCTCCCTGGAAGATCTCGACCCAGTATCCGTCCTGCATCCATGGCGCAGAGGCACCGCCCGCGAGGGCCTTTTCCGGCGTTCCGGCGATGAAGGAGAAGGTCGTGCCGAGGAGTTTTCCGAGGTCTTCCAACGCACCCTTCACTGTGCGGTAGTGGTCTTCCAGCGTGCCGTAGGCGGCTGTTGCGTAGCTGATCCCCGCCAGGTGCGTCCGTTCCAGACAGCGTCCCATCGGCATTTTCGTCCGCGTCGAGATCCCGTTCGGAAGCGTACGGTCCGCGTTCAGGTCCTCACACTCCGGTTTGTCCAGAAGCGAATAAACGTGCCCGAATTCCATAAAACGGAACTGATCGCGGAAGCCGCGATTTTTGCCGACCAGACGCAGAAGTCCCGGCATGAGCGTCGTGCGGAGGAAACGGTTGAAGGAGGTCGTCGGGTTGGCGAACTCGATCGTGTCCACCGGCTCAAAACCAAGTGTTTTGTTCCAGTTATCGTCGAACCAGCTGTAGTTGTGCAGCTCGATAAAATTATGCGCCAGTGTCAGCAGATGCCGCGCTTTGTGCTCGAGACGCACTTCCTTACTCACGCGCAGCGGGCTGATCTCGATCTTCGGCATGACCGGCGGGATCTCGTCGTATCCAAAAACGCGAAGCACTTCTTCCACGATGTCTTCCGGGATCGAAATGTCTTTTCGGCTGCGGAACGGCGGGATCTGGACCTGAAGCGCGTCATTGGCATCAAATTCCGCACGGAATCCCAAAGACGTCAGGATCCCAAGGATCTGATCTTTCGGAAGCTGGATCCCGGAAAGTCGGTCCAACACTCCAGGCGCAAGCGTCAGGGGCCGGAACTCGGTCATCTCGTCGCCGGCATAGGAATACGCGCTCGTGACGCGGAAATCAACGCCGGAATCTTCCAGAAGCTGAAGGATGCGTCCGGCCGCGACCCGTGTGTTCATCGGAGGCTGACTCTTCTCAAAACGCTGGGACGCATCGCTGCGCAGATCGAGACGCACGGCAGTACGGCGGATCGTCGCGGCGTGGAAGTTCGCACATTCCAGTACGATGCGCTGTGTGTCTTCCGTAATTTCACTTTCCAGACCGCCCATGACGCCCGCAAGCGCGATCGGCGTGATCGTTTCCCCGTCGAAACTCGTGATGAGCAGGTCGTCCGGCAGCATTTTCCGCGCCTGATCGTCCAATGTCGTGAACGTGCCGTCTTCCGGGAATGCGTTCTTTTCCTGCATGATCTGCGAGAATTTCGCGACGCGGATCTCGTCCACATGGTCTCCGTCAAACGCGTGGGTCGGCTGACCAAGCTCGAACATGCAGTAGTTCGTCACGTCGACCATCAGATCGAACGTGCGCTGACCGATCGAATGCAGACGGTACTGCATCTTCACCGGCGAAACCGGGATCCGGCTCATTTCCATCGAGACTGCGCCATAGCACGGGCACGCAAATTCGTCGTCGATGCGGATCGGGATCTTCGGAAGATTCTCGAATTGCGCGAGATCCATCTGCGGAAGCGGTTTCAGTTCGCGGTGGAAAAGAGCCGCGAATTCCCGCGCGAAACCGTAATGCCCCCACAGGTCCGGACGGTGCGTGAGGCTTTTATTGTCGAATTCGATGAGCGTGTCCGTCTCAGGGATCAGTTCTTCCATCGGCGTGCCGTTCGCGACGCTTGCCGGAATGCGGAAAAGACCTTCGTGCCAATGCGAAAGATTCAGTTCCTTCGCCGAGCAGAGCATTCCCTGCGATTTGTGTCCGGCCAACTCGGTCTCCGTGATCTCGACATCGCCCAGCTTCACACCTGCGGGAGCAAACGGAGCCTTCACGCCCAGCGCACAGTTCGGCGCGCCGCAGACGGTCTGGAAAGTCCCTTTCGCGCCGCAGTCCACCGTGCAGACCGTCAGCGTTTTTTCAGTCCCGTCTTCTTTCGCGACCGAGATCTTCTCTGCCTGGACCACTTCTCCGACAAAAAGTCCCTTCACAAAACGGTGGACCGTTTCGATCCCTTCCACTTCGGCAGTGCCGAGCGTGAGGCGGTTCGCAATTTTTTCCGGCGTGATGTCCGACAGGTCCACAAAATCCGAAAGCCAGTCAAGAGAAATGAACATGGTTTTGATCTCGCAATTAAAAAAGGTGAATGAAACGGAAACGTTCAAAATTTCCATCATTTTACCACAGATTGAAAAAATTTCAATTCACCCCCAGAGACTTTTTTGGAATTTTCAGCTCGAGAACTCAAAAATTTCAAAGAAAATAGCTTCTCTACACTATTTGATCGGAAAGAAGCATCTGGATCCCGAAAAGTATCTCGCCAATTTTGGCAGAGCGTGCCGGTGTTTTTCCGGATCTCTTCGCAAAAAAAGCGGCACTTGCGTACCGCTAAAATTCGAAGATGAACGATCTATTTTGAAAAAACGGCTCAGAGGACCTCGACGATCCGCGTCGTCCACTCGTAGCGTTTTTGGCCGCGTTCTCCTTCTTTCGGATACTCTTTTGCCGCGGCGATCTGAATCCTGAACTGACGCGATTTTCGCATGAGTCCCTCCCCTTTCGCCAATTCAAAGACGACGAAATACGACGTGAGGCGACGGCTGAACGTAATGTTTTCCAGCTTCACGAAACGGATCTCCGCATCCTGAAATTCACGAAGAATGCAGCGCACGGCATCGTTTTTCATGAATGCATCGTAGGAGTCAATGTAGCTCTGCTCTGTCGTGTACCGGCGCAGGATCCCGACCCCCTTCGCCCGCTGAAGCCGCGGATTTTCCAGCTGAAGCGCCTCCAGCTGCCGTCCGGTCGTCATGAGCTGGAACCATTGGGAAGCAAAGTGCTTGGCCGATTCGACTTCGCTGTTTCGGAATGTTTTTGCAGAGACCCAGCCGGCTGCGATGAAAAACAGACTGAAATAAAGTCCCCAAACCGCAGCATTCCGCCCGATCATCGCCTGCCTGCGGACCGCCATGGAAAGGAGTGCCGCACAGATGAGGAGGAGTGCCGTGATCGGCAGAAAGAGCATTTTGTCCGAAAGAAGCACCAGAGGCGACGTCAGAGACAAAACGCCTCCCGCGATCGCCGTGACGCTCACGTCCCGCGTTTCTTCCGCCATATTTTCCAAATGTTCCATCGTTTCTCCTTTGACTTTTAAAGTACCGGGAAACCGCGTTCACTGTCCCACGGCTTTCGGTGACCGTCCCCGCCTAGTTCAGGTTCATGTTGATGGCTGTCGAGCCCGTTTTGCGCACGTTCTCATCCACGGCCGAGCGGAATTTGTCGCAGCCGGAACGGTATTCATCGAACGATTTCGCTTCGTTGCTTCCCGCCATCGCACCCCCGCCGACGTACGAGTAGAATGTGTACCATTGGCGGTCCGGAGCCGTCCCCATCATCATACGCTCAGACGACTGGAAGCCGTTGAACATGAAATTCTTTCCCAGCGGAGCCTGATGGAACGTGAACATCGCGAAGGAAGTGTATGCGCACGCAAGCAGAAACGCCGCGGCATATCCGCCGTAAAGATTTACTTTCGGGTCGAATTTTACCTTCACGTTGCTCAGTTTGTTCGTTGAGACCTGAAGCAGGCCGCAGACGACCCAAAATACGAGCCACAGCATCGCGAAATTGAAGAAAAACGCGCGGGAACTCGAAAACGAGCGGATCATGGCGGCGATTCCCGGAGCGAGAGACGACGCGACGAGACCCGCAAACACCATGTTGAAGAAACGGATCGTATTGCACCAGAGTCCGTCTCGCAGCGCAGACCCCAAAACGGCGGCAAAAACGAAAAAAACTACGGCAGTGAACATGAGCTATCTTATCCTGTTTTTCGGGTTGAATTTAAGTCAAAAAAGTCCTGTTTCCCGGACTCTTTTGCCGGGAAACGCGGTGTTCCACATTCCATGTTTCAGTTTCCGGAACGATTTCAGTTTCCGAACGTACTTCAGTTTCAGGAAAGCGCACGCTTGAGTTCCTGAAGCGAGGTGACTCCTTCGCGGACCAGACGCATTCCTTCGGCGGCCATGAAGCGGTTCCCGTCTTTTTTCAAAGCGGCGCGGACCAGCTCAAGTTTCGGCGAGTGAAGGAGCACTTTGCGCGTTTCGTCGCCAATGATGACCAGCTCGAACATCGCGGTGCGTCCGGCATATCCGAGACCGCGGCATTCCGGGCACGGTTCCTGCGGTTTTTCTCCCGGTTTGGGCTGAACGGGCGTCGGAGTCCGGAAAATGTGGATCTTCTCCGTGGCGCCGATCTGACGGAGCGTCTCGACCGGCGGCAGATACGCTTCCTTGCAGTGCTCGCACAGTTTGCGCACCAGACGCTGACAGACGACCGCGTTGAGATTGCGGACCCACTTTTCCGCATCGCATTTCGTCGCCATGATGCGCAGGATCGCTTCGGCCGCGTCTTTCGCACGGACCGTCGTGATCATGAAACGCTCTTCATTTTCGATCTCGTCCAGCATGTCGTTCATGACGTCCGGAGACGGAATGTCGCGCGCAATGACCACGTTCGGGTCTTTCAGGAAAAGGGAACGCATTTCGCTGCGCCAGAAATCGATGTCCTTCGAGTGGATCGGAACTTTCGTGACGTTTTCCACTTCATCGTATTCGTGAATGCCGTCGTCGATCTCATAAAATTCGCGCGTGTAGCGGTCCGTCTTCAAAAGCGTGAGCTTCATCGTCGTGCGCAGACCGGAAGTATTTGGCGCGGAGAAGACCATGAATCCCTTTTCCGCCTTCATCTGTGTACGGATCTTCTGTTCCATCTCCTCCGACATTCCAAGGTCTGCCAGTGCCTTGAACGGGATCTTTTCCTGCTCGAAGAGGAAGATCGCGCGCTCGCCCCCCTGAACGCCCTGCGTCGTGAAGTGGACCAACACGCTCCGCTTGCGTTTTTCCGGAGCACGGACCGCCTCTTTCGCCTTTTCGACATTGCGTTCCATTTCACGGATCTTCGCTTTGTTTTCTTCTGCCAAGGTCGCTTTCAGCGCGTCTTCAGCCTGTTTTACCTTGAGACGGTCTTCCGGGTAAGTATACTCGTACTCGAAATCGATTCGGAACGCGCCCTCCTGTTTGTTCTTCCGGTCCTCCGGCTTCATGCCGCTGAGGATCTTGAGTGCCTGGAGCGCAGGATCTGCCAGCTCACGCGTGAATGCTTCCGAGGAATTCCAGACGCCGTCCAGCAGATAGCGCGACGTGACGCCGTTTGCCGTGTAGTCCAGCATGAACCCTTCCGGATGGACTACCATCAGCTTGGAAATGATCTCGCGGGCGTTCGGGAATCCGGCATGTGCACGGGCCTGGATACGCCACTGCTCCGTGTCCACTTTGTTTTTGCCGTGCGGATTCAGAACGACCGGGAAACCGACTTCGTGCCGGTCGCGGACCTTCGTGTCCACTTTGACGCCGACGTAGGACATCAGGCGGGCAAAGACGAAACGGAGATGCTCCGGTGTGAGGACCTGCTCGCCGCTGGAGAGATCCTGATTGTGCATCCGGACGAACATCGCGAGCGGAACGACCCAGCCGGCGACCAGGAAAAGATAGCTGACCCAGAAGAAAGGAATGGCCCAGAACAGGATCATGCCGCCCCAGAATGCGCCGTATGCCGTCGGGATCCATTTCTTTCCGTTGAATCCGTAGCGTATGCAGTCCGTGCTCATCCAGTCTGTCGAGAAGACCCACGCAAGGTAGATGATGATCGCCGCCAGGATCTTCCAGAGTGCTGCGAAACCGCCGAAGGAATCCATCGTGCGGAAGATCGATTTCAGATCGGTCTGAGGCGTAGTCGGAACTGCTGGAGCTGATGGGATCGCTGCAGCGGAAGCGTCGGCATCGCCGGTCTCTTCCGAAGACGTTTCTTCGTCTGCGCTTTCGGCTTCTTCTCCGTCAGCAGCGTCCTCTTCCTCGCCTTCGTCTTCCGCGGCTTCCCCATCAGCCTCTTCCCCGGCATCTTCGGCTTCAGCATCTTCGGCTTCAGCATCTTCGGCTTCGCCGTCCTCTTCCACATCCTCTTCACTGTCTTCTTCCACAGCTTCTTCCTCTGTGTCCTGGGCCATAAGAGCAGAAGTCACGGAAAAACCAAAATCAGCCTGCGGGAGCACACTTCCGCCCCACGCAAGGAGACTGACCGCAAGGTAAACGATGAAAAGCCGCATCATGAACATCTGACGCATTCTGAACTCCTGAAAAAACGAACGACAAAATTTGAGCTTTGGCCGAAACGCTGCCGTTTCCGCAAGGGACCGACAGATCCCCAAACCGCTTCGGCACGAAAATATCCATTCTTCATTTTAGCACATTGGCGCGAAAGGGCAAGGAGGCCGGAAGGTCTTTTTTTCAAATTTTTTCAATTTTCTTTTCTTTTTTTGACGTCAATTCCGCCTCCGGACTCATTTGGGAGCGTTTCCTTATGGGGAAACGGAGAACGGGATCCTGAGGATCATGCCGGACTTTTCGTGCAGACCGCCTCCTGTCCATTTCCCGGTTTCGGGATCCCGCGGAATGCCGGTCCCCAGTCCGAAATAGAACCACCCGTTCAGGTACGCAAAAGAACGCACAAAAGTTTCCGTTTCGAATGAGAAAACCGGACTGAAATTCACGCCGTCCGACGATTCCCAGACAAAGTTCCGTACTTTTCCGTCAGGCTGTTCATTCGGAATGTCCGATCCGCCCGCATTTGTCAGCGGGATCCGATCGCAGAAGAGGACCGCGCATTTTTCGACCCCGCTTTCCGTGCGGAAGGTCGTGAAGTCCATCACGTGGACGTTTTCCGGAAGCACGATCCGGACTGAATGGATCGTTCCGTCCTCCTTTACCTCCGCAGAGTACGCGCCGAACGGTTTCATCCGGTGCTGCGCAGAAGCTTTGGAGCGGAATCGGCGGGTCAGGTAAAGAACGCGGTCTCGAAACGGCGTCGTGCCGACGAGGCAGACCGTCAGCGGTTCCTCTTCCGTGGGAGTGAATTCGATCGGAGTGTCCGGAAGGAGTTCGGAAACGTCCTGGTGCGCCGGCGCGAAATCGTTTTTCTCCGGCATGTACCGATAGAGAAGCGCTGCGGGACCATCCGTGTACTTCGACTTCTGGAAGTAAAGTTCGCTCGACGCAAAAAGAGCAGATGGAAACTGGAAAAAAGAGTGGATCCGGTACCCGCCGGCCTCGCGGAGGACCATCGTCTTTCCCCAGTCCTCCGAGATCCCGATCCCATAGCAGCCGCAGAAGATCTTTCCCTGAAACTCCGCCATGTCCAGATTGTGGATTCCTTTCGGGAACGTGCGGACTTTCTCCCACTCTCCGTCTTTTTTCTTTCGGTAGAAATTGCCCAGATCCCATCCTTCACGCGGATCGATCCCCGGTGCGTAAAGCTGACCGTCCGAGAAAACACGGTAAACGCCGACCTGCTCGTCCGGAACGGTGAACTCCTGCTCAAACGTTCCTGTCTCCGGATCAAAAGCAAAGATCGGGACCGGTCCCGCATTCGCAGCCGGCGGCGAATTATCGTACGCACCCGCGCCAAGGTAGATCCTGCCTTCGTGTGTCTGCATCGTCCAGACATTCCGCGCGTATGCGAACTCTCCGTCCGGGTACCGTTCCCGAAGCGGGATCCCGAGATACTCGATCCGGCCGGTCAGATCCGGCGTATTGGCCGCAGAGGTGTCCTCCGCCCCAAGCGGCATTCTGAGAGTCAGCGTCAGGAACGCTCCGCCAAACATCAAAAGCAAATTTTGCCAATTTCGGTTCATGAAAAACTCACCTTCTGCTCTTCCGCAGGGAAAATGCCGCTCAAAATATCTTGCCCTCCCGGACTTCATCGGATCTCAGACATCAAAACGCGACGTCTGCGTAGATCGGCGAGTGATCCGACGCACCCAGAGCATCCGGGTCCAGAATGACGCGCTCGGTCAGGACGCGGAATTTGTTCTGTTCGACGAGCACGTGGTCGATCGAATTGGCTTTCACGTTTCCTTTCCTTCTTGGAAAACCGCGGTAGATCCCATCTTCGCCGCGTACAGGATTTCCGTGGTGGGAGCATTCAGGGGACGCGGACTCTGCAGCTTCCTGCGCACTCACCCACCCATTTTCTGCGAAGTGCTTCATCGGATTACTTCCGATGCGGCAGTTGAAGTCTCCGCCGCCGATCGCCGGGCACTTCCAGATTTCCTGAAGTTTCTGGAGTTCCGCGAGGATCATTTTAGCGTTCTCGACGCGGATCGGATCGCTTTCCGGCGTGGATTTCCACCAGAAGTGCGTCGAAAACGCGATGAAGCGCTTTCTGGTCGCCTTCACTTCAAAAACGGCCCAGGTCACCCCCTTGCTGCGGTCCAGCTTCACATGAAAAAGCACGGATCCCTCATCGAGGAGCGTCAGCCGGTCTTTGCGGTAAAGCATCGGGACGTAATTGCGTATGCCGTTTGCATTTTTTCCGCGCACGGTCCCCCATTCCGGGCCGAGATCCGTGAAGAGACGCGATTTCCACCAGTTCGGCGTTACCTCCTGAAGCGCGATGATATCCGGAGCGTATCGCCGGAAAACGTCAGCGAACGCCCCTTCCCGCTGCGGTCCGACGGGGTTTCCGAAATAGTCTCCCCAGATGTTCGCCGCCATGAAACGCAGTTCCGCACCTTCCGCACGGATGGAAACGTCTCCAGTTTCAGGAGTCCCGGCAAAAAGTTCGCCAAAACAGAGCGTCATTCCCAGGACCAAAAGAAAAAATGCCGTAAATTTCTTTTTTTTCATCAAAATTTCTCTTTTAAACAAAGTTTCGCTTCAATTCGGAACCAGGAGGAGACAGAGCGTCCCCTCCCTCGTATTTCACGTTCCGATTTGCAGGACACGTTTTGAAACGACTTTTAATTTGCGGAAACACTTCCCGTTTTCGCAATCCTCAGCGGGCCGACGAAAAGCCAGCTCGTGTGGTCGGAAACATTCTGGAGTTCCGTCACTCGGACCTGAATGCGGCAGGAAGAGTCCGTTTCCGAAGCGCGTTCCACCGGGAAAACGCACCAGTCTTTTGCGTTCGGATCCGCAAGATCACGCGACCAGACGACTTTTCCGTTCACCAGGATCTCGATCTTCCGGACATTCCGGTACTTGTGGTCGATCCGCGTGTCCGTGAGGAAAAGTTCCGCCTGAAGCGGTCCGCCCGCGTCTGAAAACGCTCCGAGATCCACCGTCTGCTCGATCCACCCGGCGTCTCCGGATTTCGTTTTCGTGTGCCGCGGGACCATCACGGCGGCCAGCGTCGGCATGGCGATCCCCTCACGGCGGAATTTTCCGACCCGGTACGGTCCCGTCGTCTGGGAAACCTCCGTTTTCCATGAATCTGCCGGGATGACCTGAAGCGCGTCCTGAATATTCGGTTTTGAAAGCGTGTCGAAAAGTGCCGCGAAATTCCCTTCGACCGGTGCGTCCTGGAATGGGAAGATCTCCTTCACGTGCAGATGGGTCAGTTTTTCCCACTCAGCCTTCCGCTTCTCGAGTTCCGCTGCCTTCCGTTCCGCCACGGTCTTTCCCGCAGCAAGACGCGCACGCCAGATGTCCAGGACCGGCTCGATGTCTTTCAGTTCCTGGAGAGCCTCTGAAAGTTTCGCGAGCTGCGGCGAGACTGTTTCATGAACGCGGGCAAGGTACGCATTCGCCGCCTCTTCACCTTTTTCCATCGCCAGCGCGGCTGCCGTCTGCTCAAAATTCGCGAATTCGTATTCCGGGTAGTCCAGCTCCGCCTGGATCCGCGCGAAACGCAGCGAAGTGCGCATCGGCTCAATATACTGGTACTCCAGCCGTTCCGCGTCCAGTGCCGTTTCCGTCGGTCCCTTTTCCGCAAGTTCCGCGGCCATTTCGTCCAGCTGGGCGAGCAGTTCCAGTGCACGTTCCCGATTTTCCGGACTCTTCAGACGCACCAGTCCATTGTCCGGCGTGCGGAAACTCCAGTTTCGCGGCAAAATGTAGAGCGTCTTGAGTTCCGCGTACGTTTCGTCAAATTTCCGAATCAGCTCGACCTGACCCGGTCCCCAGACGAAGGAGTAGATCGAATCGCGCAGATGCGGCCAGTCGCAGTTTTCCGGATTCCACGCCCAGTGCCCGAACATGGTGATGGCGTACTCCGACGGCCACCCGCCGCACATGGCCCAGAGATTCACGTGGTCCACGTGCTGCGCCGCGTCGCGGATCTTTTCAAATTCAGGATAGCCCCAGCCCGGCGTGATGGGAAGCAGATTCATGTACGAGGGCAGACCGTTCTTCCGCTGTGTCGTCAAAATCGCCGAAGAGTGCATAAACCCCGCCTTCGGGTCCGGATACTTCGTCTCGCAGTAGTTGAACCACCACGCGACTTTCTTTTTCAGTCCGATCTTGCGCGCAAGTTCGGCATCCGCGGCGCACGGGACCCGCGTAAAGATCCACGTCGCTTCATTGAATGTCTCGATCTGTGCCATGCGGCGGTTCAGCGGAAGGTCAATGTTCTGGTACTCACGCAGCCCCGGCGTAAAGAGGACATCGTGCCCTTTCAGCCCCTTTTTCCGCATGTACTCTGCCGCGTATTCCGCGAGACGGACCGGATCGGAACCGCCTCCCGTGTCGTCCATCGAGATCCAGATCCCATCGCAGCCGAGATCCAGAAGTTCATCGAAAGTCTGCGTCAGGAGACCGTAGCGGTTTTCCGGGAGATTACACGACGCCACGCCGTAAACGTACATTCCGCGGCGATGGCATTCCGCCAGGAGTTTCTTAGCGAGTTCCGCATCGATCGGCTGACCGGGAGGGCACCCCATCGACGCTTTGCGCGGCGGCATCGTGAGCGTTTCCTTCACGCGCGGATTATCGCGATAGTCCGCGAAGTTGATCCGTGCGTGAACGTATGCATCCAGCTGCCCCGGCGCGAGCTGGTGCGCCATGACTGAATGCGGACGCCCGCGCCACGGAATGGAGGGCCAGTCACGAACTTTTGCTTCTGCGATCTGAACTTTTCCCGTGACCGGATTTTTCGAAATCAGTCCGAAAGCCGCTTCACAGGCGTAGATCAAACCCGGAGCGTCGGTTCCCTGAAGGTGGATCCGGGTCCCTTTTTCGACTGTCTCAAACCAGATCCGGAAGCCGTTGGCGACACTTTCTCCGTCATGTTTTACCGCATTAGGATCCACTGTAAGCACGAACGCCAGTTTCGAGCCATTTTTTTCCAGAGTTTCACTTTCCGCGATCGGCAGTTCCACACGAAAACGGTTTCGGATGAGTGTCTGGAGCCGTTCCGCGGCGTACTGTCCTGTATCTCCCGGTGCAGCCGGCAGAATGATCGAGGCAGACTGCGCATTTTCAAGCGTCAGCGTTTCTCCCGAGGCGCGATATTCCCGCGGGATCGGGCAGATAGGACAGACGCTTTCCGCCTGTGCCGCAAAGGAGGTGAAGAACAAAAGAAAAAGCAGGAGAGCTGAAAAAAGACCTGTGGGATGTTTCCCGCAAACAAAAACGAAAATCGATTTCATGATATTTTCCTCGAAATACGAAATGGGGGGGTAAAACGGTTTCCAGACAAAATAAAGCTGGCGGCAGGTCCTGTCTGGGACTGTACGCTGCAATAAAATAGAGTACAGATCTACTTTATTTTTCTCATTTTAAGAAAATCGGGAGAAATGTCAAGACTTTCACGGAAAATTTTTAGAAAAAGACAGGAGGAAACCTGAAATTTCCAGGTCTTGCTTTGGGAACGGGCAAAGCAAAGAAAACACTTCTGGATCAGCTGAAAAACCATGCTTCGGAATTGCCCGGCAAGGTTCGCGTTGTGCATTAAAAAAGCCGGATCGATGGACCCGGCTTTTTATCATTGAGGCAGAAAAGACTACTTCAGGTCGAAATCTTTCGTCATGTTTTCCGACACTTCAACTTCCAGCGCGGATTCCAGATTGAATTTTGCCGGAATGTAGTCTTCGTAGAGTTCAAGATTCGGATCGTCTTTCTTTTTCGGCTTCACGCGCTTCGATCCGGTGATCTGGACCTTCATTTTTCCGGGACGCACCGCACAGGAGTACGCGCCGTTCACGATGGGAGCGCCATCCGGCGAAAGTGCCGGGTCGGAAGGAACGAATGAGATCGAGCCGGTCTCGACCGGTTTTCCGGCATACGAGACATTTCCCGTGACGGTAAACCGCTTTTCCTCACCTCCGCCGCAGCCAGCAAGCAGGACGAGAGACAAAATCAGCCATTTTTTCATTTTTTCTTTTCCTTTTCTTTTCTGATCTTTTTTTCGGTCTGTGGGATCCTCGGAATCGTCCGGGTGCCGTTTCGAAACCGTTTCGGAACTCTTTCGGAACTCTTTCGGAACTCTTTCGAAACGGCAGGATCTCAAAATATTTACTCGAGTCCTCCTTCCGTCTCGCTGCCGTTTCTGCTTCCGACCGCGTGCCAGACTTCAAGGTCTACGCCATTGGCGACGAACTTAACGGAACTGTCGCAGCTGGACGCATGAACGCCTCCTGTATGGAAAGACCGAGCCGAAACCACGACGTTGGTTCCCGTGGAAGTTCCTGGTGAGGTCTCCGTACTGACGCAGTAATTGTGCCGGTCCGGCTGTCGAGTGTTCGGCTGGTAGAGCGTTGAAAAATGCACGCCGGCATGCCGCCCATTATAGTATCGTCCGCGAACGTCTTCTTTTCCGGACCCCACCGTACCGTCTTCCACAAGAAGGATCTCGCTGAAGAAGAGTGTGTTGGAAAGTCCGTCTCTGATCGAACTGAGTGTGATCCCCTTGACTGCCGGAAAGACGCCGTTGAGCTTCGCGCTTTGCTCCGGTCCGCCTTCGTTGAAGTACCTATTCCCGCCGTTCCCCATGTAGTTGCCGTGGAATCCCTGCTGATTATTGGAACCCGAGCCGTTGCTCGTTTTCGAGCGAACGATTTCGTCCGGACAGATAAACGACGGCACGATGACTTCCTTCCCCGGGAGGTTCGTGTAGTCGTAGGCTCCCGTGCGCTGGTCCGCATAGTAGTGGGCCTGGATCTGTGCGTAAAGTGCACCCTGTTCCACATACGGCAGCGTGTTCCAGAACCACGTGCGGCGTACCCAATCATCCGGTGCCGTACTGTCGATGTAAACGCCGACGCCCGCAGGCAGGGAACGCTGATTGGTTTCGTGATTCAGCATCGCGATCGAGACCTGCTTCAGATTGTTCTTGCACTGCATTGCCCGTGCTGCTGCCCGCGCCTGCTGGACCGCCGGAAGCAGAAGACCGACCAGCATTCCGATGATCGCGATGACGACCAGAAGCTCAACGAGCGTAAAGCCGGAGTTTTTTTTCATTTTCCCCCCCATCAAGTTTTCTGTTGGTATTTTTTTTCATTTCCCCTGAGAGATACTATACTTCGGACACCGATTTTTGTCAAGAATTCTGAATGATTTTTTTACTAAAATGTGGATTTTTTTAGAAATTTTTCGTGATTCATGGGATCGGAGAGCTTTACGGGATGCGGAAGACGGCGCATTGAGTAACGCGGTGTTTCAGAAAAAAAGGAGACCGCGGCTCCAGCAGACCTTCCGTTTTTTCTTTTCCGAAAAGATCAGAAAGAATCCGAAAAAGAAACGCGGGGACTGTTGAGGCAGCGGTCTCGGAATGGATGCGGCGGATTTTCCATGAGGCGGAGTTCGCCGGGGATTCATTGGAGCTCGAAAACATACATTTCACGCTGGAAATCGACCTTGACGCGGAGTCCTTCGACCGTCTTTTCCTTCAGGAGCCGGATCGCAAGCGGGTTCTCGATGCGCTGCTGAATGACACGCTTGAGCGGCCGCGCTCCGTAGACCGGATCGTATCCTTCTTCTGCGACAGCTCGGACTGCCGCCGGAGATGCCTCGAAAGTGATCCCGTGTTCCGCGAGCCGTTTTTCCAGCAGACGAAGCTGGATCTGCACGATGTCTCCGATCTGCTCTTTGCCGAGCGGATGGAAAATGATCGTCTCATCCACACGATTCAGGAATTCGGGAAGGAAAACTTCCTGCAGTGCATGGCGTGCTGCTCCCTGGATCTCGATGTCCGGTGCTCCGGCCGCGGTGAGTTCCTGAATGTCGCGGCTTCCAATGTTTGACGTCATGACGATGATCGTGTTGGAAAAATCGACGGTGTGCCCCTGATTGTCGCTCAGCCTTCCATCATCCAGGACCTGGAGCAGAATGTTGAAGACATCGCGGTGTGCTTTTTCCACTTCGTCCAGCAAAATCACGCAGTACGGACGGCGTCGGACTGCTTCGGTGAGTCGGCCGCCTTCTTCGTATCCGACATATCCGGGAGGCGCACCGATCAGCCGGCTGACCGTGTGCCGTTCCATGAATTCCGACATGTCGAGCCGGACCATGGCGTTTTCGTCGTCGAACATGACTTCAGCCAGTGCTTTGCAGAGTTCCGTCTTTCCGACTCCGGTGGGTCCCAGGAAAATGAAGGAACCGATCGGCCGGTTTTCCGCCTGGATCCCGGCTCGGCTTCGGCGCACGGCATTCGAGACGGCGTTGACGGCATCGTCCTGCCCCACGACACGCAGATGGAGACGCTTTTCCAGCTCAAGAAGCTTTTCGCGTTCCGTTTCCATCATGCGCGAGACCGGGATCCCCGTCCACGCACTGACGACTTCCGCGATCTCTTCCGGACCGACTTCCTTTCGGAGAAGACGGCGTTTTCCGCTTTCCTTTTCGCTCTCTTCAAGTTCTTCCTGCTCCGCAGACGCTTTTTCCAGCTGTGCGCCAAGCTGCTTGCAGAGAAGATCCAGCTCGTAGAGTTTCTGGAAATCCTTCTCGTTCGGAATGTTGCCCATCGACTGCCGGTTTCTGATCTCCGCGTTGAGCATGTCGCGCTCATGCTCCGCTGCCGTAAGCTGATTCTGGATCGCCTGCGTATCGACGACGCCGGCCTTTTCCAGCTCCCACTGACGGCGAAGTTCCGCAAGCTCTTCCCGTTTTTCGCGCATTTCGCTTTCGATCTCCGAAAGGCGTACTTTGGCGTGCTCTTCCGTTTCATCCGCAAGCTGACGCGCCGCAAGTTCCAACTGAACGAGCTTTCGCTGGATCTGGTCGATCGGTTCCGGAACGCTTTCCAGCTCCATGGCGAGCCGAGACGTTGCTTCGTCCATCAGGTCGATCGCCTTGTCCGGAAGGAAACGCTCCGTAATGTAGCGGCTGGAGAGTTTCGCGGCGGCGACCAATGCGGAATCCTTGATCTTGACCCCTTTATGGTGCGCCTCGTACCGCGGTTTCAGGCCGCGCAGGATGGAGATCGTGTCCTCAACGGTCGGTTCCCCCACCATGACGGGTTGGAAACGGCGTTCCAGTGCCGGGTCCTTCTCGATGTACTTGCGGTACTCATCCAGCGTCGTTGCGCCGACACACTGCAGTTCACCGCGTGCCAAAGCCGGTTTCAGAAGATTCGCGGCATCTGATCCGCCTTCCGCTTTTCCGGCTCCGACGACCGTATGCAGCTCGTCGATGAAGAGGATGATGCTGCCGTTGGATTCCTGGACTTCACGCAGTACTGCCTTGAGCCGCTCTTCAAATTCGCCCCGGAACTTCGCTCCGGCCACGAGCGCCCCCATGTCCAGCGCGATGACGGAGTGGTTTTTGAGAGACTGGGGAACGTCCGATTCCACGATACGCAGTGCCAAACCTTCCGCGATGGCCGTTTTTCCGACTCCCGGCTCGCCGATGAGGACTGGATTGTTTTTGGTGCGGCGGGAAAGTACCTGAATGACGCGGCGGATCTCGGAATCGCGTCCGATGACCGGGTCAAGTTTCCCCTCGCGGGCACGCTTTACCAGGTCGATCCCGTAGCGTTCGAGTGCGGCGAATTTGCCCTCCGGATTCTGGTCCGTCACCCGCTGGGAACCGCGAAGAGGAGCGAGTGCAGCGAGAAGTTTTTCCGGCGAAAGCTGCGCGATCTTCAGGACCTCCTGCGCTCCGGAAGGAACTTTCGCACACGCGAGAAGCAGATGTTCGGTAGAGACGAATTCGTCCTTCATTTTCTCCGATTCGTTCAGTGCTGTCTGCAGAACGCTCTGCAGATCCCGGCTCAGGCCGATCTCGCCGCCGCTGATCTTCGGCAAAGAATGAAGTTCCGCTTCCGCAATGGCGCGGAGCTGCTCTTTTCGGACGTTCAGGTGCTCGAGCAGCATTTCGACGATCCCGCCGTTTTCCTGGAGAAGAGCCGTGAGGAGGTGAAGTGCCGTCACTTCGGGATTTCTGGCCGAAGAGGCCGTCTGCTGTGCATTGGCGAGTGCTTCCTGAGATTTCGCCGTCAATTTGTTCAGATTGAACATCATGTCTGTTCCTCCAAATTTCTCAAAAATCAAAAAGTCTGCAAAAAATGAAGAGTAGCGCGAATATTTAAATCTAGTATATTGTCCAGTTTTCAAAAGTCCAAAAAAACAGCGTCGAACCTCGTTTGAGGCGCGACGCTGAAGGTTTCGGAACTATTTCACTTCAAAATCAGCGTCGATCGTGTCGTCGTCCTGTTTCGGTCCCTGATTCGGAGTTTCACCGCCGAAGGGGCCCTGCGGACCAGCCTGGGCGCCGGCCGCTCCCTGAGCTGCCTGGGCTTTCTGGTAGAGCTGAGTCGCGAACGCGTGGGACGCCTGTTCCAGAGCACTGACGGCCGACTTGATGGCGTCGAGGTCTTCGCCCTTCACGGCTTCACGGACCTTTTCGATCGCGGGGTTGATCGCCGCTTTGTCGGCTTCCGTGACGACGGACGCATTGTCCTGCATCATCTTCTCGAGATTCCAGCACATCGATTCCGCCTTGTTGCGTTCTTCCGCCAGTTCACGGCGTTTTTTGTCTTCCTCGGCGTGGGCTTCCGCTTCACGCTGCATTTTCTTGATCTCTTCATCAGAGAGACCGGAAGACTGCTCGATCCGGACGCTCGTTTCACGATTCGTGCCGAGATCTTTCGCCGAAACGTTCAGGATGCCGTTCGAGTCGATGTCGAAGCAGACTTCGATCTGCGGAACACCGCGCGGGGCCGCCGGGATGCCGTCGAGGTTGAACTGGCCGAGGAGCCGGTTGTCGTTGGCCATCGGACGTTCGCCCTGGAAAACGCGGACCGTCACGGCACTCTGATTGTTTTCAGCCGTGCTGAAGACCTGCTTTTTCGTGGTCGGGATCGTCGTGTTGCGTTCGACCAGGGGCGTCATGACGCCGCCGAGGGTCTCGATGCCGAGTGTCAGCGGGGTGACGTCGAGGAGCAGGATGTCGTTGACTTCACCGCTGAGGACACCGCCCTGGATCGCGGCGCCGATGGCGACGACTTCGTCCGGATTGACGCCTTTGTGCGGCTCTTTGCCGAAGATCTTTTTGACGAGTTCCTGGACCATCGGGATTCGGGTGGAACCGCCGACCAGGACGACTTCGTCGATCTCCGAGGCACTCATGTGGGCGTCCTGGAGGCACTGGTTGACCGGACCGCGGCAGCGTTCGACCAGCAAGCTGACGAGCTGCTCAAACTGAGCGCGCGTGATGTTTTCCATCAGGTGCTTCGGTCCCGTGGCGTCGGCCGTGATGAACGGAAGGTTGATGCTCGTCGTAGCGGCGGAGCTGAGTTCTTTCTTCGCCTTTTCGCAGGCTTCCTGAAGGCGCTGGAGGGACATCGGATCCTTGCGGAGGTCGATGCCGTTGGCGCGCTGGAAATTGTCCGCAACGTAGGTGACCAGCGCATTATCGAAGTCGTCGCCTCCGAGGTGTCCGTCACCGCTGGTGCTGATGACCTGGCAGACGCCTTCCGCGACGTTCAGGATGGAGACGTCAAACGTACCGCCGCCAAGGTCGAAGACGCAGATCTTCTGCTCTTCTTTTTTGTCGAGACCGTACGCAAGCGAGGCCGCCGTAGGCTCGTTGATGATTCGCATGACTTCCAGACCGGCGATCTGACCCGCGTCTTTGGTCGCCTGACGCTGGGCGTCGTTGAAGTACGCCGGGACCGTAATGACCGCCTTGTTCACTTTGTGGCCAAGGTAGGCTTCTGCGGATTCCTTGAGTTTGCGGAGGGTTTTGGCGGAAATTTCCGGCGGGGTGAATTCCTTGCCGTCCGCCGCGACTTTGACGTAATCTTCCGGGCCGCCGACCACGGAGTACGGGACCGTCTTTTCTTCGTCGCCGACTTCATTGTGGCGGCGTCCCATGAAACGTTTGATGGAGCTGATCGTGCGCAGCGGGTTGGTGACGGCCTGGCGGCGGGCCAGTTCACCGACGAGCACTTCACCGCCGTCCGTGAACGCGACGACGCTCGGCGTCAGGCGGTTGCCTTCCGCGTTGGAAATGACTTTCGGTTCATTTCCTTCCATGACGGCCACGACCGAGTTCGTGGTTCCCAAATCGATCCCGATGATTTTTTCTCCCTGTGCCATGATTCTCTCCTTTTTGTATTGCTGCTTCAGTTTCGTTGGACTGAAATTTTAAATTAAATTCTGAATGAGTAGTGAAATTGCCGCGGTCCAGGACCGCTTTTGACGTGCATTAGAAAAAATGCAAAAATCGTGTCGTTTGTATTTTTTTATTTTCTTTTTTTGACGAAAATCAGATCCGCCGGAATTTAACGGGGTTTAGTGCGCAGAATTTTGGTGAAATCCGGAGCCATTCCTTTTTCCGCCACTGACAAAATGGCAGATTTTGTCATTTTTTTTGCCAAAGAGTCTTTTTTTCTCTGGCAAAAAGTCAGTTTTTTTGCTAGAATGGGATCCTGGGACTTCCGGAGTACCTGAATTCTCCGCTCTCTCAACGTCCGCTTCGTCCGGAAACCGCTTTTTGTTCGGGATCCGTCCGTGAATCGTTTTGTCGGGGGATCCGTCCTTGGGAAACTGTTCCGCCGGTTTTGTTTTTTCGTCATTTTGTTTTATTTTAGCCCGTATGTCCAATCCCGCACACAAGAAAACCGCCGAATCTTCAGGAAAACCGGTTTCTGCTCCGCTGAGAGTTTCTGAACCGGGGCAGGGAAAGACCATGCCGTCATCCGGAGCCGCTTTGACGAAAGACGTTTCCTCCATGTCTCCGGAAAGTTCAGCGGGTGAAACTGCGGCTTCCGGAAAGTCTGGAGTGTCGATTTCGGAATTCCTGCGGACATACTGGGGGCGACAGGCTTTCGAAAACGGCGACTGGATCCATCCGCTTCCACCCTCGGTACGTGGAATGCTTGAACGGACTGCGGAGACGATCCGCAAGACGGAGATCCAGAGTACGCTTTGGACTCTGACGGGCAGTTCGGTCTCTTTTTTCTTCCTGATCGTTCTTGCGGAGCATTGGATCTTTCCGGAGGGGATTTCCAGTTGGGGACGCGGTCTGTTCCTTTTGGCGCTTCTCGGTCTCTGGGGCTGGATGATCTGGACGCGGATCGTGCCGTTTTTCCGCTGGCGGCTTCATCCGTACCATCTGGCGTCCGTGATCGAAGCCTCGCGTCCAGAACTGAAGAATGGTCTGCTGAATCTTCTCTGCCTTCTTCGGAAAAAGGAAGACGGGACCCCGGAAATACTGCGGGATACTCAGCTTGAGCGTCAGATCCTGAAGATCCTGGAACGGCATACTGCGGCGCAGATGCAGTGGATCGAGACGGAAAAACTCGTTTCTCCCAGACGGCGGAATACGATGCGTCTTGCGGCAGTGAGCCTTCTGGTGATTTTCGCAGTCTATGCCGTTTTGGCGCCGAAAAGTTCGTTTCGGAGCGTCGCGCGGACCCTTCTTCCCTGGTGCGAGATCCACGTGCCCCGGCGAGTCCAGATCGACGAGATCGTGCCTGGAAATGTGGTCCTTTACCAGGGGGAGACGCTCCATATTGAGGCCCGGTTTCGAAATTTGAAGGATGGGGAAACGCCGACGCTTTTTTATTCCTCGCCGGATCGAAAATACCTGGACGTTCCGGTCTCCATGCGCCAGGGGAGGGCTGAAGATGGGACGGAGATCAAAGGAATCTGGGAAACGGAACTTTCGGGGAACGGAAACGGCATTCAGGAAACCCTTGCGTGGCATTTGGAAGCCGGGGATGCCTGCTCGGAAACGTTCCGGGTCGAAGTACGTCCTCCGCTGAGCATTCAGATCGAAGAGATCCGTCTTGCGCCGCCGAAATATTCCGGACTTCCGTCTGTGCGGCAGACTGGCGGAGATATTTTGGCACTTTTCGGAACACAGGCATTTTTGAAAGTCCGGACGAGTGAACCGGCGAAAAAGGTCTGGCTGGAGCTTTTGAATTTAGAGACCCGGAAAACACAGACGGTCCAGTTTCTCCCGAATATTGTGGACGGTACCGCCTCAGAAACGCATTTCCATGCTTCCATGTTGCTGACCGGGAAGTTTATGCCCGGGAAAACCGATGCGGAAAATACGCGGTTTGAGGCTCGATTCCGATTTGAGAATGCGGAAGGAAAGGAAGCTCCTGAACCGTTGGTCTACTGCTGGGAGATCTCACAGGACAGAGCACCGGAACTTCGGATCCTGGAGGGGCCGGAAGAAAATGCGGAAGTGCTTTCGGAAACTGCGGTACGTCTGGTACTTGAGGCTGCTGATCCGGATTTTGGTCTGCGTGCGGCGGGATTCTGCGCATCATGGAATGGGAAACGGCTCGCGATCCCGGCTCTTTTGAATCTCCCGGCAGAGAGCGGCGGGAAAAAAACGCCGTTTCGCGGAGAACTGACGTTTCATCCGTCCGAGTATGGACTGGAAGCGGGAGATGAGATCCTCTGGTGGGCCGAGGCGGAAGATACCCGGCGTCCCGGAGGGAATCGCGTCCAGACGGAACCGCGCCGTTTGCGGATCACGGATGGTTCTGGAGGAATAGAGCAGAGCCAGACGGGGAATGCCCAGCAAATGGAGCGTGAGGACGAAGACGGGACACTGCACGTCAGTCAGGACGCTCCGGGATTGGATGATTTGGACGCGGATCCGCAAAAAGAGAAGAAAAATGGTCCCGGAGCGGAATCTTTCATGGAAGATGCGGAGAAAACGGATGCGTCTCTGGAAGATGAGGCATCCGAGCTGAACGGCGAAAGTCTGGAGAGTGAAAGTCCGGACAGCGAAAGTCAAACTTCCGGCGAAAGCGGGGAAGGGGAAAGTGCGTCGAATGACGGTGCGCAGACGCAGGGATCCGGCAGAGATGGTGGATCCGGTGGATCTGGCGAAAATGACGAAGAGGACGGAGAAGGTGGATCTGGCGGAGACGGTGCTCGGACTGGCTCAACTGGAGAAAATGCGGACACCGACGGGGAGGGAGCGGACTCAAAGAATGCCGGAGAGTCTGGAAGATCCGGTGAAGGAACCGAAACGTCTGGTGAAGAAAAAGAGACTGGGATGTCCGGAAAACCGGGAACTTCCGGAAACGGCATGAAAGAAGAACGGAACGCGGAACCCAAACTGGCTCCGGACGGTTTCGATCCGCTTTCAGAGTCTTTGGCGGAAAAAGCAAAAGGAACGGGATCCGACGAAGAAAAACAGAACGGGGCGACTGGGGATCCTGCGCAGGAACCGCACGGGGAAAATTCTTCCGGGGAACCGAGCGCGGACAAAGAACCGAACGCGGACAAAGAACCGAACGCGGGAAAAGATCCGAAAGACGGTACGTCTGCGGGTACCGGCCGGAATGCGGATGGGCGTGAAGGGGAAAATGCCGGGCAGGAAAAGAACGATGCTCCTGGCGGTTCAGGTGAAGAAAAGGACGGCAGAGGGTCAGACGATGCATCGGACGGCGGGCTGGAACGCAGTAAAAAAACCGACGAAAAGACCGGAAAGGGGCGAAATGGTCAGGAACCTGGACAGACGGTGAGTGCGCCTTTGGAAGAGGACGAAAACTCGGAAGATGACGGCGGATCCGAAACGGACGACCGGCGCAAAAAGACCGGAAAGGACCATGGCGGCGGGGCCAAAACGGAAGGCGAGACTCCGGACGATGCGTCGAGTGCCTTGAGCGGGACGGAGGATGGTTCGGATTCTGCGCAGGATCTTCCCAGTCCGGTCATGGAAAAAGAGAAAAGCGACGGCAGCGGGCTTCAGGACTCCGACAGTCAGCGTCCCGGACGTGAAGAGATCGAGGATGACGGCTCAGGATCGTGGGGGGAAGAAGATATCCGTCCTGCGGAATCGTCTGAGAAAACGGGGACGAGACCGGATCCGGTGAGCGATCCGGGGGAAGCGGTTGAAGAGATCCTTCGGCATCGGGAACGGAATCCGGAGTCCCGTCCCGCGACGCTTCCGCCGAATGAAAAGTCGCCCGGTGCAGACGGTTCCGATGCCCCCGCGCCGCAGGACGTACCGGCATCGGAGATCGGGGAGGGAAAAGCGGAACTTCAGGAGCATTCGGAAGAGGATGCTTTGGAATCTGCCCCCGAAGCGAACGGACAGTTCGACGAAAAGAAGGAAACGGAGCCGGGCCGGTCATCGAATCAGGACGGCTCGCAGTCTGGAGATGCGGGAGACCGAAAGTCCAAAAACGGAATGAAGCCGGATAATTCGACGGAAGCAGGCGGCCGTGCCGGGGAGAATCGCGGAGGAAACCGAAACGGCGCGGAGGAACAGTCGAACCAGCAGGGACTCGGCCGCGACGGAAGCAACACGCCGAATGAATCCGGAAACCCAACCGGAAGCGGCGGGGAGGGACCCACGGGGGAACGCGGCGGAAACAGTACATTGGCAGATCATCCGACCGGAAGCAGTGACCCGCAGAAACGTGAGGGAAACGGAAGCGAAACGAAGACCGGTGAGCGTCAGAGTCAGGAGCATGGATCCGGGAAAAATGCGCAGAAAAGCGGGAATTCGACAGCAAGCGGCGGTTCCGGGATCGGCGATGAGGTCCGGAGTCCGATGGGAACGCACGGAAATGCGGCACCCGCACAGAAAGAGGACGCGGTAAATGCGGAATTTGCGCGCCGGCAGACCGTTCTGGCTCTCGAGCATCTCCGCGACGCGCTGGATCGGGGAGACGATTCCCTTTTGGAATACCTTGGCTGGACGAGAGACGAGGCGCGGGAATTTCTGGAAGAGTGGGAAAAGCTCAACGCAGATCTTGACCGTCCCGGAGCGTCGGAGGAAGAGCGTAGACGTTCTGAGAACGCCTTCCGAAATCTTGGACTGACGCCGAAGACGTTCCGATATGGAAACCGGACTGAGACGGAAAAGCAGCGTCCTGCCGTGCGCAGCGGACGCAGGATCGAGGCTCCGACACAATGGCGCGAACATTTTGAAGCATTTTCCCGCGGTGTGGGAAACGGCGAATGAGTCGAAATGAGCTGAAATGCAGAGAAGCTCCCGTTTCGAGGAGCTTCTTTTGTGTGCTGGAGGGTCGATCCCGTATTCCAAATTCAGAATTCGTCATTCAGAATTCGTCATTCAGTTTTTCGTGCCGGTCCATGCCTGAACGATCGGTTCAACGGCTTCGGCCCAGAGATAGTAGCCTGCCGTGTTCGGGTGGAGCTGGTCGGGCATGAGTTCGGTCTTCAGCGTGCCGTCTTCGTTCAGGAAGATCCCATTGATGTTCTTGAAGAAGATGAATTTTCCGTCGGCCAGTGCCGGGAGCTGTGCGTTGATGGCGTCGATACGCACGCGGTACTGCTTTCCGGGAACGGGACCGGTTTCGGGCTGGGAGCGCGGAAAAACGGCGAGGAGCAGGATCTTGGCTTCCGGGAATTTGACGCGCAGTGCCGCGAGGATCTCGCGGATCCCTTCCACGGTGTATCGCGCGGTAGTTTCAGGACCGCGGTCCATATTGTTCGTGCCGATCATGAGCATGATCATCTTCGGCGAGATGGTGTTGAGCATCGGATTGGCGAGACGCTGCATCGTCTGGTCGGTGATGTCGCCGCTGACCCCGATGTTCACGGTCTTGCGGTTGGCGTTGGAGAAGTACTTCTGGTAGACTTCCAGACCATAATTTCCCGATCTGTCCCAAAAGTCGGTGATGGAATCGCCGACCATGAGGATATCCACGGTTTCTTTCGCCGGGGACTGATCCTGCGCCTGGACCGGAGCGGAGAGCAGAGCGGTGAGGGCCGTGAGGCACAGTCCCGCGATGAGTGCGAAGCGGGCGCGAGTGAAGAACTTTTTCATGTGCGTTTTCCTTTTTTTTCTTTTTTCTGAGGGTTGGTGGGGATGAAAATCAACTCACTACGGCCAATTATACCATAATCTGTCCTTTCAGTAAATACGGGGGCTTGACTTTTTCTTTATTCGTGGCATAATTCAGGAAAATGTTTACCGGTTTCGCAGATTTTCCGGTTTCGCGGAGCGCAGGAATCAAATTTTCCGGATCCTTTTTTCTTCAGGGAGCAAAATTTCATGAAAGAACGCATTGAACGGGACTCGATGGGCGAAGTGCGCCTTCCGGCGGACGTCTACTATGGTGCGCAGACGCAGCGTGCCGTGGAGAACTTTCCGATCGCGCAGGCTCCGCTTCCTGCGAAAATGATCCAGGCAATGGGGCTGGTGAAGTGGGCGGCCGCAAGCGCGAATGAAAAACTCGGACTTCTCGGTAAAAAACTCACGCCGGAGCAGATCGAAGCGATGAAGACGGCGGCACTCGAGGTCGCGGACGGCAAAATGGGAGACCAGTTCCCGGTGGACATCTACCAGACGGGGTCGGGAACTTCCACGAACATGAACGTGAACGAGGTCATTTCAAACCGTGCGATCGAGATCTGCGGCGGAGACCGTTTCGACATGAAGAAACCGATCCATCCCAACGACCATGTGAACATGGGGCAGAGCACCAACGACATTTTTCCCACGGCGATCCACGTTGCGGGAGCGAAGCTCATTCACGAATCGCTCGTGCCGGCTCTGGAAGCGTGTGCCGTGGCATTCGCGCAGAAGGCGGAGGAGTGGAAGGACATTCTGAAGATCGGACGCACGCATCTTGCCGACGCCACGCCGATGACGCTGGGGCAGGAATTCGGAAGTTTTGCGCGTCAGATGGAGCTGGCGGTCCAGGACGCTCGTGATGCGGAAAAGGCACTTCATGAACTTCCGGCAGGCGGGACGGCCGTCGGGTCAGGGATCAATACGCATCCGCGATTCGCGGCAGAGACGGCGGCGTTTCTGAGCGAAAAGACCGGGATCCCGTTCTGTGAGGCGGTCGATCATTTCGAGGCGAACGCGCAGCGGACCGGCGTGGTGCGTGCCCATTCGCTTTTGAAGGCCGTCGCGGTGACTCTCATGAACGTCGCGAATAACGTGCGCTGGCTTGGTTCCGGACCGCGCTGCGGATACTATGAGATCGCGCTTCCCGACCTTCAGCCCGGAAGTTCCATCATGCCCGGCAAGGTGAATCCGGTCCTCTGTGAGAGTTCGATCCAGGTCGCGGCCCGCGTCATTGGAAACGACACGGCGATCGCCGTCTGCGGCGGTGCGGGAGGCCAGTTCCAGCTGAACATCACGATGCCGCTGATGGCCGCAGTCCTGCTTGAAAGTGCGGAGATCATGGCGCGGTGCGTGGACGTTTTCACGCGGAATTGTGTTGCCGGTCTGAAAGCGAACCGCGAAAAATGCGAGGCCTCCGTCGAACAGAGTCTCTCGATGGTCACGTCGCTGAACCCGTACATCGGCTACGAAAAAGCCGCGGCTTTGGCGAAGGAAGCCTTCAAAACGGGCAAGACGATCCGGGAACTCTGTCTTGAGCAGGAAGTTCTTCCTCCGGACGTACTTGCACAGGCTCTCGACCCCATGAAAATGACCCGTCCGCTCGAAGGCTGAGGCCGCTGAAAATACAGCACGCGGAGGGCTCCGGAGAGAGAAACACGAAAAGAACGGAAAAACACAACATGGATTTTAAAATATTTTAAATCACTTCGTGAAATTCATTTTTTTCGTGTGTTTCGTGTTTCTTTCAGTCCGTTTTCAGTGTTTTCTGCGGCGGCATTTCTGAATTATTTTTATGTCGGGAATTTCAGGAAATTTTTCCCTAAAAAAGTTCAAAAAAAGTTTCCCAGTGCTTGACATTCTGGAAAAAGAGAGTAAACTTAAAGGAAATTTTCTTCCATTTCCAATATGGTCACGAAAAAAGAGAGAAAAATCATGGACTATTCCACATACCTGCGCAATTATCCGGACCTCAACGGCTACTTTGGCCCGTACGGCGGCGGACAGGAATTTTTGCCGGAAGAACTCCGTTCGGTCTTTCAGGAGATCGACGAAGCGTACCGCACCATCTGCCACAGTGCTCAGTTCATCAGCGAGCTGCGCCGTATTCGCCGCGAATTTCAGGGCCGACCTACGCCGGTCTACCATTGCGAGAAGCTCTCACAAAAACTCGGCGCGTGCCAGATCTACCTGAAGCGTGAAGACCTGAACCACACCGGGGCGCACAAGCTGAATCACTGCATGGGCGAGGGGCTTCTGGCGAAGTATCTCGGACGCAAAAAGATCATTGCGGAGACCGGAGCGGGACAGCACGGTGTAGCGCTCGCGACGGCGGCGGCGTATTTCGGGCTGGAATGCGACATCTACATGGGGGAGATCGACATCGCGAAGCAGGCTCCGAACGTGACGCGCATGAAGATGCTCGGTGCGAACGTCGTGTGCGTGACTCACGGACAGAAAACGCTTAAGGAGGCGGTGGACGCCGCGTTTGAAGCGTATCTGAAGGACTACAAAAACTGCATTTACTGCATCGGATCGGCCCTTGGTCCGCATCCGTTCCCGATGATGGTCCGTGATTTCCAATACGTCGTGGGTGAGGAAGCCCGCGCCCAGTTCCTCGAAATGACCGGTCATCTTCCGGATGCTGTGGCGGCTTGCGTCGGCGGCGGGTCGAATTCCATCGGAACGTTCATTCCTTTCCTGAACGACCCGGTCGACATTTACGGAGTCGAGCCGCTTGGAAAAGGTGCGGAACCCGGTCAGCATGCCGCGACCATGAGCTTTGGGACCAACGGAGTCCTGCATGGATTCCGGAGCAAATTCCTTCAGAAGGAAGACGGGGATGCTGCAGACGTTTACTCGATCGCCAGCGGACTGGACTATCCCGGTGTCGGTCCGGAACACGCATTCCTGAGCGACCTTGGCCGCGTCAAGTATGAGACTGCCAGCGACGAGGAAGCCGTGGATGCATTCTTCAAGCTCTGCCGTTACGAAGGGATCATCCCTGCGCTGGAAAGTTCCCACGCTGTGGCTTTCGGGATGCGCTATGCCCGTG
The DNA here is from genome assembly GCA_017939795.1 of Thermoguttaceae bacterium. Taxonomy (GTDB): domain Bacteria; phylum Planctomycetota; class Planctomycetia; order Pirellulales; family Thermoguttaceae; genus RGIG3701. The sequence continues at coordinate 32,308 of JAGBAA010000051.1, forward strand.
AACATCGGGTCGGGTCCATTCTCGTGACCCTTTCCGGACGCGGAGACAAAGATGTCGACTACGTGGCGGAACATTACGGCTACGGCGACGAATATGTTTTTGAAGATTAAATATCTTAATTTTGAGAAAAGCGTTTCATGCATAATGAAACGCTTTTTTTGATTAAATCCGTAAAAGCAGAACCTGTCCTGAAAAAATCTTTTTTTATTTTATTTTTTTGCGGTGGGACACTCTTGAAATCCTTTCGTATTTTGTTATATTGAAAATGAAGGATTCCTTTTCTTTCCCTGTTTTTTGGAATCTCGGGCAGGAAGGGAAAAAAAAGGTTTGATTATTGAACGAAACAGTCTCTTAATATTGTTTCAATGTAAATAAAAAAATCTTGGAAATTTTTCAATATTTTCACTTCAAACTATTTACAAACAAAGATTTTGTGGTAAAATAGGGGAGAGTGAAAGTTTTGGAAGTGTGGAGAAAATGTAAGAGTTTTGTGGTATGACTTTTGCAGCTTCAGCTTCTTCACTTTTTCATTTCCCGTATCAGGATTTTTGAGTTTCCCGCTCATCCCTGATTTTTATTCTTAAGTTTTGGTTTTATCATGGAGAATTGCGATGAAAAAATCATCCGATAGTAACCGGAATCGTAAAATGCATTCCCTTCGTCTCGAGTCTCTTGAGAGTCGTCAGATGCTCAGTACGAATCCGATCGGAATGCCAGCGGCAGACGTTGCGGAAATCGTTGGCGGTCAGAATAATGATGTGACCGCTTCGATTCCGACGGCCAAATGGCTCGGAGATGTGAGTACAGGTTGGTATGATGCTGAAAACGTCAAGGAATCTTACACACTCCAGACGGCGGCGCAGTTCGCCGGTTTCGCCGAGCTGGTGAATTCCGGCGTGACGTTTGAAGGTATCACGATCACGCTTGCCTGCAATATCAATCTGAACAACATTGAGTGGACGCCAATCGGACAGAGTTTCATGCCGAATGGCGACGACAGCTACGATGAGAATCCGTTCCTCGGTACGTTCGACGGCGGCGGCTGCACGATCAGCAATCTGAAGATCACGGGTGACGGCGACTATGCAGGTCTGTTCGGCTGCATTGGGTACAAAGTCGGCAATTTCACTCTGGACGGCGTGAGCGTCTCCGGCGACTGCTATGTCGGCGGTGCGGTCGGTAAAGTTCATTGGGATGTGCGGAATTTCGACATCCATGATATTACTGTCAAAAACTTTGAAGTCACCGGTAATCAGAAAGTCGGCGGTATCCTCGGCGCGGCTTACTGTTGGGGTGAAAACATTATCCAGAACTGCTCGGTCGAAAGCGGTTCCGTCAATCAGGTCGATCCTGAAGAAGGACACTGCGGCGGTATCGTCGGCCAGTACATGGAAGGCGGAGAGAACCAGCCGAACTACATCACGAACTGTACGGTCAAAGACGTGGAGATCACCGGCGGACGCCGTACGGGCGGTATCGTTGGAAGCACGACGGTCCAGTCCGAAAGTAACGCGATCGATGAGCTTTTCTACGGCAATACGATCGAAAACGTTACGCTCACGGGTATCAGCGTTGAAGAAATGAAAGCCCCCGGCGCGATCGTTGGCTGGTCCAACGATGCATTTGACGCGAGTGATGATTCCGTCAGCAAGTCGAACAACACGGTCAAGAACGTCTCGGTGAAGTATACGAATGATGAAGGCGTGCTTGTTGACATTCCGGTCACCGCGCTTGGCGCACAGTCCACTGCCGATGGAACGGTGCAGAATATCGAGCCGGTCGTCGCAGTCATCCGCGATAAGGACGGAAATACCACCTACAGCTTCAGCGATTTCTACGAAGCGGTTTGGTCCGATCTTGCTTATGGAAATGACGTGGTCATTCAGTCGGACCTGAGCGTTACTTTTGGTGAAGTACCGGCGAACGTGAATATCGTCACGAACGGTCACTCTCTTGGTCTTTTCTATGGTGCCAATTTTGGCGCGATCACGATCGACGGCGTCACGTACGCGTCGCTTGACCATGCGTGGGTCCAGCTCAACGTGACGGACGGCAAGGTGACTCCGCATTACGAAAGTGACGTCTACACGGCTGTCGATCAGAAGTGGTTCTACAACGCGGGCGAGACGGACACCTACACCATTTCCACGGTGAAAGAATTCCTCGGTTTTTCCGCGCTCGTGCAGACGGGACAGGCCGGTACCGATTTCGCCGGCAAGACGATCCTCCTCGGCGACGACATCGACCTCACCGGCGTCGATTTTACCCAGATCGGTTTGATGGGCTACTCGAAACCGTTCCGCGGAAGTTTTGACGGTCAGGGACACACGATCTCCGGTCTGACGATTGACAATGAAAAAGCCGAAGGTCTTGGACTGTTTGGTTATGTCAACGGCCAAAACACCACGATCGGCAACTTCAAGCTGGAAAACGTTACGGTCAACGGCCAGCACTGGGTCGCGGGCGTCTGCGGTTACGCCACTGGCACGATCGCTTTCAAAGACATCGAACTCACGGGCGACATCAGCATCACGGGCCGCTGGTACACCGGCGGTATCGTCGGTCAGGTCCCGTACACGAACTTTGTGGACTTCATCAACTGCAAAGTCTCCGGAAACGAAGGCAGCAAGATCGCCAGCGTGCCGTACACTCCGGAAGAAGGCGAGACCGGATTCACGGGCGGCGGTATCAATGCCGGCGGTATTCTGGGGCATGGTGCGTACACGGAGATCAAGGATTGCGAAGTTTCCGGAATCACGGTCGAAGCGTACTATCGTGCCGGCGGTCTGGCGGGTTACGCGGCCGCGGAAATGACCTCCTCGATGCCTCATACCGGCAACACGGTTTCGGACTGCGTCATCATTGCGAATAAGGCGTGGTCGGAAGACTACACTGACTCCGACAAAGACAGCTATGGCGTCGGTGCTCTGTTTGGCGTGGAGTGCTTCTACAACGGTGACGGAAATCTCGATTCCAACTCGTTCGCAAACGTCACGACAAAGATCGTCATGCAGGATGGCACGGAAGTCGTCACGAGTACGGAAGATGACGCTCCGGCGATCGGCGCGCGTACGAAAATCGAAATCTACGATTCCGAAGGGAATTCGCTGGGAACGTACTATGTGGAAGAACTCGCTCCGGACGTCCTCACCTTCGACCTGAAGGGCGACATCACGACGGACGACATCTGCTTCGCGAAGAACGGCGAATGCGCTCTGGATTCTGTTGGTCTGAACATCAACACGAACGGTCACACGCTCACGATCACGGATCCGAACAATACGGAACTCCTCGACAATCTGGCGGCCAACTCGCCGGAAGCGAAAGTCGAGATCATCGACGTTGCGTGGTACGACGACGCGCCGGAAGGCACGACTGAGTACACTATCGACAGCGCGAAAGGCCTCGCCTACCTCGCTCAGCTGGTCAACACCGGCGTCGATAATTTCGCGGGCAAGACCGTCAAGCTGGCTGCCGACATCGATCTCTCCGAGTACGCCAACTGGACGCCGATCGGACAGAGCTTC
>JAGBAA010000052.1 GCA_017939795.1 Thermoguttaceae bacterium
CGTTATCTTTTCAAAGATCAGCCAGCCTCTTGAGACTTGACTTTTCCTTAAGTGTCATTGCTTTCACTTAAGATGCGAGATAATATACCACAATCCCGATTTCCTTCAAGGGGGGTCCCCTCGATTTTTTCCATTTTTCTCAAAATCACCACCCCAAAACACCCACTTCATCCCGTATTTTGCCGACTCAAACGCACTTCGGAATTTTTCGGATTTTCCTCCAGATTCGCCATTCTCCCCCTCTTTTATACGTATTTCTTCACAAAGAAAGCCGAGACTTCCGGGCAATTCCCATCCGTTTCGGCTCTATTTTTTGGTATTATTTTTTATTTATTCTCCTCCGCAGATTTTCGTAAGGTCGGCGAAGAAGTTTGGATACGTTTTCACCGTGCATCCCGGATCCAGGATCGTGACCCCCGGCAGACGCAGACCGGCCAGCGCAAAACTCATGGCCATTCGGTGATCCCGGTACGTCGCGATCTCCACCGAATCCGGGACGGCGTTTTGCGAGAGTACCAGCGGCTGAATGGTCATTCCGTCCTCAAATTCCTCGGCTTCGACGCCGAATTTCCGCAATTCCGTCACGACGGCATGGATCCGATCCGTTTCCTTTACGCGCATGTTCGCGACGTTTCGTATCGTTGTCGGCGAATCGGCAAACAGGGCCGTCACGGCGAGCGTCTGCGCAGTGTCGCTGATGAAGTGCATGTCCGTATCGATCCCATGAAGCACATCCTCAGGTTTTCGGCTCACCCGGACAAAATCGGGGCCATACTCGACAGTGCAGCCCATTTTTGCGAGACATTCGCAGAATCCGACGTCTCCCTGAAGCGCATTTTTCGAGAGATTTCGGACGGTGACTTCCCCCCCGGCGATCGCTGCGGCTGCGAAGAAGTAGCTGGCAGCGGAAGCGTCCGGCTCGATCACGTATCGGCACCCGCGGTATCGCTGACCGGCAGGGATGACGAACGTTTCCGGTTCCGGTTCATGCACGGATACTCCGAATGCGTTCATCACCGCGATCGTCATGTCGATATACGGACGCGAAACGAGACCGCCGGTGACCTGGATCGTCGTTTCGTTCTGAGCAAACGGCACGGCCATGAGCAGACCGCTGAGAAACTGGCTCGAAATATTTCCCGGAATGACTGCCTTCCCCCCAGGAATACCGCCCGCGTGCAGAAGGACCGGCGGACAGTCGTTTCCAAATTCGCTCTCGACTGAGACTCCGAGCTGGCGCAATCCGCCGATGAGATCCCCGAGAGGACGCTGTCTCATGCGCTCCACGCCGTCGAGCCGGAAATTGCCGTGCGCATTGGCACACATCGCAGTGAGAAAACGAATCGTCGTGCCGCTGTTTCCGCAGAAAAGCTCCGTCGTGCCGGGGTTCTCGAGGCGGTGTCCTCCCCTCACCCGGATCAATGCAGTTTCCGGATCGTGATCGAGCACCACGCCCATTTTTCGCAGGGAATCCATCATCATCTGCGTGTCCTCGCTGTCCAGTGCTCCCTCAAGGATGGACTCTCCGTCGGCAAACGCCGCGATTGCCAGCGCACGGTTCGTGATGCTCTTCGACCCCGGAGGCGTGATCTCTGCTTGAATCGGGGAAACGGGCTGAATGGTGATGGAATTCGTGTCGGTCTGCATGCTAAAATGCTCCTGAAAAAAGGGGTATCTAAAACCTTTTCATTATATACGGAAAATACCAGATTGTCAAGCGTTCCGACACAGAAAATACGCGAGAGGAACTCGAAATACTTAAAAAAAGAACGATTCCACAAAACGGAAAATAAAAAACGCAAAGAGCGCAGAGAGAACATTTGAAACTCCCTGCGCTCGTGCGTGAAAAAAACAAAACGTCAAACTACCACTTCACCTGGAATTTGATTCCGTCCTCCTTCGCATATCGTTCCGCCTCCGAGCCCGCACTGCCGTAGATAGTGACATTGTCACAGTCGCTAAACGCCCCAATTTCAATGCTCGTCACGCTGTTGGGGATCGTCACCGACGTGAGGCTCTTGCAGCACCAGAACGCGGAATTTCCAATGCTCGTCACGCTGTCGGGGATCGTCACCGACGTGAGGCTGTCACAGTTTTCGAACGCGCGATTTCCAATGCTCGTCACGCTTTCTGGGATGGTGTATTTGGTGAGGCTTTTGCCTGCGGGAAACTGAATGAGCGTTTTGCCGTCGGTGGTGAACAGGATACCGTCCTCACTCTTGAAATGCGTATTGCCCGTGAAGACTTGGATCTCGGTCAGTTTATAGCACCCGGCAAATGGACCGCCGCCAATGCTCGTCACGCTTTCGGGGATCGTCACCGACGTGAGGCGCCAGCACGAGCTGAACGCGTAATTTCCAATGCTCGTCACGCTTTTGGGGATCGTCACCGACGTGAGGCTGGAGCACTCGTAGAACGCTCCATTTCCAATGCTCGTCACGCCGTCGGGAATGGCAAGAGTCTTGCTGGAGCCGGTGTATTTGGTGATCGTGACGGAATCGTCGGTGATTTTATACTCTAACCCAAGCATTTTTAGTTCGGCTTTCAGTTTTTCTCGGGCGGCTCCTTCAATTATTGGTATTTCTTCAACTGCCGAAGCGGGAGTGGGTTCTACAGCCGGAGCGGGAGCGGGTTCTGCAGTCGGAGCGGGAGCGGGTTCTGCAGTCGGAGCGGGAGCGGGTTCTGCAGCCGGAGCGGGAGCGGGTTCTGCAGCCGGAGCGGGAGCGGGGAGCTCTACCGGAGCAACGGGGACCTCTGCAATCGGAGTGTATTCAGTAACCGGAGCTGGCGGAGCGGGAGGCACAGCCTCTTTCGCCGGTTTAAATTTAGCCAAATTTCCAATCAAGGCACCGACAAACAGCGTGACGACGAGTGCCGCTGCTCCCCAGAGCGGAAATTTCAATCTGGAGGCAGTCAGGGCGTTGAGGAATTCTGTACATGTAGAGAATCGTTCGGCGGCGTCATAGGAAAGTGCGCGGGTGAGGGCGGCGTTGACGGACATTGAGAATCGGGAGGAACGCGGATCGAAACGCAATTTCTGGATCGAGATCGACACGACGCCCCCCGAAAATGGAAGCGAGCCGGTCAGCATTTCGTAGAGGGTCATTGCCAGCGCGTACTGGTCCGTGCGGGCATTTTGGCGGGAACCTTCCATCTGTTCGGGGGCCATGTAGCGCGGTGTGCCGGATGAGGAATGGGCCATCGTGTCGGTACGGCTGAATGACTGCGTGTTGGACGTCACGTTTTCGGGGCGAATACGCGCCGCGATGCCGAAATCGATCAAAACCGGCGTTTTGCCCATGAACATGATGTTCTGCGGCTTCACGTCGCGGTGGAGAATGCCGTTTCGGTGCGCGAGGTCCAGTGCCTCGGCAAGCGGGCGGAAGATCGGAAGGAGCGTCTCGAGCGGGAGTCCGTTTTCGTGTCCCGGCTGCGCTTTGAACCAGTCGGAAAGCGTCCCGCCGTCGGCGTACTTCATGACGAGAAAATCGCCGAAATTCGGGTCGACGTACCGTCCCTGAAGCGGGCAGATGCTCGAATGATTCAGGTTTTTCGTGAGGTCGAATACGCGCCGAACTTCCTTCAGCGCGTCAGCGTTTCCGCGGAGTTCCCGCGTCAGGATCTTCAGCACGACACGCTGGCTCACCTCGTTTTCCACGAGTTCCTCTGCCAGCCACGTCTGCCCCATCCCGCCTTCGCCGAGCTTCTTTTTCAGGCGGTAATTTTTGAATTTTCCGAACAAATACCCGTCATGCAGATCTTCAAACTGCTTTGGATCGTAATTCACGTCCTCCGGCGGAAGCAGCGTCAAGATAGATTCTTCAAAATTTTGGCTCTCGCTCATTTTTTGACCTCAAAATCACGGCAGATAAAAAGCTCCAATCGTCTATTTTAGCAAAAAATTTTTAATGTACAAGGGGGGACTGCAAGTCGGGGAAGTACGAAAATTTACCCTCTGGTTTAAAATGTTCAAGGCAGCCTCGAAAAACGAAGCTGCCTCAGGCGGTGTTTCGATTTGAAGTGGGATCCGCGTCTTCAAATGTTCATTTTTTCCGCCTTGGAGACGGATAGCCAAGTGTGGAGATCCAGGATTTCAGATCGTAGTCGAAATCGCTGTAGAGTCCCATGTTGACCAGGCTGCGCTGGATGACCGAGAGTCCGTCCGTTGCGTCAACGACTGCATCCTGCGCCGACTGAAAGCGTTTCTCCGGATCGGGATGGATCATGCGCTGGCAAAAGTGGACTAAGATCTCGTTCTGGCGCACATCTTCCGGAAGGATCTCCGGAAGCCGGTCGATCAGTGAACTTTTTTGCTCCAGGAGTTCCTTGCGCGTTAAATTAATGGACGGCTGGCCGTTTTGGAGACGGGTAAATGGGAAACGGCCGGAAAGCAGCTGGATGAAGACGTACCCGAGGCTCGCAAGGTCGGACTGGGGACTGACCTGTTCCATTCCGTTGATCGCGAGCATTTCCGGAGCCGCATAGTATGGAGAATAGAATGTCCGCGACGGCGGCGAGTCAATAAAAAATGCCGCACCGATGTCGATGATCTTTACTCCGCCGGTCTTCGTCAACATGATGTTTGCGGGTTTGATGTCGCTGTGGACGATCCGAAGTTCGTGAAGTGCCTGAAATGCTTTCAGACAGTCGCGGATGATATACAGTGCGACACCTGCCTTGAATCGGGGATGATGCAGACCTGGCGACAGGATGACTTTCAGGCAGTTTTCGTATGCTTCCGGAGTGAATCGGGTACTCATGTGCGTCAGGATCTGATGATCCAGAAGCTCCGAGAGATCGTATCCGTCGACCCACTCCATTTCCATTACGCGGATCTGATTCTGCATGGACCAGTTGCGGACCGCCAGAAGATGCTCATGCTGGATTCGGGAAACGACGGAAGCGACCCGTGCGCTGTACTTCATGGCCTCCGCATAGTCTTCCGGCTGCTGAAAGGAATGCGGTTCGAAGAATTTCAGCGCGATCGGAAGCGTGAAGCCGTCGACGCTTTTTCGTTCACTGAAAAAAACGATCCCCTGCTTTCCCTGCCCAAGAATATATTGAAGCTCCAGCGTTTCTTCCATCGGGATCCGCCCGAACTGAATGAGAGACTGAAATTCTTTTTTCAGCGGTCCGATCCCTTTCCCGGAGGCTACGGCATTGAATGGAAGCGTCTCGTTGGGGAGATTCGTATTCATGGCGGTACAGACTGGCGGAGTCGGCGTCTGAAGTTCCGGAAACGCACCATGCACAAACGGCTCGGACGCAAGGGCGCGGAACTGCGTCATCGCGATACTGCGGTTTTCTGCCATGGGAAGAGCGGATTCCATCGGAACGGTCGCAGCCGATGTGTCGGACGAAATATCCTCAGACGCTTCCGATCGGGGAACTGTCTGCATTGCTGAATCGTTTCCTGATGGTGTCTCCGGTTCTGGAGTGATCTCGTTCGGAACATTCCCGACGGATCGTGCATCTGTCTTTTGGAGAATTTCCAGGGGCGATCTCCGGATGGAGTCCGATTCCGGCTGCGGTGCGGAATTTTCAGCCTGAGGTCTGTCGGGATCCGAAAATCGGAATGAGGATGAGGACTGTGGAAAATCTGTATTTTGGTTCATGGGCCAGGCTCCTGCGTTTTTTGAAGAGGGACCGTAGGGGATCTGGAAATTTCCAAAAAAGGAGAGTGGGGAAGTCTGACTTGGCCGGCTGTTGGGTCCGGTCTTTTCATTTCTGTTTTATCTTAGTCATTTTTGCACTTTTTGTCAAGGGGTAGTAGAAATTTTTGGGGAAAATAGTTTCAGATGGATCGGATCCGGGAATACTGGGCTTTTCTGTTTTGCCTGATTTCTGTCGGTCGGCTTTTGGCTGTTTCTTTGTTTGTCTTGCCTCCTTTTACATTTGAGAGGGGTTTTTGTCTATTGTTTCGATTTTTCCCATCTTTGCTTGTTTTGCTGACCGGAAAAGGTTTTCGTAAAATCGGAAAAATCGTCAAATTTTTTGAAAATTCTTTGCGGCCCGCCATTCCCAGAAAGCTTTTTTTCGGGTATGCTTAAAGTAAATTGGATGAATGTCTTTTCATATCCGGGAGTAGATTGCGGAGGTCCCAAACCGTCATGGCGAGCCAAAGTGCAGAAAATCAGAAAAAGGAAACCGTACCGACTGCGGATGCCGGATCAGACGGTGTGCGTTTTTCGAGACCGTCGGTGGATGCTCCTGGCGGTATGTCGGCAGGACAGACTGCCGGGATATTTGCCGGGGAATCTTCGGAACCGTCTTCCGGGGGGGCCTCCGAAGCATCTTCCGGAAACCTTTTTTCTGGAGACGCTTCTTCCGGTTCTGCCCACAAGACGAAAGCACCGCGTGTCTTCCTGAATCGGCCTCTGCGGTGGCTGATCCTGATTTGTTATGTGGGGATCTTTGCGGTCCTGTTCTACGGCGGGCGCGAGGCAAATAAAACGTGCAATAATCGCGTGCAGGACTGGTTCCCGAGTGAGTTTCCGGAAACACAGAAACTGATCTTCTTCAGCAATCATTTTGTTTCGAATGAGATGGTCCTCATCAGCTGGGATGATTTGAAGCCGGAGGATCCGATCCAGGATACATTGAAGGCGGAGTTTTTGAGTTCACCGGGGATGGATACGGAGGGGAAACCGCTTCCGCCGCTGGTGCGTCGTGTCTATTCGACGCGGGAACTCCTGCATCAGATGGATGAACTGAATGAAAAAAGGTACGCACGTCAGGAGCCGCCGAAACCGATCCGTGAACTTTCCATGGATCAGCTGGAAGGCTGGCTTTTGAGTCGGGACCGAAAGCAGGGAGGGATCGTCGTGATGCCGTCAGCGGCCGGTTCGGCAGATCGTCCGGCTCTGCTGGAGAAACTTTATGCCGATACGATGCGGCTTACCGGTCTGACGCACTCACAGATCCATCTTGCCGGGTCGACGTGCGACAGTGTGGCGATCGACGAAACGACCAAAAGCTCGCAGATGCGCCTTTTGCCCATTTTTGGAGTCGTGTGCGCGATCCTGCTCTTTTTCTGTCTGAAAAACCCGATTCTGAGTATTTCCGTGCTGTTTATTTCGGCGATGAACGAGGAAATCGGACCTGCGGCGATCTTTTACTCCGGGTCACATATGGATTCCATATCCCTGCTTGTGGCGGCATTGACGTTCGTGCTGACGATGGAATCCGGGATCCATCTGGCAAACTACTATCGTGATTCGGTCCTGGAAGGCGGAACGAAAGGGGCGGTGTGGAGGACCCTTGAAAAAGGCTGGCTTCCATGTTTTCTGGCGACTTTCACTACGATACTGGGGATGGGGTCGCTGGCGGTGAGCTACGTGACGCCGATCTGCAATTTCGGGATCTACACTTCGATTGCACTTTTTGCGGGAATGTGCTTTCTGTTTCTTTATGTGGCGTCATGCTGGGAAAACTGGCCGCCGTTTGAGTACTGGATGCCGTTCTGGAAACGCAGGAGAAATCCGCTGCAGCGCGAAATGGAAGAAATGGCGCGTTTGACTGGATGCGGATCGGAAAGGGGAACGTATGGCGGAAACGGACAGACTGGAGCTTGGGGATCTGCTGGTACGGAAGTATCTGACGGCGGCGAAACGGCAGCATTTACCCGAAACCGTTCCATGCAGCGTTGGGAGACGCTGGCGATGTTCATTTCGAAAACGTATTGGGGCGTGATTTTTGCCAGTATTGCGCTCATTGGCTTTTTTTCCCTTTTTGTGCCGTATTTGGATACGAGCATTACGCTCCACGGAATGCTTCGTCCGACGCATGAGGTGATCGTCGACTACGACTATCTGGAAGAACGTTTCGGCGGACTTGTGCCGATCAACGTCATTCTTCGCATTCCGAAAAACGAAACGAATGTGCGCCGAACGCCGCTCGAGGAAATGAACCTCATTTCGCTGGTCCAGAACGAGCTGGTGAAGATCTCCGGCGTGGACGGATGCACTTCGGTACTGAGTGTCCTTCCCGCCCCGCCGTCTCTGACGGATCCTTCGACTGCGTCCCGGTCCGCCCGGCGTGTTTTCAATCGCGAGATGAGCGAAAATGTCGGGAAACTTCAGGAGTCAAACTACTTCTATGATGCGCCGGAGGAACGGATGTGGCTTTTGACGCTCAGGATCCCGGCTGGGGCAAATCTGAAGTACGAGCCTCTGCTTCAGGAAGTGGAACTGCGTATCTACGAGACGCTTCGGAAAAACGGGATCACGTACGCGATTTCGGACAAACAGCTCCTTGAGGCTCCTTTTTTAGCGGAGGCGCACAGATTTTGCGGTCTGGAAGGGCTTTTGGATGAATTTCAGGCGCGAGAGGCGGGGTTCCGTGAGCTTGCGCAGCGGGGAGAGGAGTCGTTGAGCCGTCAGGAACGCCGCGCACTTGCGGAAGCCGAGACGATGCGATTTCAGGATGTTTCGTGTGTCGTGACCGGTGCGATCCCGCTCGTTTTCAAAGCGCAGCAGCAGCTTTTGAAGGACCTGATCGTGAGCTTCATGACGGCTTTCATTCTGATCCTTTTCACGCTGATCGTTCTGCTGCGAAGTGTTTGTGCCGGTCTGGTCGCGATCCTGCCGAACATTTTGCCGAGTATCGTGATCTTCGGGATCCTCGCGGCTCTGGAAGTCAAGATCGACATTGGGACGATGATGACGGCGAGCGTGGCGCTCGGGATCACGGTGGACGGAACGCTGCATTTTCTGACGTGGTTCCAGCGCGGGATCTTACTGGGGCATGACCGAAAGAATGCGGTCCTTTATGCGTACTCGAATTGTGCGGGAGCGATGGTGCAGACGGCATTCATCTGCAGTTTTACGTTCCTGGTGTTCGTTTTCAGTGATTTTATGCCGGTCGCGCGGTTCGCGTGGATGCTGTGTGTGCTTCTAATTGCCGCGATCATCGCAGACCTTTTCCTGACGCCGGCACTTTTGGTCAGTCCGCTGGGACGGTTTTTTGTTCGAAATACTGACCGAAAAATGAAATGAGGGATTTTTTAGACTTGAATATTTTTTTGAGACCCTGAATTTTTTGCCAATTTTTTCCTGAAAATAAAATATTCAGTAGAAATTTTTGCGGAGTCCCACTTCCAGTTTTGAAATTTTGGAGTATAATTAGCAGTGTTGCGGTATGGGCTTTTTGGATGATCCGTTCGAAATGTCCGTGCGCAGTTTGGGTTTTGGGGTGCAGAGTGTACTGTGCCCCGTGAAAATAATTTGCCGGTGTTTTGCCAAACGGCTTTCCTGTCAGGAAGTGATTTTGTTTGCTTTGGGATCTCTGCGGTCTGGCCGTATGGGGATAGGAAGTATTGTGCGGCAGTGCTGAATGTCCTGATGGATACTGTTTGCGGGATGAAGGAACTTTTTTCCTGATCCTCGCGTGAGTTGTGCCTCAGCATTTGGCGGAATCGGTTTTTGACCTCAACCCTCGGAGCTAATTGTGTCGCATATCGATCATCTTCCCGGTTCGTTTTTTGGTCCTCCAACAGTCGTTGACCTGATTCGCCATCGTGCGACGCATCAGCCGACTGACCTTGCCTTTGGCTACCTCGTTGACGGAGACGACGATATGATCCGCATGACGAATGCGGATTTGGACCGCCGTGCGCGTTCGATCGCAGCGTGGCTCCAGGCGCATGGTCTGGCGGGTGAGCGTGCGATGCTTCTTTTCCCGCCGGGACTCGATTTTATCGCGGCCTACTTTGGCTGTCTGTATGCGGGTGTCGTTGCGGTGCCGGTCTATCCTCCGCGCAAAAATCGTTCTGCCAATCGTGTGCAGATCATCGCGACGGACTGTGATGCGAAGGTCGCGCTTACGAATTCGGAAGTGCTCAGCCGCAACGAGCAGCAGCTCAAGGAAACGCCGTTCCTCTCTTCCATGCTTTGGCTGAATACTGACCAGATCGAAGCCGGTTCTGAAAAAGGCTGGGTCATGCCGGACATTCACGGCGATACGGTCGCGTTTCTGCAGTATACGTCGGGATCGACCGGAGATCCGAAGGGCGTGATCATCGATCATTCCAATCTGATGCACAATTCTGCGACGATCGCAAATGCCTTTGAGATCACCCGCAGCAGCGTCGGCGTTTTCTGGCTTCCGACGTACCACGATATGGGACTCATCGGCGGCGTTCTTCAGCCTCTCTATATGGGATGCCCGAACATCATCATGTCTCCGATGGCGTTCCTTCAGCGGCCGTTCCGTTGGCTTTCTGCGATTTCGAAATTCCAGGCGACGACCTCCGGCGGCCCGAACTTCGCGTATGAGCTTTGCGTGAAGAAGATCAAACCTGAGCAGGTCAAACAGCTGGATCTGAGCTCGTGGAAGGTGGCGTTCAACGGTGCCGAGCCGGTTCGTCCGGAAACGCTGGAAGCATTTGCCGAGAAATTTGCCCCGGCCGGTTTTGATCCGCGGGCTTTCTATCCGTGCTATGGTCTTGCGGAAGCGACGCTTCTGGTTGCGGGCGGATTTGTGCCGACCCGCCCGACGGAACGCAGTTTCGACAGTGACCTCCTGCGCAAGGGATGGGCGGTCGAGATCCCGTCTTCGGCTCCGAAAGCACGTCGGATCATCGGAAACGGCGGATGTATGCCGGATCAGGCTGTTGCGATCGTGAATCCGGATACGGATGAGATCTGTGTGGACGGCGAAGTTGGCGAGATCTGGATCCATGGTCCGAGCACGGCGAAGGGGTACTGGATGAAACCTGAGGTGACGGAACGCAGTTTCCGAGCGTTCATCAAGCCGCGAAAAGGCGAGCGCATCGCGGTCCCCGGTCCGTATTTCCGGACGGGGGACCTTGGTTTCCTCTGGAAGGGGGAACTTTACGTTTCCGGCCGTCTGAAGGACATGATCATCTGGCACGGCGTGAACCTTTACCCGCAGGATATCGAGTTGACGATCCAGAATGCGCACGAGCTTTGCCGGTCGGATTCCGGTGCGCTCTTTGCGATCGAGAAGGATGGACGTGAACAGCTGGTACTGGTTCAGGAAGTTGATCGGAAACTGAATGCGGATTACGCGGAAGTGATCGAGGCAGTCCGGAAAAAGGTCTCGCAGGAGCATGAGCTGCCTCTGGACGTCATTTACCTGATCCGTCACGGTGCGATTCCGAAGACGTCGAGCGGGAAGATCCAGCGCAACGGCACGCGCATCGAATTCCTGGCAGGAAATTTTGACCCGATGATGGTTTGGATCGCATCGGAAAACCGGATCTTTACAGAACAGGAATTTGCGGCTCGGAAAGCGGAAGAAACGGCGAAAAATGCGGAATCTTCGGCGCAGGTGAAGGAGAAAATGGCTGCGGACGAGCACGATTCCGACGAGATCCGCGAGCTGATCCCGGATTGGGAAGATCGTGCCATTGCGCTTCAGCTTCCGAAGTCCCATGGTATTGACGTTCAGCCGCTTGAAGAACGTCTTGCGGCCCGCGCACTGGCGGAAAGTGCCAAAATGCAGGGGGCTGCCATGACGCAGAGTCCGATGATCGGTGCGCATGTCGAAGGCGGAGCGTCTGCGGAAGTTGCTGCGTTTGCGGAGCCGGATGACGATGAGGAAGAATACGATGACGTCACGACCGCACTGGGCGGTGACGGCGCGGGATTTGACCCGGTCCTGGAAGCGTTCAGCGAAGCGGTTCGGACGCTCAATACGGAGGGGCTTCCTGAAGATCTGGCTCGTCCGGAGTGTGTTCGCCGCATGCTGAAGATCATTATTCGCGAAATCAAAAACGTCGCAAATGAACGTGCGGTCAACCTGACTGTTGAGACGCCGATCACGGAACTGGGAATGGATTCTCTGGAACGGATGGAGATCCTGAACTCCCTGGAAGAGACCTTTGGCGGCAGATTCCCGGAAATCGTGCTTCAGGATCTGGTCACGGTCCGCGATGTGGCGGAAGCGGTCTGTAAACATCTGGGAAATTCCGCCCGCCTTCGTGAAGTCCTGACTTCCTCACGTGTTTCGACGGGGCGTCCTGCTTCTCCCATGGCATCTGCGGCTTCCGTAAACAGTACGTCGGCTTCCGCTGCGGCTGAAATTCCGGAAGAATACTATGTCTTTGAAAAGTCGCCGGAATATCAGCAGCTCGAAATGAGCAAACAGACGCTCCTGACGTCTGGGATGCGGAATCCGTACTTCACGACCCACGAGGCACTTTCGAAAGATACGACGGTCATCGGCGGGAAAGAGTACATTCACTTCTCGAGCTACAATTACCTCGGATTGGGAAGTGATCCGGAAGTGATCGAATTCGTTAAGAGCGCGCTGGACCAGTACGGGTGCAGCTGCTCGGCAAGCCGGCTCGTTTCGGGACAGAAAAAGATCCACGTTGAATTCGAACGTGAAATGTCGGAGTTCAACGGTACAGAAGACGCGATCGTATTTTCAGCTGGGCATCATGTCAATGAAAGTGTGCTTGGCCATGTGGTCGGTAAGGGAGACCTGCTTCTTCAGGACTCGCTCTCGCACAACAGTATGGTCATGGGTGCACTTCTTTCGGGTGCACAGCGTCGTCCTTTCGAGCACAACAATTGGGAAATGGTGGACGATCTGCTGAAACGCTATCGTTCCGAGTACCGTCGAGTCTGGATCGCGATGGAAGGCGTCTACAGTATGGACGGCGATATTGCGCCGATCCCGGAATTCATCGAGCTGAAGAAACGGCATAAAGCGTTCCTTTACGTCGATGAAGCGCACTCTCTCGGTACGCTTGGTAAACGGGGAGCCGGTGTGTGCGACCATTTCGGCATCGATCCCAATGAAGGCGATCTCTGGATGGGAACGATCAGTAAATCGTTCGGTTCCTGCGGCGGTTTCATTTCCGGCCGGAAAAACATGATCGAGTATCTCCGCTACACGACACCGGGCTACATTTTCAGTGCGGCGATCTCTCCGGCGGCGACGGCCGCGGCACTCGGAGCGCTTCGTGTACTGAAGCGTGAGCCGGAACGTGTGGAGCGTCTGCGTCAGAATTCCGCCCTCTTCCTGAAACTGGCCAAAGAAGCCGGTCTCGATACCGGGTTGAGTGACGGAACTCCGGTCATTCCGATCATTTATGGAAATTCGCAGCTCAGCATGTTCGTCGCACAGCAGCTCTTTGACCGCGGCATCAACGTCCAGCCGATCATTTACCCGGCCGTTGAAGAACGTGCTGCGCGTCTGCGTTTCTTCATGACGGCGATCCATACGGAAGAACAGATCCGCTTTACGGTCAAGGCTTTGATCGAAGAGACTGAAAAAGTGAAGCAGATGTTGGGAATGCGTTAGTCTGCAGAATGCAGCGGAAGAGAAACGGGATCCGGTATTGGCCGGGTCCCGGATCGAAAATTATGTGGTCGAAAGCGGTTTCGGTGAGGAACGGCTTTCGGCTTTCATTTTGATGGGACTATGATTTTCGGAGAGCGCAATGCCGACTTTTTTTGCAGAAAACTGTTTCTTTCTGACGGGACCGACCGCCTGCGGCAAGACGGCGCTTGCGCTGGAATTTGCGCGGGAAGAGAATGCGGAGATTCTGTCGATGGATTCCGTCGCGATCTACCGCGGGATGGACATCGGAAGTGCCAAACCGACGCAGGCGGAACAGGCTCAAGCCGTCCACCACATGATCGATTTGGTGGATCCGAGTGAGGAATTCAGTGTGGTGGAGTATTTGCATCGGGCGGAGTCGGTCGTACGTGACTGTCTTGCACGAGGGAAGAAGCCGCTTTTTACGGGCGGGACGCCGCTTTACCTGAAAGCGTTGATCTTTGGTCTTTTCGAGGGACCGGAAGGGGATGAGTCTTTTCGTGAATCGATGCGGACTGAGGCGCAGAAGGCCGCGGAAGCGGGAGACCGGACGTTTCTCCATCGGAAACTGGAGGCAGTTGATCCAGTGACGGCTGCGCGGCTCCATCCGAATGATACGAAACGGCTGATCCGTGCATTGGAGGTCTTCACGCTTACGGGGAAACCGATCCATGAATTCCAGACCCAGTTTCAGCCGGAAGTTCCGGAGCGATTTCGGGAACGGATCCGCATCATCGACATTCCGAGGCCGGATCTTCACATTCGGATCGAGAAACGGGTAGATCTGATGTTTGAATTGGGGTTTCTTGAGGAAGTCCTTTCTCTTCGGCTTCGTTTCCCGGTTTTAAGCAGGACGGCCTCCATGGCGGTTGGGTACCGGGAGATCCTGGCATTTTTGGAGACACATGGACTTCCGGCGGAACGGCTCGATGGTGTGCGTGCGGAGCTGGGGATCCTGCAGAATGGCGGGGCTAAATTTTCGAAAGATGCGGAAGATTGGATCGGACGGGAAGTTTCCAGGCTGCGCAGAGTACCGGAATTTGACGTCCTGGTCATGGAGATCAAGACGCATACCCGGCAGATGGCGAAGCGTCAGGTGACGTGGTTCCGTTCTCTGCTGGATCAGGAATTCATGTTTTAGTGTGGTAGAAAGCGTGCGTTTTGAGAAACGTGCGCTTTTTTCAATTTGAGAAAGGATGAGCGGCCATGAAATGTTTTCGTTTGGTCTTTTTTCTGATCTTCCTCGGCATGATTGGGGGAATGGGGACCGCTGTGCAGTCGGAGATCGTCCAGAAGGAATCCGAGGAAGCGCGCAAAGTGCGTCTGGATGCGAAAAAACTGGAGAATCGGAAACTATGGAAGGCGTGGACGGTCGGTGAGAATCTTGCGTTGGGCAAGAGAGTGCTTTTGGTTCCGGAGCCGGACTATCGTTTGACGGTGCGTGAAGGAACGGATCCTGAAGATCTGACGGACGGAGTGCTTTCGACGGCTCATTGGGACCGGCTTTGGTTTGACTCGAAATGCGTCGGATGGTACGGCGGAAAAGGACTGGAGCGTTTCATTCGGATCGATCTTGGATGTGTTCAGCCTGTGGCTCGAGCGGTGATTCGGTGTCTTGGCGGAACGGGGCACAATTTCAGATTTCCGCAAAAGTTTGAGGTTTGGGTCTCTCGGGACGGGATCGATTATTTTCTCGCCTCTTCCATGGAAAAACTGATGCCGTGCGAGTCCGCGCAGGCTGACTGGGAGCGGTTTTTCTATCTGGAAGAGACGGCACCGATGTACGAAACACAGGCGTTTCCGTTTTCTCTGAAGATCCAGGCGGATGCCCGTTTTGTACTTCTGAAGATCACCGGCGCGACCGCCAGCGTTTTTTCAGATGAGCTGGTGATCCTCAAGGCGGAGGAATCGAAGACGCAAGAATCAAATGCAGAGGAAACGAAGGCTGTTAGGACTGAAACCGAAGGATCGAACTCAGATGGATGGAATTTGGGGAATCTTTCGAGCGGCATCTGTGTGGCAGAATCGGTACTTTCCAATCAGAAAAGTGCGGATTTTAATGCCGCCTATGCGTCGGTTTCCCGAAAATTCCCGCTTTCTGGTCTTGTGATCTCCACGCGCTGGCATGAGTTGGGGATCGTGCGGGGAATGTGCCTTCCGCAGCATTTTCAGCTCATGGATCTGCGCGAAGTGGCCGGGACGGCGGAGAATGCGTCGGCAGAAAAGATTCCGGGAGAAAAAACGGCAGAGGGAAACGCTTCCCGAACGGAATGTTCCGCGGAACTGGTTTTAGAGCTGCCTCGCGGGGTGAGTGTCAGTGCGGGAAATGCCGACGAGATCCCATCGGAATGGCAGAATGTTTCGGGAGTTCTTTGCGAGGGAGATCTTCCCCAGTCTGCCGGGGGGACAGGGGCCGCAGGAGAATTGGAGGCGGCAGGGATCCCGAATCGGGAATGTGTGCCGTACTTCCGTTTTGTTTTTCCGCTTCCGAAGCACGGTAAGGGATTTCAGCTTCCGACGCTTTATTTTGAGCTTGACGAGACTGTGAGGCCATCCGAAACTGAAACGGATCGTGCGGCAGACGGAATTGGAAACGGGCATTGGTTTGAAGAGGAAGAGAAGATCCCGCCGGCGAAACTTTACGCTCGGGTCAACGGTGTGGACCAGTTCGCGACGATCCTGCCGATCCGGGCGGTGACGCTTCCGGAATTTCCTCCGTATGAGAAACTTCACGTCAGTCTGGCCTGGATGGGTGAGCGAGAGCAGCGGGTATGGCCGGACTTTTTCAGAAACTATCGGCGTCTTGGATTCAATGCGGTACCGACGTTTCCCAGGTACTGGCCAAAAGACGATGCGCAGTGTGAGCCGATGCGTGAATATTTGCATGAGGCACGGAAGGCTGGTTTTCGGGTCGTCATGAATGAGTCTCCGCTTCACGTCATGATGGGGCGGAAAGATGCCGGGCATGAGATTTACTGTCAGCCTGCCGAAGGAGAACCTGGAAAGGATCTCTGCCCGACGTATCGCGGCGAGTTTTATGCGGCAGAGATGGAGCGCGTCGCACAGTGTGTGGAGAGAACGTCTCCTGATTTTGTCTTTTTCGACATTGAGTGCTGGCATTCGGCAGAGAATAGTTCGAAAAAATGCGAAAGATGTCGGGCGGCTTGGGAAATTTTCCAGAAAAGTCAGGCTGAACTCGGGCTGCGCGAGGCGGAAAAAATGAGTGAGGCGGAAATGCGGGAGAGATTTCTTTTGACGCAGGGACGTGAGATCGTGCGGGACCTGCATGATGCCGTCCATCAGGGGGCGCAGCGTGCGCAAATTCCAGTCCCGGTCATCGGATCTTACGCTCGGCAGCCGATTCGGCCGGTTTATGCGATCGAGCATTTCCGCGACACGTACCCGGAGTTCATCGACATGGCGATGCCGTCACTTTACATTGCTGGACGTGAACGGGATGTTCACAAAAATATCCGCGAAAATCACGAGCTTTTGGGAAATTCACGACTGATACCGTGGCTTTCTGCCGGATGCTATGGAGAATTTGAGCCGGAAAAATTGGAGTTTCTGGTTTTGGAGAGTCTTTTGAATGGGGCGGGCGGAATTACGTACTACTGTTTCGATGATTTCGATACGCCGCTGGATTTCTATGCGCACGCACGTGCACTCGCGGTACTTCGACCGTACGAGGACCTGCTTGTTTCGGGAAGGTCTCTGAATATTTCGGGAAACAATCCGGATCTTCTTTACTCTGCGTGGGGAACGAAGAAGGAAATGCTCCTTCTGATCGGGAATCCGGATCGTGCGGAGGAGGAGACGGTTCTTTCTCTGGTATCTGCCGATGAGACAATTTCCGGTACCTGTG
Source organism: Thermoguttaceae bacterium (assembly GCA_017939795.1). Classification (GTDB taxonomy): domain Bacteria; phylum Planctomycetota; class Planctomycetia; order Pirellulales; family Thermoguttaceae; genus RGIG3701. The sequence goes on from JAGBAA010000052.1 coordinate 17,159, forward strand.
TGAAGGATCTGCGCTCTGGGAGGACGGAGACGGTCGTCTCTCCCGGAGATTTTACCTGCACGGTTCCTAAAGGAGGCGTGAGGCTGTTCTATATTTCGCGGAAACGCTGATTTTCTCGTACTTTCCCGAAAATGCAGATTTTTCAGGGATACGGGGGAGCTGAAACTGATTTTCCGACGGCGTGTTTCTTGCAGTTCGGGAAAATTTTTTGGTCCCCCTTGCAAGAGAATTGGAATTTCGGTAGAATGAAGAGTAAAGGGGAGACTGAAACGGTTGGGGGAGAAACCTGAGCGTTTCGGCCTCTCTTTGGGAGTCCGTGCGTTTTTGTGTGAGCGTATGGAGGATTTTTTTATTTCCCGCCGCCTGCCAACCAGCCAGAATTGAGGTATGATCATGAGTAATTTTCTAAAACGAAACTCTTTCTCAAGGGGCGTTCATTCGGTCCTGAGGCAGTCTCCACTGCCTGTTTGGAGGACTTTGCGTGCGTTTTCATTTTTTGCGGCTGTCCTGTTCATGAGCATTTCTGTTGAGTCTGCGTTTTCTTCAGGTCCGGCAGGATCGGCAGGTCAGATGAAATCGTCAGGTATGGCGGAACGGCGTGCGCTTCCGCCATCGGATGAGGCGCCGGAAGACTGGACGCGGATCCCGTACCATGAATCCCGGCCGGAATTTGAGCCGACGGAGAGCGAGAAGCTCCGCGGTTTTGCGCTTTTTTCGCGTCCGCTGGTGGATGCCGTCTATCCGGAATCTCGTCCTGGAGCTGAGGAGCGGGTGGAGAAACTGGAGTTTTTCGCGGCTGGAAATCAGTTTCAGACGCTGAATTTTGCGGTTTACCCGCTTCAGGATCTTCCGTCGCTGCGCGTGACTGCCGGGGATTTCTGCCGGGTCAGTACGCTGGACGGCGAGATGCTCCTGGATGAGCAGTTTTTCCCGCCGGAAAACATTCAGCTCCGACTCGTAACGTACCGCGGGATCCGCTATCCGCAGTACTCTTCCAAGACGAAGCAGTACCGCGTGCTTCCGGAGTATCTGCAGGACGTGACGGTTACGGATGCGCCGGCAAAAGAACCCCAGCGGTATTTCCTGACTTTCAGAGTCCCGAGTAAAATGAAACCCGGTATTTACGCGGGGAAGGTGCGTATTGCATGGGGAAACGACGGTGCGGAAGCGCATTCTGCCGAGCTGCCTGTCGAGCTGAAAGTGCTGGGGTTTGAGCTTTTGCGTGACCCGGCGAAACACTATTCCGCGTACTATTATCCGCCGAAAAACGCCGACGGTCAGTGGGATAGGGAGCGGATGGCGCGGGAATTTGCTGCGATGCGCGACTATGGATTTACGCGCAGTCCGGTCTACCAGATGAGGTTTGACGGCGAGAAGAGACGCTTTTTCTTTCCGGAGCTGGATTTCTGGCTTGAGCTGATGCGCAAAAACGGCATGGCCGGACCGATCCCGACGATCGGAGGGGGCTGCTCGTGGATCGCGTCGTACTACTATGGCGGAGAATTCGGAAAGCACATTCGTGTTCTGACGCCGCCGAAAGAGGAGTTCTTCACGGAACTGTCCCGCATGTGTCGGGAACTGAAAAAGGACGTCGACGCGCTGCCGGAGGGGACGCCGGAAATGATTTTCGGTCCGTTGGATGAGATCGCGGCGGAATCGACGGAATTCGGAACGCGGGTCTACCGGGCGTTCCATGAGGCAGGCCTGCCGACCTACACGACGAAGGAACCGCACGATCTTTCGTTCCCGGAATACGATTCCGTCGTGGACATTTTTGCGAGTCAGGTCTTCGATCCTCCGTATGCAGAGACGGTCGGCCGGCACAAGCGTGAGTACTGGTGCTATCCGAACCACAATTCGTATGAGCGCAAGGACATGGTCATCATGTGTAAGGGGGGACGGATGACGTACGGTTTCGGATTGTGGCGGAGCGGTTTTGATCTGCTCATTCCGTGGATCTGGCGTGCGAGTTCGCCGAATCATTTCGACCTGGAGACGTCAAGCGGCGGGAATATTCTGCATCCGGAGACCGGCGAGGTCATTATGGCGTCGTATTGGGAGTGCTTCCGCGAGGGGATCAACGATCTGCGCTACCTCTACACGCTCCAGAATGCGGTCATCCAGCGTGAAGGGACTGATAATGCGGCCCTGAATGCCGAGATCGCCCGGTCGCGTGCGCTGCTTCAGGAGATCTGGGACTCTATCGTTGTGGAGAAGAAGTACCTCAACCGTCACCTCTGGGAATCGGAACGTTTCGATGCGTACCGGACTCGGATCGCTGAGCGTATTGAGGCGCTTTACCGATTCCCGGCCGTGAATAAGAAGACGGCACCTTCCGTCATCATCGAGCCGCGCGAGATCGAGTGGGTCGATCCTTTCCAGGCGGAATTTGCCCGCCGGAATGTTGAGGGAACGATCCAGCGTCTTTCGATCCCGTTGGAAAGCTGCATTGCGTCGGAAGATGAAGCGAAGATCGAGATGGTGGAAGGCGCGAAAGTCCCGGTCGGCGCGAAGAGCGGGCGATGTGCTCTTCTGACGGTCACGGTGGACAAACAGCGCGACGGTTCCTCTGCGCAGGGACCGTACCCGTCAAACTGGCCTGCGCTGGCGGGGTACGTTTCGCAAAAAGATTGGGAATCGCACGGAAACGTCAAACCGCGCGGTCTTCTGGTGCGTGTTTACGTCGATTCCGATCGTACGGTAAACGCAGACAAAACGCCGATCCATGCGGGGGTGCAGCCGGGCGGTTTTTCGTACACGACGCCGCCGGAGCTGGAAGAGCGCGTCTGGCACACTCTGTTCATTCCGCTTGAAAATGCGGGCTACGATGGGATGCCGCCGGTCTCGGGGCTGCCGAAGAGCGTACGCCTTACGATCTCGGAGAGCAACCACGAACATGGCGACGTGCTGAAACTCTACTTTGACGAGATCTCGTTCATTTGGTAGAATCTGGGAAGATGGTCCCTTCAAGAGGTACGGGAAACGGTTTTTTCATGCTGTTTCCCGTTTTTTGTGGTTTTGATCTTGGATCGGTGTGTTCCTGTGTATCCTCGGTAGGTCTTTTAGGAGATCATGTTTGGCAGCACTGTGTAGTGCCGGCGGATGAACTAAATTTTGCGGCTCACCGCTTGACGTTGGGGGAATTTTGTGGTAGAATACAGGGAAATCGATTTTTTATTTGAAACCAGCCTTTAATTTTTTTAGAAAGTTAAGATCATGAGAAGATCCCTCCCTTTTCGGCGTATGTTTCTCTGTTTAGGAACCTGCGCCGCCGTACTGTTTGCGGGTGCCGGAATGGTTTCTGCAGAACCCGAAAATACGTCCGGGAACGGTACTCTTGAAGAACAGTTTCGCTCCGCGCCATTGATCGTACCTGGGGAGTCGATCTCACTGAAGCCTCTTCCGCTCTGGCACACGAACGGTCCGCTGACGGATGAGCTGATCCGCGAGTTTTTCGAGAAGGGGACGGAGAATGGTTTTGGCGGGTACACATTCCTGCCGCTTGGACGCCATGTTCCGACTGAGCCGAAGTATCTGACGGACGGATACTTTGAGTATTTCGGGAAGATCCTCGAAGAAGCGAAAAAACGCGGACAGAAGATCGTGTTTTACGATGACGTGGACTTCCCGTCGGGAACCGCCGGCGGAAAGATGCTTGAGCTTTACCCGGACGACATTACGAAGCGTCTCGATATGGAAGAGTGGACCGTCACGGGTCCGCAAGAGAAGTCGGAATTCCGTTTTTCGCGGAAACTGAACCAGAACTGGAAAGACGGCATGATCCAGGCGGTGGTCGCGATGGATCTGAAAACGTGGAAGCGGATCGACCTGACGAAGGATGCGTCTGCGGACATTTCCGATACCCAGATCGTCTGGAGCGTTCCGGACGGCGAGTGGAAGGTCATGGTCTTCTACGCGGTGACGGACGGGAACAAAGTGGACAATATGGATCCGGAAGCGATGAAGAAATTCCTTTCGCTGACGTACGAGAAATACTATGAGCGTTTCCCGGAGCATTTTGGAACGACGATCCCGGTTTCGTTCTTTGACGACGTGACCATTACGCAGACGAGAGGCGGACGGAACTGGACTCGCGTCTTCAATGCGAAGTACGAGGAGCTTTACGGGCGCTCTCCGGCCCTCGACTACCCGGCGATCTTCATGTCGATCGGTCCGGAAACGGCCTCGGCGCGCGTGCGTATATGGACGACGAGAAACGAACTTTTCGCGGACGGGTACCCGAAAGCGGTCCACGAGTGGTGCGCTGCGCACGGGCTGATGTCGAGCGGTCATCCGCAGGGTCCGTATACGATCCAGCCGAACAATATGTGCGGAGATGAAATGCTGACGCACCGATCGAGCGACGCGCCTCTTTTCGACTCGATCCACTACTATGGTCACGGCCGGGACGGCTTCAAGGTCCCGACGTCCGCGGCGGTCACGTTCGACAAACCGCTCTGTCTTGTGGAGATCTACGGCAATTACCGCGACGGTGTTCGGAATGGGAAACCGGAATTTGATGACCGGATGCTCTACCGCAGCGGTATGGAGATCTTCTGCCGGGGCGGAAACGTTCTTCTCCCGCACGGGATCTGGACGGATCCTGGGAAAATGTACATTCCGCCGGATATTTCATGGCGCAACGCGAATTTGAAGGGCACTCTTCCGCAGTATGGTGAGTGGGTGAGCCGGATCAGTCTGATCCTCAGGCACAGTCAGCACGTCGCGGACATTGGGATCGTTTACCCGATCGACAATTTGAAGGCATTTTTTTACTTCCATAAAAATTTCGTTCCGCGCAACCATTCGTTTGGAGTTTACGTTCCGTCGGAAACGGACTATCTCGCGGTCGGGAGCGACCTGACGACGCGTATTTACCGAGACTTCACGTACCTTCATCCGGATACGATGGCATCACGCTGCTCGGTCGGCAAGACGGCAGACGGGCGGACAGTCTACCAGCTGAAAAACAAGAAGAATCCGCAGGATTACGAAGTCCTCATCCTGACGGGTTCCGAAGTGATTTCGCGTGAAACGCTCCGTTCGGTGCTTGAATTCCATCGTGCGGGCGGGAAAGTCCTCGCGACGACCCGCCTTCCAGACCGAGCGTCAG
>JAGBAA010000053.1 GCA_017939795.1 Thermoguttaceae bacterium
ACTCCGGTCCCGCCGTCGGTTCCCGGCATGGCGTCTTCTGCGGGCACTCCGGTCCCGCCGTCGGTTCCCGGCATGGCGTCTCCTGCGGGTACTCCGGTCCCGCCGTCGGTTCCCGGCATGGCGTCTCCTGCGGGTACTCCGGTCCCGCCGTCAGTTTCCGGCACGGCGTCTCCTGCGGGTACTCCGGTCCCGCCGTCGGTTCCCGGCACGGCGTCTCCTGCGGGTATTCCGGTCCCGCCGTCGGTTCCCGGCATGGCGTCTCCTGCGGGAAGTACTTTCGGGGCGGATGCGGATCGAGACCCGAAGCCGACACTCTACACGACTTCTGCTGAGGAAGATCTCGTCTTCAGCGATTTCGATCCTGCGGAAGATGAAGACGGATCCCTTGCCGGCATTCCGCCGGTCGGTGAACTTCCGGAGGTAAAGGGGGAAGTCATTCCGGATGGTTTTGAATTTCGGTGCCGGGCACTTTCTGCGGCTTCGGTTCCGGCGGAGCCTGCGGATCTTCCTCCTCGCCAGACGCTGATGCTTCTGCTAGTGGACCGTTCGGTGACGGATCTGACGTACCGTCCGGCTGTGGAAATGTGGAATCGCCGTTTGGAGAAGACGCGGTTCATGCTTGGCGAGCTTTCCCGGCGCGGTCGGGGGCGGTACGATGCTGCGCTGATTTTTTACGGTAAAGAGGCGGATGGCACCATGTCGGTGGAAAGCGGCACATTAGGACGGAGTTTTCTTCCGGACAATCTGCTTGCGGAGGCTGCCGGAAAAGTAGAGCCGATGATGGTCCAGATCCCTAACGGGATCGGCGGACTGATTTCCCTGCCTCGCAAAAAACTCTCCTTCACGGACTGCTCGCCGACGTATTCGGCCTCCCCGATTCCGGGATTTCAGTGTGCGGTGGAGATCGTGCGGGAGTGGAATTCCGTGCGCCGGGAAAAGATCCTTTCGCCCATTCTTCTGCACATTACGGCGGGTAAATTCCGGATGGAGGATCTTGATGCGGCGATCGAGTGTCTGAATGCTCCGGATCTGCCTCCGATCCAGCTTCAGCACTGGATCTTCACGGAGCGTCCTCATGCGGGAGTCTGCTGCCCGAACAGTTCGGATTTTACGCAGGACGAGACGCTTCAGGCGATCTGGGAGCGTACGGATCCGCTGCCGGGACGGGAATTTCTGGCGGGAGTTCGGCCCGGGATCCATGAAGAGTCCCGCGGGATGATGGTGAATATGGATTTCGATGTGCTGTTTGAGGTTCTCGACACGCTGGCGGCAAAGAGCCGGCTGGCGGGCGGAACGTGACCTGATCCGGAGTTTGAGCGGCTGTACGGATGGCTGCGGACCGTAAAATGAAGCAGGAACCGGTGAAGTGAAGGACCTGCTGCGGACGGCGGTTCCATGAGACTGACGAAAAGAAAGAGGATGAAGAGGCTTTAGGCATGACGGTATTCAAAAGTCGGACATTTTGCTATGCGAAGGACGGAGAGAATCCGGACCAGAATCAGGATGCGTTTCAGGTGGATGTGTCCCGCGGTATCGCGGTGGTCGCTGACGGCGTTTCCTCGGCAATTTTTTCGGCTGCGTGGGCCAGGATACTGACGCAGCATATCGTCGCGGACCTTCCGGATCCGGGAGATGAAGCCGCGTTCCGCGACTGGCTTGGCGGTTTGCGTAAGGAGTGGGAGGCCGGCATCGAAACGGAGAACCTGGCCTGGTTCCAGCGTCCGAAATTGGCATCCGGGGCGTTTTCGACGCTTCTTTGGACGCACGTTCGGGAGATCGTTCCGCCGAAACCGGGGACTCCGGCCTGGGAAAAACTGCGGGATTCGGATCCTGCGAGACGCTGCTTCCACGTAAAGGGGGCGTGCATCGGCGACAGCTGCCTCTTTCACGTTCGGCCCGGAAGCACGAATTCCGGAATGTTTCCCGGCACGGATCTCTTCTGTGTTCTGCCGCTGACCGATCCGGCCGCCTTTGATCTTCCGCCGATCGTCATTGGGAGCAAGGATCTGGGACGCGACGCGCAGATGAAATTCACGCCGATCGAGCTTTTGGTCCAGGAGGGCGACCTCCTCATTTTGGCGACCGATGCCGTTTCGCAGTGGCTCCTGCGGTGCTATGAGGCGCAGGCCTACCCGCGCTGGGACCTCTTCTGGGAACTGGATCAGGCTTCCTGGGAAACGGAGCTGGATGCCATGCGGGCAAACGGCGAGATCCGGTACGATGATTCCACGCTCGTGCTTCTCCAGATGGGCGATTCCGAGACCTTCCTGAATCCTGCTGAGTCGCTGACTCCGGCGGAAATGTCCTTCGCTGCGGAAATGGAAACGTTTGGCGATGAGGATGACCCGGAGATCGAGCTTGAGACCGTGCCTGAGACCGAACCTGCGGACACCGCGGAGGATGAACTGGAAAACGACCCGGAGATCGAGCTTGAGACCGTGTCTGAGACCGAACCTGTGGACACCTCGGAGGATGAACTGGAAAACGACCCGGAGATCGAGCTTGAGACCGTGCCTGAGACCGTGCCTGAGACCGTGCCTGAGACCGTGCCTGAGACCGTGTCTGAGACCGGGCTTGCGGACATCTCGGAGTGTGTGCCGGAAACGGTAAATGCGGAGACGTTTACGCCTGCGGCGGATCTTGAGCCTGAGTTTGACGCGGGGGCGATCGAGCCAGTCTCGGCGGGCGGGGGTGAGGCTGCCTCTGTGTTTGAGTCGGACGCTGCGGCCTTTGATCCAGCCCCGGTGAGCGTCCCGGTGAGTGTCCCGGTGAGCGGTCCGGTACGCCGAGTTTCCGAAACGTCCGGGCAGAATGCGGGCCGTTCTGTCCGAAATGCTGAAAACGCCCGAATCGTCCGAAACGCAGGAGATGCAGGAAACGCTCGAAGTGCAGGAAACGCTCGGAGTGCAGGAAACGCTCGAAGTGCAGGAAATACCGGAAGCCCTCAAAGTACCGGAACTGCGAGAACGCAGGGAGGATTCCAGTACCGGATGGCGTCCTCAAAGTCCCCGCGCCGTTTTGAGGATGGCGAAAGTCCCGCTTCTGCTGCTGCGGTATCCCGGCAGGTTTCCGGAGACAGGATCCCGGCGGGAAATGGCGATCCGGCGGGAAATGGAGTTTCGGCGGGAAATGGAGTTTCGGCGGTCTCGGCTTCTTCCGCAGGAAGGGGAGCTGGTGCGGGAGTCCGGTCTTCTGCAGCAAGTGGTCCGGGCAGAGTTCGTCCGGCGGGAGTTTCCGGCAGTGCTCCCCAAAGCGTGTCTTCACGCGGTTCGGCGTCGGAAGAAAGCTCCGATTTTACGGAAGGCTGGCAGCAGATCCGGGAAGGTTCCGCACAGATCGCGGGCATTCTTGGCGAGCAGCTCAGCGACGGAATGAGCCGGCTTGGTTCCAGCATGAACCGTCTTGGGAGTCAGCTTAATGAAGGCGTCGGCCAGTTCAGTGACGCAGCGAAGCCGAAGATACAGAGCATGGCCTCCCGTTTTGCCGGACTGTTCCGGCGCAAGGACTCGGAAGGAGAGGCGCAGTCGGCGGAAGATCCGGAGTCGGAGACCCATGAACCTCCGAAACGGGTCGTGGATCCCAATCGGCGCCGTTTCTATAATCCGCCCCCGAGAGAGTAAAATTTTTGGAAAAAACTCCTTTTTAGGAGGAGGGGGGGCTTGACAAAAAGCCCCTCATGGTATATCAATACGGAATTGACTGCGCGTATTCCGCAGCCTGTCCGATGCCCGTTTCTTGCGGGATGGACGGAGAATGTCTGCGTGAGCGTGAAATATGAACCAGGTAAGGATAAAGAAATGAAAATTTTGCCTAATTTTCCTGAAACCCAGACTCATCGAACTGAAAATCAGCCGGCCGTTCCGGAATTGGGAGTTTTGTTCCCGTTTGACGCCTGGATGCCTTCCTCGGCAGGTCTCCAGGAATTTGTCGTCCGGCCTCTCTTTTTTCCCGGCCTGGAAAATGAGTTTTCCGGAAATCTCATGCCTGCCTCCGTACCTGCCTGGCTGATGCCCGATTCCGGATCAGGATTTCTGCCGCAGATCGGTACTCAGGAGCCTGTTTTTTCGGGTGCGGCTTCAGGAACGGCCTGGGATCTCGAGGCCGGTTTTACGGTACGGGATCTTCCGCCTTTTGTCGTCACGAACTCCTACGATGATGAGGAAGACGACGAAGGAATGGACGACCTTTCGGACGGCGATGACGAAGATATTTACGAAGAGGTCGAGAGCTACGCGGATTTCGACGACGATTTCGACGATGATTTTGAAGACGAATTCGACGAAGACTACGAGGATCTTGCCAGGATCGACGACGAAGACGGAGACGGCGACGAAGATGAGCTTGGCACGACGTCGACGCGCTACGAGGAAGAATTCGGCGACGTGGACAGTCAGACGAAATTCCTCCCGGACAATGAGGAGACGATCATCGACGAGATCGACGAATCGGAATCTTCTGTCTTCAATGATTTTGGAGACGATGAAGAGAACGAAGCCTTCAATGAATACGACGCCTGATGCATGGGGCTCTTGCCTGTACCGCAGTTTGGGGAGTTTCCGGACTGCGGTTTCGGAGCCGGCAGAATGGCGGTTTGGGAGTCTCTTGGACTGCCGTTTGAGAGTCTGCGGAAGTCTGTTTTCGGACAGGGAAACCGTGAGCCGTGAGCCGTGAGCTGTTAGCTGTTAGCTGTTAGCTGTTAGCCGTGAGCCGTGAGCCGTAACCGTGAGCCGTAACCGTGAGCCATGAATGCGGTATCGTGGAAGGAAAATGTCGGCCTGAAGATCAGAAGACGGAGAATGGACCGGAGTCGGATCCAGGCCGCATTGGGGCCGATTTGAAAAAAGAAAAATAAAAATAAGATCGAGAAGAAAACCGAAAGGGAAACGAGGATAAGATGCTCCATATTCGCAAACAGGTCGAAGAAGCAGTCGCGGCGATCCGGACCAAATGGAACGGGACTCCGAAAGTTGGGATCATTTTGGGAACGGGATTGGGCGGAGTCGCGAAAAACATTACGGATACCGTGACGTTTGACTACTCGGAACTTCCGCATTTCGCGTCTTCGACCGCCATGACGCACGCAGGGAAACTCGTCTGCGGCAAATTCAACGGAATGGACGTCGTCGCGATGGAAGGGCGGATCCATGCGTACGAGGGGTACACCTGGCAGCAGATCACCTTCCCGGTCCGGGTCATGAAAGCACTGGGTGCGGATCTTCTGATCGTCTCGAATGCCTGCGGCGGCATGAATCCCCAGTATCGCCAGGGCGACATCATGGTCATTGAGGACCACATCAACCTGATGGGTGGAAATCCGCTCGTCGGCGTGAATGACGAAGCACTCGGCGAACGTTTTCCGGATATGTGCGAGCCGTACACGAAATCGCTCATCGACGCGGCTTTGGAGATCGGGCGCAAAAACGGATACGCGATCCATTCCGGCGTCTACGTTGGAGTGCTGGGACCGAATCTTGAAACGCGGGCGGAGTATCGTTTCCTGCGCGGGATCGGTGCTGATGCGGTCGGAATGTCGACGATCCCGGAAGTGATCGTGGCGGTCCACTCCAAAATGCGCGTCCTGGGACTGTCCATCATTACGGACATGTGCCTGCCGGACGCTCTGAAACCTGCGGATGTGGCGGAGATCATCGCGACGGCGAATGCAGCGGAACCGAAACTCAGCCAGATCGTGCTGGAAGTTTTGGAACGCGAAGCGCAGGGGGCCTGACGCGCGGGGAATCTGACTCACGAGAGCCAGACGTATGGGTACGTCGCTTTGATGGACCAGAGCCATGAAAAAATGAGAGACGGCATTGGGCGTGCCGTCTCTTTTTTTGTTTTTTTAGAACGTGCCCGAACATGAATTTCGAATTTTTTCGAAATTATGCGGTGAGATCATGGTGTACGGTACGCAGAGTTTCTCGAATCGCGGCGTGAGACGCACCGTTTCGCGGATCTCGAAATTTCCCGTTTTCCGAAGTCAGGGATCCACGGGGAATCGGCCGCAAAGGAGCGGATCGGGGGAATCGAGCGAACCGCTGAAAACGTGAGCGGCTTCCCGGCATCCGCCGCGGCAGAGGGAAAGATGGCGGCATCCTGCGCACATTTCGGGGAGGTAGTTCTGCTCGAGAAAGCGTTTCCAGTACGGGTGGGCGGGGATCTGGTCCGGGATCTGGTCGAATCGGCAGATGCGGATCGGCGAGTGATTGCACGGTTTCAGCCATCCGCCGGGATCCAGTGCGCAGAAGTACCGCGCAGCACTGCATTGGGAGGAGATCTGAAGGAAACGAAATTTTTTCGGGTCGCGGATGACGCAGTACGGCAATTCCGTGCCGACGTGCCCTTTTTTCCCCGCACGCCGAAGGACTTCCTCGGCCGTCTCGAGCATTTGGTTCAGTTCGTCGGCGTCCAGAAGCAGGTCGGTGTACTGCATCCCGCGTCCTCCCGGCATGAATCGATTCAGAAGCAGGTAGTCCGCGCCGTGAATGAGCGGGTACGCGATATTTTCGTAGAGTTCCGGAAGATTCGTTCGGCTGACGGTCACGTTCGCGCTGGTTTTGATCCCGCGCTCCTTCGCCATGGAGAAAAGTTTCAGAACGTGCCCGACTCCCGGAACGCCGGTCGTCTGCTCAAACGTCTCGATCCCCGGGACGGAGATCGAGAGAAGCACGTGAAGCGGCTGGAGAAAATCGAGCCATTCCGCATTCAGATCGCGTCCGTTGGAGATGAGGCCGATACGCAGACCGAGCGAACGGGCATGAAGCAGAATTTCGCGCAGATCCGGACGCTGTGTCGGTTCACCGCCGCTGAACGTGACCTGACGCACTCCGCATCGGCGCAGTATCTCCAATGCCGCGAAGACCTCGTCCGTCGGGAGTTCATCTTTCGGCCAATCCGGCGCGTTTTCCCACGGGCAGTAGCAGAACGCACACCGATGCTGGCACTGGTACGTCACCTCAAAAACCGCGATCTCCGGGAGGATCCCACCCGCCGCAGAGCGGTTTCCTGCCGTTGGGGACGGCACTGCTTTTCTTTTTCGCCAGAAGCTCATTTTTCGTTCGTCGGCGTCTCCGGAGTTTCGGTATTTTCTGTGCCGTTTCCGGTTTCGTTTGCCGTTTCATTTCCAGCTTCCTGCGCGGCTTTTTCCTGCTCGGCAGCCGCGGCATCGGCGGTTTCCATCTGCTCCGGCGTCATGGGCTGGGAATAGCACGTGGGGCGAAAGTGCTCCCGGCATCCACTCAGGCCAAAGAGGACGCCAAGTGCGGCGAAAAAGGCAGTGAACTGCCCTGCCCAGCTCTTGCGTTCTGTTTTGCGCAGCCCCTCAAGACGTGCATTCAGTTCATCCCGATCCAGTTTGGAAAATGGTTCGTTCATGGCATTTTAATGGAAAAAGAGAGTGGAATTAAATGGAAATCGAACGAAAAATCAGAGAAGTCGGAATTCGGAGGAAACGGGAAATTTCCCCAAAATCTTACTTCCTGCTGACGTTCATTTTATCCGAAATCGGAATTTCCGCAAGCCGTTTCTCAAATTTTCTCGTCATTTTTTCAAAAAAATCCGAAATTTAAAGAAAATACGGCAAGCTGACTAAAATCGGAGGGAGAGAAAATGCAGTTCAAGACGATCGTGCGCTCGGAGCATCTGAACCATCATGGCGTGCTTTTCGGCGGGTACCTGCTTCTGTGGGTGGATGAATTTGCGTACATTGCGGCTCTGGAAGACTTTCCGGGAGTCCGTTTTGTGACGCGCGGAATGGAAGCTGCGTCGTTTACGCAAAGTGTGCAAAACGGTGCGATCCTTACGTTTGACGTGACGCAGAAGAAGAAAGGGCGTACTTCCGTGACGTACGGCATCGATATTGCGGCGCGAAATGTGGATTCCCTGGAATGCCGACCCGTTTTTCAGACGCAGATCACGTTCTGTGCCGTGGATGAGGAGGGAAGGAAAACTGCGCTTCCAGAATTCCCGCAAAAAACCGACTCCAGCTGCCGTACCTGTCAGAGCTGAACCGTTGGGAGACGGAAATTTTCGCGAAACCGGATTTTTTGCGGAGACCGTGTCCTGTGCAGGATCGAGGCGTCAGTTTATTTTCGCTTTGCGCAGTTCGAGCAGCTGCCAGCCAAGGAAAACGTTGGCGCTGAGCGAAAGCAGAAGCAGAAAGATCGAGAGCGTCAGCGCTCCCCATGGACGGCGGATCGGCTGGGGGATCTCCTCGCGTGTTCTGGATGTTTCTTCCGGTACGGAATTCTGTGAGTGTCCGGGATCGGAAACATTCTGCCCATTCGAAGGGATCTGACCGGTACCGGCGGAAGGTGCATTTCCTGCCGACGCCTGGTGAAGCGGTTCTTCCGCATTCGCAAACTGGACCTGAGGCAGTGCCGCAAGCGGCTGCGGAGCGGAGGGCGTGGGCGGAAGCGGATCCGGGATCGGAAGCCGCCCAGGTTCCGGAACTGGAATTTCTGCGTACTCTTCTGCCTCGGGGACTGAAGGCGTCTGCGTCGGTTCCGGCACGATCTCCGGCATCAGTGCGTCACTCTGCGTGTCGGCGAGTTTCTGCGGGAGTGCATCCGCCTGCGTATCGGCGGGAGTTTCCGGGAGTGCATCCGCCTGCGTATCGGCGGGAGTTTCCGGGAGTGCATCCGCCTGCGTATCGGCGGGAGTTTCCGGGAGTGCATCCGTCTGTGTGTCGGCGGGAGTTTTCGGGAGTGCATCCGCCTGCGTATCGGCGGGAGTTTCCGGGAGCGCATCCACCTGTGTGTCGGCGGGAGTTTCTGGGAGTGCATCCGCCTGTGTGTCGGCGGGAGTTTCCGGGAGCGCGTTCGCCTGCGTATCGGCGAGAGTTTCCGGGAGTGCATCCGCCTGCGTATCGGCGGGAGTTTCCGGGAGCGCGTTCGCCTGCGTATCGGCGGGAGTTTCCGGGAGCGCGTTCGCCTGCGTGTCGGCGGGAGTTTCCGGAGGTGCATTGAGCTGGGAAGTGGCGGGATCTTCAGTCAGGCGATCCTTTTCTGCTGCCGAGTGCGCCAATTCGTACTCGAGGAGCGTATTTTTGAAGCGAAGGACCTCTGCATAATCCGGGCAGACGGAGACTTCCACCCAATGCACGCCTGCATGGTGGAACGGGACCAGACTGAAAAGGCAAAGGAACCAAATATTCATCGCACACACTCCATGAAATTAAACTTTCTCTTTACCTATTTTATCCAAAAAAGAAAAGACGTCAAGCGTTTCGGAGTTGGATTTTCGTTTTTTTGTGAAAAAAAGTCTCCCAGAGCGGAGAAAAAGACGGAAAAGAATTTTTGATCAGGCGTCCATTCCTTCAGCCTGGGGGACTGCCGCAGGCTGAAGGGGTTCGCGTCTTTTTTTACAGACTGAGTATTCAGACCGTTCCGCTGCCCAGTCTCGCTTTGCGAGCCGCTCCTCCTGCGAGGAGCGGGTTTTCTTTGCGCATCGACTAACCGAGGTAGGCTTTCTGTTCCGTCAGGATGCGTCGGACTTCCGTGAGGTTCACGTCTCTTGCCGTGCAGTTGGACTTCACCGCGACGGCGGCCGCGACGCCGGCGGAATGGCCGGAGGACCAGCAGTTCGGGATGACGCGCAGCAGTTCCGACATATCGGGAGCACCGCAGATGGTTCGACCGGCGGTCAGGATATTTTCGACATTCTTCGAGAGAAGGCATCCGTACGGGATCTGCCAGCCGATGTGGTCGCCGCCCCACGCGCCGCCGTATCCGACGCAGGAGTCGAATTTCTTTGCATTTCGGGCACCCTCAAGCGTCAGCTCTTCGGTTCCTTCGATGACGCGGGTGATGCGCACCCCCATCTGCGGCGCAGTTTCCAGAAGGAAGACTTCCTCGCAGCCCGGCGTGTTCTTCAGTTTTACGTAGTTCTTCCAGATCTGGCGTCGGTGGTTCAATTCCAGACGGGTCAGCTCACGCACATCGAGACCATCGGCGTCCGGGCCTCCCATGTTGACCCAGTTGACGCCCTTGACCGGGGTCACGCTTCCGATGAGATGCCCAGGGAGTTTCTGTCCGGGCTGCAGCTTGATCTTGTCCAGGTTGCCGAGACGGCAGGGGAGGCCGATATGGTAGAGTCGGCGAGTGTACGCGCATCCGCAGGTCGCGAAAACGTCGCCGTCGCCCGTGCAGTCGATGACCTGCTTTGCGAGGATGGCGTGCGGGCCGAGTTTCGTCTGAATGAGGATCCCCTTCACGACCGGATTGCCGGTTTTCGGGTCCGGATTGTCGTCGACGATGGAATCGATCGCCCAGGAGTGGAGGAAAACTTCCACATTATCTTCCATGAGCATTTCGACGAGCAGATATTTGTAGACCTCGGAATCGACGGTCGGATTTCGTCCGAATTCGCGATGGCAGATGCCGTTGGGGAGCGATTCGAGACGCTTCATCATTTCTTCGCCGAGTCCCTGAACGACCTGGACTTTCGAGCCGTCGGGATTTTTGGTCCAGTGTCCGAGAATGTGGACCACGAGACCGCCGGTGGCCAGACCGCCGAAGTGATTGTATCGTTCCACGATAGTTGCTTTCACGCCTGCGCGGGCCGCCGCGATCGCCGCACAGCATCCGGCCGGACCGCCGCCGACGACGAGAACGTCCGTTTCGCTGATGGTCGGGATCTCAGCAGCCGGACGCGTGACTTTCCCGTTGGCGAATGTGCAGGGAGTCGCTTCCGCACCAGAGTATTCCGTGCCGCGTTTGGCGACTTTTTTCGTGACGAAATCTGCACGGACTTCTTCAGAGCCAAAACTTGCTCCGGCAGCAGCTGCTCCAAGGCCAAGACCAACGTTTTTGAGCCAGGAACGACGGGTCAGTTCACTCAGTTTCATGGGAGGGTCTCCTAAATTTTGAGGGAAGGAAGGGGCGAGCCAATGAATGGTTTCAGTATAGCGCATTTTTCTTTTTTGCGCAAGGGGGAGAAAGATGAAAAACGGCAAAACGGACAGAAAAAGAGGAAATTTGCTCCGGACGGCGTTTTTTTGCGGACTCGGCGCCTCGTTTCGCTGGCCGCTCCGTTTTTAGAGTGCGCATCCGCGCATTCGCCGGGAGTTGGTGTGGGTTTCAGGAAAAGTGAATTTTAAAAATTCCCCTCCTTTGGAGGGGTGCCCCGATATGGAGTGCGGCGATACGGGAACGCAGTGACTTTTGCCGCTTTTTCTTTCGGCGATACTGCGCATCCGCGCATTCGCCGGGAGTTGGCGTGGGTTTCAGGAAAAGTGGTCTTTAAAAAGTCCCCGTACTTTAAACCACCCCGTCTCGCTGCGCGAGCCGTCCCTCCGAAGGAGGGAAATCTGGAGTGCGGCAATACGGGAACGCAGTGACCTTTGCCGCTTTTTTATTCGGCGATACTGCGCGGCAGCGCATTCGCCGGGAGTTAGCGCGGGTTTCAGGAAAAACGGCCTTCAAAAGTCCCCGTATTCCAAACCACCTCGTCTCGCTTCGCTCGCTGCCCCTCCGAAGGAGAGGAATTTCTTGAGAAGCGACGCGAGACGCGTCGCCTCCCAGAGCCAGTCACGCAGTGACCTTTGCCGCTTTTTCATTCGGCGATACAGCGCGGCAGCGCATTCGCCGGGAGTTGGCGTGGGGTTCAGGAAAAGCGAACTTTAAAAAGTCCCGGCGTACCCTCTCGGCGAATGTGCGCAAGCGCACCGTATCGCCGCACTCCAAACCATCCCGCTTTGCGGACCGTATTTTCACGCTTCACGCTTCACTTTGTGGTCCATGACGGTGCGGGTCTTCAGGTTCGGGACGTTTGGAAAATCTTCGTCTGCGGGTTTCTGATGCTCTTTGAGCGATGCAGAAAGATTCCAGCTTCCGACTTCTTCGAGCCGTTCCAGGTACGTCATGTCGAGTCTCAGCGGCGTGACGGTCACTTTGCCTGCACCGATGCCGTTCATGTCGGTCATGCACTCCGGCCGGCGTCCGCGCCCGTTGGGAACGAGCCAATAGTACGCCCGCCCGAAAGCGTCCGAGTGTCCGGACATTTCCGTCGCGTAGGGAGTCGTGTCCATGGGGCAGACGACGATATCGGGGGTCTCTTCTTTCACCGCCTCGCGCGAGACGTTGATGTTGAAGAGCTGCGGTTCCGGATTTCCGCATCCGTCCAGCCGAGTCCCCTGCCCGCGGATCTTCGTGAGGATCTGTTCGATGACCTGGCACGCAATGTCGGCGGCACGGTCGAATTCGGGGAGTTCGTCATCCTGGATCGAGACGCCGAAACCGGGAATATGGTACATTCCGGCCTCAAAAACCGCTCCGAGCGTCCCGGAGTACAGAATATTCGTTCCGCCGTTCTGTCCCCAGTTGATCCCGCTCACGACGATGTCCGGTTTCTCCGGGCAGATGAAGTTCACGCCGACTTTCACGCAGTCTGCGGGCGTTCCTTCGACGGCCCAGCCCCAGCGTTTTCCGTGGACGAAAACGTCCTTGACCAGGAGCGGATGACGGAAGGTGAGTGCCTGACTCACGCCGCTCTGTTCCGCAGCAGGAGCAGCGACGTAGACCGTTCCGAGTCTGGAAAGAGCTTTCGCCATTGCGGCGATCCCGAGTGCGAAAATGCCGTCATCGTTTGTGAGCAAAATATTCATGAAAACCTCGCAGGCTAATGTGTCTTAAAATCCATGATCTCATTGTATCAGGAAATGAGAAAATGTCCAGCCCCCCTCTCTGAACCCCGCGCCAACTCCCGGCGAATGCGCTGCCGCGCTGTATCGCCAAACAACAAAGCGGCAAACGTCACTCCGTGACTGGCTCTGGGAGGCGGCGCGTCTCGCGTCTTGGGAGGCGGCGCGTCTCGCGTCGCTTCTCAAGAAATTCCTCTCCATCGGAGGGGTGGCTCTGGGAGGCGGCGCGTCTCGCGTCGCTTTTCAAGAAATTCTTCTCCTTCGGAGGGGCGGCTCTGGGAGGCGA
>JAGBAA010000054.1 GCA_017939795.1 Thermoguttaceae bacterium
CGTGGATCTTGTGGAAGAGATCGAGGGGATCAAAATGTTCAACATCCGCGCGATCGACGGTGCCATCATTCTCGATGTCACGGGTTACGGTACAATCCCGGAACCCTCCACCTGGGCACTGCTGATCCTCGGCGGACTCGGCATCTTCGGTGTCGCGCGGAAGAATCGCAAAGCGAAGAAATAAAACTCGCTGAATTTTAAGGATTTACCTCGTTGCAGGGCGGGCAGACCGTGCTTCGGCACACTGTCCGTCCTGTTTTTGTGAAAAACTTCCGAAAATCCTATCTCGCCCCCTTCCAATTCTCCGGAAATAAAATATAATGGACAGAAAGTGAATAAGTACCACTCTCAAATGGAGGAATCGGTCCATGACCCCGCATATCGCTCAACTGAAACAGTATCTTCTCGACCAGAAACATTTCCAGTTCCGCCGCGAAGTGGACTGGGAGGCAATCCTTCCGCACTGGAGCATCGACCGCGACAATCAGGCGGCCGTCATCCTGAAAACGGTGCTTGCCGAAGAAGCGAAAAATCCGGTTTTCCTGCCGAATGAACGGATCGTTTTCACGCGCACCTGTGCGAATCTTCCGGAACGGTACCCGGACGACGTGATGGAACGTCTGCGCAAGGAAGCATACTTTCACGAAAAAGGCGTCGTGTTCAATCTGAGTCCGAATTACGAAGACGTTCTTTCCGCGGGTCTTGACGCCAAACGTGCCGAGGCGGTCGAACGGCGTGAACGTGCGCTGGCGGAGAAGGATTACGGAGCGGTTGAATTTCTCGATGCCGTCATCAGCGGGATCGACGCAGTCTTCCAGCTTGTGGATGCCTACGCTGCGGAAGCGATGAAGCAGGGAAGGATCGAGATCGTCTCCATGCTCTCCAACATTCCGCGAAAACCGGCCCGGAATTTCCACGAGGCGCTCCAGTTCCTGCGGATCCTGCACTTCACGCTCTGGTGTGAAGGGGCGTACCATAACGGACTTGGGCGATTCGACCAGTACATGTACCCGTACCTGATCGCAGACCTGCACAAGGGGATCCTCACGCGCGAAACGGCACTGGATCTGCTCGAGGAATTCTTCCTCACATTCAACCGCGACAGTGACCTTTACGTCGGCGTTCAGCAGGGCGACAACGGACAGAGCATGATGCTCGGCGGATGCGACCGCGAAGGAAACGATGCGGTGAACGTCCTGACGGCACTCTGTCTGGAAGCGTCGTGCGACCTGAAGCTCATCGACCCGAAAATCAACCTCCGCGTCTCGAAAAACACGTCGATGCTGCTTCTCGAAAAGGCCGCGGAACTCACGAAACAGGGGATCGGCTTCCCGCAGTACGCGAACGATGACGTCGTTATTCCGGGACTCGTCAGGCTAGGCTACTCTCTGGAAGACGCACGCGATTACGCCGTCGCAGCGTGCTGGGAGTTCATCATTCCCGGCATCGCGATGGACATTCCGAACATTGCGGCAGTCTCATTCCCCAGCGTCGTCAACACGGCCATGCGCAGCGATGCGGGGCGCGCGTCCAACTCGTTTGAGGCCTTCATGACGGCAGTCCGCGAGGAACTTTTCGCACAAGCAGACATGCTCGCCGCAGCGGCGGACCGGGTCGACATGCTCCCCTGCCCCTTCCTCTCCATGCTCTGCCGCGGACGGATCGAAAAAGGTCTCGACATCTGCTGGGGCGCGAAGTACAACAACTTCGGCATCCACGGGACCGGACTCGCACCAGCGGTCGATTCGCTCGAGTCGATCAGACGGCTCGTTTTCGAAGAAAAAACGCACACACTCGACCAGCTGACGGCGATCGTGGATAAAGATTTCGAGGGAGAAGAGTCCCTTCTTGCGAAAGTGCGTCACGAATTCCCGAAATTCGGAAACGACGTGGACGAAGTAGACGAGATCGCCGTCCGTCTGCTGAACGATTTCGCCGACTCCTGGGAAAATCGGATCAACTGCCGGGGCGGGATCTACCGCGCGGGGACCGGCTCTGCGATGTACTATCTCTGGCATGCCGACGAACTCCCGGCCACCCCGGACGGACGGCTCGCCAAAACACCGTTCCCGGCGAATTACGCTCCGAGTCTGGATGTTCAGATCGCCGGTCCGATCTCGGTGATCAAGTCATTCACGAAACCGGATCTTTCGCGCGTGATCAACGGCGGTCCGCTCACGATCGAGCTGCACGACAGCGTCTTCCGGCACGAGGACGGGATCCAGAAAGCCGCTCAGCTCGTGAAGCTCTTCATTGACCGCGGCGGGCATCAGCTCCAGATCAACACGATCAACCGGGAACAGCTTCTTGACGCGCAGGCAAACCCGGAGCAGTACCGTCAGCTCATCGTCCGCGTATGGGGCTGGAGCGGGTACTTCGTGGAACTTGACCGACCCTACCAGGACCAGATCATCCGCCGTGCTGAGATGACGATTTAGAAAAAGCGTTTCCGAAAATCGAATTGGGTAAAGAGTGGATCGTTAGAATGGGAGGTAAAGTTCTCAGAGCCTCCCTTTCAAAACGAGGTGTGGGTTGCGGGGAAACTCTTGATTGCCCTAGAGTCTGTAAAAAAGCGGCAAAAGTCACTAACGTGACCATATTGCCGTACTTCAAATTCCCCCTCCCAAGGAGGGAAATTTACTGCCTCAGTCCCGCGCTGGCGAACTGCGTACGCCCGTCTGCTTGTCCATGCCAGCCAAGACACAACGGAATCCCAAGTCAACATTCCGACCATCCGGCCCACCGCAGTTCCGTGACGCAGAGCGACAGTGCCCGGCGTCACAGCTCCAGGAGCCTCCGTCGGAAGTCTCACCTCTAGAACAAGTTTACCTGAAAGTTTCTCACAAAATGTCTTGCTCTCCTCCCAGCTCATCCAGTACATCGGATGTTCGTCTTCTTCATCAGCCAGAGGTCAGTCTGGATCGCCCTTGTCCCGCTGCTGACGAACGTTCGTACCCATCACGCCCGCCCACATCGCCTGCGTCACTTCCGTTTCAAGCATCCAGAAGCCTTTCGTCAGCGTCACTTCATGCAGGGGACCTTCATTGCTGGACCGGCCCGATCCGTCTTCTGGACTCCCCATCGTGAACGATCCCGCAGGGCACCAGCGGAAGGTGTACTTGATGCCGTCAACTATTTTCATCATGCGTTCGCCAGCCTTGTGAACCATTTCACCATCACCGCATGCTATCCCGGCCGTCAGCACACACGCAAAAAGAAACAGAAACACAAACAGAACCGTTTCATGATTTTCTCCTGATTTTCATTAGACAACAAAGGGTAATTTATTGGTTCAATTTTTACCAAATTTCTTTTTTTGTCAAGGGAGACATAGATTCCTGCCCGAAGAAAAAAATACGAGGTTTCGAAAACTTGAAAACTGGAGAAAAACATGGAAAATCAGCCAATCATAGAATCTGCGCTGGAGTTTGCGCGGGAGTCGTTTCAGAATGATTTCAGCGGGCACGATTTTGCGCATACGTACCGCGTTTTTCAGCTCGCGCAGACGATCGGGAAGGCGGAAAATGCCGACCTGCGGACCGTGCAGCTCGCGGCTCTTTTGCACGATGTCGATGATCCCAAACTCTTCGGAGGTTCGTTCGGTCAGTTTGAGCGCGCGGAACGGTTTCTGCGCGAAAACGGACTCGGCGAAGATGAGATCCAAACGATCTGCCGCATCATTTCCGAAATTTCCTTCAAAGGGACCGACACGCAGACGCCCTCGACGCTCGAAGGGCAGGTCGTGCAGGATGCAGATCGGCTCGACGCGGTGGGTGCGATCGGGATCGGACGCGCTTTTGCTTTCGGAGGCTCAAGAAACCGCCCCATGTACGACCCGGCAGAGCCTCCCAAAATCGGAATGGATGCCGAGCAGTACGCAAAAAATCAGGGGTCCACGATCAATCATTTCTACGAAAAACTTCTCCTTCTCCGTGAAATGATGAACACACCGACCGCCCGGTGCCTCGCCGAACACCGCCACCGCTTCATGGAGCAGTTCCTCGACGAATTCTTTGCCGAATGGGAAGGGAAACGCTGACTCTTTTTCATCGCAAAAGCGAAATTAGCCCCTAGCCAGCAAAAAAGGGAGAAGAACGCATTCCTCTCCCTTTTCTGATCGAAAGATCGGTTTTTCAGCCCGATCTGCTTTACTTTTCTTCAAGCACGACGCGGAATCCGACGTCAAAGAGACGCTGCCAGACCGGAGCACTGCGGGAAACGTGCACTGCCGCGCGATACGGTCTGTCGTACCAGGAACCGCCCTTGATCAGGAAATTTCCGGAATCGTCTGCCGTGCGGGTCCATTCCGCGACATTGCCGTGGACATCGTAAAGTCCCCACGCATTCGGACGATACGAACCGGGTGCCGTGGTCAGGAGAACGCCGTCCGAGAAACGTTTCTCCGACGGGATCCAGTCGTCGTACTGCGTCAGGTTCGAGTACTTCTGATCCACCGTGTACGGGTTCGTCGCGAAATCCTTCATCGAAAGGTCTGCCAGGTTGGCGTACTGTCCGAAATCCGAGTCTTTCGTCCCGTAGAAGAACGGCGTCGTCTGCCCGGCGCGCGCGGCCCACTCCCACTGCGTTTCGGTCGGAAGCGCACAGGTCAGCTCACCGCCAAGCTGTTCGGTCAGCCATTCGCAAAATTCCTGCGCCTGCGCATTCGTAACGCGGCAAACCGGCTGGAACGGATTGTTCATCGGATAGCCGTGGATACCGAACTGGTAGCAGTGTTTCGATTCCACACGGCTGTTGTGCGTCGGATCGAAGGCATGGAACTGATCGTTCCGGATCTCTTTCGTGCTGATCCAGAACGGCTTTTCGATGCGCGTTTCCTTACCGTTCACCGTGTAGATCCCCGCCGGAACACGCACGAATTCCAGTGCCGGGCCGTTCGGGAGTTTGACCGTCTTCGTCTCAAGCGGAGCGTTTACCGACGCAGTTTCCGCCAGGACCTTAACGACAGGATCTTTCCGTTCGTCCGCCTTCTGAAGTTCTTCCGACGGCATGATCGGCTCACCCTTTTCGATTTCGGTCGGGTAGATCGCCTCCGCATCGTGCGGATCGAGATTTCCGTAAAGTTTCGCCAGTTCCATACGGCGCGAACGCTGTTTTTCCGGGTTCTTCGTCGCCTCGGTCCAGGTTCCGTGGAACGGGCAGTTCAGGTCGATCCAGGTCAGGAGACGATCCCACGCCTGCGGAGAAAGCCGGACTCCATGGTGTCCCTCACGCAGGATCTGCACGAGTTCCGTCGTGTCGGCCGAGAATTCCTTCGGCTCAAGCAGGTGCATATCGGACTCGATCCCCGGACGGCGGACGTACTTCTGAAGATTGAAGTATCCGACCGTGAAATGCGAGTCGCGGCGCACGTGCCCAGTCCCGTTTCCGTGCTGGACAGAACGGTAGTCTTTGACGTACGCCGTCCCGCGCAGGTCGGGGTATTTGGCATCTTCTTTGGTGCCGTCATGGCACGCGAGACAGTATTTGTCGATGATCGGCTGAACTTCACGCGCGTACGAGAACCCGCGGCGCTGTCCGTACCAGGGTTTGATCTCATCCGGTTTGGCAAGGAATCCCATCGAGGTCTTCGGGACGGCCGCCTGATTCAGGTCCTCATGGCACCCATTGCACTGGAGGATCTCGCCAGGCATGGCAGTCGTCCACGAGCGCATGAGCTGAAGTGCCTGTCCGGATTCATCCAGCGGCTGAAATGCGATCGGAGTGTTCGCCGGAATGCGGAATCGCGCGGAACCGTCCGGATGGACCGGGACCGTCCCCAGCACTTCCTTAATGTCCCACGGACCATCCACGCCGACAACACCCATCAGACCGCCCATGTTCTGGTAAGCAAAATGGTACGTGATCAGACGGAGCTGCTTGATCGTTCCGCGCGGCACATCTTTCAGCCCCGGCCCATTGTAGATGTCCGCGATGTACGCTTCCGCATCTTTCCGCGTCAGGTCCACGCGGTCCGGGATCACCATCGGACGCTCACGCTTCACGAGCGGGAACGGCTCAAGAAGCGCGTACTGGTCGTCTTCGTACAGGAGCGTCATGTTGTCGAAAACGTCCACGAGATAGAGTCCCCACTTCGACTGCGGAGTCGGTTTGCACGAAACAAGGAAGTACTTCTCGGAAAGCGGGTACGGATGCAGGAACTTCGGCCAGGAATTCTGAACGAGACCATCCTTGATGATCGGCTCGACCTTCTTTCCGAAACCGGGGATCCGCTGCACACAGCCATCCGCTTCGTTTCGGCCCATCGCAGGGTCAAAGAGGCAAAGTTCCCCTGCACGATGCGAGTCGTGATGGCCCGTGATGACTGAGACGACCATCGAACGGTGACCGGGGATCGGACGCGAGTACCAGAAAGAGTTCGGCCAGTACGAATTGCTCCCATAGTAGGAGAGCTGCCCAGTCCCGTCCGGATTGCACTGGAAAAGCTGACGCGAATTGCTGTGCGGAATGTCCGCGTACTCCCACCGCTGGTAGAGAACGCGCCCGTTATTCAGGACGCACGGATTCCATGAGTGCTCCTGGTCAAACGCCAGCTGCCGCTTCGCGGAACCATCTCCGTTCATCAGGAAGAGCGTCGAAATGTGCGAGTGTCCGTAAACGCACGGCACGCCGGCCATCATCGCCGTCGAAGTGTAGATGATCCGGCCGTCGGGAAGATAGCACGCATCGTAGGAGTCAATGTCCGGCTCGTCGGCAGTCAGCTCACGCGGCGCAGATTTCCCGTCAAGCGCGTACTCGAAGATCTGCCATCGGTCATTCGACCCGATCGAAGAAAAGAGGATCTTGTCCGCGTCCCAGTTCAGATCCACATCCCCAACGAAATACGGTTTTTCGGGACGATAAACGACCGGGACTTTCGCCCAGTCCAGCTTCGTTTCAGTTCCCTTAAGCGGAACGCGCACGATGGCGTCGTCGAAACCTTTGTGCGGGAGCGTCGAATTACTTTCCCAGTTGCACGGAAGTCCCATTCGCGGTGAAGAATAGGAGCGGCGGACCACCAGAAGCTCGGAAATGCCGTCGAGGAGGGGATTGGAAAGGAGAGCCTCACGCTGAAGAGCATTGAATCGCATGGAAATGTCTGCGAACGCCGCTTTCTGCGCGTCCGTGACGGAATTCTTTGGATCCGGAGTCTTCAAAACCGATTCAGTCAGCGTTTCCGCCTCTGACTTGATTTTTTCCAGGCGCGCACGGTATCCGGAATCCTTGAACCGTTCCGGATGGGAAGCGTAAAGGTCGTTCAGCGCACGCTCAAACGCCGGGATCTTTTCGGAAGTTCCGCCAGTCAGCTGCGCCATGAACCTCGCCCGTGTCTCGGCCTTCAGTTTTTCGACCGCTTCCAGTTTGGCCGCACACCACGTTTTGTACGCGTCAACATTGGGAAAGAGGCTCTGCATCGAGTCCTCATCCGTCAGCGCGAGAAGCTCCACGACCGAGCACCAGCTCGACGCGGAAGTCTTCTCTTTACCCTGCGTTCCAGTTTTCGCAGGGTACGTTCCCCAAATGCGGTAGCGGATGCGGCTGAAACGCAGTTCCGACGCCACCGGGATCGACGTGAGAAAAGGACCGGCATCGCGCCCCGTGATGCGGTCTCCGGAGGAGATCTTCAGCGTGTAGCCGTCATCGTTCAGAAGCTCGACCTCGAAATCGTGATTCGCCCGCATATCGGAATTCGACGTGCAGAACACGACCCGGTCCAGTTTCACCGCACACGGCAGTTTGTATTCGACGACCGCCGGCGATTTTCCGCCGCACGCAACACGTCCTTCATTGACCCAGACGCCTGCCAGACCGTCCGTAAGCTGCGGAGCCTGCGCTTTTTCGTCGATCGAGCACGCAGTCAACTCTGTTCCAGGAATCGCCAGAACGTTCACGGGAGTCATTTCCACGATCTTCGCCTCTATCGAGGCATGGCCTGTCTCATCAGACGGAAACGCCTCTTCGATCCTCTGGGCTGCAGAGGCTGCATTCAGAGCGAAAAGTCCGCTGATCAGAAAAAGAATGATCGATCCGGTTTTACTCATGATCCATTTTCCATTTAAATTGCGGTCCACCTTCACAGTGTCCGACAGGGGGGAGGGAAATTTGAAAGAAATTGACGTTTCACTGGCTGAAACCACAAAGGTTTCATCCATAGCCATACATTTTCTAATTTTATACAATACGCAGAATTTCGCAAGTACTCCCTGAAAAAATTTCCCCAAAAAAATGTATTTTTATCATGAGATCCAAACTGGAAAGCGGGTACTGCCGCAAAACAGACAGAGGGGAGAAATGATCTCCCCTCCTTTTCTTTCAGGATACGTCCATTACATTCATACTTACTTTCTTCTGCAGAAGAAGTAAAGCCCTGCCGAGCCGAGAAGCAGAAGCACCACGGACGCTGGTTCCGGAACCGCGTTATAGTCCGTTGAAAGCGTCAGGATCCTGCCGTCGGAACTCAGGAAAAGATTCCACTCGTACTGGATGCTCGTATCCAGAAGCGATTCCCAATCCTGCGTCTCGATGGCCGGATCATGGGAGATCTGCGTGCCGGACGTGACGATCTCGTAAACGCCCCAATTGCCAAGATACTCATCCGGGATCGTGAGGAACGAATCCGCGCCGAAAAGCACATCGCCCGCGGCCTGGATGTCCGTTTCGCCCGGGATCACCTGGAATTCTCCATTCACGCTCATCGAATCGAGCGAAACGGTCCCGACCGCCGCAAGGACGGTATTCTCATCCATCGTCAGTGCCGTGTTGGGACTGCCGCCGGAGATCTGAAGGGTCCCTTCCTGAATGTGCGTCGGGCCGGAGTAGGTGTTCGCCCCGGTAAGGATGAGCGTGCCGGTCCCGGTCTTTGTCAGCCCGCCGTCACCGGAAAGCACGCCGGACCAGGTGATCGAACTGTCGCCGATGGTCTCGAATTCGACCGGATCGTCCGCACTGGTCAGAGTCGCTTTCAGGTTGCTCGACCAGCTGCCGTTTTCCTGGAAATTGGCGGAATCTTCAATGACTTTGCCGGACGTGATCTTCCCGCTTCCAAGGTTGGCCTGGTAGCGTCCTTCCTCCATGCGGGTCGACATGATCCCGCCGGAACCGACGTTGAGCGTACCGCCGTTGAGATTCAGCGTACCGAGCTGTTCATTATCGCGGGCATTGAGATTGATCCGTCCCGCATTGATGACGCCGGTGCCGGAGAGCGTCAGCGTACCCGGGGAATCGACCGCGAGCCAAAGTCCGGTCTGTCCGTCCGCCCCATAGTTCAGAACATTCAGCTCACCGCCGGAAATGTCGTAGAACGCCGTCAGGTCACGGTAATGCCCGATCGCCAGATCACCGCCGATATTGACCGTACCGCCGGTCTGAACGACTCGCGCCGTGTAAGCATTCCGAACCTCACCGACACGGAAATTCCCGGCAACATTCACGACGGCATCATCCTGAATGTTGATCGTCGTACCGCCGATGATGCGGATGCGGTTGGTATCCAGCTGTGCGTTTCCTTTGACCGTGATCGTCTGCCCGCTCGTATTGAGATCGCCGCCGATATTCAGGAACGCAGAGTCCTGAAGCGTGAGCGATTTTCCGACAAACGAGAGCGACGCCAGTGCGGAACCATCGTGTTTGAAGTTCCCTTTATCGCCGGTCAAGATCACTTCGCCGGTATTGTTCGTTCTTCCGATCGTGACCGCACCGGTACCGGAGATACCGCCGGTCGTGAAGACGATGTTCCCATAGCTGGCAGTACCGTCCGCCCGGTTTGTTCCAATGTAGAGTCCCGTTCCGTCCATGAGCTGAACGCCGGAGGTCTTGAACGCGGAAGTATCTCCGAGCAGGTAAAGATTCCCTTCCATCACGACGGTCTTGCCCGTGTATTCGGAGACACCGGATACGGAAGACTTGATGTGTGTGAGATGCAAATTCCCCGCTCCGACCTTGATGAAGTTCGTCGTCACGCCGCCGTTATCCACAAGCCCCACATTGGAGAACTGAACGTCATTCTGATCGCTGTCCATAGCCATCACGGTGCCGAAAATGTCGTATTCGCCGGCCGCATTCTGGTATCCGGACGTAATATTTCCGCCGCCCTGGATCCAGTGCTTCTGCGTCTGAAGCTCGATCATCCCGGTCGTGACGGTGAGCGTCTTGCCGGAATTGATCAGAAAGTCTCTCTGCGTCGTGAGGGAGTTGAGCGTGTAGTCGCTGGAGAGCCTCGCCTGATTCACCGTATTACGGTAATCCGCGTTGGGTGCCAGCGTTTCGGTCGTCGCGGCCGCCGCGATGGTGCCGTCCGCCTGAACGCTCGCGAAATCGTTCCCAATGAACCCGCCGGGGATGACTCCGGGAGTACGGCCCGTTGCCTTTTCCGTCGTGAAGTAGTGGATGGAGCGAGTGCCGAGTTTATCGAAATTGCCGAGGTCTACGACCTGCGAATCACCGACCAGCAAGGCCACTCCATTCTGCTCGACCGCTGTGAAGGAAAGGCGCCCGTTAGTGAAGGAGAGATTTCCCGCCCCGCCGACCATGAGACGATCTGCCTTGACCGTCGCGCCGCCGAGATCCATCGTCGTGTCTGCCGAGGTGAAGAGACGAACGAGTTTTCCGTCTGTCCACGCCTGATTTACCGCGCCGGTCAAGTCATTATTCCAAACGTTTCCCGCCCAGTTCACCGTACCGGAAAGCCCAAGCCGGGAAAGCGAGTCGGCCGTATTCACGATCTGGAGTGCCGCGAATGAACCGCGTGCTCTGCCGCCGGTGATGCTCACGTTGGTCTGTCCGTCAACTGCCAGCGTACCCCCCGCAAGATCACGGATGACCAAATAGTTCGTCCCTTCTGCAAACGTGATCTCTGTCCCGGTCGCGGAACGGACGGAAGCACCGTCGCCCCAATGGGAAGTTCCCTGAACTGTTGTGCCGTCCGCACCGTACCAGTTCGTTCCGTTGATCGTGACGTAACGGAATTTCTCGCTATCCGTCGAGGCATAATAGTACAGGTCGGAAGAGAAAAAGACGTTCGCGCCGGACGTAATGTTGAAGTGCGCCTGGCTCCCGCCGTCGTCGATGTATCCATGGACCAGCTGCGCATTCGGGGTCGCCGAGGTCGGAGCAGTCCCGTCTGCATAGTAGGTATTCGCGCTCGCCCATGAGCCGGGCATGGCATACGCATACCCGAATGCACCGTTGAGCGTCGCAAATGTACCGGACTCACCGGACATATTGTTCCAAAACGCACCGTCCACACCGACGACACCATAATCGGTTCCCGCAACTGTCGCGGACCCGCCGCGATCCACACCGAAACTAATGGAAACGGCTTCCTGCGCGGAAAGGGTCAGCGGAAACGCCAACCCGGCAGTCAGAAGTCCGGAAGCAGCCAACTTTTTCAATTTTTTATTCATCTTATCCTCTGTTTACGTACCGATTGCAGTATTTTATCCTGTTTTCCGCCCCCTTACTTCTTCCGGCGGGCAAAATAAAGCCCCGCACTTCCAAGAAGCAGGAGGATGATCGAGGCGGGTTCCGGAACGGAAGAAAAATCTCCATCTCCCGTCATCGCGACGAGGCTGCCGTCCACATACAGGAACTGGAACTGATTCTGGTCGATCGACAGCGCGTCAGCCAGATACGGGATCGAAACATCATCGAAAGTCACCCAGCCCCAGCCGCCGTCCAGCGCGTCGATGAAGTCCAGCGTGTACCAGGCATCCGGATCCGCTTCGTAAAGCGCGGCAAGATCATCTTCCGAGAAAGAAACCGTCAGCCGGGCCGCGTCATTTTTCGAACGGCGTTCGGAGAGGACGTACTCATCATTTTCGACCAGACGCAGCCCCGCACCAAGGAAACCGGTGGAGGAGAGTCCATTCTGGATCAATTCTGCAGATGTGAGGCCAACGATACTTTCCGTACCGCCCATCCCGCCGTAGGAATCGAAGGAGATCGTTCCTTCACCGGTAAGCTGGAACTGAAGACTGCGGACGATGCCGACCGCATCCTGTCCATTGTCCGCACCGAAACCAGACTCTTCGTACCCGCCCGGAGAGAGAAGATAGTCGCCCGTGAGAGTCGGATTGCTCTGCGTATTGCCGAAACGAACGAAAGGACCGCTCGGACGTCCCTGACTGACGACCGTCCAATGATTGCTTTCGACTGTCTCATTTTCGAACGTGAAGAAACCGCCATGCTCCTTGAAGACTTCCGGAGAGTTCGGAGAACCGAGCATTCCGTCACCGCCCTGAATGAAGACCGCGTCAGCCGGGTTTGCCGTCGGGCCCTGGTAAAGCTGCCAGCCGGATTTATCGGCAGTAACGCCGGCCGTGCCGGTCGGGATCGTGTTGATGACCGCCCCTTCCGCGTTCTGGCGATACGCCGTCGCGGCAAGTCCGTTTTCCGTCCACTCCAGAGAGCCGACGTCCTGGAAATCCGAGGTCGCGTAGTAGATGTTCACATTGTCAAGCGTCGCGGTGATCCCCTCATGTTCACGGTTGTGGATCGAGACGAACTGTCCGTCCGCTGCACCGATACGATGCTCGGAATTTGCCGTAAGGGTCACACGGTTGGCCGGGTTTCCTTTTTCGTAGACGTCAAACGTCAGGTCCGAACCATTGTCCGTGATCGTGACGGCGTACGCAATGTTCGCGTATTTCGTAAGTTTGGAGTCGCCGGACGTCACAAGCGTGGTGGCAGAACCATTACTTCGGGCAACGATGTGAAGCACACCTGTGTCCGCAACCATAAATTCGAGACCAGAATTCGATTCACCGTAACTTGCACCAGACAGACCGTCGGCGCGGGTAAGGACCTGAAGCATATCGGCGGTCCCGCTCATGGACCAGTCCATCGTGATGGTCAGCGGGGCGTCTTCACCAAATGCAGCCGGATCGAAATTCTGGAACGTGTTCAGGTAGGAACGCTGCACGATCTTGACCGTGCTGTCGGAAACAGAGATAGAACCGCCTCTCGGATGAAGCGTCGTCCATTTCGTCGGAGCGAGTCCGTTGTCGAAATCGTCGGACAGGTAGGGAGTCGCCGAATCAAACGCCGTCGCGATCCGGATATTATCAAGGTACAGACCGGTTTCCGTCTCGCGATTGTGGATCGCAATGTGATTGTGCGGCGATGCTGTCATTCCGGTGAATCGGTAGGAGTAATTCCAAACCTGCGACCCGTCCAGAGTCGAGACTTCAAAGTACGCATTCCCGGTCGGCCCTCCCGTATCAACGAGACGGAAATTGTAGAGTTCGTTTAGCTGCGGAAGCGGATAATCCGGAGTCGCGTCTGTCCGGAAGTTCTTGAAATAGTCCGTCGTCGTAAAATTCAGACTCCGTTTTGTCAGTGAGATACTGTTATTTTCCTGCCTCACAGAAAGTTCCACACCGGTCTTCGTTTCACCGTAACTGGCTGTCGGACTTCCGTCACTGCGGGTAAGAAGCTGCAAAAATTCTCTCGATGCGGTGAGTTTGAACTGTCCGGAAATATCCAGACCGCCGACCAGCGTTTTGTCGGAGAAAAGATCAAATTCCGGAACCGTATTCAAGTTTGCACGATACTTGATCTGTGCCATGCCGTCCACGATCTCGACAGCTCCGGCTCCGTAGCCATTCCCATTATAGTCATCAACGACCCATTTGGAAGTATCCAGCACGCTTCCGGAGAAATCATCCTCAAGCAGAACGGCTCCATACAGTGGTGCACAGACACACAGACCGGCCGCAGTACAGCTCACGCCGGAAAGGAAACGACGGATCGAACTGCAAAATAAATTCGTGGACTTTTTCACGGGAAAAACTCCTTTTAAGGGGTTAGATGAGGTTGAAATTCGGTGAAATGTTCCTTCTGCGAATAGTAAAACACTTCGCAGAGGACAAAGCAGTAACTAAAGTATATGCCGATAGGCTGTTTTGTCAACAAATTTTTTGAAAAATTGAAGAAAAAATAAAAAAAGAAACATAAAATTCTCGCAGATGTCCAATTTTAACGAAAATTCCGCCCTCACTACCATTCTGAATGCCAATGCCAGAACGACGGCCTCCCAAACAGAAACAGTGTGCTCAGAGAGGATCCTCTGCCCCTCTCGAAATCACACTGTCTCATAAAATGATACCGTAAAGTATCCTCTGTTCGGAAAATTACTTCTTCTTTTTACGGACGAAATACAGCCCGGCAGAACCAAGAAGCAGAAGGACGATCGAGGCCGGTTCCGGAATGGGATCCGCCGTCGCCATGAGTTCCCCGCCCACATAGAGGAAATGGTACTGATTCTGGTCGATCGACAGCGTATCGGCAAGATACGGGATCGAAACCTCATCAATGGCCACCCAGCCCCAGCCGCCATTGAACGCGTCAATGAAATCGAGCGTGTACCAGGCGTCCGGATCCGCTTCGTAAAGCGCGGCAAGCTCTTCTTCCGTGAAAGTCAGTGTCGACCAGTTGCTGGAACTGGCCTCCTTCCGTTTGGAGAGCACATACTCATCCGTATCGACCAGACGCAATCCCGCTCCCATGAAACCGGAGCCGGAAACGCCCTGCTCGATCAGACTTTCTGAAGTAAAATCAATGATGCTTTCCGTACCGCCGATACCGCCCAAGGATTTATAGGAAATGGAACCGTCGCCGGTGAGCTGGAACGCGAGACTGCGGACCACACCGACAGCCCCCTGTCCATTATCTCCGCACTCTCCGCCCGGCGCGAGGATATATTCCCCCGCGATCGGTTCATCATTCTTGGAGTATCCATAATGGCGGAACACATTCCCCGCGTCTCCCGTACGTCCGGCATTCACCACCGTCCAGTGAGCACCTTCGAGCGAGCCGTTCTCAAAAGAGAACATGCCGTTGGAGGCGGAAAAGACTTCCGAAGCGTTCGGAGTCCCGAGCATTCCGTCACCTCCCATGAGGAAGACCGCATCAGCCGGGTTTGCCGTCGGGCCCTGGTAAAGCTGCCAGCCGGATTTATCAGCAGTAACGCCAGCCGTGCCGGTCGGGATCGTGTTGATGACTGCCCCTTCCGCGTTCTGGCGGTACGCCGTCGCGGCAAGTCCGTTTTCCGTCCACTCCAGAGAGCCGACGTTCTGGAAATCAGAAGTCGCATAGTAGATGTTCACATTGTCGAGACTGCCGATATAGCCGGAACTCTCACGGTTATGGATCGAGACGAACTGTCCGTCCGCGGCGTTCAGGCGATAGTCCGACTCTGCCGAGACAGTGATGCGGTTGGCCGGATCGCTCTTTTCGTAGACATCAAACGTCAGTTCCTTGCCGTTGTCCGTAATGGTGACGGCATACGTGAGACCTGCGTATTTGGCGAGCTTCGCTTCCGAAGTCACGAGATTCGTCGCCGACCCGGCATTGTCCGTACGAATCTGAAGAACACCTTCGTTTGAAACGTAAAACTCGATGCCGGCATTCGATTCCGCGTAATTTCCGGCAGGCAATCCGTCGGAACGAGTCAGGACCTGAAGCATATCGCCGGTATTGTTCATACTCCAGTCCAGCGTAATGGTCAGCGGGGCATCTTCACCAAATGCGGCCGGATCGAAATTCTGAAACGTATTCAGGTAGGAACGCTGTTTGATCTTGACCGAACTGTCGGCAACGGTGACGGAACCGCCTTTCGGATGATGCGTCGTCCATTTCGTCGGATCAAGCGTCGGACGGTCAAAATCATCTGCCAGATACGGCGATGTCTCGATCCGGATATTGTCGAGATACAGACCGCTGGAACCAGTTTCGCGATTGTGGAACGTTACGAGATTTTTCGAGGTCTCCGGCATTCCGGTGTAACTGTAGGAGTAATTCCACGTCTGCGAACCATCGAGACTCGTGATCTCAAAGTACGCATTTCCGGTCGCTCCTCCCGAATCGACGAGGCGGAAATTGTACCATTCGTTCAACGCCGGCTTATCATTCGCAAGATTGGTGAAACGATCTGTGTGCGTAAAAGAGACGTTCCTTTTGGAAATTCCCAGCGTGTTATCCGCCCGATTATAAAGCAGTTCCACGCCAGTCTTTGTTTCATTGTAACTGGCAGACGGGTCTCCGTCCGAACGGGTGAGAAGCTGGAAAAAGTCGTCCGCCTTGGTAAATTTGAACTGTCCGGAAATATCGAGACCGCCGACCAGGGCGTTGTCGGAAAAGAGGTTGAATTCCTGCGCTGTGTTCAGATGTGCGCGATTCGTGATCTTCACAGCACCATCTTCAATGACGATCCCGGAGCCGGAACGGTTCGGAACCACGGCAGACCATTTGGAAGTATCCAGCACACTTCCGGAAAAATCGTCCTCAAGCAGAACAGCACCATACAGAGGTGCAGAAACGATCAGTCCCGCCGCCGCGGAGGTCATGCCTGTCAAAAAACGACGGATCGGGGTGGAATGTCGATCAACTGAATTTCTCATAATAGTTCCCTTATTGTGGGGCAAACAATACGAACTTTCACGAATTATTGTCTCTGCGTCATGAAAAAAATGCAGAAAAATACTATAATAAATTATACGCCGATCCGAGGTTTTGTCAAGAAAATTTTCATTCCAGAAAGAAAAAAGTAGAAATTTTATTCTTAATTTGTCGATTTTACCGATTTTAACACTAGTTTGAACTTTCCGAAATAAACCAACTCCCAACACAAACAGTCCAGAGGAAACCTTCCGTTCCCTCTGGACTGCTCAAAACGTAAGATCTGTCTCTGACTCTATTTTTCACGTTTTTCCTGCCGCACTGCATGACGACACTCCGCCAGAGCACAGGCTGCGTGTCCGCAGTACGGCTCGATGAGAAGCTGTTCATCCTTCGCCGGAATAACGCGAAACGCCGCATAAACCGAGCTTGGACGGTACATCGTGTTGATGATCCGACCGTGAGACAGACCGCCGCTGGATCATTCCCGCAAAATTGACGGCACCCAAACAGCGTCCCATTTCCACCGCGCGTTCCGGCACAAGTGCGTTTCCGTACGGGGAATATTCCAGCGAGGATCCATTCATTCCGGGATCCCGAGCCGCTGGCGAAGCCATTCCTGCGCAAGAGAGTGTTTTTCTCCTGTCTCGTGTCCAAGAAGGAGTTCATGTGCGACCGCTTTGTCGTTCGCTGGAATTTGATTAAACGCAGCATAAACCGTAGACGGATCGCAGACAGGATCCCGAAATCCGACGGTCATGCGGATCGGCGTGCGCACAAAACGGGCAAAATTCACCCCGTCAAAGTACGGACCGACCCGCAGTACGGCAGGATCGTGCACGTTTTCGTAGAGTTTGGAACCGCCCGGAGCTCTTCCCGCAAAAGCCGCTCCGTGATCGCAGTAGCCCGGAATGCTGGAGACAACAGCAGAAAGATGAGGCGAAAGCGCCGCGAGTGCAAGACCATAGAATCCGCCCTGACTCACGCCGGAAAATCCGATGCGCGAGGCGTCGACTTCCGGCATCGACGCCAAAAATTCGACCGCCCGGCAGGCCGCGAGGATGGAATTTCGGTGAAAATAGGTCTCCCGATCCTCCGCATTTTTCCAAACGTATCGTCTCCCGCCGCACTGTTCCCGCTCGAAATCCTCGAACTGCACTCGCCGACGTGCAGGATCCAGATCTGCGGGATACGGAAAGACATTCAGCACCAGAACCGCAGTCCCTTTGCTAACGCGGCTGCGAACAGGACCGCTTCCAGGACCCGCACCAGGAACCATGACTATCGCGGGAAACGGCCCCGGCTTCTTCTTAGGGAGCGCAAGCCAGCCGAAACGGTACTCTCCATCCAATGTGGGGACCGTGACTCGAAAAATCGCCATGGATCCCGTACTGTGCGAAACGACCTCATCCAGACGAACAGCATCCGCCAGCGCATTTTGACGGGCCAGACACCCTTTCCAGAACGGAAGAAAATCCGACGGCATTTCCTGACCCGGAGTAATTTTTTCCGGCTCAAACGCAAAGCCTGCCGTTTCGGAAAACGTCAGAGCCTCTTCGCCATTTGCAGATAGTTCGCCATTTGCAGAATACACGGCCGTCTCCGACTCGAAAACGGCCGTGAGCGTCAGGAAAGCAGGCTGCGCGAGCGTTTCAGAAACATGGACAGGCATCCCGTTTGAAAGGGAAAGCTCCCGCCGACTTACCGTCGTGCCGAAGTCATTCTGAAAATGCAGAGAAAGCCGCCCGGAATCCGCCGGTTTCCCAGCTTCGTCCGTTACGCGGATCCACATTTCCGCCGGCTCGCCGCACCGAAAGACACGCTCAGTACGGACCGGCTCGATCGAAATGGAAAATTTCGCCGCGTTCACGCTCACGTGCTCACTCACATTCAATCTTCGTATCCGTTCGGATGCTTGACGTGCCAGTTCCATGCACTCTGAATGATCGATCTCAGATCCGGATACTGCGGATCCCAGCCGAGTTCCTTGCGGATCGTTTCACTTCCGGCAATGAGGACGGCCGGGTCACCTTCACGGCGCGGCGTGACTTCCGCAGGAATGGGATGACCGGTGACTTCGCGAGCAGTCTCGATGACCTGCTTGACCGAATATCCCTGGCCGTTCCCCAGATTGTACTTGCAGCTTTCGCCGCCTTTGAGCAGTTTTTCAAGCGCGAGAATGTGCGCCTGCGCCAGGTCCGCGATGTGGATGTAGTCGCGGATGCACGTTCCGTCCGGCGTATCGTAGTCGTCGCCGAAGACCATGATCTTCTCGCGTTTCCCCTGCGCGACCTGAAGCACGAGCGGAATGAGATGGCATTCCGGATCATGCGCTTCACCGCGCTCCTCGCTTGCGCCGGCAGCATTGAAGTAGCGCAGCGCGACGTAACGGAACCCCTTCACGCGGTCCAGCCAGTACAGGTAGCGCTCGATGATCGCTTTCGATTCGCCGTACGGACTGCCCGGCACGATGCGTTCCTTCTCCGTGATGGGCATCGACTCCGGATCGTCAAAGAGGTTGGCAGTGCTGGAAAGGATGAATTTATCGATTCCCGTTTCGAGCATGGCGGAAAGGAGATTTGCGGCATTCGAGACGTTTTCGCCAAGGTATTTGAAAGGATCCTGCACCGACTCGCCGACGAGTGAGTAGGCCGCAAAGTGCATGACTGCGTCCGGTTTGTGTGTCTGCAGTGCAGCGAGGATCTCCTCTTTTTTCGCCAGGTCGCCCAGCACAAATTCCGCTTTGGGATGCACTGCCTCACGGTGTCCCTGGTAGAGATTGTCGAAAACCACCACATCATAGCCCGCTTCCACGAGCTTTTCTACCGTCACGCTTCCAATGTATCCGGCACCTCCGGTCACGAGAACTTTCATCTTCGATCTCCTTTTAAATTTTTCAATCGCTTCATTTGTCCAGAAAGAGACGGATCTTCTCCGCAGTTTCCATCGCCCTTATTTTACTCTTTTTTCAGATTTCGGCAAGCCCCGCAAAAATAAAATTTCAAGAAAAGCCGGAAAAGTACGCAAAATTCCCAATTTTCTGTGAAGTCAAGTCTGCATTCCGAGCGATTTTGATAAAATACGGAATCATCCAACGGAATCGAAATTCATGTACGATTCCAATTCAAAATTACGTTCAATCGTTCAGAAACTCAGGCAGGGAATGCAGGAAAGGAATCCGCCATGGCTGGAATTTTGGGAATCGTCGGAACACCCCGCGCTTCGGAGATCTTCCCCCAAATGCTTCGTTTTGCGCAGCTCTATCCGTGGTACGAGACACGAATTTCCCGGCATGACCTTGCGGTCTGCGGGCTGAAAGACCTTGGAGAATGTGCGGTACAGGGAGATTTCACTCTTCTGCTCTATGGAGAGATCTTCCAAATGCCGACTCCGGAAGTCGTCCGTCCCGTAACGCTGACGCTCCGGAATCAGGAACCCGCCGTCAACGCTGACGCGCCCGCGCTCCGGAATCAGGAACCCGCCGTCAACGCTGACGCACCCGCGCTCCGGAATCAGGAACCCGCCGTCAACGCTGACGCACCCGCGATCCGGAATCAGGAACCCGCCGTCAACGCTGACGCACCCGCGATCCGGAATCAGGAACCCGCCGTCAATGCTGACGCACCCGCGCTCCGGAATCAGGAACCCGCCGTCAATGCCGACGTGCCCGCCATTCAGGTCAAGGAGGTCCCCCAGTCCCAAACGATCGCAGGACAGCTTCTGCATGGGATCCTGACGCATGGCAAAGAGTTTCTTGCGCAAGTTGAAGGTCGTTTTCATGGAGCCATCTGGGATTCGCGCCATCAGGTACTTTCGCTTTTCTGCGACCAGTTCTCTACCCGGCCTCTGTACTGGACGCAGACAGCTGACGGTTTCGTATTCGCGCCGCAGATCAAAACCCTGCTTCAATGCCCATCCGTGAGCCGGAAGGTCGATCGGGAAGCTCTGGTCGATTTCTTCACCTGGGGACATTATCTGCACACGCACACGAGCATCGAAGGGATCGAAGTTCTTCCTCCGGCCGGTTTTTTCACCTGGGAGCAGAACTCCAAACGACTGACCAGATCCCGCTACACATCATTTCGGCTCGACGGACCAGCCAGCAGTGTCGATGAGGTCGCCGAAGCATTCCAAAAGTCCGTCCTTCAGCAGGGGAAAAAATACACGCTGGACGAAAACGGGAAAACCGGCCTGGGGATCTCTCTTTCCGGCGGTCTGGATGCGCGTTCCATTCTTGGACTTTTCCCCTCTGATCTTCACAAAAACATGACGTCCGTCGCGCTTGGCGTCCCCGGAAGTGCAGATCACCTGCTCGCAGCGCAGCTTGCGGAAAAAGCGGGTACGCAGCACTTCAACTATGAACTCAAGACCGATTTCCTGCAAAATTATGAAGACTCGCTCACCGAGATGGTGCGCCTGACCGACGGACAGTATCTTTCCTCAAGCATCGTCATCCCGACGCTTGATTTCTACAGGGAAAAACAGATCCGAACACTTTTCCGGGGCCATGCCGGCGAACTGTTCCACATGAGCAAAGCATACGCTTTCTCCATGTCGGAAAAGGACAGGAATGCGATGGCAGCAGGCCGTCTTTCTCCCAAGATCTGGGCGTTTCAGCATCTTCAGGCATACATGCTGGACGGCGTCGATTCGGATCTTCTTCTCGGAATGCCGAGATCGGAATGCACGCAGACCGCACGGGAATCCCTTTACCGTGCCGTTGATGAGACCGGCGAAGAACGCGAGGGAGCCATTTGGCGTCTCTATCTCGCACAGCGTGTTTTCCGCGAGATCCCGCTTTCGATGCGAAAATTTGACTCCCACGTCAATGTGCGTCTTCCGTTCCTCAGCCGCGGGATCGCAGACGCCGTATTCCGTCTCCCTACACAATACCGTATGGGCGAAACGATCCAGCGGCAGATACTGAAACGCTGGCGTCCCGATTTCCTTAAGGTCCGCAATGTGAACACCGGAACGTTCATCGGAGCCTGGCCGATCATTCAGAAAGCGGCGTATCTGCGCCAGCGGATCCTCGCGAAACTTAACGTTCCCGGCACCCAGCCGTACGAAAAAATGGGACTTTGGCTTCGCTCCGACCTGAAACCGCTCGTGCGGCGTCTGCTTCTGGAAGACGGCGGTCTCTCGGGCCGCGGGATCATTCATCCGGACACGATCCGCGATGTCGTCCGTGCGCACAATGAGGGCAGAAACCACACGTACCTGATCCTTGCGCTCCTGATCCTGGAGAAGCAGATGCGCTTTCTGGAGATCTGAATCTCACGGACCACTTCGGGGACCTGTTCGTTCCGTTCAGCACAAACATTCACGGGGAAGCGTTCAGCCAGACGTATTCCGGTCCTTTTCAGCCGTCCTCCGGTTCCGAGCCGTTCCGAGATTCCTCAAGAAGTTTGGGATGGATCTCTTTGGTACTCTGGATCCCGAGTTCCTTCCAGTTTTCGAATTGCCGCACCAGATTTCCGCGGCCGGACGCAAACTGTTTCCGGGTCTGTGTGTACGCTTCATGCGCCGATTCCAGCGCACTGCCGAGACGCACCAGATTCTCAGAGATCCCCGTGAATTTCTCGTAGATCCGCGTCGCGCTTTCGATGATCTTCCGTACGCTTTCCGCCTGCTGATGTCCCTGCCAGATGAGGCGGATCGTGTTGAGGGCGAGCATGAGCGTTGCGGGATTCACCAGCAGGATCCGTTTCCGGTACGCTTCCATCAGAAGTCCCGGTTCCCGTTCCATCGCGAGAAGCCAGCTTCCCTCGTTCGGCACGAACATCAGGACGCAGCCGACGGCACCTTTCAGTTTCCCTGCGTAATTCTTCGCAGAAAGCTCCTCGATGTGCTTCTTCACGGACTGCACGTGCTTTCGGGCGAACGCTTCACGCTCGCTCTCATCGTCGCTCATCATGAAATTCAGATAGTGCGTGATGGAAACTTTCGAATCCACGATCAAAAACTGCTCCTCCTGCTCATCCGTTCCATTTTCGCAGTCAGAAATAATGCCGACAGTTTCCGCACAGCGCGGCAGACGGATCTTGACGTCGGGAATGAGCGTCTTCCCCTGCTCGTCCTTCTCCTGTGCCTGAATGAAAAAGTCTCGTCCCTCCGTCAGACCGGAAGCGTCCAGAATATTTTTCAGGACCGCTTCGCCCCAGTTTCCCTGTTTTTTCGGATCCGCTTTCAGAGCACGCGTCAATTCCTCCGTATCTTTTCGAAGAAGAAGCGTCTGCTCCGTCAGCCCGTGGATCACCTGCTCGACCGTCGTTTTGAGTTCCGTTTGCTGCGTCTGATGGCGGGAAAAGGCGTCCGTAAAATTCTGGATCTTTTCCCGAAGCGGCAGAAGGAGCCGATCAACATTTTCCCGATTGGCATCCTGAAGTTTCTTCTGCTGCGATTCCAGATGCTCTGCCGACAGACCGGCAAACTCAGCCCGAAGGAGCTTCGTGTACTGTCCCCACTGTCGCCGGGTCTCTTCCTGAAGCCTCAAAAGTTCCGCATCGGCACGCTGCTGCGTCTCTTCCAGACGTTCCTTCAAAAGCTGCTTTTCGTACTCGAACTTTTCCAAACGATCCTGCCGGTCCGTTTCGTTTCGGTCTTCAAGATCGGCACGCTCTTTTTCAAATTTTTCCTCCGTCTGCTGAAGAAGCCGCTCGTACCAGCCCTTCATCGCCTCCGTATTTTCATAGGAAGCCCGAAGTTTCTCAGCCGACACCTCGGCATCCGCGCGTCCTTTAGAAATGAACACCACCGACGTAATGCAGACACCAACAAAAAATCCGATCCCCGAAAAAATGAGTGTTTCCATACCGTTCACCTTTCCCCTTTCCCCGCTGCGATCCAAGTGTTTGACTTCTTCTAAAGACGACTGTTCCTCCGATATTTTAGCACGAAACCGCATCCTGTCAAGCGGGACCGAGGTCGATACGAGCACCAGCAAATCACGATTCCGCGCCAAGGTACGCCCCCGATCCCGTTAGTCGCTGTGTGGACGCACATTCAAAAAGCCTCTCCTTCAGGAGGGACGGTTCACACAGCCAGACGGAACAGGCAGACCTTTCAGAAGACTCAAGTCCGCAAAAAAACAGAGCGGCCGGCAAGATGCAGGATCCGCATCCAGACAGATGGGCATAAAAAAAGCCGGTACGCTGGAGAAAACGTACCGGCCAAAAGGATCAGGACCTTTTGGGTTTTGGAGATTCCTGCCGACACGGAGGCGGCCAGCAGGAACCATTTTTCATGAGACCGAAATTTCAGTCACGTTCAACTCAGACGTTTTTCTGGTCGCCGTAGAAGGCGTTCAGGTACATCTGCTTGATCTCGGGGATCAGCGGG
The DNA here is from genome assembly GCA_017939795.1 of Thermoguttaceae bacterium. Classification (GTDB taxonomy): domain Bacteria; phylum Planctomycetota; class Planctomycetia; order Pirellulales; family Thermoguttaceae; genus RGIG3701. The sequence goes on from JAGBAA010000054.1 coordinate 23,734, forward strand.
TAGCGCGGGTTAGCGCCGGTGCACTGATCGTCGAAGGCATCTTCTGCAAGCTGGTCAAGCTGTGCGAGGAACGCTTCTTCCGAAACGCCGGCTTCCTGGATCGTCGCCGGAATGTCAAGGTCTTTCGCCAGAGCGCGGATCGCTTCGATGAGGCGGGCCACCATGACCTGGTCGGAATCTTCCATTCCGCCGAGACCGATGTAGCGGGCCAGTCGAGCGTAACGGACGCCGGCTTCCGGGAATCCGTACTGCGGGAAGGCAGCCTGTTTACGCGGAGCATCCGTCGCGTTGAAGCGGATGACCTGCTCGATGAGCAGAACGTTCGCCAGACCGTGCGGGAGGTGGAACGCAGCACCGAGTTTGTGCGCCATCGAATGGCAGACTCCGAGGAATGCGTTCGCGAAAGCCATACCGGCCATCGTCGCGGCATTGTGCACCTTTTCGCGGGCGTGGACGTCGGTCAGACCGTCATTGTACGCCTTGCGCAGGTACTTGAAGAGCACGCGGCTCGATTCGAGCGACATCGCGATGGTGAAGTCCGTCGCGGTGACGGCGACCATCGATTCCAGAGCGTGAACGATGGCATCCAGGCCCGAGAATGCCGTCAGTTTCTTCGGCATCGTCATGACCAGATCCGGGTCAACGATCGCCATGGACGGCAGGAGCGCGTAGTCAGCCAGCGGGTACTTTTTGCCCGTCGCATCGTCCGTGATGACTGCGAACGGCGTGACTTCGCTTCCCGTTCCCGAGGTCGTCGGGATGCAGATGAGCTGGGCTTTGTCGCCAAGATGCGGGAACTCGAAAACACGTTTCCGAATATCCATGAAGCGCAGGGCCAGATCTTCGAATTCGATCTCCGGATGCTCGTACATGAGCCACATGATCTTCGCAGCGTCCATCGGGCTTCCGCCGCCGACCGCGATGAGCAGGTCCGGCTGGAACATACGGATACGGGCATTTCCTTCCCGGATGGTCGAGAGATCCGGATCCGGTTTCACGTCGCTGAAGACCTGGATCTCGACGCCGAGTTTCTCCAGTTCGCGGGTCACCATGTCGCAGATGCCCAGTTCATAGAGCGGTTTGTCCGTCACGACGAACGCACGTTTCGCACCTTTGAGGTCCTGAAGCGCGAGCGGGAGGCAGCCGCTCTTGAAATAGATCTTCTGCGGGACCTGGAACCAGAGCATATTTTCACGCCGTTCGGAAATGGTTTTTACGTTCATCAAATGTTTCACTCCTACGTTTTCGCTAACGCTGTTTCCACCCCAGCTTCCGCAGCCCAGTGTGAGCGACGGTTCAAGCCGGAAATTGTAGATGTCTCCGATCGCGCCCTGGCTGGACGGCTGATTGATCAGCACGCGGCCCGTCGAGGCGGTGTCGCCGAATTTTTCGATGCGTTCCACATTCGTCGGATTCGTGTAAAGGACCGACGTGTGCCCCATTCCGCCGAACAGGATCAGCGACTGCGCTTTTTCCACAGCTTCCTCGAAATCCTTCGCACGGTACATAGCGAGGATGGGGGAGAGTTTTTCGTAGCTGAACGGCTCTTCCCGGTCGATGACTTCCGCTTCGCCGATCAGGACTTTCGTTGCTTCCGGAACTTCAAAGCCCGCCATCTGCGCGATCTTCCAGGCCGGCTGGCCAACAACGGCTGCGTTGATATGGTAGTCCTTGATGAACGTCTTGCCGAGCATTTCCTTTTCCGCCGGCGTCGTGATGTAGGCACCGCGCTTGAGGAATTCCGCCTTCACCGCATCGTAGACTTCATCGACCACGACGACCGACTGTTCCGAGGCGCAGATCATCCCGTTATCGAACGTTTTGCTCAGGAGGATCGAGTTGACCGCGATGCGGATGTCTGCCGTTTCGTCAATGATTGCCGGGGTATTGCCCGCGCCGACGCCGATCGCCGGTTTTCCCGAGCTGTACGCCGCCGTGACCATTCCCGGTCCGCCCGTCGCGAGGATCAGGTTCACCTGCGGGTGCTTCATCAGCGCGTTCGATTTCAGGATGGACGGTTCTTCGATCCAGCCGATGATGTTTTCCGGTGCGCCTGCCGCGACGGCTGCGTCGTGGACCAGTTTCGCTGCCATGACCGTGCTTTTCTTCGCACGCGGGTGCGGGCTGAAGATGATCGCGTTGCGCGTCTTCAGAGCCAGGAGGGACTTGAAGATCGCCGTCGAAGTCGGGTTCGTCGTCGGGATAACACCAGCCAGAACGCCGATCGGCTCTGCGATCTTGCGGATACCGAACTGCTCATCGCGCTCGATCATGCCGCAGGTCTTTGCATTCTTGAATTTATGGTAGATGTACTCGGACGCAAAGTGGTTCTTGATCACTTTGTCTTCCGTGACTCCCATCCCTGTCTCTTCAGCTGCCGCCTTCGCGAGGGGAAGACGTGCCGCCGCAGCAGCCATCGCCACCGCCTTGAAGATCTTGTCGACCTGAGCCTGCGTGAAATTCGCATACTCTTTCTGAGCCTTGCGAACCTTCATTACGAGTTCGTCCAATTCACGTTCCGCCAACACCAATTCTTCATTTGCGTCCATTAGTCTCTCTCCTTAAATTTACTAAATGACAAAATTTCTCGAATACCCAAAAAAACAAAGTCCTGATAGTTAAGTATCGATAACCTGTTATTGATAACTTGCTATCGATAACTTATGCACGTATGATACACTTTTTTAAAAATTCTGCAAGGGGGGGCAAGTGAAATTTTTGATATTTTTTTATCTTTTTTGCAAAAAAAGTGAAAAAAGAGGTGAAAATCGCCCTGATTTAGCCTTTTTTCACAAAAATCATCCCCAAATTAACACCAAACAACCGCTTTTGGCCTCCTGAGAGTCCCCCCCTTGACTTCTCCGTCTCCGTATGCTAAAATTTGCAGATCGATGCCAGACCTCTCATCTGTTATATGTCCAGGGAAAACGAATTTGAAAAACACTAAAACTCGCGAGAGGTTTTACTGTTGCGATCCTCGCGTCATCTGCATGTACCTCTGGAATTTGCGCCGTTATTTTCATGGACTTCCCGATGAAATACCACCGGTTCCAACGATGGAAGAGGCGCGAAAATGGCTGAAAGATGCAGATATTCCCCTTGAGCCGTTGGAACGTCCTCGCGATATTGGGGACCGGATGCTCTCACCGCAAACAGAAAAATTCCTTTTCAACAACAAAAGATAGGGAGGTTTTAGCATGTGGCTCTTTTGCAAATCAGGTTATTTTTCGGCAGTCCAGCATTTTGAGGACCCGGAAGTGATCCACGTCCGCGCACGATTTTCTGGGGATCTGGAACGTCTCTGCGAGCGTCACGGAATTGAACCGAACGTGACGGAAACTCCGCAGAATGACTACCGTTACCGGATGGACTACCCTCGCGAAACGTGGGCGAAGATCGTGATGGAAGAATCCCTCTCGATCGACTACACGAACTTCAAAAACGCGGTCCACGACGGAACCCTGCGCGACGTTGCCTACATGAACTGCTGGTCCGCCATGAGTCGGGCGCAGAGATAACTTCATCGCACGACACTTCCGCATTCCGGATCCTGAAGCCTCGGCCAGGGATCCGTTTTTTATATCCCGTTCAAGCAATCCCCCAATTTTATACGACAGAAAGCCGGGAGCACTCCGCACTGTTTTTTATACAAAGAAATGAAGGATCAAAAATCCTACCCCACATGTAGCTTACACATAGTCACATTTAAACCCACATCAAAAAGAAAACCCCGCAAAATACGAGGTTTTCTTGTGTTTATATAGCCAAGGCGGGGATCGAACCCGCACGTCCTCACCGGACAGGGGATTTTAAATCCCCAGCGTCTGCCATTCCGCCACTCGGCCGATTGTTGAGAATGAAATCAATTTCTCTATTTCATATTTTAGCACGTTTTCTATTTTATACAAGGTGGACCGACCCGTTTTTTACGATTTTTTTGCGGTTCAGCCCAAAAGTGTGTATCGGAGAGCGTACACAATACAAATCGAAGACGCCCAATCGATCCGCTCTGCATCTGAGACCTTTCCCTCAGCACGTTGGCAAAACAGGAAATTTTCTAAAATTTACCGGGGACACACCTTGCTGTTTCCCGAAACATGATGTAGAATAATCGCAGACGCAGCCCCACGGACAGAGGGCAGGGATGCATCCAGATCCGAATGGACCTAAGATCCATGCGTTGTGTGTTTATGAGGACGAAAGGTTTGAGCGATACCCTGTTTTTTGGTGAGATCAGAAGATCGGAGATATAAAAATGGCTTCAAATTTGCTCATACTACTTTTTTGTTGCGGGCTGTCTTTTTGGGGAGAACTGGATTTTGGGAACCCCTATATCAGTTTATCCCGCTGGAAAAACGACGTTCCAGAAGCATTGCAAACAGCGATCCTTGACGGCAATTTACCGCGCGTGAAGGAACTTGTTCAATTAGGGATCTCTGTACAGGCTCAAAATATGTACCGGGAGTCTCCGCTTTATTTGGCGATCCAATCGGATCGGGAAGATATTTACGCCTTCCTTCTACAGCATGGAGCAACTCTGTACATTGATGACATTGAATTGAACCAGAACGAAACAGGCATACAGTATACCCCTCTGATAGAGGCGATCGGCGGGCATTACAATAATATCGCTAAATATATTATCGAACAGGAGCTGCAAACTCGTTATGATACTATTGAATGCCAGATACGGATGGCCTTGCTCTATGGAAACTACGACATATTGAAATTTCTTCTGGCACGGGATCCCAAAAATGAACATCTTTTGGATGAGGAATTTTATTGGATGCCCTTAGAGCACCAAACGAGTGAAACATTATTGGATTTTTGGAATAGCAGGATGGAAAGCCTGAAGGACCTTAAGAACTTGAAACTGATCTCCAATTCCAGGTACAAGAAAATAAAGCGCAGGATAGAACAGGAGATCGCATACTATCAGAATGTACTCAAAAGGCCGGTGATCCCCATTCCTCCGGATCCGAACCGTCCGCCGCCTCTTGAATAAAATGGCTTTGGAGGAACGTGAAAAGCCATTGACGCCCCCACCGAATTCATGAGGGGAAAAAAAGCCGTCGCTTCCCAGGGGGGAAGAGGCGGCCGAAGCGCCGTTCGGGAAATCAGGGACACCGGCTCTGTTCGCTGGGGCAAACCTTCCAAACCGGGGGAAGGTCCCCGTTCCCACCCCAGCGATGTCCCAGGCTGGCGCGACCATTGGCTCAGGGAGGCCGTCTTCTGGTCCAAAGAATCGGCCCAGAGTTCCGGAACCATCCGAATTTACGTGGATGAAAAGCTCGGAGGTTCCAAAGTCCGAAACATTCTTCGGGCTTTGGAATTCGGCGGCTCTTCAATACTCAACAAAAAATGGGTGATCGGCTACACAGCCTCGACGATCCGGTCGGGGTACAAAACGACCGGA
>JAGBAA010000055.1 GCA_017939795.1 Thermoguttaceae bacterium
CCGGGAGTCTGGAAAATCCGGGAGTCTGGAAAATCCGGGAGTCTGGAAAATCCGGGAGTCTGGAAAATCCGGGAGTCTGGAAAATCCGGGAGTTCCGGGGATGTGTTCTGGAAAACCGAAATGCTGAGGCTCCTAAAAGTAGGGGGATTTGGGGTAACCGCCCATCGGAATGTTTTCGGACTGCGGATCGTTTGGTGTTTCCGGAGTTTCGTTCTGCTGCGGGACCTGGTTCGAGCCGTCGGGGAACGCATTTTCAGGGACCGGAGCATCTGCGCCATCCTGAGAAACTTCAGGTGTGCCGTTGGGCGTTTCCGGGGACACATTGGGGGACGCTGGGGAGGTGGCGGTTTCCGGAGCGTATTCCGGCGGGTAGGCTGACGGATCGGCGGACATCGCATCGGATGTACCGTCTTCCGTTTGCGGGAATGCCGGGTCTGTAGAGTAAGCCGGGTCTGTCGGGGCCGTGGAGTAAACCGGGGCAGCGGCGGAATTCGGATCGCTGGAGACCGCAGAGCCATTCGCGGGAACCGGAGAGTAGGCGGAGGCTGGATCCGTTTCCAGACCGGGATCCGGGAGTGCCGGATTTTCCGGAGAAAGCGGGAGGGCCACTAAAACGACGTCTTCACTTTGGATCTTTGAGACTTCCGCGTCGATCGGCATGTCCATGACGTCGGATCTTTTTTTCGCGGAGTTGGCCGTGAAGTCCCAAAGTCTGCCAGGCGTAAGTGCCAGTGCAAGGAGAAAAACGAAGGCCGTAAACAGGAAGGAGTAGATGTGCGATTTGAGTGTTTTGGGTGCGGATGCCATTTTGGTTAAACTTTTTCTGAAATCGGATCAAAAAGGATGAAATTTTACGAGAAACGCAATTTGGAGTGGAAAATCATGAAATCTTCGCGATTTTTCCGTAAAATCGCGAAGAAAATCTTTTTCCTGTGCATTTCCTTTCCTTTCATTATACGCCGGATTTCAGGTTTTGAGCAAAAAAAATAAAAAATTTTGAAAATTTTGGCTCCCCCCCCCATTGCAAAATTCTGGAAATAGTGTATATTCTTTTTTCGTTAAGGGAATGAGAGAGAAACAAAATTAAGTTTCCTTTTCAAAATCGCCTTCGGGGCGTAGCTCAGCCTGGCTAGAGCGCTGCGTTCGGGACGCAGAGGTCGCTGGTTCAAATCCAGTCGCCCCGACTTAATGAAAGCACTTCCTCAGTGAAGTGCTTTTTTATTTTTAAACTGCGGTTTTGGATCTCCATTCGTTTTTGTTTGCGCTTTTTCTTTCACTGTACTTCTCTTTCATCTTTTCTCCTTTGCGTTCTCTTTCATCTGGTTTCTCCTCTTTTTTGAGTTTCTTTCTCTGAACGGCCTGATCGGGTTTCCGGAATTTTCCGCAAAATGCAAGAAAATCTCAGAAAACGCCGGAAAATGGAGGAAAACCTGCCCGGTCCCCGTAGCGGGATTTCAAAAATCTGCTAAAATGACGAAATCGTAAAGTCTGTCTTGTCCTGATTCAGGAGAACCATCATGTCGATCAAAAAACACTACACGAACTACAATAATTGGCGAAAAACGCAGCCGGACGCTCCGGCCGTGAAACTCCCGGTCTTTGAGGCCTGGATGAAGGAAGCGTGCGGCGACGAGGTCATTGCGTCGAACGATGCTCTGGAACCCGGAAAATACCAGGAATTTGTCGTCTGGAAGACCGCGAAAGATCAGGCGGACGAAGCGGCGAAAGCGCAGGCCGGTGCGATCCAGCTCGAGGCTTCCCGTCGTGAAAAAATGGCGAAGATCGTCGAAATGGGGATCGACCCGTGGGGACACCGTATCGACGGCGTGACGCCGTTGGCGGACGTGCGTGCGATGGAAAGTCAGGTTCCCGGCGCCGAACAGCGTGAAGCGGGCGAGCATGGCCCCAATGTCCGTGTTCAGGGCCGGATCATGCTTCAGCGTCCCTCCGGAAAAGTCATCTGGCTGAACATCAAGGACCGGACCGGAAAGATCCAGGTCATGATCGGCAAGAACCAGGTCGGAGACCGCAATTTCGAGCTGGCGCAGTGCTTTGACCTGGGCGACATCGTGATGGTGGAAGGTGAACTGGCGCACACACGAACGGGAGAATTGACCGTTTTTGCCGCGAATCTCGATTTCATGGCGAAGTCCATCAACACGCCGCCGGACAAACACAGCGGACTGAATGACCTGGAAATGCGTCAGCGAATGCGCTACGTGGACCTCATCCACACGGACGGCGCACTGGAACGATTCGTCAACCGCACGAAGATCATCAAGTCGGTCCGCGAAACGCTCGACAAACAGGGCTTCTACGAGATCGAAGGTCCGACGCTTCACGCGGTCGCCGGCGGTGCGGCTGCCCGGCCGTTCACGACGCACCATAATGCGCTGGACATGACGCTCTACATGCGCATCGCGCTGGAACTGCATCTGAAGCGTCTTCTCGTCGGCGGTATGGAGCGCGTCTACGAAATTGGCCGCGTTTACCGAAATGAAGGCGTCGACACGAAGCACAATCCAGAGTTCACGCTCATGGAAACCTACCAGGCGTTCGGCGATTACTATTCCATGATGGACCTCTCCGAAGAGATCATCATCAACGCCATTAAAGCCACGGGCCGCGAAGTGACGGAAGGTCAGCCGGTCATCCTGCCGTGGGAAGACGGAACGATCGACTTTACCCCGCCGTTTGCCCGCCGGAAGTACCATGACCTGGTCGACGAATTCGCGGGGATCGACTCGCACGATCCGGCTGCCGTGAAAGCGAAGGCGGTGGAACTCGGCATCGAAGACGTTGACGTGAAGCACCCGGACGTCATCCTGAACGACGTTTTCGAAGCGACTGTCGAAGACAATCTGGTGAATCCCACGTTTGTCTACGACTATCCGGCCAGCATCTGCCCGCTGACGAAACGGAAGACTGACGATCCGTCCATCGCGGAGCGTTTCGAGCTCTTCGTCAAGGGAATGGAACTCGCCAATGCGTATACGGAACTGAACGACCCGGACCTCCAGGAACGTCTTTTCACCCAACAGCTGGAAGGCCAGAAAGACGAAGATTCCATGGCGAAGATGGACCACGATTTCATTCGTGCCCTGCGTTACGGAATGCCGCCGGCCGGCGGTCTTGGAATGGGGATCGACCGTCTGGTCATGCTCCTGACCAACTCGCAGAGCATCCGCGACATCATCCTCTTCCCGCTTCTGCGCCATGAGAAATAAGAAAACGCAAATGAATGCGTAGATCGCCAAAAGTCCATTTTCCACGGAGAAGATGGACTTTTTTTATCCCGAGACGTTCCGGCGTACCTTTTTCTACGGACTTTCGATCCATCACTGAGAACACTGAATTTTCGCAGAGAAACACAGAACGACGGCGAGAGGCTTTCAAAAACTTTTTGATGTTTTGGTACTTTTTATGTTTTCCTTTTGTGCGCTTTTAAGGAGCTTCTGTAAATTCAGTGGTTGAGATTTTCGGCTGAAAGTCCCACGCGCGACGGCACTCTGCGAGAGCCGTCTGGCTGCCCGTCATGTCGTGACGCTCGTGAGGGAGGAACATTTTGGAAATTGTTCCTCCCTCAGACTCCCTCTTCAAAAACTTTTAAAGACTCTTTTTTCTTTTTCCTGCTGCTATTCGACCAGCTCGCCAAGGATCATGATCTTGCCGACCCACCAGTTCGTGCCGTCATATTTCGGATCCCCCGGTGTGTACTCCTTCACGATGGAACGGTCCGGCTGCTCGGAATCGATCTCAATAGTGACGGTGTGGACGGTCTGCATGTCATCGTTCTCGTTGGCGTAGGCCCAAAGCGTCGCCAGACGGAACCAGCTGCAGTAGCTGTCGTACCGGCGGGATGGTTTTTCTCCTTTCTTGCCGTCGACCGTGACCCAGACCTGACCGGCATTCGGGCCGAGAATGTCGTAGAGTTTCACCTGTTTTCCGCGGAATTTAAAGGTCAGCGTACTTCCCGGTTTGCCTGAGTGCCACATTTCGCCGGTACGGTTGGTGAAGTGGAAATTCGGCTCGCCTTCTTTCACGAGTTTCCATTCGCCGCCGAGCATTTCCGGGGTGATGGAAACCATTTTGGCGTCTTCGTAGTTTCCTTCGATGAAGACTTTTTCGAGTTTCGGTGCGTGGTCCATCGCGGGGAGGTCTTTCATTTTTTCGTATCCGGCGATGATGTCCGCAAGGTAGAGTTCATGCCCTGCGTCGAGTGGATGAACGCCGTCATTCGCGAAAAGGATCTTTCCTTCCGGCGCGGAATCCGCTTTCATGATGAGATCGCCGGCCGTGACCATTTCCGCGACTCGTTTGCCGAAATTGATCGTCGGGATCCCGTAGTGTTCCGCGAGCATTTCCATCGCGCCGGCCGCACGGTGGAGTTTGCCGTTCTGATGGTCGCCGACGGTCGCGGTCGTGACGGTGTAGACGAATACGATGTCGGTGCGTGCGTCTTTTTTCCAGATCTGCCGAACGATCCCTTCCATTTGACGCCAGATATTTTCGGGAGAATTCCCTCCGTCATTGGTCGCGAATTCGACGAAGACCAGATCCGGATCGTGACGCAGAACATCGTATCCGAGCCGGAAAACGCCGAGGTCCGAGCCGGTCCCGCCGATCGCCGCGTGGATCTCGTTGATCTTTGCGTTGGGGAACTGGCTGCCAAGGAATTTGGACGTTTTTGGTCTCCAGCCGTTCTGGGCCGTGATGGAACCGCCGAAGTACGCGACGGTGACTTCCTCACCGGCCTTGAGTTTCGCGATCGTGTTTCCGATCCCGGAACGTGCGTGAACGTCAAAGATCTCCTGCTCCGTGTATTCCGGCGCAGCATGAACGCAGGCGGTCAACGCAAAAAACAAAATGGCGCAAAGTAATTTTTTCATGTGGCTGTTCCCTTTCTGAAGAAAATGACCAGGTGGAGGGGAAATGATCTGCGGACGCCGGGTCCGCGGAATGTGGACGGTGATGCCGTGGGATCCGGGACATTGAGGCCGAGAGAAGCCCAAAAAAACGGCCGGATCATGGGGATCCGGCCAAAATGAACTCAGGTACTGCTGAAAATCATGACGATCAGAAACAGGACACAGAGGATGGCGGCGATGATCGCGCGCACGATCCAGATCTTCCCGAGACGCATTTCTTCCAGTTCCTGAGCTTTTTTCTTTTCCTGAATATACTCAAGACTGTTTTCGAGCTTGAGATCGTAGACCGCACGGCAAACCGGACACTGAACGCGCTGACCGATCATTTCTTTGTCGACGTCCAGAACGTGACCTTTGGGACACGGAATGTGCACCATAGGGAGTTCTTCCGCTTTCGGAGGAGCCTTCGTCGCAGAAGTGAGTGCTTTTTTGGCATCTGCGGCAGCTTTTTCGCGCTTTTCTTTCTCTTTCTGTTCCTGCATCATTGCGAAAGGACTGGCTTCCTCATGGGCATTATCCGCGGCGTTGGCGTCCGAACCGCCTCCCAACAGCGCGTTGAGATCATTTCCTTTCCGTCCTCCGGCACGTCCAGCCGAAGAGGAAGACGTGAAGTCCAGCTCGTTCCCCTGCTGAACCGTTTGAGAGATCGGAGCGGCCGGCGAAACGACAGGCGTCGCGACCGGAACAGCCTGCGGCGGCGGAGCCGGAATAATGAACTGGGTACCGCAAATCGGACAAACGATGACGCTCCCCGCGTGAGCAGTGTCGGCCTGAAGCAAATGGCCCTGCGGGCAATAAAATTGAAAGTTCATTTGGAATTTCTGCTTTTCTGGTTCTCTGGATCGGTCTGGATCCCCAGGTTTTTACGGAACTCCCCGACTCCGTATAAAAGGGCATGGGGACAAAAAAGTAAAGGCAAAATCGGATAATTTTGGCATTTTCACTCACTCTTCGCTTTCATTATATCATAAAAACCGGCTTTGAGGTAAAATTAATTCGAAAATTTCGAAAAAAAACGGAAAATGTTTGCGAAAAAATCCTACCCCAATCTTGACATTCGGGAAATTTTATGGTAAATTGTGAAATTCAGGGAGGGGATTTTTACGGTTTTTTCCATCCGTTCCCCCCCGTTATGTGCGCATGTCGGTTATTTTGTCTGCCGGTGTGCGACGAAGAAGAGAAACCTTGCCGGAGTTTCAGGTGCCGAAGCCTGATTCCCGCCGGCCAAATCAGTCGCGTTAGTATCGGAGTTTGAGAATGGAAAATAATGAATTGAATCCCCAGGTTGAAAATGTTCAGGAAGAAGCGCAGGCCGCCGTGCAGGAAACTGCTGCTGAAGAAAAGGCTGCCGCTCCTGCTGATGCCCAGGCGAATCTGGAGAGTGCCCGTGAAGAAATGAAAAATAAACGCGCTCCCATGACCGATGACCTGGAAGCCGAACTGGAAAATGCCATGGCCGGCGGAGACCTTGATTCCATGCTGAAAGACTCTGTCAGCGCGCCGGTGACTCTGGAAGCCAACACGAAAGTCAAGGCGAAAGTCGTCAAGATCGCCAGCGACAACGTGTTCGTCGAGATCGGAAACGCACAGGGGCAGGTCCCGCTCAAGCAGTTCAAGGAAAATCCTGAAGAAGGTGCGGAGATCGAAGTCGTCATCGCTAAAGAAAACAATGCAGACGGCCTCTTTGAAGCGAATCTGCCCGGAAGCGCCGTCACTAACGCGGACTGGGACACCCTGGAAAAAGGAATGGTCATCGAAGTCACCGTGACCGGCACGAATACCGGTGGGCTGGAATGCAAAGTGAAGAGCCTCCGCGGCTTCATTCCGATGAGCCAGATCGCTGTCGGACGTGTCGAGAACGTCGAACAGTACGTCGGACAGAAACTCAGCTGCGTCATTACCGAAGTCGTTCCGAAGAAACATAATCTGGTCCTCAGCCACCGCAAGTATCTCGATCGCGAACGTGATGCGAAACGCGAAGAAGTCTTCGCCGGTCTCGAAGTCGGTCAGGTCCACGAAGGCACCGTCCGCAAAATCATGGATTTCGGCGCGTTCATCGACATTGGCGGCGTGGATGGCCTTCTGCACATCAGCCAGCTTTCCTGGGAACGCGTGAAGCACCCGAGCGATGTTCTGAAAGAAGGCGATCCGATTACTGTCCGTATCGAAAAGATCGATCCGAAAACGAAGCGCATCAGTTTCGTTTACCGTGATATGCAGGTGAATCCGTGGTCCAATATCGAGGAAAAATATCCGGTCGATTCGACGATCACCGGAAAAGTCACCAAAATCATGGACTTCGGCGCATTCGTCGAACTGGAACCTGCGGTTGAAGGACTCGTCCACATTTCCGAGCTGGCCTATCGCCGTGTGGAAAAGGTGGAAGATGTCGTGAACGTCGGCGATGAAGTTTCCGCAAAAGTCCTCTCCATCGATACGAAAAAACGCAAGATCAGCCTTTCCATCAAGGCTCTGACCGAAGCCCCGGTCACCGAGAAGAAGGAAAAGGATGAAAAAGACGAGAAAAAAGCCAAAGTTGCCGAAGACCGTGAAGTCACCCCGACGGTGAAGGTGAAGTCGAAGTTCAAGGAACTGCGCGGCGGACGTGACTCCGGAGCGACCGGAGGTCTGTTCGGCTGATGCCGTCTTTGCTGAAAAAAGTCTAAAGGAAAGAAAGCCGGAGATCGCAAGAACTTCGGCTTTTTTCATGCGCCGCTTCCCGGTCGTTCAACGGAACTGTGTTTTGGACGGACTATGTTTCTGAATGAACATAAAAAACAGGAAAAGATCCGAAGATCCTTTCCTGCTTTTATTTTTTTTGATGGAAATCTTTGCCGAAGACGCATCATTCCGTAGAATTTACGCTCCGGCTGAAATTTCCGGCAAGACGCATACCTTATTTCGCTTCGGCAGCTTTCTTTGCTTTGGCCTTGGCACGACCGCGCAGTTTTTTGGGCGCTTTTTCGGCGGTATCGACCTTTTTCGTTTCGACACGGCGTTCGACCAGACGGGTCGCTTTACCAACACGGTCACGCAGGAAGTAGAGCTTCGCACGGCGGACTTCAGCCGAACGAACGACTTCGATGTTCGCGACGCGGGGGCTGTGGACCGGGAACTTACGTTCGACGCCTTCACCCTGAACGATACGGCGGACCGTGAACATTTCACGCGTTCCGGAACCGCTGCGGGCAATCACGACACCGGTGAAGACCTGGATGCGTTCTTTGTTGCCTTCGACGATCTTGCAGTGCACGTTCACCGTATCGCCGATTTCAAAATGCGGGACTTCCGTCTTCATGCTGGCTTTTTCGACCAGCTGCATGATTTTCTGACTCATGAGTAAATCCTTTCAATTTTCTTTTTTCTATTCGGTTTCTTCTTTCTTCACTTTGCGGGCGCGTTTCTTTTTCGGCTTTTCTTCCTCTTCGCTTCCCGGAGGGATCAGGTCGGGGCGACGCTCAAGCGTCAGTTTCCGATTTTCTTCACGCCGCCATTTCTCAATGTTGGCATGATGCCCTGAAAAGAGGATCTCCGGCACTTCCAACCCCCGAAAAACTCTCGGACGCGTATACTGTGCCGATTCCAGAAGCCGGTTGCCGCTGGAGAACGAATCCGTGACGGAACTCATTTCGTCCCCCAAAACACCGGGGATCAGGCGAATGACGGCTTCCATCACCACCATACTCGCCACCTCACCGCCGTTGAGGACGTAGTCCCCGATCGAAATCTCGTCCGGCTGGAGGATCTGACGAACGCGGTCATCGAACCCCTCGTATCTTCCGCAGAGAAAAACGATCCTTTTGTGCTGGACCAGTTCCTCTGCGACCGTTTGGCGAAAAACCCGTCCGGCAGGAGTCAGCATGACCAGATGTCCCGGTTCCGTGCGAATCGACCCGTCAAAGGTGACCGGATCAGCATCCGCGTCGGCATTTTCCGTTTCGCAGTTCAGTTCCAGAGACGTTTCTCCAAAAATGCCCTGCTGAACCGCTTCTACACAGTCCACGACCGGTTCCGCTTTCAGAACCATTCCCGGACCGCCGCCGAATGGACGGTCATCGACCGTTCTGTGCCGATCGTGCGTCCAATCCCGCATATTGTGAAGCCCAACGCTTACTAGCCCATTTTTGATGGACTGATGAAAAAGACTTTCCCCGAGGTAGTTAGTGAACATTTCGGGAAAAAGCGTCAAAACATCAAAGCGCATGGGACCTTTCCATTAAAAATTTTTCTTACTCGGCAGCTTCTTCCGTAACGGCGGGAGCAGCCTGAGCTTTGATCATACGAGTCGAAGTCGGACGCGGTTTGCGGGCTTCGGCCAGTTTCGCCTGAGCGGCTTTCTGAGCTTCAAGGTGCGTACCGTTTTTGCCGTACTTTTTGATCAGAACGGCGACTTTCGGGGTGGGCTGAGCACCGACGGCCAGCCATTTTTCCACTCCCTCAACATCCAGAATGACGCGAGCGTCCGTTTCGGGAACCATCGGGTCGTACGTGCCCAGTTCCTGAAGAACACGACCGCCGCGCGGGGCACGGGAGTCCATCGCGCAAATGCGATAGAACGGGCGATGGAGACGGCCCAGTTTTTTCATACGAATTCTAACTGCCATAGGAATTTACTCCTTTTCTCTAAACTATGAACTATCCGGCACGACGAACAACGCGCCGGCGACCATTACCGACCCAAACGTCATGGGTCACGGATAATGTACGGTTGATGGGACTACCCCTTCTTGCGCTTCTTCATTTCCTTTTCGCGCAATTTTCTCATTTTCGCTTTTTCGGCAGGAGTCAGACGTTTCCCGGTATTGCCTTTCGGCACTCCGCCGCCCTGCCCCATACCTGCCGGACCCTGCTGCATACGGCGCATCAGTTCCTGCATCGCGCCAATGCGTCCGCCGGCTCCCATGGTGGACATCATCTTCATCATTTCAGCCATCATATTGAACTGCTTGATCAGGTCGGAGACCTGCTGCGGCTGAACTCCGGAACCTGCCGCGATTCGTCGGGCTCGCGAGGCATCGATGCTCTTCGGATTCTCGCGCTCAAACTTCGTCATGGAGTTGATGATGCCGTTAATTTTGTTCATCTCGGCATCCGCGTCCGTGTTGCCGAGCATCTGCTTCAGATTCCCCATTCCCGGAAGGAAACTGAGGATCTTGCCGAAAGAACCAAGACGGCGGGTCTGCGCCATCATGGTCTGGAAATCGTTGAACGTGAAGATCCCCTTCTTCAGACGCGCTTCCTGTGCTTCCATCACGTTCTGATCGAACGCGGTCTGCGCCTGACGCAGGAGTTCCTGAAGGTCGCCGCCGCCGAGGATCCGGCTTGCCATGCCTTCCGGAGTGAAGTCTTCCAGCGATGTGGAAGACGTGATCTGCTCGCCGGTACCGATGAATTTGATCGGGACGCCGGTCACGTGCTTCAGCGAGATCGCCGCACCTGCACGGGCATCGCCGTCCAGCTTCGTCATGATGACGCCGTCCAGTTCAAGTGCTTCGTTGAAAGCCTTCGCGCTGTTCACGGCATCCTGACCCGTCATGCCGTCCACGACGAGGTAGACCTGGTCCGGATCGCAGTTCCGGTCAATGTTCACCAGCTGCTGCATCAGCTCTTCATCCACGTGCAGACGGCCGGCTGTGTCGAGGATGAGCACATCGCAGCCTTTCGCCTTCGCCGCTTCCAGTGCGCGCGTGCAGACTTTCACCGGATCTTTTTCTTCGTAGTCTGCATAGACCGGAATGTTCAGCTGTTCGCCGAGCGTCTCGAGCTGTTTGATGGCGGCGGGACGCTGAAGGTCGGCGGCCGCAAACATTGGACGGCGTCCGCGGACCTGGATCCGTTTGCCCAGTTTACCAGTCGTCGTCGTTTTACCGGAACCCTGGAGACCGCACATCATGATCGTCGTGATCCCAGAACCCTTCAGATGCAGGTCATTATCGACCGGCCCCATCAGTTCTACCAGTTCATCGTAAACGATCTTCACGACCTGCTGCGTCGGATCGATCTGCTTCAGGACTTCTTCGCCACACGCTTTTTCGCTGACGCGTGCCATGAACGCCTTCACGGCTTCATAGCTGACGTCTGCTTCCAGCAGGGCACTTTCGACCATGCCGAGTCCCTCACGCATATTTGCTTCCGTCAGTTTGCCGCGGCCGCTGAGGGAACGCAGGGCAGAGCTTAAACCTTCTCGCAGGGATTCAAACATAATTCGCCATCCATGAATAAACAGTGAACAATCAAAAAATTCAGGAGCATGAATTGTACCACGATTTTCGGAATTTTCAAGGGGGGAGGAGGCACTTTATGGCGATTTAGGTAATTTTTTGAAAGAATTCTGCATTTTTTTGCAGTTTTCGGCTTTTTTTGAAACTCTCGGAGTACCTCCAGGCGTTTCTGTAAAAAAAGACTCTTCTGAAAAGTGCGTGCCGATCCAGTTCTGATCTTACCTCTTCTGTGCAGTCTGTGGTAAAATCGGAATGGAATCAGTACGCAATTGCTGGAAGAGTCTTATTTGACTTCCGTTCAGGGAGGGACTCCGTTTCGTTTCTCAGAAACTGAAATCGAGATCGTCGTTTTCCTCTTCGGTCTCGCGGAATTCCTGCCGTTTCCGGCGCATTTCAGACTGTTTTTCCTTCTTGTCGATCTGGCTTTGGTACCGCTTGTATTCTTCTTTGGGGTCGAGACGGATCGCCATTTCGATCAGTTCACGTCCGCGGTCGAAGTCCCCGGCATTCACGGCGGACATGGCGTCGATGTGGAACTGCTTTGCTCTTCCGGAGTCGGAATTTACGGAATGGATCCCCGCGAAAATCAGGATCAGGACCGCAAATGCACCGAGGATGACCGGCGTCGGGATCGCCTGCATCTGGGAAGAGCTTTTTCCCTTCTTGCGGGATGCTCCCGGTTTGCGTACGGAAGAGGTCTGGGAACGGCTTCCGGATGCGGCCGGTGAGGAACCGAAATCCAGATTGCCGCCGGCTCCGGTTCCCTGCATTCTGCTGAATTTGGCATACGGGTCCTCCCCTGCTCCGGTCTCTGCGGGAATGTACGCCGTCCGCGGCTGTGCGTAGACTCCGCCGTGCGGTGCGGCTTCTCCGTTCGGCATCATGCCCGGATTTGGCATCATTCCGGCTTGCGGCATCATTCCAGCTTGCGGCATCATTCCAGGCTGGGCGTAGAGTCCTCCGGTCTGCGGGATCACTCCAGGATGCGGCAGGACTCCCGGATTCGGGGAGGTCCCTGCACGAGGCGCAGCGGAAGAAGTGGTTCCTGAAGCGGTTCCCGGAGAAACGGCGGAAATTCCCGACTGGGACGAGTCTGCGGATACTTCGGCTCCGCCGTCCTCTTCTCCTTCTGCAAATACTGTTTTGGAAGCCGATTCGCCCGTCACGCCGCGTTCGTAGGAGTCTCTGGCTCCTTCGCTCGTCAGGCACTCCGCAGCCTCGTTCAGTTCTTTTTCGAGCCGGAGGATCTCGGATGCGTTTTCGTCGTCCTTTTTGGTCTCAAGAAGGTCCAGCCGGCGTTTCAGTGCGGCGCGGATCGTGTCCGGATCAGATTCCAGAGGCTGGATCCCGAGCAGCGTGTAGTGGTCCGGCGGATCCTGTCTGCCGGCGACTCCGAGATATTTCTGATAGATGGTCCGTTCCGGTGTGTCGTTTGCCATAAAAGTACCCTGCCCTGCTTCTGAAGGTCAGTCTGATTTCGGAAAATTTGGGAATTTTGGTAAAATGAAATGGAAGGTCCGGCAAAATAAAATGGTCCCCCGCTCATGCGGCAAAAAGAACCACAAGCCATGGTTTAAGTATAAAGGAAGTACTTTTAAAAGTCAAGAGGCTCCTGGAAAAAGTTGAAAAAATATACAAAAGAGGGGCGAAATTGAGGAAGATAGGGGCTTTGTGCGGAGGTTTGGGACAATTTGGGCGGGATATTTTTTGGGTATTTTGGCGAAAAGATGCCCTGCCCCCTAGTAAAAAACAAAAAATCGACTATAATCAAGAGAAATTTATTTTAGTTCATTTCCATTAAAGGAGATTTTCCATGATCAAAACTCGCCCGATTATTTGCGGAATGATTTCCTGCGCCGTCCTGGCAGGAAGCGCCGTTTTTGCGCTCGCCGATGACGTTCGTCCCTGGCAGGTCAACTCGACCGAATGGTTTTCCAAGTTCAGCAAAGCGGCTCCGGTCGAAAATGCAGACGCAGCGACCGAAGATGAGATGAAACCGTATACGGAAGTCATCGCCGGTACGGAAATCACGTTCGACATGGTCCCGATCAAGAGCGGTACGTTCATGATGGGCGCGACTGAAGACGAACTGGACGAGTACGGTGTTGACGCTGACGAATATCTCGGCATCGACAATGCCGCAGAAGGCCCGCAGCACGAAGTGAAAGTCGATGCTTTCTGGATGGGTAAATGCGAAGTCACGTGGGCGGAATACGAAGCGTGGTCCGCGAGCCTTGAAAAGCAGATCCGTACTGCTGCCGGTTTCGCGGCTGGTGAACTGGAAAACGTCGCCGACGGTATGATCCGTCCGACCCCGCCGTACACGGACATGACGTTCGACATGGGCAAAGACAACTGCCCGGCGATCGCGATGTCGGTCTACGCAGCTCAGATGTACTGCAAGTGGCTCACCGCGAAAACGGGACGCTACTATCGTCTGCCGACCGAAGCGGAATGGGAATACGCCTGCCGCGCCGGTTCTGACACGCCGTACAGCTTCGGCGATGAAGATATTGAAGAGTACGCCTGGTACTACGACAATGCGGACGACAAATACCATGAAGTCGGTCAGAAAAAACCGAATGCGTGGGGACTCTACGACATGCACGGAAACGTTCGTGAATGGTGCCTCGATGAATACCTCGTGGACGGCTACGCCAAGCAGACTGCCGGTGCTGCCGGTGCGCTCGACAATCCGTACATGAGCACCGAAGGCCGTAAACGCTACTCGACGGTCGCCCGCGGCGGTTCCTGGTATGATGATGCCGAAAACCTGCGCAGTGCCGCCCGCTTCGGTTCCAACAAATCCTGGAACCAGGACGACCCGCAGATTCCGAAATCCATCTGGTTTGAAGCTTCCGCGAAAGAAGTTGGTTTCCGCGTCGTGCGTCCGCTCGCCGTTCCGACCGCTGAAGAAGCTGCCGTTTTCGAACCGGATCCGGAAGAAGCCGTCAAGTACGGCAAGCTGAATGCCCGTCAGCAGAACTAAGCGTTAAGCGTAATTGCAGAACGTTTGAAATTCGACGGTATTCCCTCCCGCTCTGACAAAACAGAGCGGGGTAGGGGGGATTCTGTCTGGAAAACAGGAAAGAGCGCCTTTTGAGACGCTCTTTTTTGGTTCATTCCGCAGCTGTGCATCAAGCCGAATCGCAATATCTGCTGCGGAAACCGCGGAAGATTTGCAGGCCCGTACGGAACCAAAATACAACACACGGAATTTGTCGCTGATCACGTTCCAAGCGGATCCAGCGTCATTTTTGTACGCAGAGGTACGGAGAAAACGCAAAGAGGAAGATCTTCCAGATCCATCTCCGCATTCCCTGCGAAACCTTTGCGCTTCGGCGTGAAATAAAGAAATCCGGTTTCTTTGGAAATGGAAAGGAGAGAGATGATGAAGACTGCGAAAATTGCGCTTCTCGGCGGAGGCGCCATCGGAAAAGTCCACGCGTATGCGTACCGAACGCTTCCTTTTTATTCGGATCCGCTCCCGCTGAAACCGGAGATCCGGTACGTCGTGAACTCGCGGATGGAAACGGCAGAGAAAGCCGCGCGGCTCACAGACTGCGCGGTCCCGCTGACGGATTGGCGGACCGCGATCGAGGATCCTGAGATCGACATCGTAGATCTCTGCCTGCCGAATCATCTGCATTTTGAGGCTCTCAAAGCCGCGATCCGTGCCGGAAAGCACATTTACTGCGAGAAGCCGGTCGTTCTGAACGCTGCGGAAGCGGACGAACTGGAACCGCTTCTTGAGGAGTATCGCGGTGTCTCGCACGTCGTGTTCCACACGCGGTTTTTCGCGTCGGCGATGAAGGCGAAAGCGATGATCGAGGAGGGAAAACTCGGCAGGATCCTGGAATTTCGCGGTGCGTATCTTCAGAATTCGCACGTGGATCCGACCCGGCCGCTTCGCTGGAAAAATCTGAAAGCGTGCGGCGGTGGTGCGTTGATGGACATCGGCTCGCATCTGATCGATCTTGCCGACTGGCTCGTCGGACCGATGAAGGACGTTTTTGCTCTGGAAGCATCCGCCGTTCCCGAAGATCCGGCACGTGCCGAAGATTCCATGGCGATGCTCTGGCGAACGGAGCAGGGGAGCATCGGAACACTTCATGCGTCCAAAATGGCTCACGGTACGGAAAATGACCTGACTTTGGAGATCTACGGCACGCGCGGCGCATTACGTTTTGATGTCCAGGACCCGCATTTTCTCGGCTGGTTTGACGGAGAGAAACCGACTTCCCCCTTCGGCGGTGAAGCCGGCTGGACCCGGATCCCCGTAGGAAACCGCTACGCACTCCCAGACACCGAATTTCCCGCATCGAAATCCGGGATCGGATGGGTACGCGCCCACTGTACGTCGCTCGCTCATTTTCTACGAAACGTCGAGGCCGGGAAAAATCTTGACGGTTCTCCGGACCTGGCTCGCGGACTTTACGTGCAGCGTCTGATGGAAAAATGCAGGCAGACGCGCGTTCGCTGACTTTTTGCCGACCGTTTTGAAGATCCCGGAAGTGTCTGAGATGCTCCGGGAATTTTTTTATTCCAAAGAAAAAACGCTCTCGCAGATGAACTGCGAAAGCGTTTTGAAGTTGCGGGGGCAGGATTCGAACCTGCGACCTCGAGGTTATGAGCCTCGCGGGCTGACCGGCTGCCCCACCCCGCGATCTGTCGTGCCATCTCTCAATGACGCGGTTAAGTATACCATAGATCGCATTTCTTTCAAGGGGGGGGAGTCCCATTTTTCCAAAAATTCCCTCTTTTCCTGCGGAATTCTCCAAAATCCGGCTTTCTTCCGGATTTCTCTCTAGCCGAAAAGTGGAAATTTTGCTATTCTGAATTGATTTTGTGCTGGGGTCCGGTTTGCCGTTTTGTGCGATCCGGTTCTCTGATTTTCCTGAAAGAGCATGAAGAAAATTTCATGAAGAGCGTTCCATTGATCCATTTCCGGAAACTGCTGGTTTTCCTGCTGATTCCGGTCCTGCTTTTTTCTGCATCCGGATGCCGGGTCTGGTATCGGACGAAGATCTCGTCTGCCGATACCATCGCGAGCCGTCAGTTCGTGCAGCAGGCTGTGGAGTCGATCGAGCAGGAGAACATGGAGAATGCGGAGTCTCAGCTTGCGCTTGCAGTTCGGGCGAATCCGGAAAATATCGAGGCGTGCTCGATGTACGCGGATGCGCTCTGGAATCAGGGAAAGCATCAGGAGGCGATCGCGCAGATGGAGAAAGTCGTGCGGAATTCTGAGGTCACGCCTGAGCTGGTCGTGAAGCTCTCCTGGATGTTTTTCGAGTGCGGCGAGTATGGGAAAGCACAAAAATTCCTGACTCTGGGGCTGAAACACGATCCGGAACTCGCCGACGCCTGGCTTCTGCAGGGAAAACTGCATGAACTCCAGCAAAAGCCGGAATTGGCACTGAATGCGTACCATCAGGCCGTTTTTCATGAGCCGGAAAATGGGGATCTTCAGCTCGTTCTTGCGCAGCAGTATCTGAAACTGGAACACTTTCAGCGGGCGTTGGAGTCTGCACGTGCCGCGAAGGGAAAGAACTCGGAAAATGCGGAGTTTCCCGCGGAGATCCTGCTTTGCGAAGGGGATGCGCTCGTGAAGCTCCAGAGGACTTCCGAAGCGGTCCAGACATTTCGTCTGGCTTTTTCAAAGGAACTGAAGGACCCCGAGCTGCTTTCCCGGCTCGCTTCCGCGCAGCTTCAGTGCGGCGATCTTGCCGGAGCGTACCAGACGGCACAGCGGGGGGCTGAGGCGGCTCCGCAGAACGGGGTCTTTTCGCAGGTCCTGCATCAGATCCAGCTCGCGTCCGGAACGCCGGCCGGAACTCTCCCGGCTTCCGTATCGTCGAAAGGATCGGCCGAAACTTTAGCCGCAGCCGCTTCCGGAAATTCTGTCGGAAATCCCGTGACCGGCGCCGCTTCCGGAGATCCCGCTGGTGGTTTGGCTGGAGATCCGTCAGCTCTTCATTCAGGGACGGGGCCTTCTGCTCTTCCATCTCCCCATCCGTCCGGCGTACCGGAGCTGATCCGGGTAGAGCCGGAGAAACGGATCGGCCGGGAAGTGCCTCCTTTTCGTCTTCGCTATCCTGGAAAACGGCAGTGAACGTCTGAAAACGGAACAGAGCGTCCAAAAACGAAACAAAACGGCCGAAAAGGCGTGAAAGACGGGGATTTTGCGTAAGTTTTGTGCGGAAGCGGTTGACAAAAATTTCAGTCTGCGTATAATTGAGAAAAAATGGGATGAAATTTTACTCCAGAAGGGATCAAAATGAGCGAATCTCCGGAAGTCTGGACCGTACTTCGTCTTCTTCAGTGGACGACGGACTATCTGAAAAAGTATGAAATGCCTTCCCCGCGGCTTGAAGCAGAGATCCTGCTTGCCGAGGCGATGCACTGTTCCCGGGTCGATCTCTACACGCGGTTTGATTATGTGCCGAACGAAGCGGAACGGGCAGCGTTTAAGGCGCACATTCAGAAACGGGCGCAGGGAATGCCGGTCGCGTATCTGGTCGGACACAAGGAGTTCTATTCGATCGATTTTCTTGTGGATCCGAATGTTCTGATCCCTCGGCCGGAAACGGAATTTCTCATTGTGGGGCTTTTTGATCTCGTGAAGGAAACGTTCGGCTCGATGGATGCTGAGGTTTCGATCTGCGACATCGGAACGGGAAGCGGGATCCTGCCGGTCACCTCAGCACTTCATTTGAAGAATGCGCGGGCCGTCGGTGTGGATATTTCGCGCGGTGCCCTGGATGTCGCGGAGAAAAACGCGCAGCGGTATGCCGAGCGTCTGGGAGACCGCGTGACGTTTCAGGAAGGAGATCTTTTCAGCTCGATCGCGAAAGGGACACAGTTCGATTTCATCGTTTCCAATCCGCCGTACGTCGGAAGAAAGGAGATCGATGCAGAACTGGAGACGAACGTCTACCGCTACGAGCCGCATACCGCGCTTTTCGGCGGCGAGACAGGAACGGAACTCATCGGCAGAATGCTTCCGGACGTGCCGAAATTTCTGAAGGACGGCGGCGCGTTTCTCATGGAACTCAGTCCGATGATCCACGATGCCGTCGTGGAGATGGTCCGGAAAACTCCGGGGCTGACGTATTTGCGCACGATCCGGGATCTGGATCAGCAGGAGAGGATCATCGTCGTTCAGAAAAGCGGAGCAGGGGAGTGAGGCATTCGAGCGTCAGGGCGCGGAAAAGAAGTGCGAGTTTGGCGGTTTTTCCGACTTCCGGACGCTTTTCCCAAACACGGAAACGCTCTTTCCGAACCGCGTTCAGGATCGCTCTCCCTCCGTCATGAAAAAGCCGGATCTCGAGCCGAAATCTGCGCGGAACTTTCCAGATCAGCGGTCGTCCGGCCTCAAAAAAACTCTCCGCCCAGCAGACTTCTTCTTCCAGAAGTGCCTGAAATTCCGGCGTGGAGGTATTTTGTGCGAATTGTGCGTCTGTGTATCCGAAACGCTCCCGGTCCTCTTTCGGAAGGTAGATCCTCTGTTTTTCGTACCAGTCTCTGGCGACGTCCTGCCAAAAATTTGCGAGCTGAAGCCCCGTGCAAATGGCGTCCGAGAGCCGAAATGCTTCTTCATCCGCCGTCTGCGTGAGGTAAAGGATCAGTCGGCCGACCGGATTTGCCGAGCAGCGGCAGTAGCCGAGGAGTTCTTCGCGCGTCGTGTACTCTTTCTGGACCCGATCCTGCCGAAACGCGGTGAGGAGGTCTGCGAAGATCGATCTTGGGATCCCGAATTCCCGAATGGTCTCCGTGAGCGCAAGAAAGACCGGATGCTGCGGCATCTGCCCGTCGAAAAGCGCGTTGAGTCCGGATTCCCACCAGTCAAGAAGACGGAGCGAAAGCGTATCTTCCGGAACTTCGTCCCCGAGATCATCCGCCCAGCGGCAGTAGGCGTAAAGTGCGAAAAAATGCGGACGGAGCGTCCTGGGAAGAAGAAACGAAACGACCGGGAAATTCTCGTAGTGTCGGCGAGCCAGCGTTTCACAGTACGCTGCGGCCTGTACTTGCGTGAAGGACGGAATGCGGCGTAAAGCAGTCTCCGGGGTAAATTCTGCGAGCGGAACGCCCCAGTTTGCCAGATCCTGAATGGGAAAACCGGTCGAGGAAAACATTTACTCCTCCCTCTTCGCCTGTTTTCGGTCTCTGATCCGGTAGCTGATGACCAGTGCCGCGGCAGTGGAGACCATCGCGATATTCACGAGATAGAACCAGCCGACCCAGTTCCATTCCTCCGTGAAGCGCAGCAGGCCGAGAACGTACCCGAGAATAATGAGCGAATAGAAACGCAGACTCACCCCGCCGCACGATTTGGAAGTCCAGAGTTTCCAAAGTCCGATCGGCCAGCTGGCCCCGAAACAGACCATCATTCCCGCTTCAAAAATCAAATTCCAGTCCATCTTTCATCCCAACTGTTTTTAGGCAGTACTTTCGCATTTTCAGTTTTCTTTTTCAGAAACATCTCTAAGGAGATTTCGGCATCCTGACAAAAAAATCTTGCTCGAAATCGAAATTTTTTGAAAATTCCGAGCCGGGGGGCTTTTCTTTTTTGCGTTTCCGACTATAATGAAAGCACCGAAAGAGAAATTCACTCTTTGCGGACGACGCAGAAGTGGCGGAACTGGCAGACGCGCTGGATTTAGGTTCCAGTGAGGAAACTCGTAGGGGTTCGATTCCCCTCTTTTGCACTTTTCGTAAAAAAAGCACCTTATCGCAGGTGCTTTTTTTGTGGATGGCGTAAACCAGCGGCATACGGAATGCGGGTCCTAAAACGGAAATGCCCGGTCCGTGTGCCGTTTTGTCTACCCGAAAAACTAGTTCTCTTCCGGATCGCGGAAAAGGCAGCTGATCGATTCGTTGAAGTGGATGCGTCGGATCGCTTCACCCAGCAGTTCGGCAACAGAGAGAACGCGCACACGATCCGGCGTGCGTTCCGGCGTGAGCGGGATGGTGTCCGTCACGACGATCTCTTCGACCGGGACTGCATTGAGTTTTTCCACAGCCGCACCGCAGAACACGGCATGTGTCGCCGCAATGTAGACTTTCGCCGCGCCGGCATCCTTGATCATTTTTGCCGCACCGCAGATGGAGCCGGCTGTGCTGATCATGTCGTCGAAAAGAATCGCGACTTTTCCCTCGACCGAATCGCCCGTGATGTTGGCCTGCACCGTATCTGTCGCACTGGAACGCCGTTTATCGACGATCGCCAGACCGCCGCCCAGAACATGCTGGTGCTTGAGTGCGCGTTTCGCACCGCCGGCGTCCGGGCTGACGATGACCAGCTCTTCTTCCGGAATCTGGAGCGACTTGAAATATTTATCCAGGATGATCCCCGCGTTGAGATGATCGACCGGAATGTTAAAGAAACCTTCGATTTGCGCCGCGTGCAGATCCATCGAGATGATACGGTCCGCTCCCGCTTCCGTCAGCAGGTTGGCGACCAGCTTTGCCGTGATCGGAACCCGGCCGTCGTCTTTGCGGTCCTGACGCGCATAGCCATAGTACGGGATCACGCAGGTGATGCGGCGTGCACTGGCACGGCGGAAACTCTCAATGAGGATCAACAGCTCGACCAGGCTTTCATTCACCGGCTGGCAGGTCGGCTGGACCAAAAAAACATCATGGCCGCGGACATTGTCGTTGATTTTGCAGGAAATTTCTCCATCCGGGAAATTCGTGATCGACAGATTGCCTAAAGGCTGGCGAAGGGAATCCGAGATACCTTTAGCCAGTGCAGGGTTTGCGCGTCCAGTAAAAATTTTCATGAATCGTCCTCTAAAGTAATGAAAAGTACAATCGATCCGGTTCCATGGAAAAGGGGCTTTCCCGGAAAACGGAAAAATACTGATTTTCCTTCCATTATAGCGTATCCTGAAAATTTCTAAAGGGGGCAGGGGGAAATTTTTTCAAAGGAAATTAAAAAAGTCTGAAATTTTTCAAGAAAAAAGTGCCTATTCCGCAAAAATTTACTCGAAGGGACTGAAAATCCGCTCGCAGAACCTTTCTCATCTTGCGTTTTTTACTGATGTTTCGATTTTCTAGAGCTTGGCGGGGCATTGGAGGTGTCCTGGATGAGGATCTGAGGGTTTTGGAGAGGTTGGGGGGACTGGACGGCTCGGAAACAAAAAAATGAAGCGTTCCGACGACGGAGAATGAGAGGGAATCTTTAGAAATACCTTACATGATGGTAAATTTTGAAAAATCGTTAAAGTTTGCCTATTTTGAGTAATTGAACCTCTGGCGTTTTGACGATAAAAGGAATGAACGACTAGCCAGAGTCCAAACCTGATGAGAAGAAAAATGAAAAAATCCAGAAGATCCATTTTGCTTTTTTTCCGCGCACGTGCCGACCGTCACGAGAGCAGAAGTCAGCGGCCGAATTGGAAAATTTTCCGTTCCTTATGGCCTTTGAGGGCGAAGTGCGGCAATTTGCCGGCAGTTTTTTCGATTTTGGTTTTGGCGGCGGCGTTTTCCGGCTTTGCTGCACAGAATTTTCATGCGGAAACGGTCTACGGTCAGGAAATTCCGGACCGCATTGAACTTGCGGGTGGGGCGACGGCGAATACCGCGTCTGCTCCGAAAGAAAAGGCACTTCCGTCCTGGGTCGATCCGGCCTTGACGGATGGTGCTGGAATGGGAGCTGCCGTGAAAAACGACGTCCCGGCCTTGGATCGGATGTCGACTCTTTCGTCCGGTCGGGTTTCTGCCCCGGTTTCCGTCTCTGAGTCCGCCCCGATTTCCGCTCCGGTATTGAATGCGGAAATTTCGCCGAATGCGCTTCCGGATGCCCTTCCTGAAGAGCTTCCGGTGAAAGAGATCCCGGGAACGCTGAATTCTGTTTCTGCGCCTCCAGCACTGCCGATGTCCGTGTCGCCGGCGGCGGGGAATTCGCTGGAACTGTCCGGGACGAATTCTGTGCAGGGAAACGCACAGGGAAATGCACAGGGAAACGTACCGAAAGCGGAAGATGCGTCTCTGGATTCGGTTCCTGAATCCATTTTGCTCGTTTCTGAAAATGATCCGCAGAACGCTGGGACGGAAACGGCGGTCTCGGAATCCATTTCGGAACCTCAGGCCGTTTCGGAATCTCTGGCTCTTTCCGAACCTCAGGCAGTTTCGGCGGCTCAGGAGCTTCCCAAACGTGAACTCAAGACCTGGGAAGGGACGGGCCTGATCCCTCAGAACTGGGACGACGGATCCGTTTCGCCGCGTGTGGAAGAGCTCCCGAATGCGGTTTCTCCGAATGCTGATCAGCTGGCGGAGTCGTCCGATCAGCTGGCGGAGTCGTCCGATCAGCTGGCGGCTCCTCTTTCGGGTTCACTTTCAAATTCGCTTCCAGACACACTTTCGGACACACTTCCGGATTCGCTTCCGGACACACTTCCCGAGACGCTTTCCAGCGAATTGCCCGGTACGGTTTCGGAAACGGCGGCTCTTGAGGCCAACGCTTCTCTTTCTTCAGAGAATGAGGCGGGGGTACTGGACGATCTTCCGGCTCCTCCCATGCTTGCGGACGAAAACGCCGACGCGATCGATACGGACCTGAGTGTCCCGGATGCGTCGGTCCTGAACGATGGGAAGAGCACGTCGGAAAAAGAGACGGACGATTCGCAGATCGCCGGCAGAGAGGAACGGAATTCGAAGCTGGATGAAGAACTTTGCACGGATCTGGATGTTCCCGAATCGCTGAAAAAGGACGGAGACGCCGCGGATCCTGCCCAGGTCGCGGAGATCGATACGGAACTGAGTGTTCCGCCGACGCTTGAGCTTCCTCCGGAGCTGAATGCGGAACCGGAAACGGGAAAAATGCCGAAAGCTGCGGAAATCGCGAAACAGATGGGGACGAATGTACCGTCGGCTCCGGATGTCGAACAGAAGAAAACAGAGGCGGTACCAGCTTCCATTCCGTCGCCTAAACAGGTTGCCGTATCGAAAGAGGAGGCCCGGAAAAAGGCTAAAGAAACTGCGGCGCGCAGGAAGGAAGAAAAGCAGCGTCTGGAGAAATCGTTTGATTCTGCGATCGCCGCGATCGAAAAACCAGCGGCGCAGATCGGAAAATTCCACTCCATGCGGGTCGTTTCCCGTGCAGTACTTGAAGAAAGCTGGGAAAAAGATCCCCAAAACGGCAAAATTCAGACCGTCAGCCATGAAGAACCTGCCCGTAACGGGAAATCGGGGGCCGTCCGCGTCGTGAAAAACGGAACGGAGGCGGCGTCGGACGTCAAACGTCTCAGTGGTCCCAAACGCGTCCGACGACTGGGAAAAGCTCCGGTCCGGAAAGCGAATGCGCCCGAAACGGCGGCGGAGACTCGTTTCGATCTGGAGATCTCTTCGGAATCGATCGAGGGAATGATCTCTTCCGGAGTGCGTGTGCCGCAGGATGAAGAAAAAGCAGAAGTGCCGCTGGTCGTCCGTGCTGCGGAAGATCTTCAGAGACGAAATGTCGGCATGGAAGCCGAGACCAGAACATTGCCGGGAGCTATTTCCGTTTCGCCGCAGGAAATGGTCGAAATTGCGGAGCCTGCCGAAGTAAACATGGAGGTGCAGACGGAAGAAAACGGAACGGGAACCGGGCTGAACCTTTTCGATCTGGGAGTGGAGAAAGAGAAACTCTTCCCCAGGTACTCTCCGAAAATCGGACCGCAGAATGTGCCGGAATCCGACGCGCTCCCGAAAACCGGTGAAATGGAGACTCCGTTCGCTGCACCGACCGCTCTTCCGGAAGCCGATTCCGAAGCGGTCTCTCCGTCTGTTTCCATGAGTACGGTCTCCGTCGAAGAATGCACGGAAGAGCCTGAATGTGCCGTCTCGTCGGCCTCGACAGTCAGCGTTTCGGGCGTTTCTGTCCTTTCGGCGGAGTCTATGGAACGGGCTGGATCTGCGGAGTCGTCTGAAAGCGTTTGTGCCGGTTCGGAATCGGTCGATTCTGTCTCGGCGTCGACCGCACTGGTCCGTACGGGATTTCAGAATGGCGGAGCGAATGATGCCGTTCAGCTGATCCGGCATTTGGCTGCTGATTCGGAGAAAAGCGGGATCATTCGGGTCCAGAGTATTGGGGAATCCGGCATGAATGTGGAACTGGCGGATGAAGAAGTGGAGATCGACTTCCAGCTGATCCCTCAGGAGGAACTGGAAAAGGCCGCCGCCTCGGAAACCGCCGATCCCGAAGAGGGCGTTTTGAAGCCTGAGCTCCGGGAAACGAAACCGGAAACGCAACCGGCTCCGGACGCTGAAACAAAACCGGCACACGGAACCGCGGCGCAAACCGCCCGACCGCTGGATATTCTGGATGAAGAAACGGCCGAAGACGGACTCGTGGAAGAGCTTGCTGGAACGATTTTGAACGAGGCTTCCGGAGACGATGCTCTGGAAATTCCAGAAGAGATCCAGGTTGGATCGGATGGTGCGCTTCAGATCGAAGTCGTTGACGCTCCAGAAGAAAAAGAGACCGCGGATCTGCCAAATGCGGAAAACGCACAGGAAAACGGCGAGGAAAACAGAGAGGAAACGCCGTCGAAGGAAACTGACGCAGAAGAGGACTTGGATCTGGTTCTCCCGGAACCTGGGGCGGAAATGGAGAAAAATGAGGCGGAAAATGAAGCCGGTGCTGAGTCTTCGGATGCGCCGAAAGAAGATCCGCACACCGCGGCGGTTTCAGAAGATGAACTTCTCCTGAATTTTGAAGGGGACGAAGACGAAGAGGACGACGTGTCGGAAGAACGCTCCCGCGGCATTCCGGAAGAACCTCGGGAATCTCATGCGGACGCGTTGGGAGAACTGATCCTCGAGACGCCGGATCCTGAAAAGGAAATGGACTCTGGAGAGCTTGGCGACGCTGAAAATGAATCGTTTCTTTCGGTGAACGTTTCCACGCAGGAGGCCGTTTTGGAAGAAACCGGGAAGAAACTTCAGGCTGCGGCCCGCGATGCCGCAGAAAAAACTGCGCGAGAAACGGCTCGGGAAACTGCGGAGTCGATCGCCCGAAAAACGGCAGATGAAGCGGTCGAAAATGCCGCAGAGAAACTCAGTCGGCAGACTGCCGAAATGTTTACGGAACAACTTGCCGAACAGATCGCGGACCGGGTCGTGGAACGTACCGTCGATGAAGTCATGCGCCGTTTGGAGCCTCAGCTGAAACAGGATGCGGACGGAGCTGGATCTGCCGGAAAAGGACTGGAAAAATCGGACACGGCAGTTTCGGACGCGGCAATTTCAGACGCAATGCTCTCGGATCCGGCCAAAAGCTCCGGTCCGGAAGCGTCGGACGATCTCTTTCTTTTGGAGGACCCCAACGAAAGTCTCTCCGGACAGGAAGAGGAAAAAAGTCAGCCGGGTTTCGTAAAATTGCGTGCTCCCAAAAAATCGAAGACGGCGTCGGGAACCGATCCAGGAATGGCTTCGGGCCAAAACGGAAAGGAATTGGGTTCACTTTTGGAGAATTCGGGATCTGCGGGAATTTCAGAAACGGCTCGCCGTGCACCGGGAACCGTTCACGTGCAGAATGGCCGCGTTCTGGATCCGAATGCCCGCGGTGCGGCTCCTGGTCTCCGTGTTTTGGATCCGAATGCCCGCGGTGCCGTGCCGAATGTTCGCATTCAGGACCCGAATGCCCGCGAAATGGTGTCGGATCTTTCCGCTCCGGCTCAGGAGCTTCAGGGGTTG
Organism: Thermoguttaceae bacterium; assembly: GCA_017939795.1. GTDB lineage: Bacteria > Planctomycetota > Planctomycetia > Pirellulales > Thermoguttaceae > RGIG3701. The sequence continues at coordinate 25,832 of JAGBAA010000055.1, forward strand.
GGTGGATCTGCCGGGGAAAATGTTTCTTCTTCCGGAAACGCGGCAGGTTCGCAGACGCAGGGAAGTGCTCCGGGTTTCGTGAAACTCTCCGGCCGAAAGCGAAATGCGAAACGCAGTACATTGGGAACTGCCGAGGTTTCGAAAACCACAGGATCGGCCAGCGCGAGTCCCCAGCCGCAGAATTCCGCACGCAGTCAGGCCGCCGTAGACGTTTCTGCTTCCGCTGGGATCCCGGCTCCGGTGCAGGGGACAGCGTCCAGCCTCGTTCAGGCTCCGGTCCAGAATTCGGCATCCGATCTCGTTCAGGCTCCGGCGTCTTCTTCAGATCTGGAATCGGGTCTGCCGAAGGTTTCTGGGGAATCGGTTTCCGTCCAGGAAAATGAGACTGGATCGGCGTCTTTCCTCTTTGACGAAGAGGATCTTGAAGAGCGTCTCGTGACGCTGCGTCCGTGCGAGGGCGTCGTCCTGAATGCGAACAGCGCGATCCGCAAAATTTATGTCGAGGATCCTTCTGCGAGCGATTCGCTGGAGCTGAATTCGACGCAGCTGGCACTCATCGGAAAATTCCCGGGACAGACGCGGGTCCGCGTGGAGTTCCATGACGAGGAGATCGAGCCGATGCTCTTTCGCGTGGAAGTGCAGAACGGCGATCCGCGAAGCCAGACGCTTGCTTCATGGGCGAAGCTGACCGAGGATCGGATCAATCGGGAGCTCCCGGACGCTGCTGTCTCGATCTTTTTATTCCAGGACCGTGTTTTCGTCAAGGGAAAACCGGGAGAAACTGTGGATCCGCAGCGTATCCTTTCCGCAGTTCAGAAAGACTATCTGCGGCTGAAGCGAGAAAGCCCGGTCTTGAATCAATCGCAGGAAAAGACCATGCTCGTGAATCTCCTCACGGCAAAATAAAGTTCCGAAATGAGGAAGGGACCTGCCGCAGATCTTTACGGTGTGCTCTTTTCCGCCAAAAACAGATGGGGACGCACGGAAGGCTGGATCCTTCGGTGCGTCCCTGTTTCTGCATTTTCCCCGACCGTCTGCTTTTGAGAGTCCGGGGCTTTTCAGACTTCGGGGCATTTCATGGAATGAACGCCGTTCAGTCCCAGGAATTGATCTTCATGTCCTGGAAATAGCAGTCCGTCGTGACGTCGTGCGCCTGAAGCATGATGGTTCCCGGCTCGACGCGCAGACCGCGGCGGGGATTAGGATTGGCTTTGCGTTCGTCGGTCCAGTCGGTGATCTGGAGGCCGTTGACCCAGGTCGCGATGTGGGCACCTCGCGCGATGATGGTGACGCGGAAGAGTTCCGGATCGGTCGCGGGGACGTAGCGGGCGACAGTGCGGCGGAAAATCGCTCCGGAACCGGCGTCTTTCGGCTGGGTGCGGTCTCCGTCGATGACCGAATTGTTCAGCTGGCACTCGTAGCCGTTGAGTTTTTCGCCCGGAATGCAGCGGAAGAAGAAACCGGAGTTTACTTCCGGCTGGAGGGAAACGGCACTCTGGAAAACGAAATCGCCGTAGGTGCCTTCCGTTTCGAGCATTCCGAGTCCATTTTTGGCTTCCAGACGCTTCTGCTCCGCATTTACGGTGAATTTTCCGTCCATTTCCGGGTAGGTCTTCCAGCCGGTCAAGTCTTTGCCGTTGAAGATCTCTTTCATTCCTTCCGGTTTGAAGAAAACATTCCGGAAACTGACGGCCTGCCCTTCCGGAACTTCGAGGATCAGCGCGCCGTCAACGATTTGGGCCGTTTTGGTCTCCCACGGCTGGCAGGCTGCGCAGCGGGTCTCGTACTGCACTTTTCCGTTTTTGAACTCGGTCGTCGTCGCGATCCGGGCCGGTCCGCATCCCAGAAGCGTCCCTTCTTCAACCGTCCAGGCGTCCGGGGTCTCGCTGGTCCAGCCAAACGTCGTTTCGCCGTCGAAAAGCGCGACCCAGCCTTCGGCCGTCATGTCGGCAGAAGGAAGCGTCCAGGAAAACAGTGCGCACAAAAGAAGCGAAGGTAAAGCGTTCATGAAAAATTCCTCTTTTCTGATTTTCTAAATGGTTTGGGGTTAGGTTTTAGTTTGGAGATCTGGTTTGGGGATCCAATTGGATTCGATTTCGGATGACTGGAGGACAGTGTGCTGTGTACCGCTGGAAGAGATTTCCGATTCCGGATGCCGTCTAGTGGACGTAGCCCATGACTTTCATCCATTCCAGGCCGCGGTCCCGCCACGATTGCGTGTTCGCTGCGTCGTTCCAGAACATGAAGCCGTGGACGGCATCGGCGAAAATGTGCAGCTCGCACGGGATCCCCTTTTTCCGAAGCTCCGAGTAGATCCGGACGGACCCCATCGGTGAGTAAATGTCGCGGTCGCCGTGAAGGAGGCACATGGGGCACGATCCCGCATCGAAATTCAATCCGGGAGCCAGTTCCGCATCGTTTCCTTTTCTCTGATTGGGCCCCGACGCGCCGTCGTCGAGAACGTAGGCCGGATAAACCGGGAGCGCAAAATTGACGCGGCACGAAACGGAATCGAGTTCGTCGATCGGCTCGTAAGCCGGCGTCTGGCTGGAAAGTGCCGTCAGGAGCGCAAGGTGTCCGCCTGCCGAGAACCCCTGAACGCCGATCTTTTCCGGATCCAGCCCCCATTTCGGCGCATTGGTCCGCAGGATCCGGACCGCCCGCTGTGCATCCTGCCAGGCGGGAACGTAGATCGGTTTTCCCGTTGGACGCGGGACTCGGTAAACGAGGACTGCTGCCGTGATTCCCTGCGCGTTCCACCACTCTGCATTCGGGATTCCTTCGTTGAAGTAGAAGCAGGTCGAGTATCCGCCGCCGGGAAGGACCAGCATGCAGATGTCTGACGTGACTTTTTCCGGACGGTAAACGAGCAGAAACGGCGTCGTGACGCGCGTCGCCCGGCTGCCTCCCGGCTCAACATTCGGCTCTCGGACCGTTTCGCCCGGCGCAAGACCCGGCCAAAGCTCGATTTTTTCCTGCGCAGAAACCGGAATGGAGACCCGCGCGAGGAAGAAAACCGGCACGAACAGCAAAATGAACAGCGTTGCGGAAGAAACGCGGATCTTGACGAAATTCATGAAATTTCTCCGTGAAGGGAATGGCGGGACCTGATTTTTTGAAACATCTGCGGAAGAGGGGCGTTTTTCCCAAAAGATCGCGTCCCGAACGCATCCTGATCCAGGGAAAAGCTCCTTCAATTCTTCTTTAGTTTAGCATAAAATCGGATTTTTGGCTAGCCCCCCGGCTCGGTTCCGGACATTTTTTTGTCTGATTATGCCGATTTTTTTGTTTTTTTCTAAAGTTTCTCCGGAAATTTCTTTTTTCTGAAAATCTTTTACCGGATCTCCATCATCCCGCCGAATGCAAATGTCGATGATCGAAACGGTATATTCTGCGCGGATCCTGAAAAATGAAAGACTGCCGCAGGGCGGTTTTTCTGAACTTTGAAAGAGAGGGGAGAAGAGCATGGATGGCGTCATTTGGATCTTCAATATTCTGTTTCTTGTCGTCTGTACGTTTGTGGGGAGCCTGATCCTTCACTCGTCCTGAGTGCGGCTGGGCGGTCTCATCGGCGCGGAGTCCGCCAAAAAACGTAAAATTGGGAGTACGGAGAACGTACGCAAGCGCACGGGATCGCCGCACTCCAAGGACTCGCGTTTTGGGCAGACTCAGGTTTTCTGGAGCGATTCCTGCCATCGAAGGAGGGTCTGGAACGCCTGGATCGGAGTCATCTCGTTGACGTCCATTTTTTTCAGTTCCTCGATGATCGGCGGATCTTTGGGGTCAAACATGAGGTACTGAATATCGTGCGTCGGAGTTCGCGGACCGGCTTTCTTCGGATCCAGCGTGCGCAGCGGTGCGTTTGGAATGGGAGCGGAAGATGCGGAACTGTTTTCCTGCCGCGTTTTCTGAGACTCATTTCCGGTTTGGGTGCCGTTTTGTCCGTTTTCGAGCAGTTCGGCCTGACGTTCTTCCATCTGACGAAGGAGCTGTTCCGCACGTTCCAGAACTTCCGCAGGCACGCCTGCCAGACGCGCGACATGGATCCCGTAGCTTCGGTCTGCGGCTCCTTCGACGATCTTGTGGAGGAACACGACTTCGTCGTTCCATTCCTGGACCGCGACATAGAGATTCCGCACGTTTGGGAACGTTTTGGGGAGATCCGTCAGTTCATGATAGTGTGTCGCGAAAAGGGTCCTGCATCCAATTTTTTCGTGCATATGCTCGATAATGGACCACGCCAGCGAGATGCCGTCGTAGGTACTCGTTCCGCGACCGATCTCATCCAGCACTACGAGACTTCGGGGCGTCGCCATATTCAGGATCCTGGCGGTCTCCGTCATTTCGACCATGAAAGTACTTTGACCGCGTGCAAGTTCATCGCTGGCCCCTACTCGGGTAAAGATCCTGTCTACGATGCCGATTTTTGCTTCACGTGCGGGGATGAAGCTGCCGATCTGGGCCATGAGCGTCAGGAGCGCGACCTGGCGAATGTACGTGCTTTTTCCGGACATGTTCGGCCCGGTGATCAGCAGGATCATTCCACGCGCTTCGTCGCAGATGATGTCGTTCGGCACAAAATCTCCGTCCGGCGTCACCATGTCCAGCACAGGATGGCGTCCGTCGATGATCTCCAGCTCGTTTTCTTCCGTGATCTTGGGCCGACAGTAATTCCGCTGGCGCGCGGTCTCCGCAAACGCGAGCAGAACGTCCAGTTCCGCAAGAACGCCGGCCGTCAGGTTCATGCGGTGACGGTACTGGAGCGTGATCTCGCGGAGTTCTGAAAAAATGCGGTACTCGATCTCTTTTTGGCGTTCGTCTGCTGAAAGAACGAATTCTTCATGCTCTTTTAGTTCCGGCGTGATGTACCGCTCGGCATTCTTGACCGTCTGTTTCCGGATGAAGGTGTCCGGGATCTTGCTCTGCTGCGAGTTATTCACTTCGAGATAGAAGCCGAACACTTTATTGTACCCGACCTTCAGATTCTGGATCCCGGTCTCTTCCTGGACTTTCGCCTGATAGTTCGTGATCCATTCCCGGCCGCCGTGCGACGCATCGCGCAGCTCGTCCAGCTTTTCCGAATACCCGGGCCGGATGATCCCTCCTTCGGTTATCTGGACCGGCGGATTATCGATGATCGCCTCCATGATGGTCTTCGCCAGCTCCGGACAGAAATCGATCTCTCCGATGATCCGGACGATCAGCGGGCTTTTCATCGGACGGAGCTGTTTCCAGATCTTGGGAAGCATGGTGAGCGTCTGCCCAATGGCGTAAAGATCCCGCGGATTGGCCCGCATGGTCGCCACACGGGTCAGAAGACGCTCCAGATCGTAGATCCCGCGAAGATCCTTGCGGAGTTCCTGGCAGACCTTCGAGTCCTTCATGAGTTCCTCGACTGCATCCTGGCGCAGCTCGATCAGCTTTTTGCTCGTCAGGGGATTCGCGATCCAGTCCGCAAGCATACGCGAACCCATTGACGTAATGCAGCAGTCAAGCGCAGAGAGAAGCGAACCTTCCCGCTTTCCTTCCCGCATCGTTCGGGTGATCTCCAGACTCCGCCGGCTCGATTCGTCGATCTCCAGCGCTTCACCGGTCCGGTAGACGCGGAGGGAATCGAGGTGCTCGAGGGAGACTTTCTGCGTCTGGCGAAGGTAGTCCAGCACCATCCCTGCAGCCCGGATCGCCTGCCGGTCTTCCGGAAGCTGAACATTGAAGCCGAATCCGTCCAGATTCATGACGCGGAAATGGTCCTTCAGCTGTTTGAGCGCGAAATCCAGTCCCGCAGCCCAGTCCGGACGGCGCGAGACCATCATTTTGTTCATGACCCACTCCGGAAGTTTGAGGCTTTCGCAGACCAGACATTCCGACGGCATGATCCGGGCAAGCTGATCGTAGAGCCGTGCTCGCGGAAATCCGGCTGCATAAAATCGGCCGGTCGAAAGCTCCACCCACGAAAGTCCGATGAAGGAGTCATCCACGACAACGGACGCAAGGTAGTTGCTTTCCTTCGGATTCAGGAGAAAATCTTCCGTCAGCGTTCCAGGAGTCACTACACGGGTCACTTCGCGCTTCACCAGCCCCTTCGCCTGCTTCGGATCCTCCATCTGGTCGCACACCGCGACACGGTAGCCGTGCTCGATCAGTTTCCCGACGTATGCTTCGAGCTGCTGATGCGGAAAACCCGCCATCGGCATCGCATTCTCGCCTCTTTCCCGGCTCGTCATCGCGAGATTCAGGACGTAGGCACCCACTCGCGCATCTTCGTGGAACATTTCATAGAAATCACCCATTCGAAAAAGAAGAACCGCATCCGGGCAGGCTTTCTTCGCATCGAAGTACTGCTTCATCATTGGAGTCATTTTACGGGGCGTGTTTTCTTCTGGATTCGACATGATTCACTCTGTGTGTGGAAAATGGGTCTGGAGGTTGAATAAAAAGGTCCAGCCGGAAGCTGAGTATCTGTTCCTCCACGAAGACACCGAAAGCTCGCTGAAAAACACTGAATGCAAAAAACACGAAAAAACAGATTCCACAAATATTTTAAATTTCTTAAAATACCGTTGGTTCTTTTCGTATTTTTCGGGAATTTCGTGTCAGGGATCTCTCCCTTCTTTTCTTTTCTTTTCTTTTCAGTATGTTTCTGCGGCTTTTCTGTGTATTCCGCGGCAAATTCGGATCTGGTTCGGTACGTATTTGCCGGAGAGCCAATAAAAAGCGTCCGTCCGGTTTCGGTGTCAGGCTGGTTTCGTCCGTCTGCGGCAGATCCTGCGGAATTCAAAGTGCCGGCTTTCTGGACCAGTCTGGGAGATGCGGATCTCGGCGTAGTCGCGCGGAAGGCATGTTTCGATCCGGTCTGCCCACTCGATGAAGGTGAGTCCGCCGCCGTCAAAGTACTCTTCCGGTCCCAGTTCGAGAAATTCGTCGTCGTCCTTCAGGCGGTAGGCGTCAAAATGAAAGATCGGACGCGAGCCGCTCGTATACTCCTGGATGAGCACGAACGTCGGGCTCGTGACGTCTTCTTCCGGAACGCCGGCCGCGGAAGCGACTGCCTGAACAAAGCGAGTCTTACCCGCACCAAGCGTTCCGAGCAGCGAGATGACCGTACCGTTTTCGAGTACGCTTTCAACGATTTTTCCCAGTGAGTCGGTCTCTTCAAGGGAATGGACGTCGCATTCGACGCACTTCTCGCGCATTTCTTCATTCCAGCGGCCCATCAAAAGGGCGTTTAGTGCCGGATGCAGATCAGGAAGATCCATGGCTTTTCTCCCGCATAAATGTTGAAAATGACTGAATTTTCCCCCATTATACCACTTTTAAAAAAAACGCCTACCCACCCCGGGAAAATAATTTGAAAAACACACGGTGAAAATAGGATAAATGGAGAAAGTTTTCCTGTTGGGAAGACTTAGAGGGCTGGTCCGAATAAATCAAAAGAATTGCATTTGACTGCACGATAAAACATGATGATTGAATGTGTGTGCATCCATTTCCCCGCTTTTCCATCGGTTTTCAGGAAGAAACGAGAGAGGGAAAAGAAAAATCGGGGATCCGCATTTGGAAAAAATCATGAAGTCAGGAATGTCCCATGAGCAACAGTGAATCCGTACAGGAAAATGTACCGGTCGAAAAAAGCACGAAAGAATGGTTTTCGTGGGGGATCGCAGGAGCTTTCATCCTCCTGCTGGTCTATGCGTACTGGAATATGTTCGAGAGCGCGATGGTGGAATGGAGCTCGAATGAGCTTTACTCCCACGGATACCTGATCCCGCTTCTTGCCGCGATCATTTTGTACATGCGCCGCCAGCCGCTGCGTCCCAGCACGGTGAAAGAACAGATCGCCGGAGCCGGGATCATTCTCGGCGCGTCGATCCTGCGTGTTTTCATGTCGTCGTTTGAGACCGGCGATATGTACACATTCGTGCTTGCATTTGTCGGCCTGATCCTCATCATCGGCGGTACGTCGATGCTTCGCTGGGCGGGACCGATCGCATTCCTGCTTCTTTTCATGTTCCCGCTGCCGCACACGGCGACGCAGCAGCTTCTCGTTCCGATGCAGCGTTTTGCGACGACTGCGAGTACGTTTGTCCTTCAGGTCATTGGTTTTCCGGTCTTTCAGGACGGGATCACCATCAGCATCGGCACGAGTCAGATCAATATCGTCGAGCAGTGCAGCGGCCTGAAGATGACGACGATCTTCCTTGCGCTTTCCATTTCACTCATCCTGATCAACGAACGTGAGTGGTGGGAAAACATCATCATTCTGCTCATGGCGATCCCGATCGCGCTGCTGACGAACATCGTCCGAATCGTCGTGACGGGAATGGTCATTTTCATGTTCCCGGAAAGCGAGACGCTGAAAAAACTCGTTCATGACGGAGCCGGTCTCTGCATGGTCCCGCTGGCGATCGGATTCCTCGTCCTGCTTCAGTGGATCCTCTCCAACGTTTTTGTGGAAGACGACGGCCCCACACAGCTCGATATGATCGAGAATCCGAAAGAAGTCTTCTGGAAAGACCGGAAAACGATCCAGGACTAGGACGAAAAACACTCCGAAACCGGGTCGGAAAATGATTCGGGACCGGGAGAAGATCCGGAAGAAAAAAAACAAAGAGACATTCAAAGAAAACCTTTTTGAATAGATCTGCGTAATGTTCGGCAGGAGGAAACCGCAAGAAGCGCATCTTCCCAGGCAGAACAGAAGCAGAACGCCGTTCAGACGGAGATCCCGTTTTCAGACGGAGTTTTCGGAACGGACGGCATGCTCCCGTGCAGGAAAACGGGAGTAAAGTTCCGACAGGAAAATTTTTGCTGATTCATTCAACCACAGACAAAACAGGTGCAAAAGTGGAACAAAACTTTAACCAGCTTCCCGCAGAAGTGAATCCTCAGGGACGTGAACTTGCCGTTTCACGCCGCGCGGGGGGATACCAGCAGCTTCAGTCCTACAAACGGCAGCCGGACATCATCAGCCGTTCGATCCGGCCGACCGACTTCGTATTTGCTCTTCGCCGCCGATGGGTGCTGAGCATGGTGCTTGGATTCTTCCTCACCACGGTCGTGATCCTCATTGCGTACCTCACCATTCCGGTGGAATACAGCGCGAAGGTCATGCTTCGTTTTGCGGAAGACCGCCAGTACATCCTCTTCAAACTTCCCTCGGAAAAGCACTACCTGAACGACCGAAACGCTCAGGCGACGCTCATCCGAAGCAACATCGTGCTTGGTCCGGCACTGCAGATGCCCGGTATTTCCAAGCTGAAGTGCCTCCGCGACGAACAGGACAAAGTCCACTGGCTCGCGACGCATCTTTCGGTCGGCTACACTGGTTCGGAGATCCTCCAGATCTCCATCAGCGGAGAAGACCGCGATGAGCTGGTCAAGATCCTGACGGCCGTCCGCGACTCGTACATGAAAGAGATCGTGCAGGTCGAACGCGACATGGAAACGCAGAAGCGGAACAACCTGGAGCGTGCGTACAATCACCTCGGCAAAATGAAGCAGCGCAAGGAGATCCAGTACCAGAACCTTGCCGACCGACTGGGAGTCAGCGACTCGAAAAACGCAATGTACTCGAACCGCTTTGCGCAGGAAAACCTGGCGCACTGGCGTCAGCAGCGCGACATGAACCTCGCCCGGATCAACGGTCTGACGATGGAGATCAAAAAACGGTCGGCACTTCTGGAAGCGATGGCTCCCGAAGAACAGGGTGCATCTCGCGAAGAACGCGAAAATGCCCGGATCCAGCAGCGTACCAACCTGATCCGCTCTCTGACTGCGCAGGCTCTGAATGAAAATCCGATGATCAAGGAACTCCGGATGCAGTACGAAAATATTCAGGGTGTCCTCGAACGCGAACGCTCTGTCGCGAAGGATCCGAACCACCCGAACATCAAGCGTCTGGAACAGGCCATGGAAGACTGCAAGACCCAGATCGCGTCCGCGACCAAGCGTCTGACTCCGGAAATCGCGAAACTGGTCCAGGCCAAGATCGATAATGAGGAGGTCCCGATGACCCGTGCGGAGAAACTCGCCGAGACGATCGAGACGCTCAAGATCGAACTGGCGGTCTACCAGGCAGAGTATGAATCCTGCGAAAAAGCGTACCAGTCGGAACTCGCCAAAGCGAAGACTTCCGGTGAAACGACGGAACTTCAGAGTCTTCGCAGCGAGCTGGACCGTATGGACACGATGTACAATCGCATGGGAACGCAGCTTGATGAGTGGAAAGTTGAAGCTCAGGCTGGTCCGCGCGTCGAAACGATCACCGAACCGGAAGCGCCCCGCCACAACAACCAGGCCATTAAGTACCAGACGATGGCGTTCCTTGGTCTCATGACGTTCGTCGGGACCATCATCGCCGTCAGCGGTTTCGATTTCCTCGGACGCCGCGTCAACTCTTCGGATGAACTCAGCTACGGTCTTGGGATCCACGTCATGGGCGACCTGCCTCTCATTTCCCGCGGTGTGCACCGCAATCGCGTGAACCAGAGCATTCAGGGGCTTTTGATGGAGTCGATCGACAATATCCGAACCGCGCTCCTTCACCGTGCCGAAGCCGACAACATGAAGGCGGTCCTGCTGACCAGTTCGCTTGAAAAGGAAGGCAAAACGACCGTTTCCAGCCAGCTTGCCGCAAGTTTGGCCCGTACGGGACGCCGCGTCATCCTCGTGGACGTTGACCTTCGCCGTCCGTCGTCGCACCGTATGTTCGACCGCCCGCTGAACCCCGGTCTTGCCGAGTACCTTCGCAAAAAGGTCTCCCTCGACGAAGTCATCACCACCACCCGCGTTGAGAATCTCTGGATCATTCCGGCCGGTACACCGCATCCGGATGCCATCATCGCGCTGGCCCAGGGAGACATGGAAGAGCCGATGCGCCTGCTCCGCGAGCAGTTCGACTTCATTATCGTGGACTCCGGACCGGTCCTCACCGACGCGGACGTGCTGGTGATGGGACGTCTGTGCGACGGCGTGATCCTCTCTGTTCTGCGCGACGTCAGCCGCATCCCGCTCGTCTACGAAGCCTGCGAACGTATCCGCATGGTCGACATCCCGCTCATCGGAACGGTCCTCAACGGCGTGAGCTTCGGCAAGTACCGCCCGTACTATTCGAGCTACTCGATCGAAGTTTCGACGAAAGGAAAGGCGAAAGCCAAACGCCGTTAAACTTCCGTCCAAAACTTTCCCACACGAAACGGGTCCGCACCTGGCCCGTTTCTTCAAAGACGTTCTGTCTTGTCGGCAGAGCGTCTTTTCCTTTTGAGGGAATTGGAACTCTGGCGGCATTGCGTGTCTATGAAATTTTGTTTTTTTGAGAAATTTTCTATTGTGGATCGGTGCGAGTCTTGAAATTTTCTGAATCAGGAAGTAAAATGAAAATGGAAGGTCTTGATCCGCACGCAAATTCGATTTTCAGGAGAGAATACCAATGAAGAAACGAATCATTTTATTTTTTTCTGTGTTCGTGGGGGCCAGCATTTTCGGGAATCTAATTTCAGCACAGGAAAACGAGCAGAAAGAGACTGTGTGGCCGAGCGGCGAGTTGACGCTTCAGGAAGCATACGAAAAAACTCCCGTTGGCGGCACGCTCCGTATTCTGCGCGGCGAGCATTCGGTCTCCGGAACGCTCATCGTGCGCAAAGACATTAAGATCCTCGGAGAAGATGAGCAGGACTGCGCGAAAAATGTGCTTCTCGGCGATACGGAAAACGTTTTGCGTCTCGAAAGCGGTTTCGCGGAAGTCAAAAATCTGACGCTTAAAAATACAGGGGACTCCGAGTCGCCTCGTGCTCCGGAAAAGAGTGCCGTTCAGGTCTGCTCGCCGTCATCGGTTTTTGAGAACTGCCATTTCATCTCTGTGTCTGGAAACGGTTTCTCCGTCGTTCAGAAAGACGCGGCTCCGACCGTGACCCGCTGTACGGCAAAAGGCTGCGGAAACGGCGGGTTTTTCATCGCGGGCGGTGCGAAAGGAAATTTCACGGAGTGTGAATCGAGCGGAAACACCGCGTTAGGCATCTCGGTCCGTGGACTGGGAACGGAACCGACGGTCGAAAAATGCCGATTCATCGGAACGGCGAAAGGGAGCGGGATCCTGGTACTCGACGGCGCACGCGGTACGTTTAAGGAGTGCGAATCGAGCCGGAACGCGCGCACCGGGATCCAAATCGCCGGAAACCAAACGGATCCAACCATCACGCTCTGCCGATTTTTGGCAGGAAAAGGTGACGGCATCCTCGTGCTTGACGGCGCGCGCGGTACTTTTACGGGCTGCGAATCCAGCGGAAATGTGCGGTCTGGAATCACGGTTCGGAAAGCAGGACCGACCGTGGACAAGAGCCAATTTACGCAAAATCAGCTGGCCGGAATCGAAACTGCTGATGGCGCGTTCGGTCTTTTTCGGGAGTGCGAATCGAGCCGGAATCGGAAGTACGGATTCATGGCACTGAATAGAGGCACGGAACCGGTGGTCTTGAACTGCCGATTTTCTGAAAACGGCCAGTCCGGGATCTATGTTTTTTCCGGCGCACGCGGAGAATTCAGGGAATGCGAATCGGTCGGGAGCCATCTTGCCGGGATCGAGATTTGTGGGGCCGGTACAGATCCGAGCGTTCTAAAATGCCGGTTCACGGATATTCGCGGCAACGGGATCTACGTTTACAGTGAAGCGTCCGGAACGTTTTCGGAATGCGAGTCGAGCGGGAATGCGGACGGGATCGTGGTGCTCTATGCCGGCACGGATCCGACGGTGAAAGACTGCCGGATCGAGAAAAATATCCGAGGGATCGTTCTTTCGGAAAATGCGGAAGGGACGTTCCGGAACAATATGCTCGCGGAAAATGAAAAAGGAGACTGGTTCATCCATGATTCTTCATCTCCTGCCCGGATCGGGAACTCGCCAAATACGGGCAATTCGGCAGAGCAGGCTCAAAATGCAGAAAAAGAGCAAAAAAAGAACGCCGAGAATGAAACTCAGCGTTCCTGGAGACCTCGTGAACATCTGAGACTGCGATGGTTCAGGTGAACGTTCCCTCGTGCAGGTAGGGACGCTGAGCTTCAGAGCGTGAGTCGATCTCTGCTTTCGTGTCCGGCGAAACAGGCCGTAAGGCCATTCGCCGAGAGGGAATGTGGGGACTTTTGAAAGGCTGCTTTTCCTGAACCCCAGACCAACCCCGAGAATGCGCGGATGAGTACACAAAAACCGCTCTCCCCAGGGGAGGCGGCGCACGCAGCGGGGCGGGGTGATTAGGCGGTCTCTTCGAAAAAACAGCGTCCATCAAAAAAGGTACGGATCTCTTCCGCCCCTCTTTCTTAGGAAAGTGGGGGAAGATCGGACGCGCAAATAATAAAAAGAAGGAAGCAAAATTTTTGATTTTTTTCTCACTGATTCTGTTGGATTTCCTCTTGATTTTTTCAGAAAATCCGATATAATGAGTACATACGGCTCGGAAACACTGCTTTTTCTGCGGCCCACTTTTTCCTCAGTATCGCGAAAGGCTCGGACTCGCAAACCGTGTGCGGACTCGCGACAGCGTAGACTCGCAGACAGCGTAGACTCGCAGACAGCGCGTTCCGGGAATTCAGGAGGAGGTCGGCACGCGGGGATCATCTGCAGACAGAGCGGTTTAGTTTCGTATAATAAATAGGCGCTTTTCTGTTAATCCATGGAGAAATAAAAAATGAGTAGTGTCGTATCAAACAGCAAAACTTCTCTTCAGAAGTCCCTTTACGAAAAATGTTGGGAAATTGCCCATAATTTGTGGTGGTGCTGGCATCCGGACGTCGTCGCGATGTTCCGTGACCTTGCGCCGGAACGCTGGCGGAAGCTGGACCATAATCCGATCGCGCTTCTTCGGGAATTCACGCCCGAAACGCTTGATGCCCGAGTCAGCGAGATGGTTCTCGGCAGCCGGATCAACTATGCGTACCGCCGTTTGAATCAGTACATGAATTCGCGTCCGAAATGGGCGGCGGAAAATGTTGGCGTCCTGGGTTCCAAGCCGGTCGCCTATTTCTCCCTGGAGTTCGGGATCCACGAATCTGTCCCGATCTATTCCGGCGGTCTCGGTATTCTGGCGGGTGACCATATCAAGAGTGCCAGCGGTCTGGGAGTTCCGCTGGTCGCTGTCGGCCTTTTCTACGATCAGGGGTACTTCAAGCAGCACCTCAACGCGGAAGGCTGGCAGGAGGAAGAGTACCTGCGGACGAACATCGAAAATCTTCCGATGAGCCGGGTCATGAAAGACGGCGAGCCGCTGGTCGTGAAGGTCGAAACGTCGTCCGAGGCGATCTACGCGAGCGTCTGGAAGATGAATGTCGGGCGCGTCACGCTTTACCTTCTGGACTGCGATCTTCCGGAAAACCAGGAGTCCGACCGGACGCTTACGTCTCGTCTTTACGGCGGCGACAGCCGGATGCGCATCCGTCAGGAAATGGTCGTCGGCATCGGCGGAGTCCGTGCGCTGCACGCGCTTGGGATCAATCCGGGCGTTTTCCATCTGAACGAGGGACACTGCGCATTTGCGACGCTGGAAGTCGTCCGTGCCCGCATGGAAGAAGATGGTCTGAGCTTTGACGAAGCGGTCCGTCAGGTAGCGCAGGCGACCTGCTTCACCACCCACACTCCGGTTCCGGCAGGGCATGACCGATTCTCTCCGGAACTTGTCGGCGAGCATCTCGGTCCGCTTCAGCAGAAACTCGGCATCGATTTCCATCAGCTGATGGCGATGGGGCGTGTGAATGTTCACGACCAGAACGAGTCGTTCTGCATGACGGTCCTTGGTCTGAAACTTTCGCGCCACGCCAATGCGGTGAGCTGCCTCCACGGAATCGTTTCCCGCCGTATGTGGTCGAATCTTTGGCCGAGCCGTCCGGAAAATGAAGTTCCGATCGGGCACATCACCAACGGCGTCCATGTTCAGAGCTGGATGGCCTGGCAGATGCAGACGCTCTTCGACCGGTACTTTGACCCGAACTGGATGGACTCGCACTGGACTGCCGAGCCTTGGCAGGACATCAAAAAGATCGATCCGGCCGAGCTTTGGGAAACGCATGTTTCGCTCAAGTCGCTGATGATGGAATTCATCCAGCGCCGCGTGGAACGACAGGCCGCCCGGCGCGGTGAGACGGAAAGCGTTCAGCTCGATCCGAACGCGCTGACCATCGGTTTCGCACGCCGTTTCGCGACCTACAAACGGGCAACGCTCCTCATGCGCGATTGGGAACGTCTTCTCGCGCTCATGGATTCTGCGGACCGTCCGATCCAGTTCGTCTTCGCAGGAAAAGCCCATCCCGCCGACCAGCCGGGCAAGGAGTTCATCCAGCGGATCGCGAATCTTCGGAAAGACCCGCATTTCAAGAACAAATTCGTGTTCGTGGAAGACTACGACATGAACGTCGCGCGCCACATGGTCCAGGGCGTGGACGTCTGGCTCAATAATCCGCGCCGTCCGCTGGAAGCCTCCGGAACATCTGGTCAGAAAGCACTCCTGAACGGTGTACTGAACTGCTCGATCCTTGACGGATGGTGGGCGGAAGCATACGATGGAACCAACGGTTTCGCCATTGGAAAAGGGACGGCTCACGTCGATGATGAGATCACCGACGATCGGGATGCGGTTTCGCTCATGGATGTTCTGGAAAACGAGATCATTCCGCTCTACTACCACCGCGACGCGGATGGACTGCCGCACCTCTGGATCGAGCGGATGCTTAACTCGCTCCGCACGATGGCGTGGCGGTTCAGTGCGCAGCGCATGGTAGCGGACTACCTGCTCCACTCCTACCTGCCGGCCGCCGGCGGAGTTACGTGCGACATGAACTTCCGCCAGTAGTTCACCTCCTCCAAACCCAAAGCGGGAAGCACTCTCAATGTTTCCCGCTTTTTTTATGGACGTAAGGCTCTGGAGCGACTGCGAAACCGTCCTGTCCCACGGTACATGCAGCCCCTCCAAAAGAAGGGAATGTGGCGTTTGTGTTGGTTTTACAGGAAAAGCGGCCTTTCAAAAGCCCCCGTATTCCTTCTCGGCGAATGGCCTGACGGCCTGTATCGCAGGGCACAAATGCGGCGAAAATGCGCAAGCTCACGTTATCGACGCACTCCAAACTATCCTGCCTCGTTGAGTTTGGCATAAATTTGGATAGCAGTCTGAAATTTTGGAAACTGAAAAAGTTTCTTTTTTTGAAAATTTTGAATTTGGGAACGGCGCGAAGGATTTTTCCTCTTTTGGGGAAAATAGTGTTAAAAAACAAAAAAAAGACCTGTTTTTTTGTGTGAAATTTTTAAATTTTTTAAAATTTTTGAATTGAGGCCATTGCATTTTTTCGTATTGTTGTGTATATTATGAATAGGCATCAGTTCAGTCTCTGAAAAATGAGAGAAGAAACTTAGAAATTAAAATCAGACGAGACAATTCCATGGAGATGAAAACAGTTACGCGTAAGGATCTTGCTGAGTTATTTGTACGGAAATTTGGATGTGCCAGGAGCCAGGCTTCCAATTATTTGGATGAGTTTTTCGAGGAGATCATTGAAGCTCTTTCGACATCGGGGCGAGTTGAGATCCGGAACTTTGGCGTTTGGGAAGTTCGTGAACGGAAAGCCCGCCGGGCGATGAATCCCCGTACCGGAGAGGAGATCCAGACTCAGCAGAAGTGGATCGTATCTTTTGTGCCTGGGAAGCGGATGAAAGAGATCGTCGCAGAGCGTCATGCAGCACAGGCGGAGAAAAAGAAATAGAGTTTCCGGGGCCGTACATCCTGGAGCATCGGGAAGAAAATTTCTTGAGAGGTCCATTCTGGATCCCGGATCTGGAAGAATGGTAGAAAGAGACGGTATTGCGGAGTCGATACCGTCTTTTTTTGCAGGAAAATCATGAAAGTCTGAAAAATTTCTGTTTTTTCCCGGGATCCCCCTGCCAAAAAATGCCGATTCCGTGTATAATGAGAAAAATATTTTGCCCTGAATGAGGAAACCGGACGCAAGATCTGTGCGTAAAGGATCCATGCGGAGAGCGTTGATCCGGGGAGTTTGTCCGGGGGGAATCGAAATCCGGCAGACCGGGGATCCCGGCAGGCCCGGCAGAGGATCTCTTCGGATCCGGAAGAGGGGAAACGCGATACATAGAAAGAAACCGACACATAAAGAGGAATTTTTATGTCTGAAGTCGTAGTAGAAACGAGAAACCTGACGAAAATTTACCGTGACTTTTGGGGACGCCGAAAGGTCCACGCGCTGAAGTCCCTGGACCTGGAGATCAACCGGGGAGAGATTTTTGGTCTTTTGGGGCCGAACGGATCGGGAAAGACCACGACGATCAAACTTTTGCTGGGGCTTCTTTTTCCGAGTGAGGGCGAGGCTCTGATCTTCGGCAGGAATGCCAGCGACGTCCGCAGGAACGAGCGGATCGGATACCTGCCGGAGGAATCGTATCTTTACCGATTTCTGACGGCGGAAGAGATCCTGGATTTTTATGGGAAGCTCTTCCACATTCCAGCGGCAGTCCGGCGTCAGCGTGCGAATGACCTGATCGAGATGGTTGGGCTTGGGTATGCGAAGAAACGTCAGCTGAAGGAGTACTCGAAGGGGATGGTCCGGCGTGTTGGTCTGGCGCAGGCTTTGATCAACGATCCGGAGGTCGTGATCCTGGATGAACCGACGTCGGGGCTGGACCCGATCGGGACGCGCGACATGAAGGATCTGATCCTGGATCTGAAACGTCAGGGGAAGACGGTCCTGATGTGCAGCCACCTTCTCGCGGACGTTCAGGATGTCTGCGACCGGATTGGGATCCTCTTCCAGGGCGAGCTGAAAGAGATCGGCCGGGTGGACAGTCTCCTGACGGTGAAGGATACGACGGACATTCAGACGACTACGCTTCCCGACGCGGCGGTGGAAGAGATCCGCGAGGTCGTGAAGAAGTACGGCGGCGAGGTGAAGTCGGTCGGAAACACGCGGACGACGCTGGAAGATCTTTTCCTGCGCATCGTGGAAGAGAGCCGTCTCCATCCGGGACGCCGCGCTCATGGTGCGGGAAATGCCGTTTCGGTTCCTTCGGAAGAGGGGACCGCCGCATCTGCTGACCCGTCGAACGGAGGTTGATCGCATGGTAATTGAGGAAAATGTACCGAGTATTTTTACGTGGTTTCCGTCTGCG
The DNA here is from genome assembly GCA_017939795.1 of Thermoguttaceae bacterium. GTDB lineage: Bacteria > Planctomycetota > Planctomycetia > Pirellulales > Thermoguttaceae > RGIG3701. The sequence continues at coordinate 43,983 of JAGBAA010000055.1, forward strand.
TTCCTGGAATGGGGGATGGCGGTCTGTGTGTTCTTCCTTCTGCTCGGATTTCTGGGAATGCTTTTTTCCAGCCTGAGGATCGGGCCGGGGAATGCATTTCGACTGGTGAAGAAGACGGCGCGTCAGACGCTCGCGGACGTTTTCGCGGTCTCCGGAAAGCGTGTCGGTGCGCTGGGGATGCTGACGTTCAAGGAGGCGCTGCGCCGCAAGGTCGTCGTGGTGTTCATCATTTTCGTCCTGATCGTTCTTTTTGCCGGAATGTTTCTCGACCCTACGAGTCCCCATCCGGCCCAGCTGTACGTCAGTTTCATTTTCAACACGACGGCGTATCTGACGATCGTGCTGATGCTTTTGCTCACGGCATTCAGTCTTCCTGCAGATTTCCAGAAAAAGACGATCCACACGATCGTGACCAAGCCGGTCCGGATCTCGGAGGTTGTTTTGGGGCGCATTTTCGGATTTGCGCTTCTGGGAACGGCACTGCTCGTTCCGATGGGGCTGGTGAGCTACGGATTCGTCATCCGCGGGCAGGCGCACACGCACACGGTGCAGGAAGAACTGCGCCTGGACGACAAAAATCCGCTTCTGGAACGGGGGCAGACGACGACGGCGCGCGACCACAGCCACAAGATCGTGTTCGACAAAGAGAATCGTGTACCGTACCTTACGCCGAACCGGGACCATACGCATGAGATCCGCATGACGGAACGGCCGGACGGCAGTCGGCATTTTGAGCTTGGACCGCCGATCGAAATGTATCGTGCTCGGGTCGTGCAGTACGGCGACATCGGGTATCTGGATCAGCGCGGGATCGTTTCGGAAAAGGGCGTGAACGTCGGCGACGAGTGGGAGTACCGCAGTTTCATTGCGGGAAATACGGACGCAGCTTTCATCTGGCAGTTCGATAACATTACGCCGTCCGCGCTCGTTGACGGAGCACTTCAATTTGAGTTTACGCAGGAAGTTTTCCGTACCCACAAAGGGCAGATCGCCCGGCAGGTCATCGGCGGTTTCTACATCCGGAATCCCGAGACGGGGCTGATGCTTGAGGTGGAGATCTTCCAGTCGAATGAAAGCGGAAAATCGGTCTTCCGCGTGCCGCGCATGATCAACATCAGTGCGGACAAGATGAATTTGAAATCCGGGCACCGCAATCCGAACGGGACGAGTGCGTCCCGTGCGAGTGCCGTCGCGGTGAAGATCGCCAGACAGGGCGGTGAGCTGACGTCGTATCCTCCGGAAGAACAGCTCAACGTCGGCGGCGCGAGCCGTGCGGAATTCGACCTTTTCGCAGACTTCGTGGCTCCGGAATCGAGCCAGTTTGACGCGCAGGGCCGGGAGATCAAACGGAAGAACGTGATGGAAGTCTGGGTGAAGTGTCTGGAGCGCGGGCAGTATTTCGGCGCGGCGAAGCCCGATATGTACCTGCGTCACCGGGATGCACCGTTTGCGTGGAACTTCTTCAAGGGGTATCTCGGGATCTGGTTCCAGATGCTCCTGGTGACGATCTACGGCGTCGTTTTCAGTACATTCCTTTCCACGCCGGTGACGGTCCTCGCGACCCTTTTCATGACGCTTGGAGGCCGATTCCACCAGTTTATGGCGATGATGGGGGCCGGCGACGTGGAGGGTGGCGGACCGATGGAGGCGGCGATCCGTCTGTTCCGGCAGGAAAACATGACGATCGACCTGAACATGAACTCGTATGAGGTCATCGTGTCGAAGATGCTGGACACAGTATTCCAGGCGTTCGTGCTTTTCCTGTCGTATCTTGTGCCTGCATTCAGCCGGTTCGACACGTCGGAATACGTTTCGCAGGGATTCAACATTTCCTTCGACATGGTGCTCATGAATTTCTGCACGGTCGCAGGGTATGCGGTCCCGCTTTACATTTTGGGCTATTTGTGCCTGAAATGCCGTGAGATCGAGCGCTGAGCAGAGAGACCGGGGACCTTCTTCAGATGCGGAGGTTCCCGATTTCCGTCTGTTTTCGTCCGGCCTGATTTTATTTGCTGATTTAAATTCGCTGATTTTTACATTTTAAGGTTTTGCCATGGAATTCATCAAAAACAAATCCCTTTTTCCAATTTTGATCCTCTGCATCGGCGGTGTTCTGGGGGCGATGTACTATGAAGGCGTCGCGACGGAGCGATGGGGAGAGATGCAGAGCGAGACGCTGGAATCGTTCAAGGCTGCCGTGGAGCAGGTGATGCCGATGACGGTCGGAGTTTGGGAAGCGAACGAGAGTGAAGACGTTCTCGGGATCGCGAACGAGGACATTCGCCGTGTTGCGGGCGCGTACGGTGCATTGGCCAGACGGTATCATGGATCGTATGAGAATCCGGATATTCATCTCAACATTACCTGCGGTTTCAGTCGAAACGTGGGGGCGCATACGCCGGACGTCTGTTTTGTCGGGAGCGGGAACGAGCAGGTGAGCAGCGTGGAGAAGTTCAGCATCGCGTATCTTGTGGAACTTCCTGATCCGGAAGATCCCGCAAAAACGATGACGGAGGACCGGATCGCGACCTTCAATACCGCAGTATTCCGCGGGTGGGATCCAAGCGGGAACTCCTACGATCAGCGCGTTTTCTGGGGATGGAAAGATGCCGGGGAAGGATGGCAGGCTCCCCGTTTTCCGCGTATGAAATGGCAGCCGAATGAACCGATCTGCAAAATGTACGTGAGCATTTTGGAGTCCAAGGGAGTCGATACGCTGAAGGCGGTTGAAACGTTCCTGCAAGATTTTCTGCCGACGGTAGATCCGCTGCTCAACGGAAAGTATCGCGGGCTGAACAGCGTGATGGGTGAAACGTCGGACGCCGGTGAAACGTCGGAAGCCGATGAAACGGCAGACGGCGGAGAGGCTGCGTCTGTTGAAAAGGCTGCGGAGGGTGCTGTCGACGGGGACTTGTCTGCGGTTCCGGAACTGGATCTTTCTGTGGAAGAAGATGCGGATGCTGAAAACGAAGCGGATGTGTCCGGTGCGGCTCCCGGTTTGGAGGAAGAAGACGGAGTGGATGGCGATCTGGATCTTGGATTGCCGGCAGGGGCGCTGGAGACGGAAAAAGACGCAGAAAACTCTGCAGGAAGTGTCTCAGAAAAAGAGGAAGAAGTGGACGAATTCACCCTCTGATCCAGTACGGAGAGTCGATCCATGGGATTCAGACCGGAAGATTTTGTTCGCGGATGGAATCTGGCGCGTGTGCTTCGGAATTTGCCGGAAGCGATGGGAAAAGCACGCAGCCTGGGACGGTATGTGCGGGAATTTCAGTACATTCTCGCACTTCTGCAGGACTACGCTGCCGGAAAATACACGAACGTATCTGCTTCGACCATCGCGTTGCTGACGCTTACGGCCGCGTATGTGATCTGTCCGCTGGATGCGATGCCGGATCTGCTGCCGATGGTGGGATTTGGCGACGACATTGCGCTGCTCGGTGCGACGCTGGTCAAAGTGCGCGGTGAGCTGGGGCCGTATTTGGAATGGAGAAAAAAAGAGAAGGCAGAACAGAAAAAATCAGCGGAAAAACATGATGAAAATGCCTGAGAACAGGGGCGATCTTACATGATCATGGCAGAAAAAAGAGGCAGTTTGAACGAAAAACGGCCTCTTTTTTTGTCTGCAATGAGAAAATCCGAAAAAATTCCGAAGTGCGTTTGAGTCGGCAAAATACGGGATGAAGTGGGTTTTTTTGGGTGGTGATTTTGAGAAAAATGGAAAAATTTAAGGGGACCCCCCTTGAAGGAAATCGGGATTGTGGTATATTATCTCGCATCTTAAGTGAAAGCAATGACACTTAAGGAAAAGTCAAGTCTCAAGAGGCTGGCTGATCTTTGAAAAGATAA
>JAGBAA010000056.1 GCA_017939795.1 Thermoguttaceae bacterium
AGAAGAACGTCCAACGCTCCTCTCACGCTCTGCGAGGTCATGATCCTGAACAAGGAGAACAAGGCGGGCACCTACGGCAATGTGGAAGGCTGGGTCGCGCCGACGTTTACTTCCGCCGCGGATTCCACGCTCCAGATCGACTTGGATTATTCCGGTTCGACCCCCTCCTATGACGTTCTTGATGTTGCGGGGCAGTACACTGCAGGAGGGAAGCTCGTGCTGAATCTGACGAACAGCACGAACATGAAGGCGGACGAGATCCAGATCATCAAGGCTGGCAGTTACTCCGGCTCGTTCGCCAGTGTGGATGCTTCGTCTTTCGACCAGACCGATACGATCGTCTATACTGGAAAACTTAACTCGCAGGGCCGGATCGCTTTCGGGCTGAATCGTGTTCATTGGAAAGAAAACTCTGTTGATACGGATTTCGCCAACCTCGCGAACTGGTCCAGCAGCCCAGCTGGAAAAGATGTCGCGTTCGGCGTGTATGTCGGTTCGCCAGACACGGCGCAGCTCGCGTCTTCTCTTTCGGTGAAGAAAATGTGGCTCGGCTACAATTCCGGCGCATCCGGTACGATCGACATCGCAGAAGGCGGTTCACTGACCGTCTCGGATGATTTCTATTTCGGCGTGGAAGGTACAGCCGTTATGAATATCAACGGCGGTTCTCTGACGACGACAAAGAACGGTGCGTTCTACCTCGGACAGAACGCGAATGGGAACGGTACGCTGAACGTTACGAGCGGCAATGTCACGACGACTGGCGGGATCCAGATGGGACATAATGCCAGTGCCGCAGGTGCGATGAACATTTCCGGCGGTGAAGTAAAACTGAATGGCGGTTCCCCATGGCGTATCGGAAATGCCGGACGCGGTACGGTCACCATCTCAGGAGGGACTGTGACGGCGGACTGTGAGGTCTATATGGCAGATCAGCCGAGCGGAAACGGGACCCTGAATCTCTCGAACGGTTCATTGACCGTGAATAATCACCTGACCGTCGGCACTCGCGGTTCGGCAGTCGTGAATATCTCCGGCGGAACGCTGAATGCAAATCAGATGAAAATCGCCTTCAGTGCCCACAACAACAGCCGCGGGACCGTGAATCAGACCGGCGGGACAGTAACGATCAAAGAGTTTATTAACTACGGCGATTGGGGTTCCAATGGCATCGGCGTCTACAATCTCTCCGGCGGAAAACTCACCGTTCCGACCGTGAAGTACGGCAACGCCAATACGACAGCGTCGTTCAACATCAGCGGGACCGGCGAAGCAGTCATTTCCGGCGCGGTCGCCGTTCCGACGACACTTTCCGGCGGAACGCTCACCGCAGGTTCCATCACGAATACGCTGACGCACTCCGACGGTGCGCTGACTCCCGGCGGTGTCGGCACATACGGCACGACGACCATCACGGGAACGTACCTCTCCGCGCTGGATAATATCGCGCTCGGGAGGCCGACTTCGCAGGTCAGCAACTACAGCAGTACGCAATATCCCTCCAGTGATGCCGTGGACGGAAACACCGGGAACTTCTCCCACACACATGGCAGCAGCCAGAAAAATCAGTGGTGGCAGGTCATGTTCTCCGAGAACGACATGCCGATCGAATCTGTCAAGGTCTACGATCGCTGGTCCAATGGACAGCGTCTGATCGACGACGCGACCAGTTTCCATTTCGAACTATACTCCGGCACGCTGGAAAACCCGGGCGAAATGATCGGGAAGTCTGAATCGTTCAATGCATCTTCCTGGTCGCAGGGGAAGGAACTTGCGCTGGATTTCGAGAAAGACGGAAACATTCTGCGCATCGTGCGTGAGTTTCCGGAAGCTCTGACCTACGCGGACCTGAATTCCTACACGCTGAATCTCGCGGAAGTGCAGGTCATAGCAAATGCTGCCGAGATCCAAATGGATCTGAAGTCCGATGCGTCGGAATTCGACAAGATCCTCATCGACGGCGGTTCGATGGACGTAAGCCACACGATCCTTGACCTGACGATCGACGACCTTATGAGCGTCGTTCCCGGCACAGAATGGGAACTTTTCTCGACGGCAAATGACGGAACGCTGACCGGTGATTTCTTCTCTGTCACTTTGAACGGTATGGGGCTGACCGAAGGCTGGGATTTCACCGACGGTATCCTTTCCTTTAATGGTACGAGCAATCAGGTCCCAGAACCCGGCACGATGGTCCTCCTCGCCCTCGGACTTGGCGGACTGTTCCTCATGAGACGGAAACGTTAGAGGGTGACTAAATCCAAACGATTCGGAAAATGGGACCATCTTTGGGGAGACGGTCCCATTTTTTTGTCTTTCGTGTTTCTGAGAGGTCAAGAACTTTAGACGGTTTGGCGGTGTTCCCCTTGACTTTTTTGGGATTTCGTGTATGATGAATGGATGGAGAGACGGATAGTCGCGGAGGTGCAGTCTTTTTTTGTTTTTAGACGCATCGATGAGGAAAGTCCGGACACCGCAGGACACAGTGATGGATAACGTCCACCGGTCGAAAGGCCAGGGAAAGTGCAGCAGAAAAGATACCGCCGTTGGAGTCCGCGTTTTTTTATGGACCTGACGGTAAGGGTGAAATGGTGAGGTAAGAGCTCACCGCGAGGCAGGCGACTGCGTCGGCAAGGTAAACCCCACTGGGTGCAATGCCAAACAGAGAAGAGTAAAGCGGGCCATTGCGTTCGTTTTCCCGTGTCGGTCCGGCACGGTGATTTTCGGGTAGGCAGCTTGAGGCGTTCAGCAATGACCGTCCTAGATAAATGACTATCGCTCGGGGCGACCCGTTCACATAATCCGGCTTATAGTCTCTCCATTTTTTTCTTTTTTTCAGCCATGAACGATCCCGAACTGCTCCAACTTGCCCGTTTTTCGACCTCCTGTTCCGTTTTGGGACCGGGAAAACGCGCTGTCGTGTGGGTCCAGGGATGCATGAGGCACTGCCCCGGCTGTGTCGCGCCGGAAACGTGGGATCCGGGCGGCGGGACGGCTTTTTCTATTGAATATCTGGCAGAAAAATTGACTCGGAATCCGGAAGTCGAGGGACTCACCTTCTCCGGCGGCGAGCCGTTTCTTCAGGCTGCGGGACTCTGCGCGCTTGCGGACGCCTGCCGGAAGATTTGTCCGAAATTCACATTCCTGGCCTTCACGGGCTTTACGCTTGAAGAGCTTCTTGCACGGGAAAAACGGGACGAACTCGCACTTCTTGCCCGGCTCGACATTCTGATCGATGGACCGTACCGCGAAATGGAACACGAAAATCTGCTCTGGCGCGGGTCGCGAAATCAGCGTGTCTGGTTCCTCACTCCGCGATATGAGCACGACTGGAAACCGCGGATCCACGAGACCGGCGTGCGTCTGGAACTGGAAGCGGACTCCGAAACGCTGCACATCATGGGGATCCCGCCGCGGGATTTCCGGGAGAAAATGGATGAGATCGCGCAGAAACTGCACCTGACACAACAGAACGGCTGAAAGAAAAAAAGGCCCCAAAAGCCGAGCTTCCAGGACCTTTGAAAGTTCATTCCCAACGTCAGATCGGGATAAGAGGAATTTCCGTATCCATCTTGGAATTGTAGTTATTCACGGCCGTATTGTACTCAACGACCAAAGCCTCCAGTTTTCCTTCTGCCATCCTGAACAATTCAAAACATCCACGATCACCGGCACCATCCGGAAGCGGCAAGAGAGCGACCCCTGTCACATTCGGAACGGTCAAGTTAGTCAGTCCGCCAGCATCTAACGCAGCGGCGTTAATTTCAGCTATTGCGTCAGAAACGTCCTTACAGGCTTTCTGATAGTCCTCGAAGTTTTCAACAAAGACCTTTTCATAATCAGGAGTCCAGCCGAGCGTACCGGTGATACCATAATCCCACACAACGGAATATGCGTCGAAACTGCCGCTGGCGACATGACCATTCAGACCATAATAATTATATACTTCCTCAGGGCAGTTACCACTTGCGATCAGATTATAGAGTTCCACCTCAGTACTCGCGCTGCCGGGCTGCCCATTAGGACCGACGGAACCTTCGAGCACTCCAGAGAACGGCGCAGCACCGGAAGGAGAACCGACGGCGAGATCCTGACCGAAAACTTTTGCGGAATGAAGAGTCACGACCAATGGAGTGAGGCCCGCGCCGATAATGAGCTGACGACGGGTACGGTCCATACTCGGTTTCACAGTTTCTTTCATCTTATCCATTATCTAATGACTCCTTTGGATGGAACTGATTGATAAATCATCTTTCAATGGCTCTATTATACTCCGATTACGAAAATATGCTACTGTTTTCGACAAAAAAATAAAAAAAAGTTTAAAATTTCCACAAAAAAACGTCCGATTGGGAGAGTTTTACGCTTTTTGGATACAATTTTGTGTAAAATTTAATATTTTCCCTTCTATGGACGATATTTAAGAAACGTGGAGTTTTTGAACTTACAGCTTCACATAATGTCTTGACTTTTATTTTACCGGTATTTTTATTCCTTTCAGTTAAAAAATGATGAAACACAAAGCTCCTCCGGAAGGCACGCTGGTCTTAAAGCGCAAGGGCCATAAACGCCATCACCGCAGGCGAAACCTGCATTTGATGCGGTGGTTCTGGTGCTTTTTTATTCTTGCGACGATCGGCGGCGGTGTCTTTCTTTCCACAGAGTATGTGAACCGAAAGCACAAGATCGTAGAGATCCGCGACACGACGACAGCCAATATGCAGGCGATCGCCAATGCACTGGAACGTTACCGGCTGGATAAAGGATTCTATCCTCCTGCATTCGAAAGCAATGAGGTCGGCGAACCGACGCTCAGCTGGCGCGTCGCGATCCTTCCGTACTTTGAAAACCAGAAGTATATTGAACTTTACGAAAAATTCGAGCGCGGCCTGCCGTGGAATCATGAGCACAATTATCGTCTTCTGGAGCAGATGCCGCAGGAATACCGTGCGCCTCGAAGCAAACACACGCCGACGAGCGAATCGCCGCTGAACTGCCTGACGAACTACATGACGGTCCGTCACCCGGATTCGGTGTTCCCGGAGTCGCGCGATATTATCTCCAGCTCACGCATTACGGACCGTCTTGCCGACACAGTGACGGTCATCGAGGTGAGCGACGATGCCGCGATCGAGTGGACGAAACCGGACGACTTTGTATTCGACCCGCTGAAAAAGAGCCTTGCGGCTCCGAAACTCTTCCAGGATGACGCGATCGTCTGCGGCACGTGCAGTGCGGAGGTGAAAGTCATTCAGATCCCGACGCCGATCCCTCAGCTTTTCGATCACGACCCGGCCCTTTCGCCGGAGGAACTCATGAAGCTGAATCCGCTTGTGGGTCCGTTCCTCCGCAACAACGGCTACATGGAGGAACCGGATGATCCGGCCAAAACACTGCCGGCTGCCGCACCGGAAAAGCCGTGAGCAGGCACTCCGCCAGCGTCTCAAATTCAGAATAAGGGAGGACGATCTTCAAATCGCCTCCCTCTCTTTTTTTATCCCTCCCCCCTTTCCTGCACATTTTCTCTGTGCTATAATAAAACTTGTGCGGACATTCTGCACATTGGTTAGATTTTTAATTTCTAACAGGAGGATTGCAAATGATTCCCCAAAAATATGACAGAATAAACGCCAATACCGTGCGGAAAGATAGTGTTGACGATAAGCTCTACCTTCAAGCCCACTGGGGAAGCGGTGTGATCTATCAAAATGTTTCCATTGAATCCAAGAAAAATTCTGCCAAAGGAGAGGAGGCGTGAATATGAAAAAATACATTTTTATTTTGTTGATCATTTTCAATACGTTCATTTCGTCAGCTATTGCACAATTGTCGGAGCATCCTCTCAAATATTCTCCTGCGCATAGCCATAGTATTTCAAATCTTATTCTTTATGATGACGATGGGGCAATCACTGACTGTAATTTTGACAATACCCTCTTTCGGTATATTAATACGTCTTATCAGGACATTTGCCATACTTCTTTTAAGAATTGTATTTTTCAGAATGGTTTTTTTTACACTAATACGACTAACGATTATACCAATGCTTATTTTGCTCCTAATTTCCAAGTTCAGCGGCTTTCTCCAGAATCCTTCATGCAAACAAGAAATTATACCAAGAAGGTTATTCTCTTTAATTTGAGAGAAAGTGAATTTAACAACTTTGACTTTTCCGATTTTACGATCTCCTCTTACTTCCGTGTTGGGACAGAGGGAGCGAAATTCCATAATACCTGGTTTAAAAATGCCAAGATCCCGAAGTATCTAACGCAGGAACAGATCAAACAGACGAAAAATTACCAGACCGGAGTATTTCATGGTATCAGTTTTTGGGAGTATAGATCATCCGAATTAGAGCTCAGGAGAAAGTGTGATAAATGGATTCCAGAACTACAACAGATTTTCCAAAATCTGGATATTTCGGGCATGACATTCAGTTTTTGCGAACTTTACGGCAGTTTTTCCGGCACGAACATGACGGATACGGTATTCACGGAAAGTGACCTTTCTACCGTGGAAGATCTCACACTTGAACAGGTCAAAAGTACGTGGAATTACAAAGCCGGCCGAATGTCGCTCTGCAAGTGGCCGGAGTATATCGAAAAGGCATTAGAAGAAGAGGAAAAGGCGAAAGCACAGGAGGTGAAAAAATAGTTTCCTCCCTTAATTTCTCCCCCCGAAGGTCGAAAACCCACGGCCTTCGGGGGGGCGGTTCAAACTCAAAACTGAAAGGAAAAAACATGACCCGCACACACGGTCGAAACGATAAAAATTTCCGCGTTCAGGCCCACTGGGGGAGCGGTGAGACCTATGCAATCGCCAGTATTAAATGATTTAAGGAAAGCTGTTATGGATAATAGTAGGATCGTTGAATTTTTTCTGATTTTTGCATGTACAATAATGCAAAGCTGTACTGTGAAGGGACAGGATAGTATTCCGGCTCATTTTCGTAATGAAATTCGGGAATCCATTATCCTTCTGGAAAGCGGAGCACTTGCGGACCGGGATTTTTCAGAAACGTTCATCGCTCATCTGGAGTGCCATTGGAGCGCGACGGTGGAAAACTGCCGGTTTCGGGGTTCGTACATTAAACTCGCTGGTTTTGAAGGTTACTGCGCCAACTGCGATTTCACGAATTGCCGTATCGGGGGCGGAATACTGAATCTCCCGCAGGAAAATCTAGTTCAGCTGAAAAACTTTCAGGAACGCAGATTTACGGAGATCTCTTTCGGTCAAACGTCGCTTAAAGGGGTGGATCTGACCGGGTTTGAGTTTTCACACGGACAGTTCGACAGCTTGGATCTCTCCGAAAGTCGGCTTCAAAACGTACTTTTCGCGCACTGCTACCTCCCGAACCTGACGCAGGAACAGTTTTGCGCGACCCGCAATTACGCACAGGGCAATTTTTTCGACACGCTATTTCATTCCCAAATGCGTTTGAAAAAGGTTTCTCTCCGGGGAATGTTTTTCGGGTCGCACCGTCATTTTTCGCCGCTTGTACTGGATGCGGATTCTGATCTAACGGATGCCGTTTTTGTCAACGTGGACCTCTCCGGTTCGGAGCTGACGCTCGAGCAGATAAAAACGACCTGGAATTACCAGGCAGACGCTATGGCTCTGGCCCGCTGGCCGGAATGGGTCGAGAAAGAGCTGAAAATCCAACGTCAAAAGGCTCCTCAATATTACCTGCCCGGACGTTCGGAAGCATATTATTCCGCCCCGAAAAAATGTTTTTTGCCAGCGAGACAAACGTTTCTGCGTCCAGAAGACCAAAATCTCTCAAACCGGGTGATCCTGAAAGGCCAAATGCTCTGTTCGTTTGAAAATATTCCCATGAACGCCTGCGTTTTCATCGACTGTGACCTCACCGAGTCGAAAAACCTCTCTTTTGAGCAGGTTAAGAAAACGTGGAACTACAAAACGGGCCGAATGTCGCTCTCCAAGTGGCCGAAGCATATCGAAAAGGCATTAGAAGAAGAGGAAAAGGCGAAAGCACAGGAGGAGAAAAAATAGTTTCCTCCCTTAATTTCTCCCACTCCCCGAAGGTCAGCGGCCCACGGCCTTCGGGGGCCGATTAGGAGTCTGTAAAAAGATGCGAAAAAATCTTTCGGCATCGAGGCGGTGTCCTGTTTGCGGGATGGAAAAAAGATTTCCAATGCGGATCTGATCAACTGCTGTTCATAAAATCCTGCGGTATTCCCGGGATGAGACGTACCTCCTCAGAGTTTCTTCTCAGGAACTTTTGGGGATCTCGTTTTTCCTGTTCTTAAATCATGAACGGCTGCGAGAAAAGGATCTCGCCGGAATCATCCACCGCGTATACTTTCAGGCGCAGGTAAACGTACTTTTCGCGGTCCGCGTCGGTGAGAGTGAAGGAAATTTTTTCTGACGTCTGCTCAAAAATGACGCCGGTTTTCGCGATGATCTGGAATTTCGCGGTTTTGTCCGTCTTTGCGGTGAGCGTCGTGCCGTCAAACCGGATCGAACGGAAACGCAGGATCCCGCACCCTTTCAGCGCGCCGTACCAGTTTCCCTGTCGGTATGCTTTGAGACATTCGTGGGCATTCCGTTCCGGGATGAGCAGGACATTCACCCCCTCCTTGTGCCAGTCAGGTACAAAAAATCCGAAACACTGCCGTCCCGTTCCCAGTGCGTGGTCCCAGTAATGCTCACTCCAGCCCCTCTGCGTCATGAGTTCTGAGGAGTCGTTGAAGACCTCGATACCGAGCACTCGCGGATCGTAGTCCAGCATTTCAAGCATCTGTTCCTGTTTCAGGTGCGACCAGGCCGGGTGGTTGATCGTGACCCCGCCGCCGTCTTCGTAAAGGAGCGCGTTCAGCATATTGTCAAACCCCGTGCGCCACGGCTGACCAACGCCGAAATGGTAGCCGTGCGTTTTCGTCTTGAAAAAGTCGCGTGCGTCGAACGTTCCGGAAGCGTATAGTGACCCCGGTGCGCAGATGTGGGCCGGACTGTCCGAAAAGGAGTGGTGCTCAGCATTGGGAGCCTGCATGATGTCGGCTGGGTACTCCGTGAAGAGCGGGCCGCCTTCTTCAAACGGATACTGGCGTCGGTATTTTTCTTCCAGAGTGTCCACCCACGGTTTCAGGATCGCGTTCCAGTCGAACGGCCCATCCGTCAGCGTGCCGCGGAACATGACCGGATGGTCGTGATGGACACGGTAGTAGTTCCGCGTCATTTTGCTCATCGGATAATACGGCGCGGATGGATAGTAGTTGGAGATCGTCAGGAATTCATAGTCTCTTTCCAGGAACTTATTCAGCATCGACTGGCCCGTGATGTGTCCGTGCGTAGTCGTGTAGATCTGAATGGCGGAATCCCAATCCACGTTGGAATACGGCCTTGGATTGCGCGGGGCAGGGGATTTGGTGGAGGCGTGTGCCATAGTTCCGGCAATATTCGCACTCACGCCGACTGCTGCAGCTGCGGCACTCGTTTTCAGAAAGTTTCTTCGATTCAGCATGATTTTTCTCCGTGAATAAAAATGGGGCGGGAAAACAGGAATGTACAAAACACAGGCACTCCATAAAGAGTGCCTGCGATGAGTTAATGGAAAACGTTCGGAACGATCCTTCGAAAGTGTTTGGGAATCAGCTGTTTCTCCGCTTCCGCGTCCAGCCGAGGAATCCGCATCCGAGCGCAAGGAGGATCCACGCGGAGGGTTCAGGGACTTCATTGCCGTGGAGTCCGATGACTGCGACACCGTTGGCTCCGTAGAGGTCCGTGCTGCTGAAGTCCCACGAGAGGACGTCCATTCCGACGAGTTCATTCGGC
>JAGBAA010000001.1 GCA_017939795.1 Thermoguttaceae bacterium
TCATCATATTGTCAAAGATTGATCAGTCTTGCGACTTGACTTCCTCTTAAGTTTCATTGCTTTCACTTAAGATGCGAATGAATATACCACATTCCAAAAATTATTCAAGGGGGGTCCTCTCCTTTTTTTAAACTTTTCTTGATGCCTCTACACTCAAACAGCTGTTTCGACCCGTGTTTTACGATACAAAACACATCTTAAACTTTTTTGGTTTTTTCTGTGTTTTTACCTTTTTTCGATCCAAAACCGCGTTCTTTTCTTCCAAATTTTAAGCGATCCGTTTTTATGGAGGTATATTTTTATATGGATGTCTGCATCTTTCCACTTTTTTTCGTCTGTATCTTTATATAATCCGCAAATTTGAAAAATATTGAAAAGCCCTAAATATTCATTTGGATAAAACCGATAGTCCCTGTGTGGGAATTTATGTTTTGTGCCAATTAAGGATCCCTATCATGAAAAAATTCACTTTTTTGCGAGTTTGCATTTTGTTCTTCCTGATGCTGGGTCTTACAGTTCAGGCAAGTGCAGAAACAAACCATTTGCGTTCTGTCAGGTTTATTAAAATGCAGCAGATCACTGCAGAAGGCCGTGCACCGGTCGTGACGAGTCTTTCTCTGAGCAATGACGGCAAAAAGCTGGTAACGGTAGGAGATGACCACAAGGCACGCATCTGGAATGTCAGCGACGGAAGTCCTCTGCATACCATTTCGGATCAGGAAGATTGGGTCCGTGCGGTGAAATTCAGTGCTGACGGTGAATTTTTCGTGACGGGCGGCATGGACAATAAACTCTACGCTTACGATGCGCAGACATTTGCCCGGAAATTTGAATTTATCGATGCCGGGACTGCCGTGCGCGCATTTTCATTCAGTCCGTCGGACAGTTCCCGAATCGCAGTCGTTGGTTTTGATTCGTCCGTTTCGATCTACGACACGACAATGGGACGCCGGATGCACAGCTGGCAGGTAACGTCCAATGACCAGCGTGCGGTAGCATTCAGCACGGATTCCCGCTACATTGCCTCTGCCGGACGTGACGGCGTGGTTTGCATTTACGACACCGGGCGCAATACGACCCATACGCTTCTGAGGGGGCACACTTCGCGGATCTGGTCGATCAGCTTCAGCGCAGACGGCAACTATCTCGCCACGGGCGGTGAAGACCGCAAGATCATCATCTGGTGCGCCAAAACGTTCAAGAAACTGAAGGAGATCGATTTCCCATCGGGCAAAGTTTCCGCCCTCACGTTCTGCGGTTCGAACATGCTTGCGGCAGGTTCCACGAACAATCAGATCTGTGTGTGGAATATCGCTCCGACTTCTCCGAAGATGGTGTACACGATGGATGAACACCAGGGCACGATCGCAGAACTTCTCTGGGACGACAAGAGCAAGACGCTGATCTCGTGCAGTTTCGACTCCACGGTTCGTTTCTGGAACTGGCAGGTTCCGGATATGGCGATCGAAAATCCTTCCACTACGGTGCACTGAGGCTTTCCGTCGGAATGATCTTCCGTTTTTTTCCTGAAATGGATACTAAATACGATCGAGTACTAAAATGACTTCCAAAACCAGCAAAAATTCGTGCATTCATCACCTCAAGGGCGTCGAGCTGCTTGAAAACCGCTGCATGCTCAGCGCAAGTCCGCTTGAAGTCGGAGCCGTCTACTACGAAGGGACTCGTACAGAAGAAGGTTCCGGCATCGACACGGCCCCGGACTACCTTTACGTAGCATTCCAGGGGGGTGCGGAGAATACGGAAATGTCCCAGGTCACTATCGACCTGGCGCGTTACGGCGAAAGCGGCCGCTACAATTTCATCGACCAGGGTCAGGGCACCTACGGTTCCATCGACTTCAAGATCCTGGCCGGGGAAGGTTTTGAGGTCACGAATTACGAGATCTCTGAAAACGGCACGCTTTTGACGATCGATCTGTCGGGCTTCACCGCCGGCGACGTTCTGATGATCCAGTGGGATGTGGATGAAGTGCTGAATCCTGACGGCGATCTGGATGCGGAATCCACGGGCGCAGAATTTGCGGCAACGTCGAACATTTCGGCCGTTTTTGAAAATGCGTACTACGAAGACGCGATCGTCGATAAGATCCCCTTCCGCGACGTTTTTGCGGAATACTATCCGGATTACGACATTGCCGGACTTCCGAACGACTCGTACACGAACGAGTTTTCCCACCTGCGCAGTGAAGAAATGCAGGACGTCTACACGGCCGGCGCGTTTGCTTCGCAGGTCCAGATCCCGCTTCCCTGCACGATCTCGGGCAATGTGTACGAAGATGCAGATGCGGACAAAGGACTCTACGATGCGTCCGAAGACACGTATCTGGCAAAAGTCCAGATCAACCTGTACAAGCTGAACGAAAACGGCATTTACGAGCTGTGCGGCACAACGTTTACGGACGAAAACGGGCATTATTCCTTTGATGTGGATCCGGGAACGTACCGGGTCCTGGAAGTCCAGCCGAACGGATACAAAGACGTAACGTCCTTCGTCGGAACGATCGACGGAACGGAAGTCGGTACGCAGATCAGCGTGAATGAACTGACGGACATCGAGATTCTCGGCGGTCAGGACAGTATCGAGAACAATTTCTCGGAATACCGTACCTGCGAGATCTCGGGCATCGTCTGGCTTGATGAGGAACGGAATGACGTCTACGATGACGGCGAACTCCTTCTGGAAGGCGTTCAGATCGATCTGCGTGACGCAGCCGGTACCGTCATCGCGACGACATATACGGACGAAAAAGGGTACTATGAATTCATCGATCTGATGCCCGGTACGTACAGTGTCTACGAACATCAGCCGACTGAATATCTCAACGGCGGTCAGCAGGTCGGTTCGGAAGGCGGCGCGATCCTGTCGCAGGACCTGACGGGCAGCATTCAGCTTGTCTCGGGCGATAAAGGCGTCCACTACGACTTCTGGGAATACCAGTACGCACAGATCTCCGGCTACGTCTTCAAAGACGGCGAAGACCTCAAACTTACCGAAGGAGATGAACTTCCTGAAAATCTCTGGGAACTGTATCCCGGTATCCGCGAGGAATCAGACACGCCGATCGCAAACGTCACGCTGATCCTGAAAGATGCCGACGGTAAGGAAGTCGCCAGAACGACGACGGATTCCAAAGGCTACTATGTGTTCAAAAACGTCAAGCCCGGCAACTACAGTATTTACGAAGTGCATCCGGAAGGGTACAAAGACGGCATCGACACACCGGGTTCTCTCGGAGGCTCGGAACTGGATCCGGACGGCGACACGCTTTCCGACATTGAGGTGAATTACGGCGACGACGGCGTCGAGTACAATTTCAGCGAGATCCGCGTTGAGTGGACTCCCAAGACTCCGGAACCGACTCCGGAACCAAATCCGACACCGGGCGGTAATCCGCATCTTGATCCTACGCCGGGACGTCCGAATCTCTCCGGAGGCGGCTCAGCACCGGTCTACGGAAACGGATATATGCCGCACTTCGGCATGTCGACCGGACTTTCTCTCGGCGGCGGTATGGGCGGAAGCGGAAGTTCCTGGCATCTCGGTCTGCTTAACGGCGGAACAGGCGCAGCAGGACTCGCGGCAGCCGGCGCTGCGGGCGCAGGGGCCGCTGGTGCGGCAGGTGCAGGGGCGGCAGGAGTCGGAGCCGCCGGCGCAAACGGCGCGATGTCGATCGTCATGAACGGCGGAGCAAACGCCAATGCAGGCGTGAATGCGAACGGCGGAATTCATTCCGGTGCATACGCCAACGCTTTCTCGAATTCGCTCCTGGTCGGCAATCTGGATCTGAGCAAATTCAATCCGAATACATGGGAAGGCCGTGCGATCTCCCGCGTTCAGCAGGCACTCGCCAATGGTATCGAAAACGGCCTTTCGTTCCTTTACGATACGGAGTTCAAATCCGTCCGACTTCTCGCCGGCGACTTCAACGGCGACCGCGTGGATGAGCTGGCCATCTTCCTGGACGGTTTCTGGTTCATCGACCTGGACGGTAACCGGCAGTGGGACGACTACGATCTGTGGGTGAAGCTCGGCGACACCGGAGATCAGCCTGTCGTCGGCGACTGGGACGGTGACGGAAAAGCCGACATCGGCGTCTTTGGACGCGCCTGGGAAGGCGACCGCGATATGCTCGCCGGTGAATTCGGTCTTCCGGATGCCGAAAATGAGCGGATCGGTCAGTTCAAGCACATTCCGACGACGAATAAAGGCTACTATTACGTCAAAGCACACAAAGAAGGCGTCCTGCGCCGCGATGTCGTGGACCACGTCTTCGAATTCGGCCGTGAAGGCGACTTTGCGGTGGCCGGCGACTGGAACGGCGACGGCGTGTACAGTATCGGCGTGTTCAACAATGGACGCTGGACGATCGACTACGACGGCGACGGACGGTTCACCTCGGCAGACAAACAGTTCACGTTCGGACAGAAAGGCGACATTCCGGTCGTCGGCAAGTGGGACAATTCAGAGATCTCCAAAGTCGGCGTTTACCGCAACGGTGAATGGATCCTGGATGTTGAAGGCAACGGTGAGATGAACAGCTCGGTCGCACGCTACCGCCACGGTTCCGGAAGCGATATGCCGCTGGTCGGCGACTTCAATGGTTCCGGCACGACCGATCTCGCGACGACGAACAACGTAAATTCTGCCATTTCGGTGGAAACGGGATCGCTGATCGCAACCGAAGGCGGCAATTCGACGCGCCATTAAATCCAGACCGGAACTCCCAAACGAACAGAGTCATGGACCTGCCGCAGCAGGAGATCGACCCTGAAATACGAAAAGCACGAAAAACACAAAGTGATCTTAAAAATCCATTTTGTGTTTTTTGTGCTTTTGTGCTTTTCGTGAATTTCATGTCTGAACACGTTCACGGTCATTCTGCGTATCTCTGTGAGACCACCGCGATCCCGCAGTAGAGATCACGGTGTTCCAGAAGGTCAGGGACTCTAGCGAACGATCATGTCGCGGAAATGCGTAATGAGATTTTTGGTGACCGGGCCGACTTTTCCATCGCCGATGGGACGATTGTCGATCTTGACGACCGGAATGACCTCGGCAGCCGAGCCGGTAAGGAAGCACTCGTCCGCAATGTAGAGGTCATGGCGGGTCTGCGCGATCTCAACGACTTCGTAGCCAAGTTCTCTGGCCAGGTCCATGACGGCAGCGCGCGTGATCCCTTCAAGAATTCCGGCATCTTTCGGCGGCGTGTAGATGACCTCATCTTTGATGATGAAAATATTGTCGCCCGTGCATTCGGCGATCTCGCCTTTCATGTTCAGAAGAAGAGCTTCTTCACAGCCGGCGCACTGGGCTTCCATCTTCGCCATGATATTGTTCAGATAGTTGAGCGACTTGATCCGGGGGCTGAGAGCCGCAGCAGGCGTCCGGACAGTACTCGCCGTCACGATGGCCATGCCGTTTTCGTAAAGTTCCTGCGGATAGAGCGTGATCTTGTCGGTGATGATGATGACGCGGGGATTTGAGCAGTTGTGCGGATTCAGACCGAGAGTCCCGGCACCGCGGGTCACGACGAGGCGAATGTAGGCATCGGTCAGCCCGTTGAGAGCCAGCGTGTCTTCGACGGCCTTCATCATTTCTTCTTTCGTCATGGGAATTTCCAGAGCGATCGCGCGTGCAGAGTTCCACAAACGGTCAATATGGGCCTGGTGGCGGAAAACTTTTCCGGAGTAGGCGCGCATTCCTTCAAAAATACCGTCTCCGTAAAGAAGCCCATGGTCAAAAACACTGATTTTTGCGTCCTCTTTGGCAAAATATTCGCCATTGATGTAGACTTTGTACGACATAATGTCCCTTTCTGTTTTTTTATTTTTTTAAACTGCGGCGGATGAATTGGATCTCCGTGCGCGTCAGGTTAAAGGTTGAAAATACTTGCTCTTCTATTTTAGCACAAACTTCCTTTCCTGAAAATACGTCTCCCGCCAAAATTTCAAGGTTTTGAACAATTTTCTTGGAAATTTTCGGAAAAGGAAGGCGCTCCAGATCTCCCCGGAGTACCTTATGTGTGAAAAATTGCTGAACAAAAAGAAATCGAAATGCCTCCGAATTCAAAAAGGCTAAAACTGCCAAAGTACTGAGTCCCGGAATCGCCGGCACAAGGAAATTCGCACTGTTGAGCGTCAGACGCTGCTGCGTGTCCAGTGCGAAAGCCGGGCGCGACGTAATGAATCGGTAAACGATCTTTTCCGGCACACGAAAACGTTCTTCCGGAATCGTCTGCTGGAAACATTCCGGCCGAAAATGGATCCATTTTTTTGGTTCCCGGATCCGAAACGGCTCGACATCCGGTCCGCAGAGGATCGGTTCCCAATCTTCGGACTTTGGCTCCTCCGCCAGCCAGCGCGCATTGTTTCCCGTCACGATACCCAGTCCCCACGATGCGTGTCCTGCCAGCGTCTCGTGCGGTACGGCATACATTTTTTCCACGATCCGAAATGTTTCCGCCGACGAATTCGGTGAAATGATGCAGTCCGGGATCTGAAGGAATCTTTCCTGCGGAAAACGCCGCGCTGCAGTCTGTGAAACTTTCGCGGAGGAATGCGAAAAAACCGGCTTCCTGAAAACGAACCGTACCGCCGGAGTAAAGACTCCCTCAAATGCCCGGCCGATGGAAACGGCTTCTTCGATCTGCGCATTTTCCAGGAGAAAACGCCGGATCGATGCGTGTGTCCGAATATTCAGAAACGCTTCCGGAAGCAGAAAAACCGCCGTTCCGCCCGGCTGAAGAAGCTCCCAGGATCTTCGGAGAAATCGCGTGAACATCTCGCGTTCACCCCGAACTCCGCGCAGCCCCAAAACTCCGCATTCGCTCAACACATCCACATTCCCGCAAAACTCGGACCGTTCCTGCGCATTCTGTTTTTTCGGCTTCTTCGCTTTTTTTGCCCCCCACGGAGGATTCGCGGCAATTGCAGTAAACGAGGTCGGCATTCCTTCCGGCAGGTCCGGCAGAAGCCCATCCCAACAGACGATGCACGGACTCTCCGGAGAATCCGGCACATCGAACAAAAGATTCAGCCTCGCGATCCGAACAGCCGTCGGATCCAGATCCATACCGAAGACCGCAGAAAGCGGGAGCTGGAACCTGCGCCGTATCTCGCGCAAAAACACACCGCTCCCACACGCTGGATCAAGAAACGTTGGAGAACCTTCCCAGTTCCCTGCCTCCGCCAACCTTTCGACCGCCTCCCGCGCTGCCGGTTCCGGAGTGTAGAATGCACCCTGCTCCGCAAGGGTCCCCCGCCGCGACATTTCCAGAGAAAGACATCCCAGTACATCGGCATCTCCCGCGTATTTCCAATTGGCTCGCAGCCATTCACTGGTCTCCTCTGCCAGACTTTTCCAGGAATGCACGCCGACGCTTTTCGCTTCTTTCGTGAGAGCCGCCTTCCACGCATCCATCTCCTGCAGGATCCTCGGATCGGTTCGTTTCCGCAATACGCAAAGATGGTGTCCCAAGCAGAAAAGAAAAATGCCGCGCAGAAGATCCGATTCAGGAAAAGTCTCTTTTTTCTCCCAGTAAAATTCCAGAAACCGCCTTCCCCCCATACTCCAGAAAGGCCCCAGAAATTTCTTTCCAGACGCACGATTTCCCCGCAAATTCCGTTTATTTGCACGGTGTGTGAGACGCTTTTCAGCCAGACGGCGCAGCTCCTCAATCGTTCCTTCTCCAGCTTCATCCGATTTCAGCCAGTTTCGTACCGTTGCGGCCGAAACCCCCAGTTCCTCCGCAGCTTCCGAAAGAGAAAAAGAGCGCTTCATGCCCGTACTCCGCTCCCGCCTCAATCCATGTCCGCCATGAAATACTTCAGAATTTCGGCCAGAATGATCTGCGCTTTTTTTACGCGGCCGTCACTGGTGATCAGACCGGCGTTCGGATAATCATGCGGACGATAATCGCGGAAAACACACCAGTCCACACCGTAAACATTCGGCTTTGCCAACAGAACTGGCACCACATTAGAGACCCAAAGTGCCTGCCCGCGCAATGTCCATCCGTTCCAGATCGGCGGATTGGGGATCAATGCCTTGCGGTCAAACTCACAGGAACTCGGAACCCGGATCAAAAGGTAGAGCGGGACTCCGAAATGCGACCATCGGTCAATGAGCTTTGACCAGTCCAAAACAGGCCGGTCGTAGGTCGCGAGCGTTCCGTATCCAACGTTGAACTCAAGCTGAAACCCCGCGATCTTGCACTTGGAACGCAGGAGATAGTCCGCGCAGACGATCGTGGGATAGATCTTGCTTTCCTCGTCCTCGACCCCAAACGGAGGCGGCAGGATATTGTCTCCCCACGGCATATCGAGACACGTCAGGACCTCAGCAGTCGGCTGGAATTCCCGGATCCAGCCCACGACCCGGACCGTCAGTTCAAGCTGCTGAAGCAAAGACAGTCCAAGATGGAAAAAAGAATTGACGCGCGACGTCGCGACCCACGTCGAAACACGCGAACGGTACCGTTTCACCAGAAGTTCCACATAGCCGCGCACATGTTCGCAGATCGCATCAAAATCGCCGCAGCAGTCCTGAAGGAAATCCGGCAGATACATGGGACTGAAATTCAGGATCGGGCCGGCCGTCACGCTGAATCCATTGCTGAAGCACCAGTCGATCTGCCGATCATACGCCTCCAGAAGTTGCGGCTTCAGATCGATCTTTCGCCAGGAGATCTCAATGTTGACGTGATTGAATGTCTCGAAAAAGATCTCCTTCAGCTCTTTCTCCAGGAGATTCTCGTCAAGGTGAAGCCCCACGAACTTCGGCGGAACAGCCTCAATGACGTGCACGGCCGTATCGTCTCCTGAAATATCCGTTCCCATGCCGCTGAAAATATCGTCTTCCTCGGAAAAATGCGGCTCAGAAGTACTATCCAGCTTCTGAAGCATCTGACTGACCGTGTCATCGTCAAAGATCTCATCTTTCGGAGAAACAAAATCTCCCTGAACGGATAAAAACTGCGATCGTCCAAGCTCGGAAGCCGCATCTGCCGACTGTTTTGCGATCTTGCGCAGCAGCAGAACACGATCAATGTAGCTCCTGGCCAAAAGAAGCGACGCTCGGGAACAGAGATGCATCGCACAGTTTGCGTACCGATCCACCTCCGGATCGTATGTTTTTCCGCAATGCGAAAGTTTGATGGCGCGGAAAAGATACTCGCCTGCATTCAGGATCATTTCCTGGAATTCATTGGACGGAAGGAGTCCCAGGACCTCCCAGTCTGCTGCCTGATTCCGGATCGAAACACAAAGCCCCCGCGCCAGCTCGATGGAAAGATAGTAGGGATCCTCACTCGCAAGAAGCGTTCCGGTCGTGAGCATTTTGTTGCCGACATTCGGGATCGTCCATGGGATACAGAAACGCAGATTCTCCGACGGCGGACACTCCAGCAAAAGCTCATTGCCTTCGAGCTTTGCCGAAACCGGCGTCATGGAACGATCGAACCCCAGATGATGCACAGCAGCGAGCATCTCCGGCGTCGCAAAATCGCTCGGACAGAAGAATTTGATGATTTCCGGGTCCATGATCTGCTTTCAGGGAAAAAACGCTTCAGGTTTCGTTTTGGAAAATGCCGGCTTCCAGGAAAAACAGGCTGACCGAATCTCTCCAGAAGAACGGTCTCTTTTTCTTATCTCCGCGGCTGACGATATTTGGCTAACAGTGCCGGGCGGTGGTCCAAAACCCGGTCTCCAGGCCGAGTCCCGCCGTTTTGCGCCCATTCCTCCGCCTCAAGCGTCACGGTCCGAAGACGTTCCTCTGCAAGAAGACGGTACTCTTCCAGAGCGTCCCGCTTCAAACGCGGAGGCACGATGATCGGATCGTCAAAAATCAGGCGGATCCGGGAAAACGGCTTCGGGATCGCGAATCGGTCCCACGAATTCGCCCGCCAGCACGGACTCATCCCCATACCGGTCGGCACGATGGGAAACCCCAGCTTCGAGGCGGCATAGACCGTCCCGAGCGACATTTCGCGGCGAGGACCTTTGGGTCCATCCGGCATCATGGTCAGATGCATTCCAGCCTGTCCGACCGCAAGGAGCTGGCGAAGTGCTTCCGCTCCGCCCCGGGTCGTGGAACCGCGAAAGATCCGAAATCCCATGTGCCGAGAGAGATTCGTGATGATCTCCGCATCCCGATGCTGGGACGTGATCGTCGCGACATTGCAGTGCCCAAAAAAACTGACCGGAAGCAAAATATACTCGTGCCAGAACGCGTACATGAAAGGACCGCCGACATTCTCCCCTTTCGGATCCGTCGTACTGTCGCGAAAACAATACCGCGAATCCCACAGCGAAGAGTATCGCTGAAGCACATACGCCCCGGCAAGTCCGGCGATCCGATCCAGGAAGGTGAGTTTCATTTTCGGCAGCCTTTCTCCCGTACACCGCAACACAAACACCCAAGACAGCCCGCGGATCAGGCCATCTCGACCGCATTGTGCAGACAGATCCGTCAGCTCCGCCAACAGCCGCAAACACGGTCCCGATCAACAGGAAGACGGAACCACAAAACATTCACGGTTCCATCCAAATCTCTCATTTCCACGGAAATTCCGCACCGGTGAGGCGCTCGTACGCCTCGATATATTTCGCGCGGGTCTTTTCGATGATATCTTCCGGCAGCTGCGGCGGCACGCTCTGACGATCCCAGTCAGAGGCAAGAAGCCAGTCGCGGACGAACTGTTTGTCGAAAGATTTCTGCGAACGCCCCACTTCGTAATCATCCGCCGGCCAGAAACGCGAACTGTCCGGAGTCAGGACTTCATCCACGAGGATGATCTTGCCGTCACGCATTCCCCACTCGAATTTCGTGTCTGCGATGATGATCCCGCGGCTGGCGGCGTATTCGGCACCGCGCTGGAAGAGGGAAATGCTGCGGTCGCGCAATTCCACGGCGGCTTCCGTCCCGATGATGTCGCACATCTGCTCAAAAGTCACGTTTTCGTCGTGTCCTTCTTCCGCCTTCGTCGTCGGAGTGAAGATCGGAGTCTCAAGACGAACACTTTCCTGCAGACCGGCCGGAAGCTCGATCCCGCAAATCGTCTGGCTCTTCTGGTATTCTTTCCATCCGGAACCGGTCAGACAGCCGCGAACGATGCACTCGATCGGGAAAACTTCAGACTTTTTGCAGAGAGTCGATCGGCCGGCAAGGTCCGCTTTTACCGACGCATCCAGACCATCAAGGCACGGCATTTTGTCTACGTCTACCGTGATCAGGTGGTTCTCTTCTCCCAGTTTTTCGAACCAGAACGCCGCGATCTGCGTCAGGACACGGCCTTTATCCGGAATGCCGGAAGGAAGGATCCAGTCAAACGCACTGATGCGGTCCGAACTCACGAGCAGGACTTCATCGCCAAAATCGTAAACATCGCGGACTTTACCGCGGCGAACCGGAAAATCGAGCGAGGTTTGAAGAAGGGCAGTTTTGGACATGATTTCTCTCCGCCAAAAAGTAAATGAACTTTAAAATCCAAAATTTCCCGGACGCGCTGACTCCTGGACTCACGCTCCCGGGGAAAATTCAAAAAATCTCCACTCACCGTATTATAGCGCAGAACGCAGGAAAAAAAAGGGGGGACGCTTTCCGTTTCTGCATTTCCCGCACTTTTATTTCCCTTTTCCTTCACAAATTTTCCATTTTTTCCCTCAAATTGGAAATTTCCGAACATTCCAGCCATAAATTTTGGAAAAGTTTTTCAGGTGGTCCTTGATGAAATCTGATTTCCCGGTATGATAAAGACCAGTTTTAGAACCTTCAAATTTAACGGACAGGAAAAACGCAGAAACTTTTCCCATACCGGGCGGACCGAAATGGACGCTGCGTGCTTTCTTCCGCAGGTCAGCAAAAAATTTTTCAGCGAAATCCAGCGCAAACCAGCGAAAAAATCAGGTGAGAAAATGGCAGAAAGACGGAACGATTTACGAAACATCGCGATCATCGCACACGTAGACCACGGGAAAACCACGCTCGTAGACTGCCTTCTGAAACAGTGCAGCCAGATGCGCGACGCAGAGTTTGAATGCGATCAGATCCTTGATTCCAACGATCTGGAACGTGAACGCGGCATCACGATCCTCGCGAAAAATATCGCGCTGACCTACAAAGGGGTCAAGATCAACATCATGGACACGCCGGGCCACGCAGACTTCGGCGGTGAAGTGGAGCGCGTCCTCCGCATGGCAGACGGCTGCCTCGTCCTGGTCGATGCTGCAGAAGGTCCCATGCCGCAGACCCGTTTTGTTCTGAGCAAAGCCCTGGATCTCGGTCTCAAACCGATCGTTCTGGTGAACAAGATCGACCGAAAAGACGCTCGTCCGCAGGAAGTCGTGAACGAAATGTTCGATCTGTTCATCAATCTCGGCGCAGACGAGGAGATCGCAGACTTCCCGTATCTTTTCTCCAGTACGAAAGAGGGCTTCGCGACGCCGGATCCCGCCGTGCGTACGGACTCGGTCGTCCCGCTTCTGGACATGATCCTGGAGAAGATCCCCGGTCCGGAAGTCGAAATGGAGAAACCGCTCCAGATGCTCGTCACGACGGTCGACTGGTCGGAATTCGTCGGCCGGATCGCCATCGGACGCGTGGAATCGGGAACGGTCCGCAAGGGACAGACGGTCACCGTCATGCAGAAAGACGACCAGATGACGCAGGGGAAGATCGCGATCCTCTACACGTTCAACAATCTGGGGAAAAATGAAGTCCATGCCGCGGATGCCGGAGACATCGTCGCGCTCGTAGGACTTCCGTTCGTCGAGATCGGCGACACGATCTGTGCACCGTCTGCTCCAGTCGCGATGCCGCGCATCCAGGTCGATGAACCTACACTGCGCATGACGTTCGGGATCAACACCTCGCCGCTGGGCGGAAAGGAGGGGAAGTACGTCACTACGCGCCATCTGCGTGACCGTCTCATGCGCGAACTGGAACGAAACGTGGCTCTGCGCGTCGAACAGGTCCCCAAAGCGGACCAGTACATCGTGTCGGGCCGCGGGATCCTGCATCTTTCCGTCCTCATTGAGACGATGCGCCGCGAAAATTACGAATTCGCCGTCGGAAAGCCCGAAGTGATTTTCCGCACCATCGACGGAGTCGTTCACGAGCCGTTCGAGCACCTTCTGGTCGAAGTCCCCGCAAACATGACCGGCCCGATCATGGAACTGGTCGGTGCACGTTTCGGCGAGCTTCTCGAAGTCTCCAGCCGCGGCGATTTCACGCTCCTGAACTTCACTATTCCTGCCCGCGGTTTGATCGGCCTGCGTACGCGGATGCTCAACGCAACCAAAGGGACGGCCATCATCAACCATCGCTTCGACTGCTACAAGCCGAAGGTCGGCGACATTCCGACCCGCCAGTCCGGCGTTCTGATCTCCAACTCGAACGGCCGAGCCGTTGCGTTCGCTCTCGACGCGCTTCAGTCCCGCGGCGATATGCACGTCGCGCCGAACGACGTCGTTTACGAGGGGATGATCGTCGGCGAACACTGCCGCTCGAATGACCTGACGGTGAATCCGACGAAGGAAAAGAAACTGACGAACATGCGTGCGTCGGGGAGCGACAAAAACATCATCCTTAAGCCGGCACGCAGAATGACGCTGGAGGAATCGCTGGAATTCATTGAGGACGATGAGCTGGTCGAATGCACGCCGAAATCAATCCGGCTTCGCAAGATCCTCCTCACGGAAGTCGACCGACGCCGTGCAGGCCGTGCTGCTGCGAATTCCGACGACTGAGTGCAGATACTTCAGCCTGAAAAGACGCTTTTTCCGGACGGTTCCCAACAAAAGACCGTCCGGAGTTTTTAATTCACGGAGTTTTTCATGAACGAAGAAATTTCTACCAGTCCCACCATCAACTCACCGGAAGCTCTTTTGATCCGGACGACCGCAGAAGATCCCTCTCTGGGACCGGAGATCCTGAAACTCTTTCAGGCAGGCTGGACTCGTTTTTTGCTGGAAGATCCCGTCTCGTGGCCGCTTTGGCCGGAGCTGCTCACGGCATTTCCGGACTTCCATTTTGCGATTCTGGAACCGGAGTCCGGGCGGATCATGGCGGCGGGGATGACGGTGCCGCTGGCGTGGAATGGAAAAAATGCGGAACTGCTCGACCGAGGCTGGCACTGGGTCCTGCGTCAGTCACTCGAAGATTTCCGTGCAGGCCGAAAAACGCATACGCTCAGCGCCGCCAACGCAGTAGTCCATCCCGATTTTCGAGGTCGCGGATTGGCGGAAAAACTCGTTCTCTCCATGAAAAAGATCGCACAGACACATGGTTTCACGCGGTATATTGCGCCGCTTCGTCCGACGCAGAAAGAAAAGTATCCGCTCACTCCGATCGAAAAGTACGCCCAATGGACACGTGCCGACGGCCTGCCGTTTGATTCGTGGCTCCGTGTGCAGAAACGGATGGGAGCAGAGATCATCGGACCGGCTGAAAACTCAATCCGGATCGAGGCTCCGCTCGGCCAGTGGCGTGAATGGACGGGACTGACCTTCCCCGATTCCGGACCGTACATCATCCCGGGAGGCGCAGTCCCCATGACGGCAGACGTTGAGCAGAATGTCGGCCTCTACATCGCACCGAGCATCTGGGTCGCACACCGGGTCAGCTCTGACGATTCGCCGGAATAGACCGGTCCGCCTAAACAGAACGTCCATCTGTTCCGAATGCCGGGAACGTACGCCGTTTCGGTATTCCCGGCTCTACGCCGTTTCGGTATTCCCGGTCTCCTGCGGAAGAGGCATTTCTTCGTTCGGTGCGTTTCGCAGGATGATCCAGCGGGTCACGCAATAAGCAATGGGAGCTCCTAAAATCGAAAAGATCCCCAGCGCATACGATTCCGGAATTCCAATAAAGTGCATCAGGAAGGCAAAGCAAAGAGCAAAATAGAGCCACGGAACGATCAAAAGCAGGATGCCTGCCGATGAGATCCCGAAAATAACTCCCCATCGAAACCGGGTATACCGGGCCAATGCCGTCCCGATCCCGGAAGCATACAGCAGACCGGGAGCAAGATGCCGCAGGATCTCCACGGCGGACAGGGACGGATCCGCATCTTTCAGCATTCTGCAAAATCCGCCAAGAAGCCAAACTACGACCGCCAAAGTCAGCCAGCCGAACAGAGCCGGAAGCCAGGATAAAAATTTTTTCCCCATTGAAATTTCTCCTTTTTTAGAAACCCGAAGACGTTCTATTTTTGTTCCCCATTTGAAAAGAGAGCGGCATCCGGGATCCGGAGTGTGCATTCTTCAGGTTGATTTTCGGGATCCATTCTGCCGTCTCTACCCTAATAAACGCACAAACGTTACAGAAAATCGAAGCAAACAGGATTTTTGAAAAATTTCTTCAAAAAAAGCGGGAAAAAACCTTCCAAAAAACCTTCTTTCCGAGTATAATCAAGACATTCTGATCCATTTCCTGCCAATTCATCATAAAATCGATCCAAAACCATCAGGATCAAGGAGTTTTTCATGAGTGCGAAGCACGATTTTCTTGAATACTTTACCGTAAACCTGTCTGCCGGTTTTGAAACCGTATCGATCGGCGAAACGAACCTTTGGACGTCTCCGGAATCTCCCGGAGTTTCTGTCGAGCGCAAAATCATGCGCGGCGGGCCGTCAGACGGAGTGGAAGTCTTCACGCTCTCCAATCCTGCGATTTCGGTCTGCGTCATGCCGACTCGCGGAATGGGGATCTGGCGCGTCATGGTCCGTCAGGGAGAAAAAATGGTCCGCGTCGGCTGGGAATCTCCCGTTCCGCTCCCCGTCAATCCGCGAAATGTTCCCCTTGATCAGCCCGACGGGCTCGGGTGGCTGCGCGGATTTAATGAACTGGTCGCGCGCTGCGGTCTGGAATCGAATGGTGCACCTGAATTCAACGAAAACGGGACGCTCCGTTACCCGCTTCACGGACGCATCCAAAACACGCCGGCATATTCCGTCCGTCTGCAGATCGACGCAGAAAAACGCGAGCTCCGCCTCACCGGCATCATGCATGAAGGACGCCTTTTCTTCAACTCCCTTGAGCTGGAAAGCTGCCTGACGCTCCCATTTGACGGTACAGGATTCCGTGTGGACGACACTGTGCGGAATCTCTCGGCACGTCCGGCAGAATTCGAGCTTCTCTATCATGTGAACGTAGGTCAGCCGGTCGCGGATGCCGGTTCCCGCACAGAAATCCCATTCCAGCGCATCGTTCCGCGCTGTCCGTGGGCGGCTCAAAACATCACGTCAGCCCCGGACTACCATGCTCCGGTGACGGGCGAGCCGGAAATGTGCTTCTTCTACGAACTGGCGGCAGACGAAAATGGAAACACCAAAACGATGCTTCGAAACCCCGACGGCGATTTCGCCATGACGCTGGGATTCAGCGTGAATGAGTTCCCCTACTTCTGCCAGTGGAAAGCCCAGCATGCTGCGGAAGACGGCTACGTGACGGGACTGGAACCATGTATCAATTTCCCGAATACGCGAAGTTTCGAGCAGAAAAACGGGCGTGTCGCCATCCTTAAACCGGGCGCGTCGAGGCACTTTGGACTCGATTTCAGCTTCGCCGTCACGAAAGAAGAAGTTGAGACTGCCTCCGCGGCCGTTTCTGCTCTTCAGGCAAAATGTCCTGATCCCATCGCCGTGCATGCCCCCATCCCAGAATGGTGCGAGTAGTCCCTGATCGAAGATCCATCCGGAGGCAGATTCCTACGCGGATCGTGATTTCACTACAGAAGCCGCAGAAATTCCGCAGAGAAACACCGAACGGAAACTGAAAGCCTCCCCTTTTGGGAGCGCGGCAATGTAGTCACGCAGTGACTACATTGCCGCTTTTTTATTCGGCGATACAGCGAGCAGCGCATTCGCCGGGAGTTAGTGTGGGGTTCAGGACAGCGACCTTTAAAAAGTCCCCGTGTTCCCTCTCGGCGAATGACCTGCCGGTCTGTTTCGCCGGACACGAAAGCGGCGAATGTGCGCAAGCGCACGGTATCGCCACACTCCAAACCACCCGCCGCTCATCCTAAAAGGAGTGGCTCTTGAGTGTGTATCCACGCCAGTGACCAACGAAGACAGATTCGTGCCCTTGCGCGGGAGCATGAGTAAAATTACTTCAGCCGGTAAACTTCCGCAGCATCGTAGCTTGCGGTGTCTTCCGGCGTTTCCTGATGCGAGGCACCAAGGATCATCCCCATTTTCGAGATCCCCTCCGGCGTCGTGACGCAGCCGCGAATAGTCTTCCACTCACCTTTTTCATTCGGATCGAACGGGAAGTACTGCGTATGTGCCCAGACCCACCCTTTTTCATCCTGCCAGGAAATGTTTACTTTCGCCTGCGCGTTCCCGCCGGTACGGACCCGGGTCTGGAAAAAAAGACGCTCGCCAGGCTTGACGTCCACAAACTGCAGGACGCATCCGCTGGTGAGTTTCTCGAACGACACGATGCCGTTTTCGTCCTGTTTGTCGGCAAAATACCGTCCCGTCGGCTCTTTTTCATCCTGCCAGAAGCTCCACTCTGCCGGTTTTCCGTCCTTTACGTCCTCAAAGGAGGGATTTTTCAGACAGTTTTCGCCTTCTTTTCCTTCACGGACGCGCAGTGCGATCTTCTCCAATGCCTTCTTCGGCTCCGCGATCATCCGGATCCGGTCCGAAAGTCCCGGAAGAGCGGTTTCCCAGTGAACGCACGGTTTCTTCGGGTCCTGAACTTCCGGCACGTTCCACCACCGATTTTTCTCGCCGTAGATCCAGACGTACTGGTCCGCGGCAAAAAACGCAGTCTCCAAATTCCCGCACAGCCGGTCAAGGCGTGAACCTCCGTCTTTTTTCGGACCGCGATAGTAGACGCTCCCTTCCGGATTCGTGTACATGTCGAGGTAGATCCCGAATCCGCTCTGGACCTGCGTCCGGTACTTTTTCCGAAGCTCCGGCTCCACAAGATTCATGCATGCACCCGTCCAGAGCACCATGTCGAGCGCGTGGTTTTTGAACGCTTCCCCCTCGATATAGTACCCGGTCTCGCAGCCGTCGACCAGGACCATTTCATCCGGCGCACCGGCGATCATGCCGTTAATGAAGGCGGGCAGCAGACCGTAGCCGGCCGAAACGAGGATCGAATCCGGATTCGGACTCTTCCCGGCCGCCGCGTTGATGGAGTTGAGCCAGAGGGCCAAAATCGTGGCGTCTGGATACTCGGAAGCGATTGCGCGAATGAACTGCTCGCCGCGTTTTCTCGCCAGTGCTTTCGCTTCGGCAAAAGACCGGCCGTTCTGCTTCTCCGGATCCCAGCGGAACATGGCGGCTCCGTACGATTCAAAGTCCGGCGCAAGTCCCTTCGACCCGCTCTGCTTCGCGACCCACGCACAGATCGCCGCTTTCTCCGCGAGGACCTCCCAGCCCGCGTCGTCATCCCACGCGATCGATGCCGGCGAAAAGTTCATCCGGATGAAATTGTGCGTGAATTCCTTAAACTCGCACGCTTTCAGGTCCGCGATGCACGAGGCGTAGTCCTCCCGCTTCCACGGTTCCGCGGAAAACATCCACTCGGATGACTCCTTCCACTCGCGCCCCTCCGGCTGGATACGGTAAATGACTCCCGAAAATGGTGCGTTCTCCTCCATCGTCCGGTAATTGTCGCGAATAAACTGCGTCGTGGGAATGTCCCATCCCAGCTCGATGAACATTTTGCGCGGCGTCTCGGCATTCAATGTGGAAAGCGCAAGAAAAAAAGTCAGCAGGACCGGAAAAAAGTACGCCAGCCGACGGCACGAAAACAAAACGGCAGGATCCATAAAAGACCTCCAAAAATAAAATTTCAGAATTCAGGCAGGAAACGATTCCTCAAGTATACCGCCCCCTCACGAAATTCGCAAGGGGGCGCTCTCTCACATCAAGCCGGAAAATGGAAAAAACAGAAAATTTCCGGTTCATTTTCAAGAAATCACGGCGAAAACAGCATCCGGAAACTACTGCCGGTCGAAAAGCTCTTTCGCTGCGGGCACAAAATCCGTATTGTCGAGGATCCGTCCATCAAATCCCCACATTTTTCCGAATTTTTCATCCGTGCAGCGAACACGTTTTTCCAGATTCGGAAGCCCTGCTCCGCGCACAAAGAACGGCACCGGCGCATTCGTGTGTCCGCCCGTGAAGTATCCCATTTCCGGAATGACGCCCTTGCCTTTTCCGATCGGCGTCTGGAAAAGCGTCGCTTCTTTATCCGCATCCGGTCCCCAAAGCGCACCGGTCTCATGGTCCGCCGTCAGGACGAGCGTCGTTTCTTCCCAGGACGAATTCTTCTCGACCCACTCACAGATCGCGTCCACCATGTCGAAAAATTCGTTCATCTCATCAAAAAGGCGTCGCGATTTTTTGTTTCCGTGTGCCAGTCCGTCCACCGCTCCGGATTCGATGAGCACATAGAATCCCTTTTCGTTCTGATTCAGAACATTCAGTCCGGCCAGCGCACATTCCGTCATCGTCGGAACGGTTTCATTCCGTTTATTTTCATCTGCACGGCTCGCCTGGAACGTGCCGGAGACCTGCGGAAGTCCCATGAGTTTCTTCGGCGGAGCCATTTCACCGCTGGCGATCTTCTGGAAATCTTCACGTTTTTCGATGAATTTCCACCCATAGTAGAGTTCCTCCGTCGTGATTTTTCCCCACGCGTGCTCGGAAGGACCGTACTTCTGGATCTTCATCTCGTCACGGCGTTCCGCATTGGAATCGTACCACGGATGGCTTGCACCCATGACGACGGACAGAACGTCCTTCTTCACCATTTCACGCCAGATGTCCATTCCTTCACCGCGCTTCATATTGTGCGCCGCCACACCTGCCGGAGTCGCGTGCGAGGCCCCGACGTTCGTGATCGCACCCGCCGCAAAACCGCGTTTCACGACGTATTCCGCCAAGGTCTCGATCGGTTTGTCGTTTTTATCAAAATTGACGCGGCCATTCTTGGTCTTCACGCCCGTATTGAGAGCCGTGGAAGATGCGGCAGAGTCCGTCGCGTTCTTCATGTGCGTCCGGAAATCCACCCAGTGCGTCGCCGGATCGTAGGAGCCGTCCTCGCTGTAGCTCGTTTTCTGCGGACCGGCATTCTCCTCAAACTGGGAGTGCTGCACTACGCCGCTGAGACTGTACGTCGTGCATCCAAATTCCCTCCAGCCGTTTTCCCCTTTCATAAACGGCAAACCTCGGTCCTCGCCCGTCCGGAACTGCGACGCGACGCGGTACGCACCGTATCCGCCGCCGTCCACGACGACCAGAATGACGTTCGTCTTCGCAAAAACGGACCCGGCACACAGCACGAACGCAAGAACCAGACCGAGCGTCCAGTGACTGAAAAATCTACCAACTCGGGACATTTTTTCCTCTTTTCTCTCTCAAATTTTATTTTTCAGAAAATGACTATTTAGGGGCACTTTTTTGCAATTGAAGACCGTGTACATAAAATCTTCAATTTTCTTCAATGTACCACAGCTCCCGAAAATGTCAAGTATCCTAAAACAAAAAACAGAAAAAATCCCGGCTTTATTTCTAATAAAAAAGCCGGGATTTTCTCAAAAGATAAAAAAGGGGAAAAACTGAGATCATCCACACTATCGGCGATTCATTCTCTGCGCGACTTTCTTGGCCCAGTAGGTCAGGATGATCCCCGCTCCGGCCCGAGTCATGGCGATGAGGGATTCATCCACGATCCGGTCTTCATCTACCCAGCCGTTCATCGCGGCCGCTTTCACCATGCTGTACTCGCCGGAAACATTGTAGACCGCCAGCGGAAGTTCCGGGTAGTTCTCGTGGACCATGCGCACGATGTCCAGATACGCAAGCGCGGGTTTCACCATCAGGATGTCCGCACCTTCGGCAATATCCAGCTCCACTTCACGCAAAGCAGATTCGGCAGCCGCGGCAAAATCCATCTGGTAGCTGCGGCGGTCCCCAAACTGCGGCGCACTGTCGGCCGCATCGCGAAACGGACCGTAAAACGCACTTGCGTATTTCACGGCGTAACTCATGATCGGAAGCGTCGAGAAACCGTTTTCATCCAGGACCTCGCGCATCGCGCCGATCATCCCGTCCATCATCCCGCTGGGAGCGACCATGTCAACGCCGGCCTCCGCCTGAATGAGCGTCTGTTTCTTGAGCATTTCCAGCGTCGCATCATTATCGACATCCACCAGCCCGGACGGCAGCGTCTTCAGGCAGCCGCAGTGACCATGGGAAGTGTACTCGCAGAAGCAGACGTCTGTGATGCAGAGAAGGCTCGGAGCCGCTTTCTTCACCGTTCGCACCGCCCGGGCAATAATGCCGTCCGCAGAAAGTGCATCGGAACCGAATTCATCTTTCGACGCAGGAATTCCGAAAAGGATCACGCCGCCGATCCCAAGACCTTCCAGCTCGCGGACCTCTTCAGCAAGAACGTCCAGGGACATTTGGAAAACGTCCGGCATGGAGGGGATCTCGACCTTCACGTTTTCCCCTTCGCAGACAAAAAGCGGAAGAATAAGACGCTCTGGAGTCACGCGGTATTCCGTCACCAGTTTCCGGACCGCAGGATGGTAGCGCAGACGGCGAGGACGAATGGGCATGAAATTTTCTTCCATTTTTTTTCTCCAATCCAAAAGAAAAACCAATTCTTGCATGACGGTACGCAAAAAAAGCCTTCGAGAAAACTCTCAAAGGCTTTTAATATACAAAAGATGAATTCACACGAAGCTCGCCAACAAGGAGTCTCCATTCTTCTTTTCATCCAACTTATGTCGGACGTTCTAATTTCCTTAGAAAGGAGGTGATCCAGCCGCAGGTTCCCCTACGGCTACCTTGTTACGACTTAGTCCCAATCACAGAGTTCATCTTCGGCGCTTAGCTCTTTTCAGTTACCTCAGCGACTTCGGATGCCCCCCACTTTCGTGGCTTGACGGGCGGTGTGTACAAGGCTCAGGAACACATTCACCGCGGTATGCTGACCCGCGATTACAAAATTTTGAAGAAATTTTGGTGCTGCTCGCCGGGTTCCCCTTGAAATTTTATGAAATACTCGATAAAATATAAAAAACTTAAGGTCATGAATCAATTTTACCACATTTACCGCAAGGAGGATCCCATGAAAAGAATCGTTTTGCTTTTGGCCGTCGGTCTGATGATTTCTGTTTCTGAAGTTTTCGCACAGCTTCCGGCCCTGCAGAAAGGAGATCCATTGACATTCATGGTCGAAAATCATTTTCGGGATCGGGAATATCAGGAAAGGATCTATTGGGAACGTGCCAAAAAGATCGGACTGTATGATGTGGAACTTTCCTACGATTTCGTCGGGACCTACGAAACAGGCCGTCCGGCTGACATGGAACCCGGAAATGAATACTGGCTTCCGGCTTTTACTGCTATGGTTACGAATGTCGCCGATCGGAATACGTGTGAACTCTGTTTTGATATTGGAGCATGTTCTGCCATTTTGAAAGGCTATCCGACGGAAGGGCTTCGCGTTGGGAAGATCGTCGTTTTGACCAGTCCGGTCATCTGTACCGCAATTTCATCCTCTACCGGTCTGATGTTCCTGAAATTCGTTTCCAAAGAAGAGCTTGCGAAACGTATCGCAGAAGGGGAGGATTTTGATGAAAATCAGCTTAAGGCGATCCGGAAAGCCGGATATGAAAAGTGGGACTACCGTGACGGCGGGCATTTCTGGGCGAAATATGAATCGGTCTCCAAGGGAAAGCTCCATTTGATCGACATGGAAGGGAAGGCGATGACGGTAAAACCGGCGGAACTGACGCCTGAAAGCTCCGCGGTCTACCGTCGAGAGTGGAAAAATGCCGTCACAAAAGAACGCAGGGAACGGGCGGAAAAGCAGAAAAATTCCAAGCCCGGTCAATCCAAAACCCGGAAGCGTCCGCAAAGGTAACGCCAAATGTTTCCGCCCTGGCATTGAAAAGCGAGCTGGTTTGGAGAGATTTTTTGAGCTTCATTCAGCAGACTGTTCATTGTTTCAGGAACGCCGAAGTCACTGAATTCCGTCTGCCCGACCGTCAGACTTTCTCCCGGTTCAAGTCTCTGGGAGATCGTGATGTATCGGGCGTTTTTCATGGAATTTCGAATGAGTATCGTCGGAAGGTAGTAATCGATGGCCCCGGGATCATCTGGAGCCGTCGTGATCCCCTGCGGAATGGAAAGATCCACGGTACATTCTCCAAAATCGGAATAGAAAACGCATTCTTCGCTATGGAGTTGAGGCTGGATCTCCAGATGGAGCACGATTTCCACGGGGAGTTTTTGGAGCCTGCTTCTGATCTCAAACCGGGTATTGTATCCGCTCATGGGAGCAGGACTGATCTGGGATGAAAAATAATTCTCCTGCCAGACCCGATTCTCAAAACCGAATGGACGATATTGCAGCGGATTCCCATTCGAATGATCTTCATAGATCCAGCGGCTTTCGCTTTCTTCATCCCCATTTCGTTCTTTTTGGATCATCATGATCTCAAAATGAACATTGGAGAGAGGTCTCCAGATCATTTGATCCGTCAATTCCTTCGACTGGGAGATGAAGTTTTCCCAATGTTCGATCGGGGAGTACTTCGGACGGAGGATGAAACTTTCGGGAAAGTCCGCCGCGGCTTTTGGGAGCGTCCATTCTGGAAAATGAGACGGGATGGAACCGATGATTTCTTTTTGATCCGGGATCCATGCCTTCAAGTCCGGATCATATTTCATTCTCTGGACCGTCACGTCCTGCATTTCGGGAATGGGAGACTTCAGAAAGTTTGGGACCATCTGCTGAATGTCTTTCTGAATGGTTTTGAGATCCTCATGATCGATGTGGCTTTCTGACGGAGGGAGCGTTCGGCAATTTGCATTCGTTCCGTCGGTGAGCCAGATCTTTCTCTGATTGACATTCTGAATGAGGTTTTGAATTTCATCGGCTTTCATGTGACGATCTCCGGTTCGGTTTTCCAGATATTTTCGGTAAACTCTCCTTCGGTCCATGCTTTGAACTGAAGGAAGAGATCCCTGGGAACAGTCGGACCATGGAGGAAGGTGAACGTTTTCTCAAAATCGGACTGCGGGGCTTCGTGCCATCCTGCCGGATCGCCTTTCTGCCCGATGAGGAACGTTCCTGCGTCGTCATCGGGGAAGATGTTTGGAAGCTCCGGATCTTTTCGCAAAAGGTCATCGAGTGAAATGGTCCGGTCTTCCTGGATCTCCGGAACTTCCGCGTCTTCC
Organism: Thermoguttaceae bacterium; assembly: GCA_017939795.1. Taxonomy (GTDB): domain Bacteria; phylum Planctomycetota; class Planctomycetia; order Pirellulales; family Thermoguttaceae; genus RGIG3701. Next base: position 24,237 of record JAGBAA010000001.1, read on the forward strand.
GAAAATTGAAAGGGGAACGTAAAGGAAACGTCCGCGGTTTTTTCTTTGGAAAGTTTCCAGCAGGCCGTTTTGGAATCACGGATCCGAAATTCATTCTCTCTTTCTTCGATGGTTTCCGAAAACCGATTTCGGATGAGGTCAGCGGGGGTGAACTGTTTATCGTATTTTTCAACGACGCAAAAATCCAATTCCTGATCGGTTTCACGGTTCGGATCCGGCTCTTCGTCGAGTTCAAACCATCCGTTTTCAGTGTGTCCATAGGCTCCGAGGATCCACTTCCATTCCCCGGTGATCGTTCTCCGGTACGCAATGTCGGAATATTTTAAAAGTTCCGTTTCGTCTTCCGAATAGAGTCCAAGCTCTCCGGTATACTTCCAGAAGTACGCCGACATTTCCTTCTGGAATTCTTTTTTCAGTGTCCTGGTAAAGGATCCGCCGTATGGAACGGGTCCGCTGTCGTCATCGATCTGAAACATTGGAACTCCGAAAAGGATCTCGCCTTCGGCCGGAGTTCCTTCTTTTGGGAGGTAGATCCCGTATGTATCTTCGCACTCCCAGCATGGTTTTTCATAGAGAAAAAGCCCAAGTTCCTCAATGGTCCATGCTCCGAAATTTCCATTCGGCTCGATCTGGGGATCATCGGGAAGGGTTCCGAGACTTCCGGCTTTCATCCATTTTCCATCGGTGAGATAGATCCAATGATCCGCGCTTTTCCATGTTGGGGACCCATTGAAGGTCTGAAACGTCGGAAAGTAAAGCGTTCCGGAATCGTCGGCGTAAACCGTTCCAAAGTATTTCTTTTCCCAGATCTTTCCATTTGCGTGATAGAGACTTCCGCGGACATGCGTCACTCCCTCCGGATCATCCGTCATTATGGTCGGAAACCGGATCCATGGGGAATCGTCATCCGAACCGACGGCTTTGACTTTGGTTCGTACCGCCGGCGTTCGGTAAGTATGGACAGTTTCGGATCCCGCCGCAAGCTGCGACGCCCAGATCTCAAGCCCGTCTTCATGTTTCCCCATTCCCTCAAGAGCCGTTCCGGAGGCGTTTACTTCCGCCGCGTTTCCACCGCCTCCGGAAGGTCTAAAAAAAAACCATTTCCCCAACGCTTTGATGAACCGGCACGTCACGGGCGTTCCTGCGGTGAGACTTTCGGAAAGTGTGGGAGCCGGGAAAGCGGTGAACGTTTCGGAACGTTCAAAACCTTTGGAAAGTTCAATGACCTGTTCGTTTTCATCTCCGGTACTCCAATCGCTTTGAAGAGTGCCGAAGATCTCCGAAACTTCGGGAAGGAGGTACAGTGTGCCGAACGAATCCTGGACCGCCATGTGGAGTTCTTCCGGTTTGGAGGGATCGGAAGTCGCCGGAATGGGAGATCCGGTGAGATTTCGGACTTTCCATTTTACGTTTTCCTGATCCTCTTCGTACTGGTAGAATTTCATTTCCTCATCGGTTTCATCCGTTCCGTCTTCGGAAAGCTCTGAAAGGTTTTGAAGATAGCGAATTTCACCTTCTCCCGCTCCCGGAAGTCCGTCCTGAAAAGCGGGGATCGCTTTGGGGAGACTGATGAGAAAGATCCGCGGTCCGTTTCCGGTTACTGGTAACTCCATGGAGCTTGAAACTCCCGCGCTGATCCTCGATTCCGCGATCTCCTTCAAAATTTCCGCGTGCCGTCTTTCCTTGAATCCGTACATTCTGTTTCATCTCCTATCGAAAAATATCCGTATTGTTGATCGCAAGCGGGGTAAAGTCCATTTCTTCGTAAATGTGGAATTTCAAATAGTGGGAATCGTCGGAGTCCTTGAGCTTTTCCCCGTTTGGACCGAGCCGAACTTCGATCGGCGTATTTCCGGGCTGGGAAAATGCCTGGAGAGTGTGTCCGTTTTCGTCTTTGTATTGTTTTCCGAAATGAAGTATTTCCGCGGTCCATGGCTCTTTGGAGTCCTTTTCTCTTCGAAATTTGAATGTAAAGGTCGCGTGAAAAAAAATCTGCTTCGTTCCGTCGGGAAGTTCGATCCGCGAATACTTTCCCTGAATGTTCTTTAAAAGAACGTGTTTGGGCGGCGCGCCCCAAAAGGTTTCCTTATTAAGGGTGTTTGTGTAGGAGTAGATGATCTCCGGTGAAAAGTTGACCGCGTGATAGTATCTGCTGACAGTCAAAACGGGGATCGTGACCGGTCTGGTGAGTTTCAATGGATCCCCAAGTGCGGTTTTTACTTCAGTATTATTGATGACGTCTTTTTTGCAAACGACTTCCTGCGTTTCGCTCCCCCATGACACTTCCGGCGGAAGTTCGACCGGATCGACGGCTTCGATCTCGCTGTCCATTTCAACAGAGACGATCCATTCCATCGTCTGCTTTCCGTCAACGGTGACGGCTTTGGACTGCTGGGGATCAACGGCTTTGACGATGAACCATCCTGCCGGATCGGGATAAACGGCCCCGAGTCTGGGGACTCCGGGAGCCAGTGCTATCATTTCAGACGGTTCGTTCATTGCGCCGGCGATCACGATATAGTCGATCTTCAGCGTTCGTTTTACCTTCCAAAGAAGGCCTTCCTGCACGAGTTTCCGGGTCATGGATCTGGATCCGGTTTTGATTCCTGCCAACATTGCCATTTTTTCACCTCCTTCAAACGCCGACGAGTCCGTTTCGGATCTGGTCGCTGGTTTCTCTGTTCTGGACCGCGAAATTTTCCGAGATCCTGAAATGTTCTCTCAAAATGTCAACGATATTCTGAATGTTTTTCTCCGCGGGTTTTTCCTGATTTCTCAATTCGGTCTCTTTCTGAAACGCTTCCATGGAGCCTTTCATCAGCGCGTCGACGGGGCCGGACGGCGCGCCCTGTTTCCCGAGAATGTCCTGCACATTCTGGTCGATCGCTCCCTGTGCTGATTTGAGTTTCGATTCCGAACGCTCTCTCTGCCGGAGAGCTTCTTCGTACCGGGCCTGCGCTTTTTCGAGCTGTTTCTTTTCGGCCTCATCGATAACGCCGTCTTTTTTGGCCTCCTGAAACGTTTTCTGCCAATCCTTCTTCGCGTTTTGTTCGAGATTCACACTTTGTGCGGTTTTCTCTCTCGCGAACTGAAACGCTTTCAGGGGATTCGTTTCCATCAGGCTTGCGAAATCCTCATCCTCTTTCTCTTCCCTCCGATCCTGACTGGTTTTCTGAAACGCCTGCTTCATGCTGTCAGCGTATCCCTGGACCTCATCCCGATTCCGTTTTGCTTCTTCCGCCGCTTCCCTTTTGAATCGGTCTTCGATCAGCTTCTTCTGCTTATTGCCGACTTCATCCAGTTTTGCAATCTCATCATCATACTGTTCTTTGGTAAGTTTCCCTTTCTCATGTAAGGTTGAAAGGTTTTCCTTTTCCTTTGAAATGAGCTGATCAACTGCCTCTAACTCTTTTTGTCTGGCATCCAGTCCCTCTTCTCGAATTTGCCGGTTTAACTGCTCTCTGACATTTTGGGCTTTATTTAGAGCATTGGTTACTTCCTGCTGATGTTCAAGCTCAAGCTCTGTGATTTTCTTTTCGGCTTCCTTTTTGCGAACGTAGGCTTCGTTAATTTGTTTGTGTATCTTTTCTGCCAGTTCTTTGTCGCCGCCTCTGGAAGCATCGGTATGTGCATTACTGAGGTCCTCTATTTCTTTTTTTGCCCTCTCCAGTTCCAGTTCTGCCATGGCTTTATGTAGTCGGAAAAAACCATTTTTGGCATCTTCCAATGTCAAATTAAGTCCTTTGTAGCGATTATTCAGAACTCCCAACATTTGGGCAGCCATCTGATCATCTTTTTGAGATCTGTTCTTTTTTTGTGCCAACAGTTCCAAATGTTCCATATATCGGACAGATTCATCATCGATCCAGGTATCGTGTTCTTTATTTTTTTGAATTGTTTTTAAAGCGTGTTCAGCTTTTTTGGCAAATTCCTCCATTGCGTCGCCTTGAGATCGGATTCTTGAGATGAATATTCCGATAGCGCTTCCTACTGCGGCCAACGCAGTGATCCAAAACATGAGCGGATTTGCAGCCATTGCAATATTTAAAAGCCTTACGGCTGTCGTACATACACCGGTTATTGCCGCCCATGCTTTTTGTGCGATCGTTACGGCTGTAACTTTTACAGTTTCGATCGATAAAAGTTTAGAGCTGGTCGCTACGACTCCATTGTGTACCGTACGAGTTGCTGTGTTGATCGTTATTGTCGCAGTTGCTGCTTTGATCGCCTGAGCTTCAGCCCAAATAACTTTCATAGCTTCGTATCCCGCAACGAGTTTTTTTCCGAATTCCACGGAACCCCGGACTGCGGTAAAAAACTGTGTAGCTATAGCTCCGGCTTTTGCGATATTCTGAAGAGCTCCATCAAATTCGCTTAGCTTTTCTCCTGCCTCTGAAGCGGCTCCGCCGATCTGTAAAAGGTTGGTTTTCAGATCTTCCATTGCTGCGGAAACGTTTCCGGAATTCTTTGCCAATGAAGCCATTCCGGACATGCTTCCGCCGATCGCGATCCCGCTGTCAAGAATTTGTTTGACAGGTTTCAGATTTTTTTCAAGATTTTCAAGCTGTTTGCCGAAATTATCAAAACGGGTACTGACACTACTGAGACCGTTCCCGGTATTGTCAATGGTTTGGATTTCAATTTGAGCAACGTTTTCACTCATTGGAGGCTCCTATGATCGAGTACAAGGA
>JAGBAA010000057.1 GCA_017939795.1 Thermoguttaceae bacterium
GATGGAGACGAAGCCCCCGGACTGGATGACCTGATCGACGCTCCGGCAGTCGAAAACGCTCCGGCGGACGAACTTCCCGCAAAAGAAAACGCGGACGAAGTCCCCGGGCTGGATGACCTGATCGACACACCGGCAGCCGAAGACGCTCCGGCGGACGAACTTCCCGCGAAAGAAAACGCGGACGAAGCCCCCGAGCTGGATGACCTGATCGACACTCCGGCAGCCGAAAACGCTCCGGCGGACGAACTTCCCGCGAAAGAAAACGCGGACGAAGTCCCCGGGCTGGATGACCTGATCGACGCTCCGGAAGTCGAAAACGCTCCGGCGGACGAACTTCCCGCGAAAGAAAACGCGGACGAAGTCCCCGGACTGGATGACCTGATCGACGCTCCGAAAGCAGGAGACACTGCGGAAGAGGCCGCCCTTCAGGATCAGGCAGTCGAGCAGGTCCTGGAAGCAAACGACGATGCAGAACTCGCGCCGATCCTGCGCAAAGTGAAACCGGAAGAGATCCGCGAGACCGTCGACAAAGCCCTGGAAGAAGTAGAAGTCGACAATAAAAGTGAAGAGATCAACGGCATCGTTTCCGATTCTCTGAAAGAAGTGGACGAAGACGCAATCGAAGCCTCTGTGGACCAGGTCCTTGCCGACACGGAAACCGCCCTGAGCAGCAAAAATGAAGGAACGGCCGCCGTTTCGCAGGAAGAGACCGACCTTGCCCTTCCGGAATCGGTGGACCAGGTCCTGGAAGAGGCGGACATTGAAGTTCCGGAAGAAACACCGGCTGAAGAACCTGCCGAAGAGGTTCCGGTATCGGAAGAAAGCGCAGAAGCCGAAATATCTGCGGGAGGAGTTCCCGCGCGGATGGTAAAGCTGGCGGAACTGGATTCCATCCTTGCGCTGCCGGAAAATGCCGATTTTGAAGCCCTCGTGCAGTACACGAACGATCTGGACCGGATCCGTCCCTCGGACCTGAATGTGGAAGATCCGGCCGTTCAGGAAGCGCAGATCAACGAATTTCTCCAGAAACTCTTCATAGCCCGGCTGCGCGCGGCGGAAGCGATGACGGCTCTGGAAGGTCTGACGGACGAACAGTGGGAAACTGCCGTTTCGCTCAAGGTACAGACGCTGGCGAATCTTTTCCGGGTCGACGAAACGCATCTGGAAACGCTCCGCAAATTCCGTGACGAGATCCAGCCCCGCGCCGATCAGGAACTTCTCTGGAACGTCGAGGCGGTCCTCATCCAGATGGAACTCTGCTCGTTCCGCGAAGAACCGGCTCCGGAAGTCCTGAAAAGCCACGTCAAGACGCTCCTGGCTCACACGCGCAAGGGACTGGAGCTCGGATGCCTGAATCCCGATTTTGCGCTCACGACGGTCCAGATGGTCCTTTTGAGCGAAGAAAAACTCCCGAAAGAAGAATCCAGCACCCTCTTTGCCGAGGCGATCGAGATCCTGAATTCCTCTGAAGAGCAGAACCTCAAAGACACGGCAACTCTGCTGGAAAACATCCTCAAACAGCGGGAGATCCAGGGGAACGCCTTTGATTTTGAAGTCACGGCTCAGGACGGAAAAGTCCTCAAAGCCGGTGATTTCGCCGGAAAAGACCTCCTTCTGTACTGCTGCTCGTTCCAGTCTCAGGAACAGATCGCCGACCTGGGTCTGATCTACCAGATCTACATGGCGTACCACAGCAAGGGACTGGAAGTCATCGGCCTGGTCAGCGGACCGAAGACCGACGATATGGACGCACTGCTCAAGCAGATCCCGTGGCCGATGGTCTTTGAAGACCCGAAAGACGAAAATGCGATCCGAAACCGTCTTGCCGTCACGATCCTGCCGGCGAAGATCCTCATCTCGCCCGAAGGAAAGGTCGTGGACCCGAACATCACGCTCAGCGGCCTGATGCAGCATCTGGAAAAAGCTTACGGACCGGTCGAAAGCAGTGAAACGGAAGAGACGGAAGGAACCGCGGAAGCAGAAACTGAGGAAGAAGCTCCCGCCGCCGAAACGGAAACGGCGGAAGAAGTTTCTGCCGACACGCTCGGCACGGACACGCTCGGCATCGATGCGCTTCCGGTCGACACTGCCGTCGAAGAATAAAAGAAAGGAACGCCCTTGGACATCGCACTGGAACAGCGCGCGGACGGCGTTCTCCTCCCCGTGAAAGGCGCCCCGGGGTCACGCAGAAATGAACTTCGGGACGCTTCCGGCGGGATGCTGAAGGTCTGCTGCACGCAGATCCCCGAAAAAGGGAAGGCAAACAAAGCGATCGTGGAAGTCCTGGCAAAATCGCTGGGACTGAAGCGCTCGCAGATCACACTCGTAAGCGGAGAGACCGATTCGCACAAGAAATTCCTCGTAGCGGACATCTCGGTCGAGGAGCTCCGCGAAAAAATCGAGTCGGTCCTCCAATAAAAGAAAAAAATGGGGAGAAGTGGGAGAAATTTAGACGTTTTCGCACTGCCCCCCCTTGAACTTATTTGGAATCCGGCTATAATTCATTTTCTTGATTAGTGTATTTGGATTACACCCGTTTAATAATCATATTAGTGGAGATTCAGAGATGACAATCGATAAAAGCCTGAAAGTCCGCGCTGCGTTGATGCGTACGAGAAGTGTTTTGACTCGTGCGGAACGCATTGAGAAACTTCAGTCATTGGATCGTTGGGCCGAAGGTGACAGTCCGGTTGGTCTGGCTAAAGTGCGCGTTTACAAACTGCAGATGAAAAAGAAGAAAAAGGAAAAGACCGACGACGACGCTCCGGCCAAAGGCAAGAAAAAATAATGCCTTCCCTTTTCTTATGGAAAAACAAAAAAGCCTTCACTTTCACAGTGGAGGCTTTTTTTATGAAATTTGTGCCCCGAACAGCCGAAAGTTTGCCTCTGACTGGAATATTTTCCTGAAAATTTCAAAAAATTTTAGAAAAAATCAGGAAAAACCCCCATACCCCTGCTGACATTTCATGAAAAATCGGATATAATAAATAACATACTGTAATTTTAAAAATTTCCGTTTTGACAGGCAAGACTGAACCTTTCCGGCTTTCCTGCGTAGTGCATAATAGCGTCATTGGGCGGGGACGTGCACTGGCCTGCCAACCATTTCGGACAGTTCAAATTCACAAGGAGAATCAGGATGAGAAAGCTCGTCAATCGACAGGGTTTTACGCTCGTTGAACTTTTGGTCGTGATCGCCATCATCGGGATGCTGGTCGCGCTCCTTCTGCCGGCCATCCAGCAGGCTCGTGCCGCAGCCCGCCGTATGCAGTGCCAGAACAACATGAAACAGCTCACGCTGGCTGCGCTGAACTACGAAAGCGCCAAGAAAAAGCTCCCGCCGGCCGGCCGCAAATCACAGGAAAACTACGACTGCATCAGTATTTTCGTGGAACTGCTTCCCTACGTGGAACGTGAAGCGGAATACAAGAGCGTTCGCAAACTGCTCAACAAACCGCTCTCCGGCGACCAGAAAATGATCGAGCTGGCCTCGCAGTCCATCCCGGCGTTCCGCTGCCCGGGCACGTCCAACAACCCGACCGTTGACGAGACCGGTTCCAATGAAAACGCTCCGGCCGTCGCCAACTACAAAGCGGTCGTTGCCTCCACCATGGGCATGTACCAGGGTGCGATCGGACAGGGCGGTTCCGCTTACGGAAACAAAACGGCCTCCGCGGACGGCGCGTCCAAATTCGATACGTCCGGATTCAAACTCGGTGAGATCAGCGACGGCGGTTCCAATACGCTGCACATGACCGAATCCAACGAGCAGAACTACTCCCGCTGGGTCGTCGGTCTTGATTCCGGCGTCTATACCTACTACGACAAAAAAGTCGGCGCCCCGGTCAAGAACGGCAACAATGCGTTCTACGCTCCGAGCGGATACCAGAACAATCAGATCGGTTCCGACAACCCGACGTATGCCGACCTGACCCCGTGGACGAACCTTGACCGTGTCTACGAAGAAGGCGAAGACGATGCCGATCCGTACGAATGGTCCTCCCTGTCCAGCAGCAGCTTCACCAGCTCCGGCATGAACACGAGCGACGACAAATACGGTCCGTCCTCCGAGCACTCCGGCGTGGTCATCCACTCCTATGTCGACAACTCCGTCCACAGCATCAATACGGAAGTTGACCCGGCGGTCTACTTCTTCGCCACCACCCGCAATAACGGCGACCCGGCTCCGCAGCTTGACGAATGATCTTCTGTCTGAGCGGGCTTTAGCCTGAAACACGAAACTCCGTCTGAAATCGCGTCAGGCGGAGTTTTTTCATTCATTCCTTCCAAACAGAATCATGGACGAAAGCAAATTCAAGACCTACGACCGCGTCGGAGTCGTCGCACTGATCCGCCGCGGAGAGAAATTCCTCGTCATTCAGCGTTCCGAGACCGTCCGCGCCCCGCTGACCTGGTGTTTTCCGGGAGGCGGGATCGAACCGGGCGAAACGGAAGAGCAGGCATTGGTGCGCGAGATCATCGAAGAACTGGGTTTCTGCGTCACGCCGCTGGAGTGCGTCCACGAGTCCGAAACACCGTGGAACGTCTACCTCTACTGGTGGACGGCAGCCGCGTCGGATGAGGAACTTGCGCGTCTGCGTCTGGATCCGAAAGAGGTCAAGACGACGGCATGGATGACGCTGGACGAACTGCGTGCGCACCCCGACACGCTCCAGAGCAATCTCGCGGCCCTCGACATTCTCCAGGCCCAAATTTTCGGAGACGACGGCTGAAGCGGGAACTATTTCCGGCTCTCGATACTCAGGATCCGGGCGTCTGCCGCGAGGAGTTTCGGCTCGGATCTTCGGTAATTCCGGATCTCTTCGATCAGAGCCTTCGCCTCGGCGAGCTTCCGGCGTTCGATCAGCTCAAAAAGTTTCAGGAGTTTCTTCTCCTCCTCCGGTTCCCGGGCCGGAACATCCATGAGATCTTCCAGAATTTCATTCGTCGTCATCCCGTACGACTCCTCCGGCCGGCGCAGTTCAATGATCCCGTCCTCATTTTCTTCCAAAAGAAACACGCTCTCCGCGTACACGTGCCCCAAGATCTGCGGCGAATGCGTCGCGACGATGAACTGGCAGTTCGGGAAGACCTGCTGGAGCTGCGGAATGAGCGTCCTCTGTCTCTGCGGATGAAAGTGCAGATCGATCTCATCCACAAGGATGATCCCCTCCCCCTTCAGCGGGTCGCTCATCGTCGGATTCGCGATCGCCAGCCGTCTCGCAATATCGCCGACCAGAGCGAGCAGACTTTTCTCGCCGTCCGACAGCTGATCGATCCGAAACGGCGTCCCGTTCTTTTCCGCTTCCAGACGCAGCGGGTCTGGCTGGATGGTGAATTTCGACAGTTCCGGCATGAACGCTTTCCAGGCATTCCGAAGTGTCTGAAGAGCCGAATCGCGATACTCTTCCGCAATCCTCCGCGTCTCAGAAGTCCCCTGCCCGGTCCCCGGCTGCGTCGCGGCCTGAACTTCCAGAACGAGACGGCGAAACTCCCGATTCTCCACATTTTCCCGTTCGCGAAACCATTCCAGAAGCACGCGGTAGTCCGCCCGGCTGGAAAGCGCGTCGGAATAAATGCTCATGAGCGAAAAATCGCGGTCCGTGTGCACAAAACGCGGGAATTTCAGCGCAATGCGGTTCGTCTGATAGTAAACGACGACGGGGACAGAACACTTTCCGCCCGTCCGTTCCGCTTCCTCCCGGATCTCGGACGCCAGAGCGCGAATACTCTCAAAATCACCGGAATCCGCCCTCTGGAGAATCGCTTCCACGCGGGGATCTTTCTTCCGGGATCTCACCAGAGATCTCATGACGCCCCACGCAAAACGGCGTTCCGCATCCGAAAAACAGGCACGCAGCGCGGAAAATTCACGCCCTGCCGAGACATCCTGCGCCGCGATCTCCTTCCCCGTATTTTTTCCGCTTCGGATCATGGAAACGAACCGGGAAAGCAAAATCGCCAGTGCATCCAGAACCGTCGATTTTCCCGCACCGTTGACGCCGACAAGAACGTTCATTTGGGGATGAAGCTCAAGATCCATCGAATGGATGCCTCGGAAATGCGTAATTTGCAGGGAATCGATTTTCATAAAATACTCCATGGAATTCTTTCGGATCGGTCTGCGAAACTATCCTCTACTCCTAAAATTTTAATGGAGAAATGGAAATTTTCAAGCCGTCCCTCCGCAAATGAGGAAAATTTCGGCCCCAAAGATTCGTTTTTTCCCAAAAAATCGAAAAATCTTAACATTTTTTGGTAGAATTGGTGGACAATTCAGGATCTTTGCGTCATAATAGAGTTGGTGGTGCAGACTTTTTTGAGACGTCTGCCGGAATTCGGACGAAGGGACTTTACGATTCCATGAAGATTGGTGGCAAAATGAAAAAGACAAAATACATTCAATGGAACCTTGATCTCGCAGGATCTTTTCTTGCGGGAGGCATTCTGAGCCTTTCTCTCGCCGGAAACACTTACGCAGACTGCACAGCCTGCCAGGTCGGTACTCCCGCACCGGCGGTCTCCAGTTCCTGCGGCGGTCTTTGCGGTCCGGTCTGTGCCTACACGCCGCCGACATACAAAGTAGTCTGCGAAACGGTCTACGATGAGAAAAAAGTCGTTTCGTACAAACCGGTCTGGGAAACCGAGGTCCGCACGCGTCCGGTGACGGTCCAGAAAAAGATCGCGGAGACCGAAATGCGTGAAGAACGCTACACGGTCCGTATCCCCGTAACGGAGATCCAGTTCCAGGATCAGACTGAAGAACGGGTCCGCTATGTGCCGGAAACCTGCGAGAAAGAAGAGATCTCCTACTGCATGAAGCCGGTCCAGAAGGTCATTGAGCAGGAAAAAGTCTGCGTCGTGAAAAAGCCGGTCTGCGAAACCCGTATGGAAACACGGACCCGCACGATCAACGAGCAGGTCACGTCCTACGAGACGAAATACGTGGATAAGGGAGCCTACACCGACCAGCTCGTTCTGAAGCCGAACCGTGGACTTTTCGCCAATCATCTTTCCTATCAGGAAGCGAAAGCCGTCACGAATGAACTGACGGGCGAAGTCACGAGACAGCGTGCCGGCTTGTACTGGACACCCTCGAACAAAGGACGCTACGAAGTTCAGAAGATCTGGGTACCGGATGTACAGCCTGTCCAGGTCCCGCGTACGTACACTGTCCCGCGTCAGGTCTGCGAACAGGTTCCCGTCACGACGACCCGCATGGTGGAAGAGCGTGTCGTGCAGAAAGTTCCCGTCACGGTCACGGAAATGGTCCGCGAACAGATCGTAACGAAAGTGCCCGTCACGACGATGAAGCCGGTGAAAGAGACGATCGTGAAAAAAGTCCCGGTCAAGGTCTGCAAGTGGAAGGAAGAAGAGCACGTACGGCAGGTCCCGTACACGACCTGGAAGACCATTGACGAATGCTCCGAGGAAACCTACGAAGTGAAAGTCTGCCGCATGGTTCCGGAAGAAAAGGTCGTGCGTGTTCCGCGTGTCGTGACGCGCTACATTCCGATCGATGCGTGCGGCAACGAGATCCTTTCGGACACGACAGTAGATCCGGCGGCGCAGATGAATGTGCCGCGAGTCCCCGCTCCGATCCCGACGGTCCCGCAGGAAACCGAAACTCCGACGATCCAGACTCCTCCTGCGGCAGGAGAAACACAGAATGGTTCGCCCTACACTCCGAATACGGCAAATGAAGGCGGCAGTGCACTTCCGTCTCCGGAGCTCTCCAGCGGAACGAATGAAAAAAGTGAAACCAATGAGACCGGCGCACAGAAAACGTTTGCCGAGAAGCACTCCATCATCGATGCTCCGGCTCCGACGGCAGAAGTTCCCCAAACCACCGCCCCCGCGCAGCCGCAAACTCTGGAAAGCGTTCCGACACAGGGAACCGGCTCCAACGTACCGGAAACGCCCCAAACGGAGTCTGCTCCGACTTCTGCTCCGACTTCTGCTCCGGAAGAAGCTCCAGCAAAAGCCCCGGCTGCGGTCCCGGCAGTTTCGGACAGCGTCCCGCAAAATCAGCTGCCTCCAGTGGAATCCACTTCCATGTCGCAGACTCCGTAACCACAGATCCGGAAAACATACTGCCGTTTTCCGGATCTTTTATTCCCAAAGATCCCTGAAAGAGGGTGTGTCATGTCTGACGTCGAAAATACTGGCCCTTTAACGCCTCGCTCCAGTCAGTTTCTAAAGGGAAAGACCGTCCGGCTCCACGGTCCGTTTCAAAGTATGTCTCTGCGCGACGTCACGAAACTCATCCGCGAACACGGAGGCCGCGTTCTCTCATCCAATGCTCCGTCAGCCGCCAGTTCCAATACCGCAGCTCCCGGTGAAACCGTCTCCCCCGAAACGGCCCATCTTCCCCCGGTGGACTGGGTCATCATTGGCGAACGCCAGAATCTTTTCACAGAATCCGTCTCCCGGGAAACGCCCGTTTGGCTGACCCCCCAGCTTTTGGAGGATATTGAGTGCGGACTGACGCACATCGCGACGGAAACGCAGCTTCTTCAGCGTCTTTTTCCCAGCGAGGATCATACGAAAGACCTCACGGCACTCTATACACCGGTCATGCTGGCAGAACTTCTGAGCGTCACGGTCTCCGATGTGCGCCGATGGTACCAGCGCGGTCTGATCGCTCCGGTACGGGTCATCAAACGCCTTCCCTACTTCGACCTTGAGGAAGTTTTTTCTGCGCGGCGTCTTTCTCTGCTGCTTCAAAATGGAGTTCGTCCGGCCTCCATTGAAAAGAAGCTGAATGCACTTCGCAGACTCAATCCCGGAGTTCTTCCGCTCCTTGCGAGCAACGACCTGGTCATTCAGGGCAAGAACGTCTACCTTCGCCAGAACGCACATCTTCTGGAATCCAGCGGCCAGCTTCTTCTGGATTTTGAGTCGATCGAGTACGATCAGGAAACCGTACGCGATCGCGGAGAACCCCTTCCGGAAAATCTTCATGGGATCCCCGGACGGATCGAGGATCTTTCCAGATTTGATTCGGAAACGGTCCTGGAAAGTCTGGGATCCATTTTCAGCCGGGAAACAGATACGCTGGAAGAAGAGGATCTTCCTCCACTTTCCGCTTCGGCCCCAGGTTCCGATGCCGGCTGGGTCGATGATGATCCGGAAACGGAGACGATCGCCGGAAGGTCAGCGGCACATCTTCACGAGCTGCCGCAGGAAAGAGACTGGAGCCGTGCTCTTTCATTTTTAGATCCGCCCTCCTCTTTTCCTGGAAAATCTTCTTTCGAAAACCGGATCTCCATCCATCAAATGCGCAATTCAGCATTTTCTCTGGATGAAGCCGGAAAACTGGACGAAGCGGAAGAGATGTGGCGCAACACCCTCTTTGCGGCAGGCGCAAATGCAGAAGATGCGTTTCAGCTCGGCGAGATCCTTTACCGAAAAGGCAATCTGGCCGGAGCGCGGGAGCGTTTTTCCATGGCGATCGAACTGGATGAAGATTTCGTAGAGGCGCGTGCCAATCTCGGCTGTGTTCTTGGAGAACTCGGCGAGACCCATCTTGCGATCTCGGCACTGGAAGGTGCGATCTCCTACCATGGCGGCTATGCAGAAGCCTATTTCCACCTCGCAAGATTTCTGGAGATCGACGGTCAGAAAAAAATGGCAGTAAAATGCTATCGGAAATTTCTCGAACTCACGGAATCCCGGGATTCTTTCTGGGGAAAAGAAGCCGCCCAAAGGATCCAGGAACTTGACGGTGAAGAGGAAACGGGCACGGTGTCCTGAGTTTCCCGATCCCATTTCTCCATAAAAAACAGAACACGCGGTTCATAATCAGACGGAACCGCGTGTTCGTGTTTTTTGGTGAAATGACGGCGTTTCTTTAGAATCGCACGATGACGTCTGCGCCGAACGTGACCATATCGTCCGAGGTCCACGCATCGTAAGACTTCAGCTCACCCACTTCGAAATCGCTGAAATCATACCGAACTTCCGGGCGGATCGTCAGCCAATGGAGCGGCGTCCAGTTCGCACCGAGAGTCAGAGCAAAATAGTTGACCGCATCATCCTGGATCGCAAATCCGTACCCGCCGTCGATGACCGTATTGTCGGCATCGTTGAACCACTCAAACCGTGCTCCGAGCGTCAGCGTTTCGCAGACGTCAAAGAACAGATAGTTGGTCAGTCCGTACCATGCACGGCCATGCTTTGAGCCGAAAATTTCCAGGCAGAGATAGTCGCGTTCATCGTATCCGAACGTAAACTCGCAGGCATACGCAAGACGCTGAGTCAGCTGGAATTTTGCGTTCGTATTGAAGATGAGCACATCGGTCTCATCCTCCGAAAGCGTCGCGAAATGATAGCACGGTGCCGTCTGCTGGCCGTACATGACGGTCGCCGCGAAACTGAACGTTCTGTCGCAGTTTTCGAAATTCAGTCCCATGACCGCCGAGAAATTATCGTTGACGGCATCGAACGAGTTCCATTCATTCACGGCTCCGAAAATGAGGCTCCAGCCGTTCACCAGTCCAGCTGTCGCGATCGCTCCCGTCATCGACGTCGGCATTCCGTAAAGCCGAGAGTAGGAGTGCGAGTAGAAGAAATTTCGGTCGCTCTGCAGCGATTCGAATCCCATGACGGAATCGAAATGACCAAATTTCACACTCACCCCATTCAGAAGCGGAGCGTAGATCTCACCATAAAACTGCGGAAGCGCAAAACCATATTTAGAATGTCCGGTCCGATAGTATGGATCCATCTTTCCGGAATTCCAGCGATTCGAATTGTCGCTGTGCGTCTCAAGCCCGGTCGCCGACATATAGTAGTAGTCGGTACCGTACATGATGTCGATCTGCCCGCCGAATGCAAACTGGTCGGCACGTTCCACTTTCCTTCCCAAAGAAAGGTAAAGCTGATTCATCTGGTATCCTTCCCGGTCATTCATGCCGAGAGGAGCCAGATTTTTACTGTCCGGACTTCCATAGGTGATCCCCTGCGAAATGTGTCCGTCGATAAAGAACGCCCCGGGTCCCAAAAATGCGGAACCCGCACGAGCGGCCGGAGAATGATCCAGACGATGAAGGATAAGACCATCCGGTTCCTCCATACAGTCGGAATCGATGCCGCACGCAAGACACGATGCATCACTGCAGGGAGAAGTACCGCAGGATGACGTACCGCAGGAATTATCTCCGCAGCAGGACGATCCGATGGATAAACCGTAGAAAGACGATCCGCTCTCGGGCAAATGCGTTCCAGTAAAATCTTCATACGCAGGATCCGACAGTTCCGCAGCGGGTGCCGAATCATAAGATCCGGTGTACGCAGTACTTCCAAGCGGCTGCGGACTTTTCGTATAGTCCGCTTCCCCGGAAGGCTGGGATACCGTCTGCACGTACGCTGAATTTCTGCCGGACACGGTATTCTGACCGTACGCGGTATTCTGACCGTATGCGGTATTCTGACCGTACGCGGTATTCTGACCGTACGCGGTATTCTGACCGTACGCGGTATTCTGACCGTACGCTGAATTTCCGCCGTAGGATACAGTCTGGCCGTAAACGGCACTCCCGGTTCCGGAAGCACTTTGACCGTACGCGGTATTTCCGCCATAGGAAGCAGACTGCACATACGCAGACGATCCTGTTCCGGAAATTCCGGCACCATATTCATTTCCTGCCGAACCAGAGGCTAACGGAAGCGGCATACTCCCGGTATGACTGGCAGGCAAATTCGGAGGAACTCCCTGAGCATACGCCTGGGAGGAGACCGCGAGCGCAAGAAGCACACAGAATCCCTTCAGGAGCGTCTTCCGGTGGAATGATTTTTTGTTCATGACTTAATCCCTTAGTCATTGGCATGACTACGATATGAATATCCAATTCACAAAAAGTATCGGCTCCTCTCCAGCGTCCAGTTAAATCAAAAGCAGCGATTTTTTGTATTTTTCGCAAAACTCCAAAGATTTCAAAAAATCCAGCCTCCCAAATATTCTTTAAATTTATTTTTTTCGAAAAAATCGACATATCCTCTCGTTTTCCATGGGGAACTTTAGGGAATCTGCCGATAATCCGAACTGAGCATATGTCCTGCTGTCCTTCACCATGTCGTAATTTGTACATTCAGGTCCACCGGATATCCAATTTCTCCGGCAGCAGACTTTCGCTCATTCGAGGCAGTGAAGCCTCCTCATTAACAGAAACAGACAGGATCGGCCAGGCAAAGCAGATCGTCTCACCAATGCACGGATACGCATTTCGCCGGCAGGAAATACCGGAAGAGATGATTCGAGCCGCAAAACGGCCTCACGTCTGCCGTCAGGGAAGATGGCACTCTGCGCGAAATAAATTCCGCAGGTCTTATATTCCCTCTTTCCCAATTTCCTTCGGCAGCATTTTCCTGAACCGTTTTGCAGGTACATTGGGAGAAATGGAGCAAATTTCACCAAATTCTCTCCGATCCATGGAACTCAAGTTCACTTTTGGTCGTTCAGCAGTGTCTGAACGGGGTCCCGCATCCCGGTTTCACCCACAGAGTGGAAAACAGAAATGAAAAAGAATACGGAATCCAAAAAATTCAGATCCACCCGACTTTTCCAGAAAAGCCGCGTCAGCCGTACGGGACAGAGCCTCTATCGTACGCCGAATCTGGAATCTCTCGAAGAACGCCAGATGCTTTCTGCCGTCTCGCTGGCCGGTGCGGAAATGAACATTCAGTCGGAAGTTTTTTACGTCACGCTGAACAATGCGCAGAATATGCAGGACACTTCCGTTCAGCACGTCACGCTGCATGTACAGGGTGACGTCAATGTCGGCGATATTCTGGTTCAGGATTCTCAGGGAGCGGCGCAGAAGATCCTGAATTCGAAGGTCGAAAACGGCGTGACCAGCCTGCTTCTTCAGATGGGGCTTGGGACGGACTACACCGTCACGGTCTCCGGTGTCGATACACAGAATCCGATCAACGTACTCTTTACCCTACCCGGCGATACGAGCGGAAATGGATCCATTGAAAGTACGGAGTACTTCACTGCACTCGGTTCCGTCATGAAAGGTCAGGGAATGACGGCGCACTCTGCCATGCTCTTCCAGATGCAGTACGGCATCGATCTGAGCAAAGTGCAGCTGGATCCTCTTCTGGATCTCGACGGCAATGGACGCCTGACGCAGAACGAACTGGAATTGCTCGTCCGGAAACCGGAGCAGAACATTTCCCTGCGGCAGGAGATCACCGTGAAGCCGAAACTCTCGGATCTGACCGTGGAAAATGGTTCCCTCACTCCCGCAGAAACGGAAGATGGTCAGCTCTTCGTCACGCAGCCGACGGAAAACGGCGAGTTGGTCCTCAAGGGACAGATTCCGGAAGACGGCAAAATGCAGATCCAGGGAGAGATCTCATTCCAGACCGCAGACGGAAAAACGCATACGGTCTCGATCCCGGATATGCTCGAAAATTACGAGGACGAAAACTGCATTTACACCGTCGATCAGCTCTCAAGAGCCGGGAAATTCCGCACATTCACCTTGACGCTGAAAGCTCCGGCCTCGAATTCCGCCGCACGCCTGACGCTCAGTTACGAAGGTGCGCCAAACAGCGAGAATACGTACGAGATCCGCATCGACTCGCAGGCTCCGACGCTTCTGCCGGATTCCATCACGCTGGATTCCGAGGCGCAGACCGAAGAAGGCGGTCTCTACACGCAGGACCAAACGCCGAACTTCACGCTCACGCAGGCACTCACGCAGGCACAGTATGAAGCGGTCCTCGCCGAGATCCAGGATCCGGCAAACGGGATCCGCCTGATCCTTGCGTGCGGTTCCGAAGACGTCCAGACGATCCTGCTGACGCAGACGCTCTTTGAGCAAAATGTGAAACGTTCCGGCGACGGCTGGATCTTCACGCTGAAAATGGCGCAGCCGAATGCGTTGCCGGACGGACTCCACACATTTACGGTCCGTGCGTGCGATCTGGCTGGAAATGAGACCGATGTCCGCGAGATCCGCCTCACGATCGATACGGTATCCCCGGTCATCTCTGCAGAAGCACCGAAGGCGCAGGTCTCCGAAAAGACTCAGATCCTGAAAGTCTCCGTTTCGGACATCAACGCCAAAGAGTCCGGCAGACTTTTCTGCGGAGAAAAAGAGCTCTCCGGCTCGTTCAACGCAGAAACCATGACGTGGGAGTATACGCTGGATCTGGCATACGGAGAAAATATCTTCACGTTCCAGTGTACGGATAAAGCAGGAAATACGGCAGAAAAAGAGTTCCGCACGACCTTCAACCAGGCTCCGCAAGTAACGGAAACCGGCCAGAAACTGCACGGCACGGACAAATACCTCTCGATCCAGACGGCTGAAAAGAACGCGGCGGGAGAATACATCTGGGATCTCGGAAAAGTTTCCGACATTTTCACCGAAACCGACGGTTCCGCCATCGAGAATTCCAGCGTAAAAGTGCACTTCGACGGAGACGCCGTCAAACGCGCCGTCATTCTGGACGACGGAACCATCCAGCTCGTTCTGGCAGACCGCAGTATGGAAGACCTTGAAGCGCACATTTCCGGGATCTCGCTCACTTACGCAGACGAGTACGGCGAAAGCGCATTCTTCACGGATGCCCAGGGAATTCAGCAGGACACGGTCCGATTCACGCTCCATTTCACCAACGATTCGGAAGCTCCGGCCGTCAGTCTGGAAAATTCCGGTGAATTTGCCGGGAAACTCCATCCTTCGGTCCTCGCGTTTTCCGGAAACTCCATGACGCTGCACCTGAAGGCATCCGACATCAATCAGATCGTCATGGCGCAGGTCTCGATCCGGTACACCGCGAACGGAACTTCCCAGACGGAGACCATCGATCTGACTCAGGAACCCGGTTTCGAAAAAACCGTCACGCTTTCCGGCCTGACCAACGGCACCAGCGTGCAGATCTCCTACGTCTCGGAAGACGATTTCGGCAACAAAACCAGCGAAAACACGGAACTCGCCGTCATTCAGATCGACCAGGTCCTTAACGGCACGATCTCCGATTTTGTGCCGCAGAATGCGTCCCCCTCCAAACTCCAGCCCCAGTTTGACGTGAAAGTCGACTGGACGGAAAACGAGGAAATGCGTGCTGAAATTTCCTATTCCGGAACCACAGCAGACGGCAGATCGGTCTCCGGCACCTTCCGCCCGGAATTCCTCATTTCGGACGGCACAGACGCAAGCACCGGTTCCTTCACGGGACTTGGCGGCATCCAGCTCGCAGACGGCACGTACTCCTTTACCCTTACGGTCACGGACAATGCGGGCAATCAGACATCGCAGACGGTCTCTGATTTCGTCCTCGACCAGACCGCTCCGACCGCTTCCATCCTGAATTCGGCAGAAAAGACGGAATCGCAGAAACTGACGCTTCAGTTTGCTTTCAGCGACGCTCTTTCCGGCGTGAAATTCCTCACGCTCACACAGAACGGCCATTCCATGACGCTGGATCCGACGGAGGCTTTTGAAGTCACTCTGGCCTACGGAGAAAATACGTTCTCGCTCACCGCGACCGATTTTGCAGGCAACACGACGCCGGTCTCCTCGGACTACGTGATCCTCTGGAACATCAAACCGACGGCCAACCAGGAAAATCCGTTCTTCAACGCGGAAGAAAGCACGCCCGCAGACGGCGCATCCGCAGAAAAAGCCGTCTTCGACCAGCTCATGAGCATCGGTCTGCGCGAAACGGACGGCCCGCACGCAGGGAAAATCGTCCTTGACCTTGCGGATCACGTGATCGATGAACGGACGCTTACCCTCGTCGGAAACCTTCAGCTTGCGAACAATTCCGCCATTCAGAACGCGGAATTCCAGGACGGCAAACTGATCCTTTCGATGAACGAAGTGTCGCTCGACGAAACGCTGACGGCAGACCTGAGTTTTACACTGAAAGACGAATTCGGCGAAACGATCGGCATCGTATTCCGCGTCTCGTACATTTTCGACGATCAGGCACCGACCGTCAAGCCGCAGGATTTCCTCCTCAGCGAAAATTCCGCGTTCGTCAAGGGCGAGTACGTCCTCGACGGCTCGGCCGACCTGAATATTTCCGCGGCGATCACCGACGATACGGCGATCCAGTCGTGGGGCTGGATGCTGAAAGATGCCGCCGGCACGATCCTGGCACAGGATGCCGGTTCCATCTCGGATGCGAACATAAAATCGCACACAGTCCAGATCGCACACAGTATCGCCGCGCTGACTGATGGACGCTATTTCGTCACGTTCTGGGGAAATGACGGGATCCAGAATGAAACGTCGTCCGAAATGCCGTCCGTCACCTATGCGATCACCGTGGACCGGGTCTCTCCGAGCTTCGAAGGAACCGTTACGCTGAAAGAAACGGCCTCACCGACGAAAAAGAACTCGCAGACGCTCCAGCTCTCCGGCACGCTGACCGAAAGCGGAAACGCATGGCTCCAGATTTTCGACAATGGGGCGGAGATCCTCACGATTCCGGCAGAAAACGGCACGTTCCCGACAGAAGTTCAGCTTGAAAACCTCGCGGACGGCACTCACTCCTTCACGTTCCAGATCCTCGACGCCGCAAGCCGTCAGGCATTTGACGCACCGCAGAGCATCGGCACGCTGACCATCGACACACAGGCACCGGTCATTCAGAACATTTCGCTCATCGGAAGCGCGAACATCACGGAAACCAACGGATCCACGACCCAAAATATCGTGAAATTCCAGTTCGACGCGGAAGACGCTCTCGCCGTCACGAAATACTATTCCGTCAACGGCGGCGCCTCGTGGACCGTCTATTCGGAGGAAAACGGCGTCTCCATTCCGTGGGGAACGACCACCTTCCTCTTCAAGGCGGCGGACGCCGTCGGAAACGAAACGGTTTGGGATTCCCAAATCTCCGTGACGTACGACCACATTCCGGCACTCGATGCCTCGGCGAGTCTGGCAGACAGGGAGTTCACGTTCCCGGAAGCTCCGGCGCAAAATCAGATCTCCGTGACGTACACGCAGGAAGAATTTGCGGCACTTTTCCAGGATGAAGACCTCCGAAACGGCGACTCGCACCGGCACTCCGTTCATTTCACGGCCGCTGCGGGACTGGAAGGCAAGATCGTGCTGGAAAATGCGGAACTTCTGAACGGCACCTGGACGCTGACGTTCACCCTTTCCGATCGCGATGCCGTCCGTGCGGCACACACCGTCGGCACGTTGAGCGTCACGGCAGAAGACTCCTTTGGCCAGAGCGTCACGAAAACCGACGCAGCAGTCCTTTCAAAAGCGGACCTCGCGCCGGAACAGCTGAAAGATTCTGTCTCCGCGACGCAGAAACTTGAAGCGGCTCCGAGCTACTCGTTTGATCTTTCCGGGTTCTTCACCGATCCGGAAAACGACGCATGGACCATCAAGAGTGCCGGAGTCAATGCAGACGGCAAACTCAACGGTACGTGCAGCATCAACGAGAAGACCGTCACGTGGACTCCCTCTTCCGGGCTGTACGGCAATGTGCAGATGAACGTGACGGTTTCCGACGGTACGCTGGAGAAAACCTTCACCATTAACGTCTCGATCGAATGGGCCGGTCTTCAGAACCTGACCGCGGAAAACGTGAAGGTCTCCGAATTCACCGGGAAAAACGATTCTCTGGCCGCGCATGCAGTCACGCTCCGCGCTGAAAATGCGTTTGACGCAGCACAGGCATGGGGCGGGTACGTGCAGGAAACGCACTGGGAGATCGCCGACGTCGAAGTTTCCGATCTCTCCGGCTTCACCGTCACGGAAGAAAACGGCGTCCGTACGCGCAAACCGTGCACGCAGCTTTTCGCCGGATCGCCGACGGTCTCCGCAGACGGAACGATCTCCTTTACGCTCGCACAGAACGCCTCCGGAACGGCCTCGCTGACCATTTCCGCACAGGGAACGGCAGGAAAAGCCGTTCAGACGGTCTTGAAGATCGCCGTCGAAAACGTTCCGGCCTCGCCGTACACGCCGAATCAGGAGATCTGGTTCCAGCTGTCCAGCTCGGAAATGGGATTTACGAAAGACGGCTTCCTCGCGAAAGATCCGTCCGGCGAAACAGGCAAATGCGATACGGCAGAGGATGACGGTACGCTCACGTTCGGAAACATTCAGGCAGTCTCTTCGGAAAACGTCACGTTTGACGCAGCCTCCGGACAGATCCGCATCGTGAAAGACGGACGGACTTACGTCTTCGTTCTGAAAGAAACCGCAGACGCATTCCAGCTCATCCGCGATTCCATCCTGAATGGAACGACCGTCGGCTCACCGGCGATCCAGGCACAGGAGAGCGACTGGGAAGCACTTGACGGCTTCACGCTCACCCTGACTGCGGACGTCGAAAACACGCTCACTGGCGAATCCGCGCAGTGTGCCGTTTCGCTGAATTTCAGTGCCGTGGCCCGCACGGTGACGCTCACCCCGCTGCGCAGCCAGACGACGCAGACGCTCACGGTCAAAGCATCGAGTCTGATCGGTGCAGAAGGTTGGACGATCAGCGCGGTCTCTGCAAACGGAACGACGCTTTCTGCGAAGCTCAACGCAAACGGCGACATTGAGATCGAGATCCCGGCTTTCGAGTACTCTGACCAGACCATCACGTACACGCTGAGCAAACCGGGCGAAACGAAAACCTGCTCGGCAGCCATTCACGTCAACATTCAGGACGTGAACTGGGCACCGACCTGGAAAGACGGCTCGGCAGCCGACAGCAAAACGGGCGAATGGTCCGTCCCGGAACAGAATGCCGTTTCGGGCCAGTCTCCATCCTACGAGCTTCAGATCTCCGACGTCCTCACCGACCTGGACACGCCGGTAGAAAACATGACGTTTGACGTTCAGAACGTCACGGTCTCCGATGCCCGGACTGGTTTTGAAACGGCCGGAACGCTCATCGTCCGCGATGGAAAACTCATCTTCACGCCGGAAGACGCCAACTTCCACGGAAAAGTCGCCTTCACCCTCCGCGTCACGGATACTGCCGTCGGAACCGCAGGAGCACAGACCGTTGATTTTGCGTTTACGCTGAACGTCTCCAACGTCAATGATGCGCCGGTTTTGAAAGACGACGCCAAACTCTCCATCTCCGGCGAGGCGGGCGAAAAAGTCGACCTGACCAAACTTCTGGCCGGCCAGTTCACCGACCCGGACGGAACGAACGAGAAACTGACGGTCAAGTACCTCGCCAATGCCGGTGCGTCCACCGCGGTGAGCGAACAGTACACGCTGCCGTCGGTCATGGGGATCTACGCGCTCACAGTCCGTGTTTCGGACGCCAGCGGTGCGTTCGTTGACCAGACGGTCCAGATCCTCGTCAACGGCGAAGCGAAAATCACCGACCAGAGCCTCGCGACCGAGCAGAACCAGATGATGACCTACCCGGCAGACAGCGAGCTTGAAAAAGACCTGACGCTGAAATCGGACACCACAGTATCCAGCGGACAGACTGCCGCACTAACTGTCGGGACGGTCCTGAAAGCCGGAACCGTCATTAAGGCAGGAACGGTCATCCTGGCAGGAGGACGCTTCTCCTGTGCCTCGGAACCATCCTGGCTTAATGACGTGAAGTGGAACGATGACGAAGGTTCCAGCCATGTACTGAAATGGAGTTCCAAAAACTCCTACGTCACTGCAGATTCCACGGATGCCGACGACGAAGACATCGATTTCATTTTTGGAAAAGACGTCGTTCTGGATCAGGACATTGAGATCCTGCGCGAAGTATTCTTCCTTGCGCCGGGTTCCGTTTTGAAGGCCGGTTCCACACTGGCCGAAGGAAGCACACCGGGCGCGAACGTGACCCAGCAGGATACCATCCTTTCCTCCGACCGGATCGTGGAGATCTACAATTCGATGCGCGAACAGCAGGGTGAGGATACGATCATCCAGCACGATGTTCTTCTTCGTGAAGAGATCGACCTGCCGATCGCACAGGAAAGCATCGGAAAACTCGTTTCGACGACGCAGAAGGTCCTCGTTTTCAGCGACACCGCGGCAAACCATCGGGAAGAGCTCGAGATCGCGGTCCTGGGCTCCGTGGATGATTCGCTGAACAGTCCGTTCAAGTATCTCGCCTACGATGCTCAGTCGGGAAAATTCTACGTCTACTATCGTCCGTACGACGTCATTCAGGACCGAACGGCGAAAGACGTGACGCTTTCCCTGACCGACGGCAGTGAGCTGACCGTCACCCTCTCCACGAACTGGGTCCAGCCGTTCGAGCTGGTCGTCGGTGTCGTGGAAGGTGAGGATCAGACCACGAGTACCAGTGCGCTGGATTCCGGAAAGTTCGTTTCCTTCTCCAACGTGGAAGCAGGCAAGACCTACACCATGCAGGTCTGGATGCGGTGCAATCTGCCGATCGTTGATCCTGCACTGGAAGCATTCTATTTTGCCGCATCGATCGACTCCAAGTACACCATAAGCGTCAACGGTATCGGCGAGATCCTTTCCACCGCAAATGAGGGAGATTTTCATTTCACGTCAGCGGTGCAGAATGACGGCACGACGACAATCAATTTCCAGCGTACGCCACTGGGAATCGGAGGAGGTCTCAGCAACCAGAAATATATCGTTTCCTTCCTGACATTTAAGGCCGAGGGGTCTCTGGAATATGCGGGAGAATCCCAAAATGAATCCACGCTCAGTATCGCGATCGACGGCAATCTGATGTCCGGTATCGGCACGAACTCGCAGGTTCAAAATCCCGAATCCATTCACGATTCCCAGTTCAAGGTCACGACCTACGACGCGGATTCGATGCGCGGGTCGCAGTCGGCAAAAGAAACGGTCGTGGAGGGGAACGGCGTGTACCTTTCCGTCGTGAAGGACAAATCGGATTCCGAGACGTCCGAAACACTGCGGGAAAGTGAAGCATACCTGACCGAGTGGGATTCCTCGTGGGTCGAGATCTGGGTCAACACGCAGGAAGCCGGAACCGATATCGCGAACGTGAAGGTCGATCTCGGATACGATCCCGCCATTTTCAAGGCGGTCGGCGTGGAGTACAGTTCCTTCGTCAAAAACGGTCTGGAATTCACGATCGACGCAGAGACCGGGACCATCTCCAACCTCGGCGGCGACCTGACGCAGACAGTCACGCGCGAAGACGGATTTGTGCTCCTTGGCCGGGTCCAGCTTGCGGCGAACGAAAACGGCGGAGTCGCGGCGGACACGATCAACTCGGCTTCCATGGGACTCGTTCTTAAGGACGTCACCCTGCGCGACAGCGAGCAGACCCGCCTTGCCGTGAATACGAAAGTCTTCGTAAATACGGAAGTCTTCGCAGTCGTCTACGACGCCAACGATGACGGGCAGATCAACATTCAGGACCTGGTGAAATTCGCCAAAATGTACGGGACCAACACGACGCTGGCGACCGACGCACGCGCCTGGGCGATGGACTTCGACAACAGCGGGACGATCGACATCCGCGACCTCACGTCCTTCGCGAAAAACTACGGCAAGCACGCCGGAGGGACGCAGGCAGTCGTTTACCCGAAGAATTTCTTCCAGACCTGGATCGGCACGAACCTGAAAACCGACGGTACAGCCAACGTGACGGATACGCTGCATGATGCGATCGATGCGTGGAGCGAGTCTTTGGGAGAATCTTTGAACCTTGACGTTCAGATCATCGTAAAAGACTATGAGAATGTTGACGGCGGGATCCTCGGCGAAACCATCATCCTGGACTGCGATGCCGAAGGGAAACCGAACACGGCAGTCGTTTACCTCGACTCCGACGCACTCGGCCTGGGATGGTATGTCGGCGAAAGCGCAAACGTCACGGCAGACCAGTACGATCTCTACACGGTCCTCCTGCACGAACTCGGTCATGCACTGGGAATGAGCAATTCCTACGACGGATACCGTGAAACGATCAGCTCCAGCCTGAATTTCACCTCGAAAGACGGAAATTCCTATCTGGTCTTCAACGGACACGTTTACGCAGACGGCGACCTGATGAACGACACGATCGACCCGGGCAAACGTCTCGAGATCTCCGACGTTGACGTCGAGATCCTCACCGAAGCACGAAAGATCGGTTCCTCCGTCCAGTGCGGATCCTTCGATGCAGCCTGCGGTTCTGTGAGCATTTCCGGACTTTCCGGTTTTGCTGAAATCGCATCTGCTCCGGCAGAATGCCTGACCGTCACCGTCTCTTCCATCGTGGAAGAGGAAACATGGAACCGTACGCTGATGAACGCCGCCGTTCAGACGGTCGAAAACAGCATCCGGAAACAGGAACGCCTTCACTCGCAGCTCAACGATGCCGCCTGGAGCGAATGGACCTCCGGAAGTTCCTTCAGCTGGGTATCGCCGACTACAGAAAAAGAAGAGACTGTCGAGAGCATTTTGGAAACGGACCTGAATGAAGATCCCATTTCGGAATTCCAGTCTGTATCGGAAAATGCCGAACTGCTCGACGGTATTTTTGAAGAGGAAGACTTTACCGATCAGTTTGCCGCGGCACTTCAGGAACCGCTGAATATCCCGGCACCGAAACGGGCGTAAGTTTCCTCACGGATCCAGACAGCAAAGGGCGGACTGCAGAGAGATTTCTTTTCACGGTCCGTCCTTTTTTGCGCCTTTTTCCCAAACTCCCAATTTCTTTTTCATTTTTGACCGCAGGAGCGGGAAAGTTTGAAAAAGTCCAAAAAAACCAGAAAAAAAATCGGGACAAAGATTGCGTTTCTTCAGCATTTCTGGTAAAATCCTGAAGAACATCCGATCCGGATCCCATGCGAGTCCGGTCTCGTTTTCCACACGGTCCGGCATCGTTTTCCATCCTGTTCCCAATCAGCAGAAAGCAAGAAAAAATGAAATCAAACAAGAATCGGAAACTTCACCTTGAATCTCTCGAAAACCGCGTCATGCTCAGCGTCAACCCGGTTCTCCCGCTTCAGTCGGTCACTCCAAGCGGTACGCAGGCAGTTTTTGGGACCCAGATCCTGGAACTCAATGCCAATCAGACCTCTGAAGAGATCCAGATCAACACGCAGGGGCTTTCTTCACTTTCCGTTTTTCTCATTTCGGAAAATGGAAGCAGAGCGGAACTGCGGGCCGGCGGCAATATTCAGCAATTCAACGGACGGGATGCATTTTCGTTCAACGTAGAGAATCTTGATTCCATCAAATTTACGCTGAGAAACTACTCGGCACAGGCAGACAAATTTACGCTTCTGGTCAGCAGCTTCTGCGAGATGGAAAATGAAATGGTGAGCGGCCGGAAAAGCAGCGATACCCTGACGGACGCCAACGCCATCCAGAAACTCGAATTTACCCGCATTCTGACTTCCGGAAGCAATTCCGCATCCGGAACGGTCCAGAAATCGGTGACGCTCGGACAGCTGGGAGAGACACTGGATCCCGCAACGGACCGCGTTGACTCCTACTCCTTCACGGCTTCCGGAGGATCGGCAAATATTCAGCTTCATTCCATGACCGGAACGAGCATGACGGTGGAACTCTACGATTCCAGCCGGAAACTTCTGGCCGTCGGCACCGCAGCGGATGACTTCACGACCGTCCTGAATTCCGTCGCCCTCACGGCACAGACCGAGTATTTTCTCCAGGTCAAACTGCAGGACTCCACGGCAGACAAGATCTCTCCCTACGCACTGACGGTCACGGAAAACTGCACGGCAGGAAATGACGGACTCACCCCCTCCCCGATCGTGAACGACCTGGGAGCCGCCGGACTGGGAATTGGAAAAACGGAAGGTACGGAAACCTCTGCGGACTCCGTACTTACCCAATTCGCCGGTGAATCCATCCGTTCCTTCTCGGTCAGCGGAAACCGGATGGCTGCCGTGACGTTTACCCGAACAGACGGCGTGTGCGATTCTGCAGTTCTGCGTCTTCTGGAATACGAAAATGCCCAGTGGACGGAGATCGCAAACACGCGGTTCACCGCAAATTCTTCTGAGATCGATCTGGATACATTCGGCACGGTACTGGCGGTATGCGGCGACCAGATCATGGCCGGCACTCCCGAAAACAGCTCCGTTCTCTGCTTTACCCGGAACGAAAACAGTCTGGAAAGCACGTCCATCACGCAGCCGGACCTGACGGCAGATTCCGGATTCGGCTCCGACATTCTCCTGACGAATGAATGGGCTTTTGTCTCCGCTCCGCAAAACAGCATGAACGGCGTCGATTCCGGGTCTGTCTGCGTCTTCAAAAAAACGGCGTCCGGCTGGACCCTTGCCCAGACGATCTCCGGAACCACAGGCGCGGAATTCGGCTCCAAACTGGCCTGGGACGCCGCGGGAAAACGTTTTTGTGCCGCAAGTGCCGGAACGCAGAAACTCGGCATCTACGAATACTCCGGCTCCAGCTGGACACTGAGCAGCCAGATCAAAGGAACGGATCTCGCCGACGCATTCTCCGCAGGGACGATTTCGGACTTTGCCCGTTCGCTCGCATTTGACGACACCGCGCTTGCATTTGCGTGCAAAGTCAACGGGACCAACTGTGTCCGCGTCTATCAGTGGACGCAGACGGAAAGTACTGGAGCATGGCACGCAGCCGCGGAACTCGTACAGGACGCCATGGTCCACGATTTCGGCGCCTCCGTTTCTCTTTGCGGAAATCAGCTTACGGTCTCCTCGCCGACGGCACTGAATGATTCTCTGGAAAATACCGGAGTCGTTTACCTCTACCGCAGGACCTCCAATGCCGACGGCCTGAGCTGGGGCAGGATCCAGACTCTCCAGTACGATGAGACCGGTGCGTTTGGCCGTTCTGCGATCCTTTCGCAAAATCGTCTGGACGTCTGGGATCCCATGAACCACCAGATCCGTACGCTGACCAATTTTGCCGACACAGACCGCTGGCAGCTGAACGTTACGTCGACCCATGAAGTCACGCTGAATCTTACCGTCCAGACTCCGAACGCGGTTCTTCCCGTACTTGAGATCCTCGCACCGGACGGATCTGCCGTCTCCACGGTCCAGACCACCAGCACCATCGGCGGCATTTATACGGCCGCGCAATACAAATTCACCCCGCCGGCTGTCGGCAAATACGAAATCACACTCTACTCGGCCGACTCGACCAGTACGCCATACACACTGAGTGTCCTTGACGGCGACTATCTTCCGGATCTCAGTTCCGAAGCGTCCGTCTTCGTTCAGGCAAACGAGATCGTCGTCGAATACGCGCAGCAGATCCTCGTTTCCAGTCTGGAAGACGCTTCCGCCAAACTGGGGAACTACGATCTGGAATTTAAGAATATGCTCGACGGGAACCGGATCGTCTGGACTGTCCCGGCCAATGTTCCCAACGGTACATGGGACCTGACTGTCAGCGGTCTGGAAACGCTCCGCGGGACGGAGATCTCACCGTTCACTCTTGCGTGCACCTACGAAGGGATCCTTTTTGTCCCGATGGCGCCCTCTGCGATCCCAGGTTCTTCCATCCAGCAGGGGTCTGCCGTTTTTTCCATCACGGATCCATCCGAACCTCTGCGCGTCGCTATTCCGTGCGAAGGTGCGGCACTTGAAGATCTTGATTTCCAGGTGAAAGCCTCCTCGGACTCCATGCAGCTGGAAATTTCCGAGCCTGCCTACGATGAGCAGCTGGATGCCTGGGTCCTGACGATCACGAGCCAGACAGCCGGAAACGTCTCCATCCGCGCAGCACTGCACGCCTCTCTCTGTTCCCCGGACGGAACCGGCGACACGCTGACATTCCCATCGCTGGGAAATGCCCCCATTCAGGAAGCGGCGCTGGTCGGATCATTGGCGGCTGGAGAAACGAAAGAGATCTCCGTGACGCTTGCGTCTGGAGAAGAGATGAACTTCATGCTGGCAGACAGTGCGGGCAATCAGCTGAAACTGGAACTCTGTACGGAAACCGGTTCCGGACGGACCATCATCGCACAGGGAACGATCCAGGATTCCCAGCTGAACGGCACGCGCATCACCGGGCTGAAAAATACGTCTGGCGGAAACGTCACGTACACGCTGCTCCTCTCAAATCCGGCCTCCTCAGGCACCCCCGCCGTCGATTTTGAACTTTCAGCACTGCGAAATGCCGTCTACGAATCGGAAGTCAATGATTTTTCCGGAACAGACCTTCGCGACACGACGGCCGTCGGAAATATTTCGCTGAAAGAAAATGTCCTTTTGGAAGAACTCCAGTTACCCTCCCTGACGGCAGACCAACTCACTTCCTTCGGGTCGGAAACCGTCATTTCCGGAGAGTTCGCCGCAATTTCCGGCAGGGATCATGCCGCCGTCTACCAGCTGAGAGCAGGGAAATGGGTCCCGACGCAGGTCATTTCCATCTCCGCAAACGACTTCATCCAAAGTATCGCGCTGGACGGCGAAACGCTCGTTTTGGGAACTGCCGAGGGGGTTCAGACCTACGCACTGGATACCGTTTCCGGTCTCTGGAAATTCAGTGGTTCACTAACGCTTCCGGAAACCATTTCCGAGCGGGAATCGAAGTCCTTCGGTTACTCTACGGCACTTTACGGCGATACGCTCCTCGTTTCTGCGCCATTTGCCAGCGATGCAGACGGCAAGCTCCCGCAATGCGGTTCTGCGTTCCTCTTCACCAGGAATCAGGAAACCGGCACGTGGGAATTTACGCAGCAGATCCGCTCTGCGTCTGCTTCTATACTTTCAGGTTTCGGCTGCGATGTCGCCATGGACTCCGACACGATGGCGATCTTCTCCCTCTCGAACACCCTGAACCAGAGAAGTGTTCTCTCGATCTGGCAAAAAGCCGGTTCCGTGTGGCTCGAAACGGCTGTGCTGGAAACACCGAAACATTCCAGCTACTTTGCAGATCCCAACCTTCAGCTTTCGCAGGGACACATTTTCATCTCAAGCCTGGACAGCCAGATCTTCAATTACACACAGCAGGGTGGAACATGGAAACTCGCTCAAACCATCACGCCGGGCAATCTGCTGCAGATCACGGACCTTTCCATCTCGGAAACCAGCGGTCTTCGTCTGGCTGCAGCCATTGCGGTCGGCACGAACACCTCCTTCATCCAGGAGTACGCCTACACTGGAGAAGGATGGACCATGATGCACACCAACACGCTTTCGACTCCGGTGACCTCCGTTGCACTGGGAGCCGAAGTTTCTCTGGCTGCCATGGGAATCGTTTCGAATGAGCAGACGTCTCCCAAACTCGTGCAGTGGGGGAATCGCCAGGATTCCGATGCGTTCCGATTTACCGCCGACTCGGATTCTGTTCAGCTCTCGGTCAGGAAAGCAGACGGAAACGCATTCACCGGACAGTTTTTCCTCCTGGATGCCAACGGTACACTGCTCGGCAGCGCGAACCAGACCCAATTTTCAGGCCTGACCTCCGGTGCAGAATACACGATCCTGCTCGTACCGCAAACGGAAGGACAAAATGAACGCTACGTTCTGTCGGTCAGCAGTCTCAACACACAGCCGAAAGCAGTCGCCGACGTTGGCGCGGGAGCACAGCTTTCTGCTCCGCTCTCGACCGTCACGCTCCAGCTTTCCGAAAACGCAGACATTTCCCGCCTCTGCACGGCAGATGCTTTGCGTATCGTCAGCATTCAGGATCCGTCCGTCATCCATACGGCCTCGCAGATCCGAATGAAAGAAGGAAACTGCGTAGAATTCACGTTCGATACGCCGGTCGAAGACGGGACCTGGAAACTCCAGCTTTCCGACTCCGCACTTTTCTCGATCTCCGGAGAAGCTTTTTCGCTCGCAGAAACCGCATTCTCGATCGACTCGATCCCGGCGGAGATCGTCGATTTTGAGATCGGCAGGACGGATGGAAAACCCAACGGCACCGTAAAGATCACGTTCTCCGAAAGCATCTTCAACGCTCAGATCGAACTGACCGGAATGCTCAACGGTTCCATTTCCTTCACGAAAGCCGAGATCTCCGGAAATGTCTTGACGCTCCAATACGATGCCGCCAACCTTCCTGCCGATGCGTACACGCTCCAGCTCTTCCGATTCTGGGACCTTGCCGGAAATCTCACGGAAGTCACGGACGAAACGGGGATCCGCACTTTCGGCATCACGGCACCGGAGGTTTCCACTCCGGCTCTGCTTCCTGAAAGTGCGTGGAATCGCGACGTAACGGACGGTTCCTTTGCCTTCACGGCCTACCTGAACGGCTATGTTGAAATCGGTGCTCCGATCCGGTTCCAGGTCACTCTCAAACCTGGCGAAACACTCGATTTCCGCTATCCTCAGGATGAATTTGGATCCGGGATCACGGCATCCTGGGAAGTCACCTCCTCGGATGCGTCCGGCACGACGGGCATCGTGACGGTCTCGGCAAACGGAAACGGGATGCTTGGCGAGCCCGGATCCGGCGGTACGGTCTTCGTGCTGACGCTCCTGCGAAATACCCAGGATGAAGTCTCCGAAGAAACCGCAGCTTCATCCGGTATGGAACTGACGTTCGCCTCCATTGAGGTTCCAGCTTCTGCGGACTCCGCCTCAACTTCTATTCGCCAGGCTACCGTCACGGGGAAACTCACCGCGCCTGGTGAGACTGATTCGTACCGGTTCACAGCTTCCGCGCTTGCACGGATCTCTGCAGCGGTCATGGGGATCTCCGGAAATGAATTCGTTCTGCGTCTCTACGAACTTCAGGACGGCGTCAAGACCAAAATCGCAGAAGCCGCCGCTTTCGACACAATGTCTGCCTGGCTTCAAAATATCGGAAACACGGCAAACGCTCCCCAGGAGTACATTCTGGAGGTCTCTTCGACGGCTTCCGCCATTTCCGGCACGGGGGAATATCGCCTGGCCGTCACGGAAAATGCCGTCTTCAACGGAACGACGAACAGCTCGATGGAAAATGCGGTCTCGCTTGACAAAAATTCGTCGGCGGTCGGGCACGTTTCCAGCGAGCACATCATGATGATCCCCTCCGACACCCGGCAGGCCATGAGCGGAAACTCGATTGCCGCGAATGACCGATTCCTTTTCGTCGGGATTCCCGGCGATTCGGAAAACGCCGATCTTGCCGGAAAAGTTCTCGTTTACGAATTTAATGGGCTGATCTGGGAAGAGATCGCGGTCCTGAAGGCAAATGATGCAGCAGAGGGAGACCTTTTCGGAACGACGCTGGCTCTCGACGGAAATACGCTCGCAGTTTCGGCCGTCAACACCCAAAACGCCAACGGCACCAAAGGCGCGGTCTACCTCTTTACGATCGAACCGAATGGAACCTTTACGCAGAGCATGAAGATCACCAATCCGACGGGAAACACCGATTTCGGAAGCATCATGGACTATGCCGACGGTCTCCTCGTTACGGGAACGCAGAACGTCAATTCGATCGCTTGCGTCTTCCGGATCTCGGGAACCACGTACCAGACCTACCCGCTGAACTCCTTCCTCGACATGTTGAACCCCGACACGACAAACTCCGGAAACCGCAGCTGGCCGGCATTGGGCTACTCGGTCGCGGCGGATGGCGATCTGATCGTTTTGGGAGCTCCTGGAACGGAATGTTTCCAACTCAATGGTACACTCTACCAGTCGCAAGGTGCGGCGTTCCTTTTCCGAATGACAGAAAACGGACTCTCGCTCCTTCAGGTCATGTCGAACAGCGATCCGTCAGACACTCTGCTCGGGTTCTCTGTCGCAGTCGATGACGGCATCGTGACGGCATTGGCCGCTTCCTCATCCGGACAGGCGCTCTACACGACGGACCTGAACGGTCTCGACACACGAACGTTCCTGAACGGACAGACAGAAACTTCCTATTTCTACGAAAAGGCGCTGACGTTCGAAGACGGGATCCTCTCCGTCGCCGGGCAGTCCAAAGAAAACATCGCCTTCACGATGAAAATGCAGGAAGACGGTTCATGGAAGATCCTGAACTCTTCCCAGCTGGAAGTCCTGGAAAATTCCAGCATCACGAACATTGCCTTCGGATCCGACTCCGCATGGACCAACAGCACGCACTTCGTCAGCGACCCGAACGCTTACCTTTACTCGCTGACGGCAGGCATGGTCCATTCCTTTGACCATCAGAGCGACTTTTACCGGTTTACTGCGGAAGGAACGTCGATTTCCGTCCGCCTCACGGCCTCGAAACAAAACACGGAAACCGATTCCGAGCCCTTGATCACGGCACAGGTCCTCGATAAGGCGGGCAATGTCTTCACCGGAACGCATTCCGAGGGAATCTGGAACTTCAGCGGTCTCGCTGCCGGTACGGAATATTTCCTCAGGTTGACCGCCGCTGAAAATACGGCCGTGGACTACGCCATGACCGTCGAGGGGATCGTGCAGTCCGAAAATACGCTGAAGGCGGAGACTTTCGAGATCTTCACGCCGTCCGGCATCGCGGACATTTCGCAGACGCTCGACGGACGGATTACGAAAGTCACGCTTTCCTTCGGGGATGAAACACTTCGTGCTGACCGGCTTTCGGAGGAAAGCGTGTCTCTCTTCAACGGCAAAGCGTGGATCCACGCAGATGCGTACCAGCTTTCTTCAGACGGCCACTCCGTTACCTTCACGTTCGGAAGCGGTACCGTACTCTTCACGGCATCTCCCAAACTTCAGATCACCACGCTCGATTTCTGCACGCTTGAGGGGGCCGTCCTCAAACTTGACGGATTCGCTGCGGGAGAAAACGCCGAATTCCAGCTGAATGTTTCGGAAACCTCGGTCTTACAGAAAATGAAAGCCACTACAGACTCGCTTCAGCTGATCTGGAATTTCGGTCAGGAAGTCACGGCAGGACAGAACACCTGGGAAGACGCCGTCTCGATCCGCTGGACGCCGACAGCCGGCAATGCACCGGAAGACGTCACGAGATCCGGAGTCTTCACGTATGCAGACGGGATCCTGACGTGGACCTGGAGCAAAACGCCCGAGACGGGAGATCTTTTCTCCGTCTTCCTGGATGCCTCGCTCATCCACTCGGTCTCCGGCTCGCCGTTTGCGGGGCTGGAAGAGGCGGAAGACGGTACACTGGGGCTGAAGAAAGAATTCACGGTGAATCTGGACGCTTCCATGCAGACTCAGCTGATCGTACGGAAAACCTCCTCACTGGCCGACGCGGACGGCATTCCCGCAACGGCACCATCTGGAGAAAACTGGGTCCACGAATGGAACACCGTCTGGGTCGAGATCTGGGGCAGTGTCCTTTCAGTCAACGATTACGGTATCGCCCGATATGAGGCGCAGATCACGTACGATCCCACCCTCTTCAACCCGCTGGATGCCTCCGGAAACCCCGTCTTCCAGTTCGATTCCTCCCTCTTTTCCTCGGTCACCGTCACGAAGGTGGAAGAGCAGAACATCCTGAAGATCCAGGCAGAGGCTCGCGCCGATGTTGAAAACGCAGGAGCAGCCAATCTGGAAGGAAACGGCAGCCAGGCACTGATCGCGAGTATCTGCTTCACGCCTTCCGAAAAAGGCGGCGTTGCGAACATCTGGAAAGACGGCAATTATGTACCAACGCCCATGGGAACGGCATTCGTCGAAAATTCTCTTTCCGTCGAAGCCTCGAATGGTGCCCAGCTGACAGAAAACACACTCGAAAACGCCGGTGTGATGCCGAATGTCTACCCTGTCGTTTACGACCTGAACGATGACGGGCAGATCTCCATCGCGGACCTCGTCCGTTTCGCAAAGAACTATGGAAAGTCCAGTCAAAACATGGCCCCGGATCTTTGGAACTCCGTTGCGGTCTGTGATTTTGATTTGGATGGAGACATCAACATCACGGATCTTGTGCAGTTCGCGAAGAACTACGGCCGCGCACCCCAAAGTCCCCAGGAGATCTCCTTCAAATCGCAGCTTACCAAAAACTGGGGACCTGCCCTGCAGGCGGAAGCAGCACTGATGGTCTCGGAAGAATTCGGCATCCTGCCGACGTACGGTACTCCGGAAGTCTGCGAAAACACGGTCTCGACTGCGGACGTTTCCGCCATGCTTCCGAAAAATACCGAGGGATCCACTTTCGCATTCCTTCCCTCCGCCCCCGTGAAGTTCTCTTCCTTCGACACAAACGTGGCCCGAACGGACTGGACGG
This sequence comes from Thermoguttaceae bacterium, assembly GCA_017939795.1. Lineage (GTDB taxonomy): Bacteria > Planctomycetota > Planctomycetia > Pirellulales > Thermoguttaceae > RGIG3701. Next base: position 32,001 of record JAGBAA010000057.1, read on the forward strand.
TCCTGCTCCCGTATCTCCGACAGGAAGAAATGGAAGCTCCCGCCTCGGCCGTTCCCGTCACCGATCCTTCGGTTTTGAATATGCCGCAGGTCCTGGATAAGATTTTCGCAGAAAAAGAAGAGGAAACCGAAGAATTCCGTATCTCGTTCGTCTCATCTCCGCAGGTCCAGGTCCTCACGATGACGGAAACGCTTTCCAAAACGGATCCAGAACTTCTGGATTCCATTTTCGCTGATGAAGAATGACCGCAACGCAGAGTGACCGTTAAACACTCGGTCTTTCGATCTTCACTCCGGCAAATATTTTTCACGCATTTGCCGGAGTTTTTATTTTTAAACCAAAACCGTTCGAGACGTCAACTTCCTTTTTGATGTCCCGAACGGTCTGCATCGGCATGAAAATCCCGTCAGAAAAACTCACTCCCGTCCCGGAAGGGCACGATAAAAATTTTCCGGATCCAGGAAAAAGATCTCCGTCCCGTCTTCAAGATAGTAGTGTTTCTTTCGGCCTCGGCGTTCGATGAGGATGATGGAGCGTGCTTTTTCCGTGTATCGCCGAATGTACCCTTTCGCCTCGAGCGTCTGAAGATGCCGCAGCACTCCGTTCGGGGACGAAACCCCGATCCCCAGCGCGATCTCACGA
>JAGBAA010000008.1 GCA_017939795.1 Thermoguttaceae bacterium
AACAACATGATCTTGCCCCGAACTTGCCGAGACATCAGGAATACCAAACTCTTTCATTTTCCAATCGTTAAGAAGGGTTACAACCCTGTTTCCCGCGGATGCTCTGAAACACCGAAAACATGATCGTCACCACTTTCAGCCTCTGTGTTTTTTTCCGGAGTTACAACCCTGTTTCCTGCGGATGCTCTGAAACGCCGAAAACGGGGTTGTCACAACTTTCAGCCACTGTGTTTTTTTACGGAGTTACAACCCTATTTCCCGCGGACGGTCTGAAACACCGAAAACATGATTGTTACCTCTTTCAACCTTTGTGTTTTTTTGCGGAGTTATAACCCTATTTCTCACGGACGGTCTGAAACACCGAAAACGGGGTTGTCACAACTTTCAGCTATCGTGTTTTGGAGTTACACCCCTGTTTCTTGTGGACGGTCTGAAACACCCAAAACGGGGTTGTAACCACCGCGAAACCTCCACATTTTAGCGGGTAACAACATGATCTTACCCCGAACTCGCCGAGACATCAGGAATACCAAATTCTTTCATTTCCCAATCGTTAAGAAGGGTTACAACCCTGTTTCCCGCGAATGCTCTGAAACGCCGAAAACACGATCGTCACCACGTTCAGCCACGGCATTTTTTATGGAGTTACAACCCAATTTCTCACGGAGGGTCTGAAACACCGAAAACACGGTTGTCACCACGTTCAGCCACGGCATTTTTTATGGAGTTACAACCCTGTTTTTCCGCGGAGGGACGCGAAATTTATAAAATGTGCAAAAATAGATTTTCGTTTTTTCAAACGATTCGTGAATTCCGTGGATCTTCAGTAACTTCAGTGGTGAAATCGATCGGTTAAAGGTCCCCCACGCAACGGTATTCTGCGAGAGGCGTCTGCCTGCCTGTCATGTCATGAACGGTCGTGAGGGTGGAACATTTTGGAAATAGTTCCTCCCATAGACTTTCCTTTCAAAAACTTGATGTTCTTGTGCTCTTGTTTCATCGGTAGAAATCTCATATGGAGTTGGTGTTGTGTATAAGATGAGTAAATTTTTATGATTGGGTGTTTTTTATGGATTTTTGAAGATTTTGCTTTTTTGTTAATTTTGACGGTTGATTTGACGATAAAAGAAATGGAGTGTCTCCGTACCTGAGGTCCATTCGATAGGGATCTCCTGAAATTGGTATTCAGGAACCGTTGGGAAGATGGTTTTTGAGAGAGAAAATTTCAGTGTGCGGAAAAGATGCATTCCGGAAGTGTGTTTTTGCGGCCGGGATCTTAAAAACCGGTCCAGCTTGGAAGGAAGCAAAATCATGAAGAGAAATTTGAGTAAATTTGCTGTTCTGTTGGCGGTTTCCGTTTTCGGTACCGCAGCATTCAGCGTTCACGCCCAAATGGCGGGGCCGGGTATTCCTGTCGTTCCGACCGATCGCGGCGGTACGCCGATCTACGCGAATCAGGCCGGATACTATGGTCTGAACGGAGACTGTGCGGATGGGAATTGCGGCAATCGCGGCGTGGGGCTTGCGGCTCCGTGTGCTGCCGAATCGTGCGGCGTTCCGTGCGATCCCTGTGCTGTAGGACCGTGTCTTCCGGGTCCATGCCTCCCAGGTCCGTGTTTTGCGGGACCGTGTTTCCCGTGCCTGCCGTTCCCATGCCTTGGGACTCCCTGCGGAGGCGGGATCTTTGCGCGGATCTGGAATGGTCCGAGCTACTGGCAGGGACCAGGATGCAGCGAGCGCGTCATTGACGAACTGCGCAAAAGCTGGCGGACTGCCTGCCCAAAATGCGACATCATGGGCGAAACGGCCGCTCATTCCTCGAATTCGATCGGAACGGGACTGCGCAGCTACCAGCTCGTGAATGCCGGTGCGCCGTATGGTCCGATCAAAATGAATGCCGGTCAGCCGGAAAATGGATTCTACTCCGTCCCGGTGAACCGTGGTCCGTACCAGTCCGGCGGATGCTCATCCTGCAAGAATGGGATCACGGTGACTTCGGCACAGGAACCGGTCCAGATGCAGACGTACGCGCAGAACGTTCCGCAGACGTACGCACAGCCCGTCTCGCAGGCATACACACAGCCCGTTCAGGCCCAACCGGCGGTTCAGCCGACGATCCAGCAGGTCCAGTATGAAGAGCCGATCCGAAAGACCCGGTCTGTCGGGACGCTTCATTACCGCGCGAACTACGCTCCGTCGGAGGCGGTTCCGGGATACATTCGGGCTCAGCAGAATGCGGAAAAGATGGGGATCGGCTTCGATGATGCGGCTCCCAGGACTCGCCGGAACAGTGCGTATGCCGGCCGTACGGCAGAGCAGAACGTTTCGTCTTCCGGTGTTTCCGAAGCACTCGCAAACCGCGACAGCGGCTGGAAAGCCGTTCCGGTTTCCTCAACTCAGATCATCCCGGTAAATGCGTCTGCGATGGAGACGATCCCGACTCCGGCTCCGCGTCCGGTGAATGATTCTGTTCTTGCTGCGGCTCCGGAAGTCAGTGGGCTGGCTTACCCGCAGACGGCAGGGTACCCGGTCGGTGCAGATTGCGGGGTCCCCTGTGGCGATCCGTGCATTCCGTGCGGCGATCCGTGCCTTCCCTGCGATCCCTGCGGCCCCGGTTTTCCGTGTGGTCCGTGCGGATTGGGATGCGGTCCCTACGGCGGCGTGTGGCCGGGGCTGATCCCGCTTGCGGCGGATGCCGTCCGTCTGACCGGGCGGGTCGCATTCCAGACTGGCCGTGCTGCGGTCGTTGGAACGGGACTCGTGGCCCGCGGCAGTGTCCGGACCGTCGGATTCCTGCTTTGGAATCGTCCGCTTCCGGCTCCGATGGCGTTCGGATATGGTGCGGTTCCGGCTGCGGCTCCGATCGATCCGATCTACGCACAGAATGACTTTTACCTGAATGCGTCCGCCTCCGTTCCGGCTCCCGGAATGGTTCAGGATCCGGCTTATGCGGCAGGTCCGAATCTCTACGCCGGCGCTATGGTTCCTCAGAATGCCGTCGTGGTTTCCGATACCGCCGCGGCGAATGTGGTTCCGTCCGGAGCCGCGTCGGTGAATTACGCTTCGTCAGCTGTCCCGGCCGTTCCGCAGACCGCGTCTGCCGTGGGGACCTCCACCGCGTCCCTGCTTTCGGCACAGACGCAGAGAGTCTACCTTGAAGACGGAACGGAAGTCATTCTCGAGCACGATTCCATGGACTTTCAGAATCGTTCGATGAACGCTTCTGCCCAGTACGCACAGGCGAATACTTCGTCCGCCCCGGCTCTTCAGGCTGCCGTTCCTGCGGGAGCTGCCTGGAATGCTCCGGCTCCGATGGCAGTCCCCGTCTCGGCGTCCACGGCCAGTCAGGTCTCTCTTGCTGCACAGCAGAATGTCCCGCTGGAACCGGTTCCGGCTCCGGCAGGCAATGTTTCGGCAGATGGATACCCGATCGTTTCGGCAGAAACGCCCCAGCTCCAGCTCGCACCGGGAGAAGTGCTCGTTTCGCAGGAAGATTTCATTCTGGAACCGGCCGGTACCGTGAATGAAGCGGGAGCGATCCCGTCTTCAACGGAATCTGTTCCGGGAAACAAAGTGGTTCCGGCTGTTCAGGAGACTCCGAATGCCGCGGATCCCAAAACCGTGCGCGATGAGAACGTAACGAAAGTCTCGTGGGAAGAACCGGCGGTTTCCCGGTCTGTCAAGACGGAAAAACAGTATGCGGAAAAGGTCTCGACCCGCTCGACGGCTTCCGGATGGCAGATCGTGACGCGCGAGAAAGTCGAACTTTCCGGCTCGGAAGGTACGGATACTCTCCAGAACGCGCCGCTGCGCAATGTTTCGGAAACCGAGGCTTCGCTGCTGGAACTGAAACCCGCTGCGCCGCTGAAGTAGTCCTTCCTTCCCTTCCTTCCGCGACGCAAAAACAAAGAACTCCCGTCTGCTTCCGCATTCGGGAGTTTTTTTCGTTCCTTCGGCAGCGGAGTACCAATTCCATCACTGAGAGTTTATGGAAACACACGGGGGAACACGAAAAACACGAAAAGAAACCAAATTCATATTCGTGTTTTTTCGCACATTCTGCGAACTTCGTGTCAGCTTTTGTCTGATCCTTTTTTCTTTTCAGTGTATTTCTGCGGTTCTTCTGTGGACTCTGCGGTAAGATCGGAACTGGTCCGGTACCCACTTGCCGGAAGTGCCATTGGTTCAGGGGATCTCGATCGTGTCCGGGAGCGGTTCCTGCGGCTTCGGCGGACGGGTGCGGTATTCGACGAACTTGAAGAAAATGCCTGCGAGCAAAAGCGCGAAACCGATCCCCAGGACGATCTCGCGGATGACGGACGTTTTTTTGTCTGCTTCCGTTTCGGTTTCAGAGAGGGCGGAGTCCTGCGGCGTTTGACCGTCCGGAAGCGGAGCGTAGTGCCAGAGCGGTTTTTTTGCGTAAAATGCCGGAGCTGTGCCGAGAATTCCGTCGCTCTGTTCGTAGAGGTAGAGCTTGAAAAAAACGCCGTCGATCACTGCCGGGATGGAGATCTCCCGACCGATTGGGAAATGCTCCGGAATTTCCAGCGTATTGACCAGGACCGGTTCCGCCGGGGCATCGTCAGGCTGGAACCACAGCTCATAGTAGTGGTCGAAATCGTAGCCGAAATCCGGATCCTTTTGGCTGGAAGTCTCATCGGTCTGAGGAACCTGCGAAATGACGGCCGTTTTTTGTGCCTGATCTTCTGCAGGAGTCGGATCTTCTGGCGATTTTTTTCTGTTTCCGGGATGGATATTCTGTTTTTCGATCAGACGGATCTTTCCGCGGAGACGGACGACATTTCCACGGTATGCTCCGGGTTGTTTTGCGTATTGGGCGAACAGGACCCGTCCGACGGAAGCATCTCGGATCTCTTCGGGCGTCATGGCGTTGACGCGGTTCCAGAGCTTCATGAGAGAGCGGGTCTCTGCTGCATAGACCGGGGCATTGTCCTGGATATTTTCAAGCATATCCTGGGAAATGCCGGGCAAAAGGCGGTCGGTGCGGGAAATGTCTTCCATTTTGTCCATCCATTCCGGAGGATTCCGGTTTGGGTCGGTGAGTGTGAAGAGTGCTTTCCACGTATCTTCCTGGCAGAAATTCCAGCCGAGGATGAGAAAAACTCCCAAAATAAAAAAAGTCTGAGAAAAACGTCTTCGGCTTTTTCGGGAGGAAAAATCCGGGGTCTCTCTGTGCGTCATGATTCGTTTCCTTTCGTGAAACAGCGTGTGAAACGCATTTTGCGCAAATATTCTGCTGCGTACTGTCTTTCATTATACCACATTCGGAAATTTCGTAAATCCCCATGGAATAAAAAATTTTTTTGCCCCCCCTATTGACAAAAAAATGAAACGTGCTATACTATGCGACATAATCAAAAGCCACTGTAGCTCAATAGGCAGAGCACAGCTTTCGTAAAGCTGGGGTTAAGGGTTCGATTCCCCTCAGTGGCTCTTTTTTCCTGAAAAGGAAAGTACAATCAATGGATTCATGGAAGGGGATGTTCTCTATGGAGCAGGCCCCTCTTTGAGTTTACGCACATACAGGAGGAGGGACGTCGTATGGCATTCGGTCAGGATTTTGATCTTCGTCAGCTGGTTCAGATGAATTGTTCGTTTGGACCACAGGAAATCGCTAAAATTAATCGGAGTATTGCTTCCAAGTATGCGAACTTCCGTATTTTCCGCGACGCCGTCAATGAACTTGAGTCTCGTGAAGAAGAACAGAGTCCGGCCGGCATGGTCCGTCTTGGTGTGTTTCTTTATCTTTTGGGCAAGTATCGCCGCAGTCTGAATGTGCTTCAGCACGGCGACGGCGGAGCACTCGCGCATTTCTATATGGCGAAGGCGCAGTTTGCTCTGAAAAATTACGAAGAAGCTGAAAAAGAATACACGTGTGCGCGTCAGGCCGGTTATTGTGCGGATGACTGTGTTCTCGGGATCGTGGAAGTGAAGCGCTGTGCCGGTCAGATCCAGGAAGCCCTGGCTCTTCTGGATGACCTGAGCGGTTCGGTCCAGCAGACGGCAGAGTATCTTTACCAGCGCGGGATCACAGCTTTGGCAAGCGGCGGAACGAGCGATGAAGTTGGTACCTGGTTCTCCCGTGCCGTCGATACGGATCCGATGCACCCCGGTGCGCTCTTTGGTCTTGCTCTGGAAAGCGACCGCCGCGGAAATGATGATGATGCGCTGGAACTCTACAAACGCGCGGCCGCGCAGTTCCCGTCGCACGTTGGTTCGCTGATCAACCTCGGTCTGATGTACGAGGACCGGAACGAGAATGACCTGGCGTGCCAGTGCTATGAACGTGTTCTGGATGCGTATCCGGATAATGAACGTGCCCGTCTTTACCTGAAGGATGCACAGGCTTCGAATCAGTCCACGGAAGATGTCGTGCCGCATAATCCGACGGCGCAGATCCTCAAAATGCAGGTCGCGGATTTCGAGCTTTCTTCCCGTGCCCGCAAGTGTCTGGAACAGATCGGCGTGAAGACGCTTGGCGATCTGTGCAGCTACACGGAAGCGGAACTGCTTTCGAGCAAAAACTTTGGCGAAACGAGTCTGGACGAGATCAAGCAGATGCTTGCTTCGCGCAATCTCCAGCTTGGCCAGACCAGCGCGAAGACGCAGCAGCAGGATCTTCCGGAACTGGACAGCTCGATCGACATCGAGACGCTCAACAAACCGATCTCTTCCATGGGCTTTACGGTACGTGCCCGCAAGTGTCTTGGCCGCAGTCAGATCACGACGCTTGGCGATCTGATCCGCAAGACGGCAGACGAGCTGCTTCAGTGCAAGAACTTCGGCGTGACGAGCCTCACGGAAGTTCGCGAAAAGCTGAAGGAGTACAATCTGCACCTTCATGGAGACTGATATTTTGAATTAAATCAGGAGGAGACGCCGTAGTGGAAACGACACTGCGGCGTTTTTTGGAATCGGACGGAATGAAAGTTAAGCTGGAACTTCAAAAGGTCGATCAGGAGACCAAAGCGCGGGCAGGGGTCCTTCATACGCCGCACGGGGACGTGCCGACGCCGATTTTTATGCCGGTCGGAACCGTTGGCTCGGTGAAGGGGATCGAATTGGGGCTTCTGGAAGCGACAGGTGCCCGGATCATTCTTGGGAATACGTACCATCTTGCGCTGCGTCCCGGTGAGGAGCTGATCCGCGACTTGGGAGGTCTGCATCATTTTACAGGCTGGAAGGGCCCGATGTTGACGGACAGCGGCGGTTTTCAGGTCTTTTCGCTGGCTCAGCGTTCGAAGCTGACGGAGGAAGGGGTCACGTTCCAGTCGCACATTGACGGCCGGCGGATGATGCTTTCTCCGGAGCGTTCCATTGAGATCCAGGAAGCGCTCGGCAGCGACATTGCGATGTGCATGGACCAGCTGGTCGGTTTGCCGAATACGGATGAGAAGATCTACGAGGCCATGATGCGCTCGGTCCGCTGGGCGAAGCGGTGCCTGGATTTTGCGTCGCGGGAGGATCAGTCCCTTTTCGGCATCGTGCAGGGCGGATTGAACCGGAATTTCCGCATCGAGTGTGCACAGCGGCTCGCGGAGCTGGATTTCCCCGGCTACGCGGTCGGCGGCTTGAGCGTGGGGGAACCGCCTGCGCAGATGTACGAAACGCTGGACTACACCGTGCCGGAACTCCCTCAGGACAAACCGCACTATCTGATGGGGGTCGGGACTCCGCAGGATCTGATCGAGGGGATCGCGCGCGGGATCGACATGTTTGACTGCGTCATGCCGACGCGCAACGGACGGAATGCAATGGCATTCACGAAACATGGGAAGATGCGTCTTCGTAATCTGAAATACCGCGCGGACGACCGCCCGCTTGAGGAGGACTGTCCGTGTCCGGCCTGTCGGCGGAGCAGGGCGTATCTGCGTCATCTTTTCATGGCAGGCGAGATGCTGGGGCCGATCCTTCTTTCGATCCACAACATCACGTACTATGAGCGTCTCGTGACGCAGTGCCGCGAGGCGATCCTGGCCGGAAGGTATCGTCAGTTTATGGCAGAATGCTATGAAGGCTGGTCGCAGAGTGAAGGAGAAAACGGGACCTGAAAGCGAGTCGGAAGCGCGTCGGGAGTCACCTTCTCCAAAACAGAAAAAAACACAGGAAAATAGCAACAAAAAACAAAAATCGCCAAAATTGGACCGGTCAGGGACATTTTTTTGAAAAATTAGGGTAATATTCCGGAAAAAGACTCAAGAAACGGCTAAACCCCCCCTTGCCGATTTTGCGATTTCGTTTTATGATATTGATTTTATGTTGGACCCTTTTTGCGGTTCCGCGTTTTGAGCGGTCCGGGTTTCGGCATTTTATCAACAGAAAACAGGAAATGAGTATGAACTTTACGTTTTTGTTCCCGCTTGCTCAGGCAGCGTCTGAAGCAGCACCCGCGGCAGGCACGGCTCCGCAGAATCCTCTTTCGATGACGATCCTGTGGATGGTCGTCCTTTTTGGTATTCTGTGGTTCGTGATGATCCGTCCGCAGCAGACTGAGCAGAAACGCCGTCAGCAGATGTGGGACGGCCTGAAGGTTTACGATAAGGTGATGACGGTCGGCGGGATCCACGGCGTCATTACGCAGATCACGCCGAAGGAGGGAACGCTTGTCCTGCGCATCGATGAGAGCGCGAACATCAAGATCCGTCTCGAGATCAGCTGCATTGCGGCAGTTCTCTCCGAGCCGAAAGAAGAAGAGAAAAAATGATCCGTACGGGGCAGGCCTGGCTGAATCGGCTGAGGTCTCTGCATCGCGGATCTTCCGGATATTTGGAAACAGATAGAAATCACTATAGATTTTCATTTTAGAAAAGGATTAACGAATGGTTATTGCAGTACTGCTTGCAATGGTGGCGATTTCCGCCGGCACGTCGATTGCACTTACCCGCAGATGGAATATGCCGACACACTACTGGCGTTTCTTCTGGAGTATGTTTGCGTTTCTGTTTGGTGTTGTGGTCCTGTGCCACAGCGCGAGCGTTGACTGGACGAATGTGAAGAAAGGTATCGACCTGAACGGCGGTACCATCCTCCACTACAAAAACATGACTTCCGACGTCGATTCCGGCGAACTCGCGGAAGCGCTGAAAAAGCGTATCGACCCGGACGGCATCGCGAACGTGACCATTCGTACTCTCGGTGTGAACAAAGACCAGATCGAGATCATCGTTCCGGATACGGACGAAGCCCAGGTCGACATGCTGAAGAAGCGCATCAGCAAGATCGGTACGCTGGAATTCCGCATTCTTGCGAACAATATCGACAACAAAGACTGCTTCGACGCGGTGCAGGACGGACAGGATAAAGTCTTCCTGACCAGCGATAAGACCCAGGCGGATGCGTGGTGGGTCCCGATCGCGGTCGGCAGTGAAGAAAACTTCGGCGTGAATGTCGATAAGGAAACGGGCGTCGTTTCCGGCATGGGCAGCGGATACCATTTCACCCGCGCTATCGCGAATAACTTCGACACGGCTTCGAACAAAGCGTTCGACCCGAAAAAACCGGTCGTTGAAGTGCTCGTCGTGAACGACATGTACAATGTGGAAGGGAAATACCTTGCCGACGCGAGTGCCGGTTTCGACAATGCGAAGCCGATCGTGCAGTTCAGCTTCAATACGCAGGGCGCGAACCGCATGGCCCGTCTCACCGGCGATAACCTCCCGGTGAAAGATCCCGGTCAGGAAAGCGGCCGCCGTTCCCGTCAGCTCGGCATCATCCTCGACAATCAGATCATCAGTGCTCCGAACATTCAGTCCCAGATCGCCGGTAACGGTCAGATCACGGGGATCGATTCCCAGGAAGAAGTCAACATGATCGTCAGCGTCCTGAAAGCGGGCCGTCTGCCGGCGACTCTGAGTACCGAACCGATCAGCGAAATGTCCACGGGAGCCCAGCTCGGTGCCGACACGATCCAGCGTGCGCAGTATGCCATGCTCGTCTCGATCCTGCTCGTCATGGCTCTGATGGTCTACTACTACCGCTTCTCCGGTATCGTGTCCGTCATTTCGCTCATGCTGCTGGTCCTCCTGACCTTCGCATTCATGGTGAGCTTCAACGCAGCATTCACCCTGCCGGGTCTCGCCGGGTTCGTCCTCACGATCGGTATGGTCGTCGACGCGAACATTCTGATCTACGAACGTATCCGCGAAGAAACGGAAGCCGGAAACGGCGTCGCCGTCGCAGTCCGCACCGGTTTCGACAAAGCGTTCTCCGCTATCGTTGACTCCAACATCACCACCGCCCTCGTCGGTATTATCCTTTACACGATCGGTACGCAGGAGATTCGCGGTTTCGCCATCATCCTGCTGGTCGGTATCGCCATCAGTATGTTCAGTATCATTTATGTCGGCCGCGGGATCTTTGACCTCGCAGTCCGTTCCGGGATGCTCCGCGAGATCCGTATGCGCCGCATCCTTCCGAAAACCAGCATCCCGTTCATGAGCTACGCAAAGAAAACCCTCACGATCGCTGCGGTCTGCGCCGTCGCGTGTGTCCTGCTGGTCATTGCCCGTACGAACGGCGCGGCGAAAGCCTCCAGTTTGCTCGACATTGACTTCCTCGGCGGTCTGAACGTTCAGGTCCTCTTCACGGAAGCTCAGGAAGGCGAAGATGCTGTCCGCGAAAAGCTCCAGGCTGCGAATGAAGCCTTCACCGACGTCGTCGTGACCGACGTGACGCTGAAGACGGACGAAGAAAACGATCTTCTGAAACGCCGCTACAGCATCATCACCCCCACCCCGAAGAAAGACGCTGCCGAAGCGGCCGCCGAGGGTGAAGATGATGTGAACGAAAGCTCGAAGCAGATCGCTGAGTTCAAAGCGGCTCTGACCGAAGCTTTCCCCGGTCAGATCATGACCCGTAAAGTCGAATTTGAGATCCTGACGGATGCCGCTCCGGCTCCGGCTGCTGAACCCGCTCCGGCTCCGGCTGCTGAACCCACTCCGGCTCCGGCTGCTGAACCTGCTCCGGCCCCGGCTGCTAAACCCGCTCCGGCTCCGGCTGCTGAACCCGCTCCGGCCCCGGCTGCTGAACCCGCTCCGGCTCCGGCTGCAGAACCCGCTCCGGCTCCGGCCGCTGAACCCGCTCCGGCTCCGGCCCCGGCTGCTGAACCGGCTCCGGCTCCGGCTGCTGAACCCGCTCCGGCCCCGGCTGCTGCCTATTTCAGCCGTCCGATGGATCAGATGCTCGTTCTGAGCCTCATGGCCCAGACGCCTGAAGCTGCTCCGGCTGCTGAAACCCCGGCTGCTCCGGCTGCTGAGACCCCGGCTGCTGAGACCCCGGCTGCTCCGGCAGAAGCTGCTCCGCAGGCTAAAGCGGTTGAGATCCCCGAAGGCATGATCAGCGTGAAGGTCACGTTCCCGCAGGAAACGCATGACTACGCCTACATGACGAGTTTCGTGGAAGATCAGCTTGCCAAACAGGGCAAAGTGAACGTCAGTTACGTCGTAACGAACCTCAATAAGACGCGCATGACGGCGGATGAAGAAAGCATCCCGGCGGCGGAATGGCTCGTTCACGTTGGAATGACGCTGGAAGAAGCCCAGGAATTCTTCACCAAAATGAAGACCGAGATCGACCAGGAACTCCTCTTCCCGGCCGCGAGCACCGTCGGAAGCGCCGTTGCGAGCAACATGTGCTGGCAGGGTCTCTTCGCTCTGGTGGTGAGCCTCATCGGCATCGTCCTTTACATTTGGCTCCGATTCCTGAAACTGAGCTTCGGTATTTCCTCAACGATGGGGCTGATCCACAACATCACGATCGCGCTGGCTCTGGTCACGCTGAGCACGTGGACGGCTTCCTATCTGGGATTCCTGCTCATCGATGATTTCAAAATCAGCCTGACGCTGCTGGCTGCGTTCCTGACGCTCATCGGTTACTCGCTGAACGATACGATCGTCGTGTTCGACCGTATTCGCGAAAACCGCGGCAAGGGTCAGCCGCTGACGAAGGAGATCATCAACAAGAGTCTCAACGACACGCTGGCCCGTACGGTCATGACCTCCATCACGACGTTCATCGTGTCGCTGGCGCTGTACATCTTCGGCGGTGAATCGATCCACGGTTTCTCGTTCGTCATGACGGTCGGTATCGTGGTCGGTACGTACTCGACGATTTTTGTCGCGACGCCGATCCTCTACATCCTCGCCAGCCGCGTCTTCAAAGACGATATGGTGGAAGACGATGATGACGAAGAATAATTTGGATCTTTCGATCTGATTTGATCTGAACCCCTGAAGGTCCCGGACTTTCAGGGGTCTTTTTGTGTAGTTTATCCGATAGCTGAGTAGGAATTTTGCCGCTGAGTACACAGAAAGCTCACGGAGAAACACAGAGAAGGAACACGAAAAGCACGAAAAGAAACCAAATTTGCGAAGTGATTTAAAAATTCAATTTTGTGTTTTTCGCACGTTCCGTGAGTTTCGTGTCAGCCCCCGTCCAATTCTTTTTTCTTTTCAGTGTGTTTCTGCGGCTCTTCTGTGTCGTCAGTGGGAAGATCGGAGCTGGATCAGTACGTATTTTCCGGAAGGACCTTTTGCATTTTTTGCGATGAAAAATGCTCGCAGAAAGACGGTCTCCCCCTTGACATTCTGCGGGAGGTGCGGTAGAATAAAAGTGCGGTTTTCCGTGAATTTTAGTTTGGTTTTAAAATTTCCGTCCTGCCTGATTCTGGAGTCCCACATGAATGTGTTTTTGATGAAATTTGCAGTTCTGTTTTGGTGCCTGATTGCGGCTTTTTCGGTATTTTTCGGCCGGGAAGTGAGCGCACAAAATGACGTTCTGTTTCAAATCGGTTTTTCAGATGCCCGGTGCAGTGAATTCGGCTGGGTGAAGTGGGAGGACTTTTTCGATAAAGACGTCCCTATTCGCCGATACGTCGTGGGAAAAAGCCGTCCGCGTGACTGGTACCGCAGCCACAACAGCACGCGGGACTGGAAAGCGGCAGGGCGTTCATTCTATTCAGTGATCGAGTTTGAGGCGAAAAAGGACTACGCGGTCCCGCTTTATTTCGTCGTGGCGACGTGCTATGGACACTCGACGGAGCCTTCGCAGGTCGAGCTGACGGTGAATGGTACGAAACTGGAGCCGAAGCGCGTGATCCCCGGCCCGCCGAAGTTCCCGAAATTTAACTCGGCGACGGACAAAGGGTGGCCGGAGCACATGACGATCCGGATCCCGGAGAATCTGGTGAAGGCGGGGAAAAATGAGATCCGAATGCGTCTTTTTGACGGAAGCTGGGCGTACTGGGACTATCTTGCGCTCCGCGAGAAGGACGAGCCGATCCCGCAGGATGATTTTGAGAATTTTCCGAAGAAAGTCCGCGCGCCAGGCGGTCCGATGGAAGACGTGAAAGAGCTTCTCTTTGCAGTCCGGAAACCGAGCAAGGACGGACACTGGTACGCCAATTTCGGGTACTATGCGTGCGACACGAACGAATTTCCGTTCCCTCTTGGGCAGGGCGGCGCGCTGAAGATCCTGGATCTTGAGACGGGTGAGGTCCGGACGGTTTTTGAGGATCCGAACGGAAACGTGCGCGACCCGCAGATCCACTACGACGGCAAGAAGTGCATTTTCTCGTACCTGAAAGCCGGCACACGTCACTACAATCTGTACGAGATCAATCTGGACGGTACCGGTCTGCGTCAGATCACCAGTGGAAACTGGGACGACATTGAGCCGGCGTACCTGCCCAACGGCGACATCGTGTTTCCGTCGAGCCGCGCGAAACGGTGGGTCCAGTGCTGGCTGACCGGCGTGGCGACGCTGCATCGATGCGGACCGAACGGGGAGAATATTCGCATGATCTCCGCGAATCCGGAGCAGGAAAACACGCCGTGGGTCCTTCCAAACGGCCAGATCCTCTACATGCGGTGGGAGTACATCGACCGTTCGCAGGTCCACTACCATCATCTCTGGACCGCGAATCCGGACGGCACGAAACACCAGGTCTACTA
>JAGBAA010000058.1 GCA_017939795.1 Thermoguttaceae bacterium
CCCTAGAGGGTATCAAGGCAGGTGAATTTAATTCATCTGCCTTCTTTTTTTTTCATCTCTATTCCTGTTTCGTGCCCTTTTTTACGGCACTTGCTGAAATTCAATGCTTTTAGGTTCTGTTTCGTTCCGATTCTTACTGCCCCGAAAAGTGCCCCGAATGGTGCCCCGAATTGGTCAGCGGGAACGGGTTCGACGCAGCCGGATCAGAGGATGAAAGACGCAAAAACGTCTCATCCGTAATCTGTGTGTAATGTTTCAGGCTGATTTGCGGATCGTGGCCCAGTATCGAACACACCACATAAAGCGGAAGGCTGTTCTGCAGCTCCGTATCTCGCGTAGACCGAAGGTTCATAAACAGTTTCGGCCACGGAGTCAGGCCCGCACGACGCAGAATGCCGGTCAGGTCCTTCCGAAGAAGAATCCCGTCCGAATCCGTGCCGTCAAGGTCCGGGAAAATAAAATCCTCATCCTCGCAGTCGTATTCCTCCCGATATTCACGCAAGGCCAGGTCAATTTCAGGAAAAAGCGGAATCCAGCGCGTCGCAAAATTCCCGCGTTCCTGCTCTACCCGACTGGTTTTTTTCGGAATATTGATCAGCATTTTTTTCGCGGTCCAGTCGATTTCAGACCAGCGAAGGAACGCAAGTTCCGACGGAATACGAAGACCGCCCCAGCGTCCAAGCGTGAAAATCAGTCTCCATCGGGAATCTGGACACGCCTGCAGGACCTTTTTTGCCATTTCAGGAGTAACGAAAAACTTCCGTTTGTCGTTGACCGCTGACGTTCCGCGAAGGTGGCAGAACGGATTGACTTCAAGCCAATGGAACTGGACCGCAAGTTCAAACATCGTTTTTAAGTGCTTTATCCTCCGGCCCCACGTCGTCGGCTGGTAGGTCCTCTGCATGAATGCGTAAAGCTCATTCGCCTTTTCTTTCGTCACCCAGTCCGCACGCATGGAGGTTATTTTCTGAATGACTCGGGCATCTGTTTTCAGATTCCCCATCGGCTGATTTCCCAAAAAATGGATCAGCAGATTAGTCGCGACACGACGATTACGCATCGTCCGTTTTTTCGGAAGCCGACCTGCTATCGGATAATTTACGAACCTGTCTGCTAATTCGCCGATAGTTCCGCACTCTTCCCGTTCGTCGGTCAAGCCTACATCTACCAGCCGTCGATAAAGTTCCGGGTTATTCTTCCACACGTCATCGAGCCAGAACTTGATTTCCCGCGAAATACTGCCGAGCATGAGCGCGTCTTTCAGTGTTTCGATACGTTCGCCAACCTGACTTGCGGACTTTTTGCTTGGGAAGCCGTAAAGTTTACGACGCTTACCCCGGAACTGGAACTGAATGTACCACGTGTTGGAATCCCGATTTTTAACTACGGTTGCCATCTTGCCACCCCTGATTATAACAAAAACTTCTCCGGGAGACAAGCCCCCGGAACACTAAAACAAACAAAAAAACCAAATTATTTCTTTTTTTTCTGCGGTTCAGTCACGGTCTGAAGGCTTTCAAGCCACCGGTCCACCTCATTACGCCGAAACAAAACCTTGCTCCCCAGCTTTATCCAGGGAAGCCCTTTTTTCTGTCGGAAATTGTAAATACTGCGAAGGTCGCACCGAAGCATTTGCGCCAATTCATACGAATCAAGAAGCCAGTTATCCTGCTCTTCAAAACGTGTGTTCGGTTCGTCTGTTCTTCTGTATCTGGGCACCGTTTATACTCCTTATGATTCAGGTTTTGGAGGTCTAATTTCTTCTGCCGGAGGACCTACCCCCCGCGAGCAAGAAAAAATTATACCACAAAACCCCGATGTACAAATTGTGAACAGGCTGTACACCTTGTACTTTTGCATAAGTTTTCAAAAAAAGTTTTCCGAGTGCCGTTTAACATTTGAAAATACGAAACAAAACCAACAAAAAAATTTTTTCTGATAGTCGTTCTATAATGTCATATATTAAATTCTTGTGTGAAAATACTATGAAATTATTATCGGACGTTGACGAATGTTTCAATTTTTATGACACTTTGTACAAATTGTGAAAATTTAAAATGATTTTACCACAAATCGAGGTAATCGCGGACCGCTACAGGAACCATTGCGAGGCGTATTTCGGAGAGGCAATCATACCTCCGCCGATTGTCGGGAGTGAAGGCGCGGACGACCTCATTCTGAATCTGTTTGACCGTCATTTTGCCGAGGAGTTCTTCCCCGTAATCCTTGAGTACTTCTGCCGCTTTTTCCACC
>JAGBAA010000059.1 GCA_017939795.1 Thermoguttaceae bacterium
AATATACTGAAACACGATGTCCGACGCTGCCGGCAAAAAAGGTTTTCCGCTTGAAGTGTACATTTCGTCTCCTGCTTTGCTGGATCTTCTTTCCGCATTCAATTATATCCAAACCGACAGCAAAAGTCAAGACGCTCCCCCCGTTTTTCAGATGGATTTCCAGAAAATGTTTTACATTAAAAAAAGCCGGCCAAAGAATATTTGTTCTTCGGCCGGTTTTACGTGAAATTCTGATTTGTCCGGCATCTGAGTGCCGAACGCCTCAAAACGCTATTCCGTGAACAGGACCCAGAGGTAGCCTTCCGCCGGGATGGTGACGGTGAGTTTCGCTCGGCACTGCGCGTCCAGCGTGACGGTTTGCGGGTCCTGGCCATTGACCGCTGCGGTCGCCTTGCCGTTCAGACCGGTGTAGTAGAGCGGAACGGTGATCGTGCGTTCGATCGGCTCTGTCAGCGGGTTAAAGAAGAACGCGAGTCCCTTTTCTTTCGCCTGCGGATTCACTTTAAGCCAGCCGTCCCAATCACGGCCGTCCGCGCGGCGCAGGTGGACCATGTCGGCATCAAGGACCTGACGGTGCGTTTTGTAGAAATCGACCCATTTTTTCACGACTGCGAGCGTTTCGGGCGTGTCGTAAAGTCGGGGACCGCGATAGCACGCCTGAACGCCGGCTCCGAGCAGGTTCGCAAAGCGTCCGTCGTAGTGCGGAAGGTGTTCGCAAAGCGGTTCGATCGTCGCGGCCGCGCCTCCGCCGTGATACTGCGTCAGCGGAACGAACATCCATCCCATCGAGCACGTTTTTTCCCATGTGCCGTCATAGATATTCTGACGTTCGATGATCAACTGCTCCGCACGCGGCAGAGACCAGTTGGTTTCGCGATATCCCATGCCGGTTTTGTTCCCCCCGGACAGGAAATAGCCGTCGGGCTGATTCACGTAGATCCCGTGTTCACGGCAGAATTTGTACAGATCGGCCTGCGCTTTCCATTGGACCCACACCGAGTCGTCTTTGTTCTTGTGCCCGGGGTGATGTGTTGCCTCGCAGAAGTCGCCCGGATACGGACCGTCGTTCTCGAAGACCTGGAATCCAGCCTCTTTCATGAACGATTTGAGCGTTTCATGGTACTCTTTTCCCCACGCAGAACCGAGACACGGACCTCGGCCAAACTGCGGTTTCGGATTCTTCACGTTGTCGTCAAGCGTACCCGCGTTTCGGGAAGAAGTCAGCGAGTATCCGCCCAAAGCCACTCCCGCCGCCCGCGCTTCGTCCGCCAGCTGCTTGTAGACCGCGCGGTACTGCGGGTCTTTGCTTTCCAGATTGAATCCGGAACCAAAACTCATGATGATCATTTCGAAACCGGTCGCCTTGCACTGCTCGAATGCTTCGCGGATCTGCGTCGGATTAGTCGTCGTTTTGTGGAACATGAGGGGGTTTTCGTTCGTCCACGGCGCACACGTCCGATACAGACGCGCGACGGAGAGAGAACGGCGCTGACGTTCCGTCGAATCAAACAGAAGTTCATAGATCCGGTACGTTTCGAACGTTTCGTCCGGCTCGATATGCTGTGCGGGTCCTAATTCCGGCGAGCAGTCCAGAAGACAGCGTTCCTCTCTCAAATAGTTGACCTGCGTGCGGTACTCCGGATCCTTGGTAAATCTGGCTCCCTTGCAGTATTCCTGTTCCTGCTTCATGCCGCCGTAAGCATAGTCGCTCAGAACGTAGAGATTCTGCGGTGCCAGCGGCGGAATTCCATCTACAGTAGAAGACTGTTCGGCCAGCTTCAGCTTTTCGACCGTGAAACTGTCCAGCATAAACGCTTTCCCCGTCGTGTTTTTGACGACGATCCACTTGCAGAAGACGGGGATGCCGTCGTAAATTTCGTAGTGAACATCCACTTCCGGAAGTTCCGGCTTCGTGGGCTGGAAAGAAAGAACGACATGCTTTCCCTTCGGCGGCCAGTCGTAGTTCTGCGCCATCCATTCCGGATGCTTTTTCCACTCGAACGGCTTCGCGACCGGCTCGAGACGCGCGGATTTGAACGTCCAGCTCAGATCGGAGGCCTTGGAGGACTCGATCCACTCCCGCTTGAGGTAATTCTGTACCGGCTGACCGGTCAGACCGCCGATCGCGTACATTTTACCGTTGAGCGTCAGATACCCTTCCGACGTGAGAGCACGCAGAAACTCTTCGCCGCTGACGAGATTTTTCAGCGAGACCGTCGCTGCTGCGGGCTTCGTAACGATTTCACGGTGAACGAGACCATTTTCCAGCACGATCGTGCCGGAATCCTCCGCGATCCGGATCTCTGCCGTATACGGTTTCGGATCGATCAGCCAATCCGCAGCCTCATTCGCCCGGCAGACCGAGCCGAAAAACAGGACTGCGAGACCCAAAAGTACAAAACGCAAATTTTTCATGATTTTTAATAAAATAAGGGGGACAAAAGGAAAAAGGCATTCGGCAGGAAAACCGACATCCGTTTCGCACCGAAAACAAAACTTGATTTCCCTCACACGGGGGGGGAGCAGACCGAAGGCCTGACGGTGTGATTTGGGGAACTCTTTCTTCGTGTTTCCCTCGCAAATTTTGCACTTTTGCGCGAAAATGAGTCCGCGTGAATTCCAAAATCCGCGTAGTGCTTTTCTCGCGCCAGTGACCAAGGGGAGCAAGTTCGTGCCCTTGTGCGGAAGCGCAGTCCGTCTGCCGCGGCCTCTCTTGGAAAGGGAGGCAAGGAGAGTAAAATCACTCCAAAGGGAACTTTACTTTACGCTGCTGTCCTTTTCCGGCACGAACCAGAAGGAGCGCCAGTACTGTTCATCGAGCGTGAACGGATTGTACGACGCGGCCGGGTCGGTGTCGGCAGGGAGGATGCCGTAGCGGATCATCTCGCGGAGGTACGCCCAGCGGGGTTTGAATTTCTGCGGTGTGTTCTCGCCGTTGTTCGGGTCGGCATAGAGCATGGAGTACCGGTTGTCGTCGTTCAGAATGTGATCCCTTCCGCGCTGGATCCCCGCAAGGATCGTCTGGTAGTCCGCGTCCTGCGTGGACTCAAAGACTGCCTTGCCGGACTTCGCTTCGCAGACTCCCAGACCGCCGGCGGATTTGCTCAGCGGAGCGAGAAGCGCTTTCGATTCTTCTGGGTACGAGAGGTTAAAGATCTCCATGCGCGAGAACCGCGTGTTGGTTTCGCACAGGTCGCGGGCGATGGTCATGTCTTTACGCTCTCGCGGGTCGGCAGGCGAGTAATTGTCGGAGTAAATATCATACACCATTTTTTTCACCTTGCCGTCGGCGGGACCATGACATTCGAAGCAGCGTCGGGTGACGGCTTCCTGCATGGCGGCCTGTTCCGGCCACGTGTCTTTTTTCCAGACCGGAATGTTCGCCATATAGTACCCCACACCCCCGGAGGCTTCCGCAGCATACGTTCCCGCGAAGTTCGCGCCCGCGTCGATCCAGTACCGGATGACCGCCTGCTCTTCTGCCGGCATTTTGACTCCCTGATGTCCTTCCTCGATCAGTTTGACCAGTCGGCTGGAGCCGGTTCCGATTTCGTACGGATCGAAATTGCTGACCGCGCGGTTACGGTTGTCGCCGAGGAGCTTCTTCCACGTCAGGTGCGTGTAGCTGAGCGTGTACATCGGAGTCCAGTGCCCGGAAAGGTTCACTCCGCCTTCTTCGCGTCTCGTATTATGGCACTCGACACAGTGTTTGTCCAGGATAGGCTGAATATCGCGCGGGAAGTCAAACACACCGTGAAAATCGGGTCCGAGATCCTTCATGTCCGTGATCGGAGTAATTTCCGACGGTTGGTTATGGTACATGATCCTGGCGAGTTTGTCCCGGTCGTCTGCGTTCGGAGTCAGGGTCCGTTCCTCATGGCAGCCGATGCAGATGGTATTCTCGCCCGGCATGACGGAAACGAAAGAGTGCATCCGCTTCACACAGTGTCCTTTTTCGTCCATGGCAAGGAACAGAACAGGACGATTCGCCGGAAGTTTGAAGTACGCGGAGCCGTCTTCGCTCACCGGAACAGAACCGAGAAGGCGTTCCAGCGTGAAAGTGCCGAAGATCGACATCATTTCCGTTCCGCCCGTGTAGTGGATCGGTTTCGGAAGCGTCTCGTAGATGAGGAGTTTCTTGACCGTTCCCGGCTTGACGCCCTGGAGTTTGCGGCCTTTGTAGAGATTCACCATCGCGAGCGTGCCGTGATCTTTCGTGTAGTCCGTCTGATCCATGATCGGGCGTTCGCGCTCCCGTTTCATGAGCGGACGCGGTTCGTTTACTTTGTATCCCTGCTCACGGAGTTCTTTCGGAAGCTGGAAGAGAACGGACTGCTGTCCCTGCGCGTTGATGAGCATGATCCGGTCGCCGGACGCAGTCATGAAATGCTCTTCGTCAAACGCCCACGGGTCGGAATGGTTCGCATCTCTGGTGATGTTGCGCAGCGATTCCTGTTTATCCGGTCCCGCCCCCGGATCCAGGACCGCAAGCCGACCGTAATGTTCCGTTCTTCCGTGTCCGGGGCTGTTGGAGCAGACGATCTTCTGTGAGCCGGGGATCGGTTTGGCGTCGATAAATACTCCGCCGGGGTTCAGGTTTCCGAAAAGGATCATCTGGCGCGTGCCGTCTTGATTCATCGTCCAGAGATGATGGTAGTGTACCTGCGACCGGTCCACGTACTCCCAGCGCATGTAGAGGATCTGTCCGTTCGGCAGGACCCACGGCGTGTTGTCCTGCTCCACATTACAGGAAAGCATCTGGATGTTGGAGCCGTCCGGAGCGCATTTGTAGATCGTCCCGACGTGCGTCAGCCAGCAGCCGACGTAGCGTTTCGCACGGGTCGAACAGAAGACGATCGAATCGTCCGGCAGGTATGCCGCTTCGTAATCGTCCCACCCCGGAGGCGCAAAATCGCGTCCGCGAAGGTCGCAGACCGCTTCCATTCTCCATTCAGGCGATGTGTTCGGAAGCACGTCTTTCGGGAGAACGAGCGGTTCCGGAGCGTCTTCTCCGATGCCGGTAAGCTGTTTCAGACCCGTTCCGTCAATGTTGATCTCGTACAGACGGTAGTGATCCTGCCCGCTTGGACAGTAGGAAAAGAGGATCTTTTGTGCATCGTAATGGACGTTCGGGTCGCGGATCATGCCGCCTTTGTCTTCCAGGATCGTCCGCAGGGTTTTGGTCTTCACGTTGTACGCGTACAGCGCGCCGCCGGAATTCGCGTGGTACGGTTTGCGGTACACATTGTCGGCAAAGTATCCGAAGTTGGCGTACCAGTGTTCCGGATTGTGTTTGCGCGTGCAGAAGATGATCTCTTCCGGCAGGACACTTCCCACAAATTCATCAACGAGACTTGGCGGGACTGCCCCCTGAATGTGTGCGTCGGAGGCGGGTTTCGCGAAGGCCATGATCTCCGCCGCACCGGAATTGAGCCGGCCGTAGTCCGAGAGGAACTTCAGCGTGACCGACGTGACCGACGTTTTGGGCACATCGAGCCGCTGCGGACCGTGGATCGGCTGGAGCTGCGTTTTGAGGACCGGGGTTGGGGAATCATTCAGGTAGACTTCAACGTCCTTGAATCCCTCATCAATGTACGAGGCGCCCGAGCGTCCAAAATAGACGAGCTGAGAAACATCGACCGGCTTCTTCCACGTCAACGTCAGGTCGGCTTTGCCTTTCGCGATGGCGCCTTTTGTCGCCCACGCCAGTCCCGCATCTCCGCTGAAAGGCTCGGGGACCGTACCGTCAACGGTCTTGGCGGCGGAATATTCAGCCGAATACTCCGACGACGCTGCTGCCATCGCCTGACGCGCCAGGTTCGGGTTGGAAATGTGCGGTGCAAGGTCCTCGATCTCCTCCTGCGAAAGCGGGTCGGCAAAGACCATGATCTCCGCCGCGCCGGAATTGGGCCGTCCGTAATCCGAGAGGAACTTCAGCGTGATCGACGTCACCCGCGTTTTGGGAAACTCGAGAGCCTGTCCGTGCATGGTCGGTTTGAGCTGCGTCTTGAGGATCGGCGTTTGGGAACCGTTCAGAAAGACTTCGACGTCCCGGAAGCATTCATCGGGAAATTGGACTCCCGTACGGCCGAAATAGATGATCTGCGAGGCGTCAACAGGCTCCTTCCACGTAAGAGTAAAGTCGGCTTTTCCCTGCGCAGTTTCACCGTTGACGGCCCACGCCTGCCCCGCGTCACCGCTGTTCAGCTGCGAGATCCATCCATCGATCGCCTTCGTGGCGGAATGAAAGTCCGCGTATTCTGACGACGCAGATGCTTTTGCACGGCGTGCCAGATTGGGATTCTCCGCTTTTGCGCACGATCGGGCAGTCGATTCTGCCTGGGAATAGACAGAAAAAAATACGGCCATACAGACCCAGAGGACGATAAATATTTTTTTCATGATCATGATCTTTCGGGGGGGAAAAGGATAAATCGGAACTTGGCAGGAGAACCGTATTTCAGGTACTTGTATCGCTGCCGAAGAACGCCGAAATATTGTAATCCAGGGGCAAACGCCATCTTTGCACATTTTACACTATATTCGCAGGATCTGCAAGGCCTCCCTCCGAAAAAATTCAGAAAAAAGAGACGTTCCATTTCGAATATTCCAGATTTTGTCCTGAGGCTTTTTTCAAATTCCGGACTTGCGCAGGGATATGCCGATTTATGTGAAATTTTTTTCATAGAACCTGAATATTCTCAAATTTCATGCAGATTGACCTTGGTAAAATTCTGATTTTTTATTAAGATGCCTCAATATCGTCTTTTGAATGGTAAATTGGTGAACTTATGGAAGTAACCTGTTGCGGCAAGGTTGGTTTCCTGTGGAAAAGAGGCAGGGAGAAGGAATTATGGTCGGAGAATATGCACCTGGAATGCGTGTTTACATTCGCGATGAAGAGTGGCTGGTGCGAAAAGTGGAAAAGAATTCCAGCAAACGCACGACGCTTCATTGTATCGGGATCTCAACTTTAGTAAGAGACCGCGAAACGAAGTTTTTGGCTGATTTGGAAAATGTCCGCAGAGTCGATCCCTTGGATACCCGTTTTATTGCGGATGAGACTTCGCAATACATGGCCGGAGGTCTTTTTCTGGAAAGCGCCTGGCGTCAAAAACAGCCGATGGACCACTACATTCATATGGGCGGCCGGGCAGTGATGAATCTGCTTCCCTATCAGTTGGAGCCGGCTTTTAAGGCACTTCAGAGACCCCGGAAAAGGATCCTGATCGCTGATGCCGTCGGTCTTGGAAAAACGCTGGAAGCCGGGATCCTGATGAGTGAACTGATCGCCCGGGGAAACGGAAAGCGGATCCTGGTCGTGACGGCCAAAAGTATGATGAAGCAGTTTCAGAAGGAAATGTGGAACCGATTTACCATTCCGCTGACTCGTCTGGATTCCACGCGGATCCACCGATTGCGTTCCGAATTGCCGACGAACTGTAATCCGTTTTTTTACCATAATCGCGTGATCATTTCGATCGATACGCTTAAACGAGATCTGGAGTACCGTGCCTATCTGGAGAACGCATACTGGGACATCATCGTCATCGACGAGGCACAGAACGTGGCGGAGCGCGGTAATTTCCCGGCTCAAAGAGCAAGGCTGGCAAAGCTGCTTGCCAATCGTTCGGATTCGATGATCATGCTCTCGGCAACACCGCACGACGGAAAGGCGAAAAGTTTTGCGTCTTTGATGGAAATTCTGGATCCTACCGCGGTCGTGAATCCGGAGAAGTATACCAGAGAAGATATTCAGGGACTCTGCATTCGCCGTTTCAAGAAAGATGTTCGAAATCAGATCAGCGGCGTCTTTTTGGAAAGAGAAGTCCATATTCAGGAATGCACTGCCTCAGAAAAAGAGGAGGATGTTTTTGAATATTTCTCTGGAATGCGTCTTCAGATGGATCTGAAACGGTCGGCCGGGCAGGGACAGCTTTTCAAAACCTCGTTGGAAAAGGCACTTTTTTCCAGTCCGGCAGCCTGCATTAAAAGCATCAGGGAACGACTGAGCCGTCTTCGGAAAAAATACACGTCGGAGCAGATCGCAGACATCCAGGTGCTTGAACGGCTGAAAGAGCTTGCAGAGCAGATCCTTCCCGAAGATTTTTCGCGATACCAGAAGCTGTTGGAACTTCTGCGCAGCCGTGAATACGAATGGGATCCCAAAAATCCGAGGGATCGGCTCGTGATTTTTACGGAACGTATCGAAACAATGAATTTCCTCCGGGAAAACCTGATGCGGGACCTGAAACTGAAGGAAAGTCAGATCGCAGCCATATCCGGAGTACTCAGCGACAACGAGCAGCAGCAGATCGTGGAGGATTTTGGACGCCTGGAATCTCCGGTACGGATTCTGGTCGCGTCAGATGTTGCTTCGGAAGGCTTGAACCTGCACTATCTCAGTCATCGGCTGATCCATTTTGATATTCCATGGTCGCTGATGGTTTTTCAGCAGCGGAATGGACGTATTGACCGTTACGGACAGGAAGAGAGACCCGATATTCGGTACTTGAAGATCCGCTCGCGAAATCAAAAGATCCACGGAGACGTACGCATTTTTGAGATCCTGATCGAAAAGGAAAGGCAGGCCTGCGAGAATCTGGGAGATCCTGCGCAGATCATGGCGAAGTATTCGGTCGAAGAGGAGGAGAACACGATCTCTGGAATCATCGAAAACGGTGCGGATCTGCAGGAACTCGATGCGTGTCTGGGGGCTTCAGAAGACGAGTTTGACCCGTTTGAAGCTCTTTTGAAAGGGGATCCTGTACAGGAGGTCGGGGCACAGGATCTGGTTCGGCACGGCGAGACGCTGTTTGCGGATCAGGAGTATCTGGAACGTTCTCTGCAGATGCTGAAGATCCCGTACGCGCCGCTGATGGAAACTCGCGGGCTGCATATCGATCTGACTCCTGAGATGCTGCTGCGATTGCAGAAAATGGTGCCGGAGGACGTTTTCAGACTCCTTTCGGAAAAAAGATTCCTGAGGCTTTCTCCGGACCGGGATTTCTGTATGCAGGAGATCAACAGAAGCCGAACGAGCCGCATGGAGACCAGTCTCTGGCCGATGACTCAATACCTGTGGCCTCTGCATCCCATTTTTGCCTGGATCCATGACCGGAACCGCCTGCTGTTTGGAAGAGGCCAGGCACCGATTTTGGGTGCGTCGGCACTTCAGAAGAACGAATTTCTGTTTCTCATGTCGGGGAGCATTCCGAATCGCAGATCCGCGCCGCTGGTCGATGAATGGTTTGGGATCCTTTTCCGGGACGGGGAATTCATCTGGACGAAGGAAATGCGCGCGGCTGTGGATTATGCCGGGCTGAGACAAAGAACGTCCAATACGGGAGCGATCACCGGCGAAGACATCGAACAGGCACAGATGCTTCTGCGTCCGGCGATCGAGAGGGCGAAGGAGCATCTGGACGGATTTTTCCAGGAGTACAATACCCGGATGACGGAGAAGATCAACGAAGAGATGGAGCGGATCGTGCGTCATGGAGAGGAGCGGAAAGCTCTGATCGCGCAGGATAATGAACGCCGAAAGGACGAAGAGACCCGGAAGAACGAGAAAACGTTCAACGATTTTGCAGAGTGGGTCCGCGAGACGCTATACATTGAGAACAATCCGTATTTAAAGGTCATTGGAGTGGTGAAAGGAGTTTGAGATGGCGATCGATCTGACCGGGATCATTAATCGGAACGAATACTACACGAATCATTATTTGGCTGCGATTTTCGAAGAAAACGTGAAGGAGACGACGGAGTCATGGAAAACGGCGGGAGAAAGGACGCCGTGGGCACGGCTGCGGGAGGCGAAGCGGAGTTGGTATGCTGCGCGGGAAAGCGTGCTTCGGGGACGGCAGGATGAGCAGAAGTTCCACCTTATCCAGTCGCTGGCCCTGGCGTATCTCGCTGCGCTGGGGTTTCCGGAGATCCGCCCGGCAATGATCGGGCTGAGCGAGAAGAGTGCGGTCCCGGTACTGCTTGAGATGAAGCAGGCAAACGGTGCGCCGTGGCTTTGGGTCTGTCTGGCAGACGACATTTCGGACGATGAGACCGGGAATATCGGGATCCTGAATGCGCGTCCGTTTGCGGTGATGGAGGATGGCGCGCGCTTTCAGGAGGGAGAGGACGCCGACCTGGAAGCGTTGGCTGCGAAGATTTTTTTTGGAAAAGACGAGGCCCCGCGGTTCCTCATTCTCATTGGACTGAATTCCATCGCGCTGCTGGACCGGCTGAAATGGGGCGAGAAACGCTGTCTCATTTTTGATTTGGAAGAGATATTCGGGAGATGGGTCGAGTCTACGTTCAAGGCGATGACGGTCCTTCTGCATCGGGAGAGTCTGATGCCGGTTGACGGAAAGATCCTGCTGGACCAGCTGGACGATTCCTCAAGACGCCATGCGGCCGGGGTCTCGCAGGATCTCAAGTTTGCGATCCGGGAGTGCATCGAACTTTTGGGCAACGAGGTCCTGTACGACATGAAGCACCGTCTGGGACGCGAACCGGAGATCACGGAGGAGCTTTCCGACGCGCTGACGCTGGAGTGTCTGCGGTGGATGTACCGGATCCTGTTCATATTCTTCCTGGAGGCGAGGCCGAATCTCGGATACGCGCCGATCGGCGAGCAGACGTACCTTACCGGATATTCGCTGGAGAGTCTGCGTGAGATCGTGGATGCGCTGGGGGAAAATCGCGAGGACGTTGGGGAGGGATTCTACCTGCACGAGACGTTTTCCATGCTTTTTTCGCTCATTTACGGTGGGTATCCAAAGTCGGAGAGTGAATGGGTAGAGTATGCGTTTAAGGGGACGAGCATTTTCGAGATGTTCATCATGACGCCGCTGAAGGCGCACATTTTCGATCCGGAACGCACGCCGATGCTCAATGCCGCGAAGCTCCGCAATTCAGCACTTTTGCGCATCGTGGAGCTCATGAGTCTGACGCGCACCGACGCGAAAAAGAAGCAGAAGCGCGGGCGCATTTCCTACGCGAATCTCGGGATCAACCAGCTTGGCGCGGTCTACGAGGCACTCCTGTCGTATCGCGGGTTCATTGCGAAGGAGGATCTTTACGAGGTCCGGAAGGCCGGCGAGCAGATCAACGAGTTGGACGTCGGATATTTCGTCACGGCGGAGGAGCTGGAAAAGTACACCGAAGAGGAGCGCGTGTACGATGAAAAGGAGTTTGGAAAAAGGCTGAAAGTCTATCCGAAAGGCTCCTTCATTTATCGGCTGGCGGGGCGTGAGCGGGAAAAGTCGGCATCGTATTACACGCCGGAAGTCCTCACGCAGTGTCTCGTGCGCTACACGCTCAAGGAGCTGCTGGAGGGAAAGACGGCCGACGAGATCCTTCAGCTTACCATTTGCGAGCCGGCGATGGGGAGCGCGGCATTCCTGAATGAAGCCGTCAATCAGATCGCGGACGCCTATCTCGAGCGCAAGGAGGCGGAGCTTGGCGAAACGGTGCCGGCGGAGAGACGCGCTCATGAGCTTCAGAAGATCAAAATGTACATTGCGGACCGGAACGTCTACGGGATCGACCTGAATCCCGTGGCGGTGGAGCTGGCGGAGGTATCGCTTTGGCTCAACTCGATCCACGAAGGCGGGTTTGTGCCGTGGTTCGGAACGCAGCTCGTGCATGGGAACTCGCTCATCGGCGCGAGACGGCAGGTGTACGCGGAGGAATGCCTTACCGACTCTAAAAAACTCTGGTACGCAAGGACTCCGGAGCGGGTCGCGCTGTCGTCGAAGGGCCGGTGCGGGAAGCGTATCTACCATTTTCTGCTTGGCGACCCGGGCATGAGTGTCTATTCCGACAGAGTCATTAAGAGCCTTGAGCCGGAGAAGATCAAAAGGATCAACGAATGGCGGCAGGGATTCTGTGCACCGTTTAAGGAAGGTTCTTCGGAACTCGCCATGCTCCACACGCTTTCCGAGGCGGTCGACGAGCTGTGGAAGCATCAGAGGAATCTCCGCAAGATCATCGAAAAGAACACCCGCGACGCGCTCTATATTTTCGGCCAGCCGCAGTCGGAGATCTTCTGCGGCACTTCCTCCATTCGCGAGAAGGACTGCATCCTCGAGCGGCAGTACAAAACCGAAAATGCCCGCTACGCCAGTTCCTACGCTCGGCTTAAGATGGCGATGGACTACTGGTGCGCGCTCTGGTTCTGGCCGATCGAACAGGCGCATCTGCTTCCGGAACGCGCGGCTTTCATGCAGGATATGCACCTGATCCTGAAAGGCGTCCTCATGGAGAAGGAGCAGGAACAGTTCATGATCGACATGGGAGAGTCGGAAACGAACGTCTGGCTCGAACTGGAAGAACAGTGCAGGGTGGACGGTGTCGTGGATCTGGAACAGCTCTGCACGCTTCTGCCGCGTCTGAAGCTGGTGCGTGAGATCGCCAAAAAGAACAGTTTCCTTCACTGGGAGCTGGAATTTGCGGACATCTTCGAGGACCGCGGAGGGTTTGACCTCATCATCGGGAATCCCCCCTGGGTCAAGGTCGAGTGGAACGAGCAGGGGGTGCTGGCCGACTGTGATCCGACGTTCGCCGTTAAGAAACTCACGGCCGCGCAGACCGCTCGTCGGCGGGAAGATGCTCTCCGGAATGAGGAGACAAGGAAACTCTATTTCTCCGAATACGAATCGATGTCCGGGCTTCAGTCCTTCCTGAACGCATTCCAGAACTACCCGCTTTTGAAGGGACAGCAGACCAACCTGTTCAAGTGCTTCCTCCCGCAGGCGTGGCTGTTCGGAAACAAAAACGGAATGAGCGGTTTCGTCCATCCCGACGGCGTCTACGATGACCCGAAAGGCGGACCCCTGCGCGAAACGCTTTATCCAAAACTCCGATACCATTTTCAGTTCCAGAATGAAAGAAAACTATTTGTTGAAGTTCATCACAATACCATTTTCAGCCTGAATATTTACGGCAACCGCCTGACGGAGTATTTCGATTCCATTTCCAACCTGTTTCTTGCCGAGACGGTCGAGCAGTGCTATGATGCGAGCCGGTGTTTTCAGACACTTCCGGGCCTTAAGGACAAAACCGGCTGGTGCACGAAAGGGCATCCGCAGCGCGTGGTGCGTGTCGGTCAGAAAGAACTGACGCTCTTTGCGAAACTGTTCGACGGCAGCACGAACTGGAAACAGGCCCGCCTCCCCGTCCTCCACGCCCAGCCGCTTCTGGAAGTCCTGGAATGTTTCGCAAAACAGGAAAAAACACTGGGAGATCTGGGAGAGAATGTGTACTCAACCGAAATGTGGCACGAAACCAACGCACAGAAAGATGGGACGATCCAGCGCGATGTCCATTTCCCGGGATCTGCGCGAGACATGATCTATTCCGGACCGCATATCGGCGTAGGGAATCCATTCTTCAAAACTTCCCGACGGATCTGCAAAGTCAACAGTGACTATGATCCGATCGACCTGACGCAGCTTCCGGAGGAAATGTTCCAGCGGTGCAATTATTCACCCGCATGTGAGATGGCGGAATATCTGCGTCGGATTCCTCGTAACGCACAAGATAGATCCTATGCCGAAAATTATCGTTTGCTCGCACGTAAAATGCTGAATCTTGCAGGTGAACGGACTTTAATGCCGGCAATCGTTCCACCGCAGACGGGGCATATTCATGGTATATTCGGATTTGATTTCTCAAACCTGATGGACTTGGTCAGTGCTTCGGGTTTAACCTCCTCGATTCCGTTTGATTTTTTAATTAAAGCCTCTGGGAAGGGAAATCTGTATACAGATAATGCCTCCAAACTCCCCCTTCTTCCGTACGACTCACGTCTTGCGGTACGAGCGCTGCTTTTGAACTGTCTGACGCGTGCGTATGCGCCGCTTTGGTCGGAGAGTTTTCGAGAGGCGTTTCGGCAGGATGGGTGGTCGAAGAAGGATGCGCGTCTTCGTCCGGAACGGTTTTCGGAGCTTTGCGGGGAATGGAGCTGGGAGGTCCCGCTTCGTACGGACTTCGAGCGTCGGCAGGCTCTGGTGGAGATCGACGTTCTGACTGCGCTGGGTCTTGGAATGACGCTGGAACAGCTTCAGACGATCTACCGGATCCAGTTCCCGGTTCTTCAGGATTACGAGTCGGAGACGTTTTACGATACCTCCGGCCGTATCGTCTTCACGACGAACCGCAGTCTTACCGGCGTCGGTGTGGAACGCGCGGTCTGGGAGAAGGAAGTGCGTCATCTTCAGCCCGGCGAACAGTGGAGCCGTACGGTCACGGACGACACGCTCCCGAACGGTCCTGTCGAGCGGACGATCACGTACACCGCACCGTTTACGTCATGCAGCCGCGAAGACGACTACGCGCAGGCCTGGGCATATTTCAGCAGTTCCGAAAAGCAGACAGACGCAGTGAATAAAGAGTAAAGGAGTTCCTCATGTTTCCATCCATCGTCGCCCGACAGCTTCAGGAGGGTATCCTCGAGTATTTCCGCACGACGTTCCCGATTTCGAATTCGGTGTTTGAAGGGTGTTTCGAATCTCTGAAAACCGATTCCGGCCTGATGTATCATGAGCCGTTCGTTTCGGTGAAGCTGCCGTTTCGCGGTTCGGAACCGAAGAAACATTTCGAAGCGTTCGAGCCGGAAAACCCGCCGTATTTTCATCAGGTCCGCGCGTTTCAGCGTCTGACCGGGGAAAATGTGCGCTCCACGATCATCGCGACCGGTACCGGGTCAGGGAAAACGGAGTGTTTCCTTTACCCGATCCTTGAACACTGCTGGCAGCACCGATTCGAAAAAGGGATCAAGGCGGTCCTCGTCTATCCGATGAACGCGCTGGCGAACGACCAGTCGAAACGTCTCGCGCAGTTCATCCATGATTCGGAGAAACTTCGCGGAAACATCACCGTCGGCATGTATACCGGCTCGCGTGCGAAAAGTACGACCTGCATGACCGCGGATCAGGTCATTACGGACAGGGAGACGCTCCGGAAATCCCCGCCGTCGATCCTGATCACGAACTACAAGATGCTCGATTACCTCCTGAACCGTCCGAAAGACGCGCCGCTCTGGCGGGAGAATGGCCCCGAAACGCTGAAATATCTGGCGGTGGACGAACTCCACACGTTCGACGGTGCCCAGGGGACGGACCTTGCGTGCCTTCTTCGCCGTCTGAAAGCGCGTCTGAATATGCAGCCCGCCCAGCTGTGCTGCGTCGGTACGTCCGCCACGATGGGGAGCCGAGAACAGGAAGCCGAGATCCGCGATTTTGCCGGACAGATCTTCGGCGAGGAATTCGATGAAGGCAGCATCATTACGGAAGACCGCCTCTGCGCCGAGGAGTTCTTCTCCGACGCCTCGCCCCGTAACGTGACGCTCCCGAATGCCGAACAGGTCCGGGAACTTTGGCAGAATATCCATGACGATGACGAAACCGCGTACATCCAGAACGCCGTCGCCGGTTGGTTCCCCGACTTTTCGGAAGATCCGATGAGCCTCCCGGGCCGTCTTGCGCTCGCCGTGGAACTCCGGGACCATGTTTTCGTTCAGGATCTGATCTCGCGGATGGAAACCGGCTGGCATCAGAACCGCGCGCTGGCAGAATGGCTTCGTCTCGAAAAGAAATACGAGCTTGGCGATGCCGAACAGCAGAAGGGGACGCTGGATTCCATCTTCGCACTGATCTCCTGGGCACGTACCGGGAGCGAAGAGAACCCCCGGCCGTTCCTTCAGCTCCACGTTCAGCTCTGGATGAGCGAAATGCGCCGTCTTCTCGCAAAAGTGGGGCGGAAAGACCTGCGTTTCAAAACGTACTTCGCCATGGATAAGGAGAACCTCAAACCGGGGAAGAAATACCATGACTCGGACCGCGAGAATTTCCTTCCCGTGGTGAACTGCCGCGACTGCGGCGCGACAGGGTGGGTCTCCGCTCTGAATGAACGGAAAAACATGACGATTTTCGACCATCGCGCGTTTTACAATATGTACTTCAGCGGCGACCATCGGATCACGATGATGTTTCCGGAAGAAAATCCTTTGGAGATCATTCCGGGTGAAGATGAAACGGATGGTCCGAAACTGTTCTACCGTCAGCGTCTCTGCCCCAAGTGCCTCCATATCCAGGATGCAGAATACAGCCAGAAGACCATCTGCGATGAATGCGATACAGAAACCGTCCCGGTCCTCGTCCCCGTGGAGATGCATACCGAAGGAAATCGGCACGCTCATCAGTACATTTGCCCGTACTGCGGGAGCAAACGCGGGCTCGCTCTGATCGGACTTCGCAGCACGACGGAGATCAGCACGTGCCTCTCGCAGGTCTTCGCGTCGCGCTTCAACGACGATAAAAAACTCCTCGCGTTCTCGGACAACGTACAGGACGCTGCCCACCGCGCGGGTTTCTTCAGCCACAATACATGGCGTTTCCCCCTTCGGCGTGCGATCCTGAAGTATCTCCAGGAAGAAGGCGCGGGGCAGAGTCTCGCCAGCGTGCAGGACGGTTTCTGCCGATACTGGCGCGAACGGCTCTCCAGGGAAGAATTCGCGGGGTACTTTACGCCCCCGAACATGACCTGGAGGCAGATCTATGAAGATATGGTCCGAAACGGGAATCTGCCGCACGACAAAAACACGGAAGAATTCCTCCAGGATATTGAAAAACGTCTGCGCTATGAGCTCATGCTTGAATTCGGCCTGCGCGCGAACATCGGCCGTACGCTGGATAAATCGGGGTGCGCGACGCTCGCGTTTTCCAATGAAGACATCGAAACGGCCGCAGAACGCCTCCAGACCCGCGTGGAGAATGAACTGAATGCCCTCCACGGCATCGGAACGGATCTCTTCCGGCAGATGGTCGTCGTCTTCCTCTATACCCTCTGCCGAAGCGGAGCGTTTTTCGACAGTGTGTTTCATTCGTTCGTGAAGGCCGAAGGGAAAACGTACCTCCTCTCCTCCGATGTCCGTTTGGGCCGTATGTGGCTTCCGCCGCTTCAGTCCGGACGCAATACTCCGCGTTTCCTCGCTGTCTCGCATGCCGGCCGGAAAGTTCCGGGGTTCGACTCGGTCCTCGACAGAAAGTATTCCGGACGTCTGCGTCAATTGGTCGGTCCGTTTCTCTTGAGCGATGATGATATTTTCCATTCCATCGCACGTATCCTGACGGAGGAACTCGCGGCCCTGGAAGTCCTTCTCCCGTTCGCCGATACGCCTGGGATGAGCGTTTACGGACTGAATCGCGAAAAAGTGCACGTTTCGTCTGACGTAAAGTTCGTGAAATGCACGTCCTGCCGGACGCTTCATTCCATTCCTGGGGAACAGGCGGTGCTCTGGTCGAAACTTCCGTGTCTGCGAAGACCGTGCAGCGGCATACTGAAACCCGTTTTGCAGGGCGGACTGGACTACTATGGGAGACTGTTCAGCTCCGGAGATCTTGCGCGTGTGAACGCAAACGAACATACGAGCATGCTCCGCGATGAAGACCGCGACCGGATCGAAAAGACTTTCCGCAGCAAGGTCTCCAATCCATGGGATCCGAATGTACTTTCGTGTACACCGACACTTGAAATGGGGATCGACATCGGGAATCTTTCCTCGGTCGTCCTTTGCAATATGCCGCCGTCCGAGGCCCAGTTCGTTCAGCGAGTGGGCCGGGCCGGACGCCGAGACGGAAATGCTCTGACGCTGGTGACGGCCTCCAATACGAAACACCATGACGTTTTTTACTATCAGGACCCGCATGAAATGCTCGACTGCAGCGTTCTTCCTCCGCGGATCTTCCTGAATGCCTCGGCCGTACTGGAACGTCAGTATCTCGCGTATTGCCTCGACTGCTGGAACAAACACGGAAACCTTGGAGAACATGCCGTTCCCGATACGCTTGCCTCCGTCTTCATGACGATCGGGAACAGGAATACCAGCCAGTTCCCGTACAATTTCCTGGAATATATTCAGAAAAATGAGCAGGAACTTCTGGATTCCTTCCTTGAGATCTTCCGGGCGGATCTGGACTTGACGGCACGCGAGTCGATCGAGAAATTTGCGATCGGCGGCGAGGACGAAAGTCCGCTTCACGCAAAACTGATGAAGTGTTTTGAGAGTCAGATCAAGGAAAGTGCAAATATTGGCGAAAAGATCAAAGATGTCCGCGCCGCGATCGCATACTTTAGGAATTTGCCGAAAGACAGTACCCATGATGAAGAGATCGCTCAGCTCGAACGGGAAGAAAAAGGCCTGGAGCAGATGAAGCGGGAACTGCGCCGCAAAAACGTCTACAATTTCCTCTCTGACGAGGGACTTTTGCCGAATTACGCTTTTCCGGAAGAAGGCGTCGTGCTCAAAGCGATCCTTTCGCGTTTTGAGAAAAAGGAGGAACCTGGAAAAAAAGGAAAAGAGGATGAACAGCGTCTCGTTTACGAATACCGCCGCCGTGCGCAGACTGCATTGAGTGAATTTGCTCCGGAATGCAGTTTTTATGCCAGCGGCCATAAACTCCGGATCGACCAGATCGACATTCATAATGCGCAGAGAAACACATGGCGTTTGTGCCCGAACTGTGCTCATGCGGAAGCGGAAACGCACGCCCATTCTGCCTGCTGTCCGCGCTGCGGAGATCCGGGTTGGGGGGACCTTGGCCAGCTCCGCACGATGTGGCGAACTCCGGTAGTTTATTCTAATATGGATTACGGTCAAAGCTCGATCAGCGATGAAAGCGATGACCGGTCGAATGTTTTTTTCCTGAAGGAGATGCTTGTTGACGTCGATGAGGAGAACGACATCGTTTCCTCCTATTCGATGGAAAACGGCGACATTCCGTTTGGTTACGAGCTGGTGCGCAAGGCGGTGATGCGCGAGATCAATTTCGGTGAACGGGATATGTTCGGGAATAAATTTGCGGTCGCCGGGAGCGAAGAGGTCCGCAAGGGATTCCGAGTCTGCCAATACTGCGGTAAGATCCAGCCCAAAAACGGCAAGGAGACCCATTCGCGGTACTGTAAAACGCGCTATATTCCGGAAACACGCAGCGACGCCATCGTGTCTTCCCTTTTTATTTATCGGGAATTTGAGACGGAGGCTCTTCGGATCCTGATCCCTTCAACGACGCTTGATTCATCGAGAGCACGTACGGAATCCTTTGCTGCCGCACTTTTGCTGGGGCTGAAACTGCATTTCGGAAATGTGGACCACATTCGTCCGGTACTCTGTGACGTGCCGACTTCGGATCCGATCTGCCGCCGGCAGTATCTCGTTCTCTATGATGCCGTGCCTGGCGGGACCGGGTATCTGAAAGAACTTGCTGAAAGTTCTCAGACAGAGCGTCCGGCTCTTCTGGAAGTTTTCCGAAAGGCACTCGAGGTCCTGGAACACTGCGAGTGTCGAAATGATCCAAAAGCGGAAGCGTGCTACCATTGCCTTTATCGGTATGTCCAAACTGAACATTTGGGGAGCGCCTCCAGAAAAACTGCGGCGAAGATGCTCCGTTCGATCGTGAATGGCTGGAAAGGTCTGCGGAAATGTGAGGGAGTCCGGACGATTCCGATCGATTCTTTGATGGAGAGTGAGCTGGAACGGCGTTTTATCGAAACCTTTCCCGGAATGTGTACCGCCAATCGGACACTTGAACTCCACGAGGCGTTGGTCAACGGTAAAATGGGGTACCGGCTTCATATTCAATGTGAAGGACGTTCCATTGTCTGGGATGTTGAGCCTCAGGTTACGCTTGGCAGGGAAGACGGCGTCTCGGTCACCAGTCGTCCGGATTTTATTTTCTGGCCGATCCCGCGGGACAGCCGACGCCCTGTCGCTGTATTTACGGATGGATTCCGATACCATCAGGATAAACTCCATGACGATACGCTGAAGCGTGAAGCGATCCGGAAAAGCGGGCGTTTTCGTGTCTGGTCTTTCAGCTGGAACGACATTACGTTTGGGCTTGAGGTGAATGAGGACTACCATACTGAAACGCTGGTTCCGGAACGTATGCCGTCCGGAAGCAAATGCTATCGCCAGATGATCGGTACGGGGCCTGCCGGACAACTTTATCCGGATCGCGTGTCTGCGATGGAACTCTTTGTGCGTTACCTTTCCCTGGAAGATGCAGAAGCGCTCTTCACTCACCAGGCCCATGCGTACGCATACTCTCTGCTGGATGTCCGAATCAGCCAAAGTGTAGAAAAGATGGAAGAATGTCGAAAGGTCCTCGAACGGATCCGGGAATGGACTCAAATTTCCGAAGGATCGATCCCCACATCCGAAATGTTTTTTGGAAAATGGACTCCGAGATATGAACTGCCGCACCTGACCATCTGGTCTGCGATGGCGAAGGAGGATCGAAAAGATCCCTCAAAGATCCGGGTCCATGCAGTTTTGGAAGATACTTTGGAAAACAGAACGTCCAATCTGGAAGCAGAGTGGAATGGAATGCTTCATTTTGCGAACATGATGCAGTTCCTTCCGTGTTTTACCTGCGTGACGGAGACTGGGCTGCGTCTGAATGTATACGAAGCGATCCTGGCTGAAAACACTGTGGAGCCGCCGGTTTCAGATTCGGGCTGGATGGAGGTGATTGCCTGCCTCTTTGATGAAAATGCGAAACTTTTTGCCCGCCGGGCCATGGAATCCGGAGTTCCGGTTCCTGATGAGATCGGCAGTGAAGTGTTTGGAGATGATCTGAGTGTTTTCGGAGAAGCCGAGATGGTTTGGTCCAATGCGGAGACGGCTTATTTGACTCTGGACCAGACAGAAGTCCGCGAACTGTTGGAAAAACGGGGGTGGCGTATTCTGGAGACAGATTCGGAGCTGAAACCCGAGTGGTTTGCGGATAAATGACCCGATAAAGTCCGGGAGTCGGTTTTGGATATTCCAGCCGGTAAACGGACGATATGCTCCATGGTTTTGGAGCGAAAGTCTACCTACGTGAAATAAATATCGATCCCATTTCAGGAGAATTTTTTATGGCGCAGCCAGTCACTATCGCGATTTCGACCGATTTTCTTTCGGTGTATGCGAAATTGCCTAAAAATATTCAGAACCGAACGAATGAGTTCGTGCAGAAATTCCAAAACGATCCCTCGGGGCCCGGGATCAATTTTGAGCGTATTCGCGGATGCCAGGACCGAAAACTCTATTCTGTCCGCATTGACGATACCTATCGTGGGATCGTTGCCAGGCAGGACGGAACGTCTACATATTTCTTTCTTTGGGTCGATCACCACGACGAAGCCTACGAGTGGGCTGTTCGGCGTCGGTGTGCCGTCAACCATGCAACAGGGGCGATCCAGATCTTTAATGTCCAATACACGGAAGCCGCAGAGGAAGAGAAGGGAGAAGAGTACGAGTTTCCGCTTTTCCATGCCATTTCGGATGCGGATCTGATTGCACTGGGTGTTCCTGTCGAGCTTCTTCCCTTTGTCCGCAGTCTGAAAACTCAGGAAAGTTTTGCCCGCGCATGCTGTCAGATCCCGCCGGACGCTTTCGAAAATCTCGCCTACCTCGCAGGAGGGATCCCGTTAAACGAAGTGCTGGATATGGCGGCTTCGCAGAAATCTGATCTGCCGGTCACGGATGATTTGACGGCGGCACTTCAGAATCCCGTGACTCAAAAGTCTTTTGTCATCATCACGGGAGAAGAGGAATTGCGTCAGATCATGTCTGCCCCGCTTGAAAAATGGCGTGTTTTCCTGCATCCTGATCAGAGAAAGATCGTTTCCAAAAACTGTTCCGGACCTGTTCGGGTCCTTGGAAGTGCGGGAACCGGGAAAACGGTCGTTGCGATGCATCGTGCAAAGTATCTGGCCTCTCAGCTGAAAGGAGAGGGAAAAATACTCTTCACCACGTTTACGACCAACCTGGTGCAGGACATTCAGAAAAACCTTCAGAAAATCTGCTCATATGAAGAATTGAAAGCGATCGAGGTCGTGAATCTCGATCGGTGGGTCCATATGTTTCTGCAGGAAAATGGTCTGAAAGAGGAGCTCACGTACGAAACCGATGAAATTTGGAGAGAAGCGATCGAACGAACCGGAAATGAACTCGATCAGCCAGTTTCCTTTTATGAAGAAGAATGGATCCGGATCGTCATGGCACAAGAGGCCGTTACTCTGGAAAAATATCTCGCTGCTTCACGTGTCGGACGCGGTATCCGTCTGGATCGGAAGAAGAAAATGATGATCTGGAAAGTGTTTGAGGCGTATCGGGATCTTTTGAAGGAAAAAAGTCTTTATGATATCCACACAGCAATGCTGAATGCTGCGTATTTCCTGGAAAAGGAGCAGGGGGAACCGCGATATCGGCACATCATCGTAGATGAGGGACAGGATTTCAGCTCGAACGCCTTCCGTCTCTTGCGGAAAATGGCTGGGCCGGAACATGAAAACGATATGTTCATCGTTGGAGATTCCCATCAGCGTATCTACAAAAATCGTGCAGTCCTCTCCCAGTGCGGGATCAATGTTCGAGGCCGAAGTACGGTTTTGAAAGTAAATTACCGAACTACGGAAGAGACACGGAAATTTGCGATCGCACTCCTTGCCGGGATCCCGTTCGATGACCTGGATGGTGCCGAACTGACTGAGGACATCTGCCGGTCTCTTACGAGCGGAATGAAACCGGAGGTGCGAAACTTTGAATCATTTGAAGCGGAAATGAATTTTTTGCATCAGGAACTTCAGGCTTTGCAGACGGCGGGGACTCCTCTGGAAAATATTTGTGTCGTTGCGAAAAAGCGGGCAACGATGGAGGATTGCCGAGCTTTTCTGCAGAAAAAGGGGATCAAATGCTATAAAATCAACAAAGAATCTGATGATCGAACGATTTCCGGGCTTCGGACGGCGACGATCCATCGTGTGAAGGGGCTGGAGTTTCATTATGTTTTCATCATCGGGGTGAATAAGAACATTTTCCCGTACAAACTGCCGGAAAATCAGAGTGATCCGGTATCGATCCGGGAGAATATCGCCGCGGACAAATGTCTTCTTTATGTCGCCTTGACCCGCGCACAAAAGGGAGCGTACATTACATCCAGCGGTAAACCGTCCGAATTTCTCACCGGATTTTTTCCTGACTGATTGCTCATGTTCCCATTTCGGCGGAGCGTACGGTATTTCAGCCTGCCGTTTCGCCGAAGTTTAATGCTGTTTTACGAAGACGGGTTCCCAAAAAACATTTTTTGTGAGAGACGATGCTGCGTTCTGTTGGTTTTTTATTTTTCAGGGATGACGTCAAGTTCAGTCTGTTCAGCTTCCAGATCGAGAACGGATCCTTCAGAAAAATTCGGGGAGTGCGTCGCGATGATGACGGCTCCAAGGCGCGGGTCCCAGGTCGCCAACGCTCCGGCTGGTGAACCGTGAAGTTCGTGAAATGCCAGACCGTATCGCCAGATCGGAGCTCTGCCGGTCAGCACGACCAGTGCACCGCGCGGGATCTGTGGAAGCGGCGGAAGTGCTTCGGACGGAGTGATCGGACCATCTACACCAAGATCGTAAAACACGACCGGAATTTTCATTCGTTTTCCTTTCTGTAAAGTGTCTCGTTTTTCTGCCATGCGGTTAATTTTGAGCTGCTCGGTATCAAAATTGGGCCATTCATCTCTTTGTCCCAGTACAGGAAAAGCGGCTGAATGTCCGGAAAATCATAGAGTGCCAGCGACATCGGCACGTTTCCAAGTGTCAGGTCGAAAATGATCCGGGACTCCTTTCCATTCGTGAATTTCAGCGTCTCGTTCAATTCCCGGGCCTGTTTGATACCGAAAGGCGTATCCAATTTTTTTATCTCAACACGGCAATTCAGCCGTTCACGAATTTCATCTGCATCCTTTTGAAATTGAGTTCCAGCAAGGAGCAGATAGACCTTTTCCGGTTCGAATATTTGAACATCATTCAGGATCACCTCCCAACCGTGGCTTACCCAGGCTGCCAGATGCCCGCCGCGAAATTCTTCGATCGGCAGTTCCGTATTATTCTTACGTTGATCAGCAACCAGCCGGGGAGAGATCTTTTCGAGGTAAAAATCTCGCCGCCGTTTCGGAGCGTGCGGAAGGGCATAGTAGCTGTTGAAAACTTTCCAATCCGCATTCTTATCCGGTTCCTTCGCCAATTTGGCAAGGTACGGTCCAAGTGCCTCCTCAATGTTCGCTTGGGGTTCCAGCTTTTTCAAGCATTTGCCTGCGTCCAGCTTTTTCAAAAGTTCGTCCAGCTTTTGAAATTCTTCGTTCGCGCAATTTTTCGGGCAAAAAAAGTCTGTTCCGTCCCATTCTTGCACTGCGGAAAACTTCTCTTTCAGCCCAATGACCTTCTGAAGTCCTTGCTCCCACGCCCCGGTCGCAAAAACCTTCGGGTCCGGCAGAAGGCCTTTCTCGGCAAGTTTCAGCCCGGCATAAAGCGGAAGCCACGCCGACTGCCAATCTTCTTCCTTCGGAGCGAGTTCACGCAGTACTTTAGAACTCCGTTTGACCGCCAGATGCAGTGTCCATCCGGAAACTTTTGCCTTCTTCAGGACTGCATCTGCCGTTTTCTTCAACCCTTCCGGCAGCGATGGATCGTGCCCATCTCCGCCAGACCGCCATTCCAGAGGAATGATCGC
Organism: Thermoguttaceae bacterium; assembly: GCA_017939795.1. GTDB lineage: Bacteria > Planctomycetota > Planctomycetia > Pirellulales > Thermoguttaceae > RGIG3701. The sequence continues at coordinate 24,545 of JAGBAA010000059.1, forward strand.
CCCAGACCGAAAAACGCTGTTTTCTGCCACTTCCAAACGCACCAGGACCCAGCATCCGCCCAGTTTTTCCGGAAGTTTCGGCTTTTTCCAATACATGTCAGCTTTCTCAAAAACTTCCGGTTTCAGGAGCCAGGAGGCAAGGTTGCCGTATCGGCGGAGCAATTTTACTGCTTCATACAAACTCAAATTCACAAACGTCTGATCGGAAATATTCATTCTTCGGTATCGTCCTCGCCGTCCAAAGAGATCGGTTCCTTTTCTCCTTGAAGAAAAACATCCAGGGTGACTGTCTCTTCTATTGAAGACTCGAGCCACGAATGGAACTCTCTCAGAGACACTTTCCAATAGCCGTCGGGGTCTTTATCTGTCAGTTCATGCCCAAAAATACGGAGCTTGACGACCTTCTCAAGGATTTCATCCTCCGGAATGAAACGAAATTCCCCATCGATCGCGATCCCAAGGATCTCCCACTCTTCCGTTTGCCAAATCATTCCGGGATAATCAACTTCCGCATCGGTTTCCGCAGCCATCACTGCCGGCAAAACAGATTTCAGTGATGCTGCAAAACGCTGTCGTTCATAAAATTTCCGAGTCGGTATATGTTCCAGAATTGGAACCGTAAAATACCTTCCGTCATACAGATCGACAGTCAGGCCGAACTTTTCAAACACGGTCGGATCGCTGTGCGGAAGCGTTTCCCACATGTCGCTTTTTTCCTTTCGGCAGACCGGCAGAACACCGATCCGCATGGAACGGATCCCTTCAGACGGCAACGCGGAAAACATGAATTTTTCACGGTTTCGCAGCGTCCACTGAATTTGGGTACCCGGAGTTTCCCAGCTGCGTTTCATTTCATTCCAATGTGCTTCAACCTTGCGTTTTTCAGGCCGAAGCGTTTTCAGAAGTGCCAGCGTAAGATCCGAGATCGGAGCATCCACGACATTCAGCCGTTTTTCTTCCGGGATTGGCCAGAACACGAGATACTCTTCAAGGATCGCTTCCGCGTCAGCATCAAGGATCGTACCTTCAGCATGATCCAGGATCTCGGCAAACAGTGCAGGATCCTCCGACTTCAGCAGGATCAGATCCTGTACCCGAATAATGGCATCCGCCAGTTTTTGACCGGAGAGGTCATCCCATTTTTCCACATTCTCTTTGAAATACGCCGCGACTTCCTCCTGGTTTGGCTCACAGTTTTCCCAGAGGTCCGGCTCACCCAAAAGTGCGAGTCTTCCTGCCAACGCCCATTTTTCAAGTCCCTCGGCCGCCTGTGCATTTTGGCGCAGTTCTTTTTTCATTCTGTTTTGCAATTCATTCAGTGTTTCATTCATTGTTTTCATCCTTTCTAATTAATTAAATAGCCGAGTGTTTCATTTTGACGTTTCTTTTTTCTTTTTTTCTTCTTTTTTTAATGCCGGAATGAGTTGCGGTAATAGTTTTTTTCGATATTTACTCAAATGGTTGGGGACGTCTTTGACAGGAATTCCCAATAGTTCACGAACAACATAGGGATCACGAACTGGACAAAACCATCGAATATATTCTCTTTTTAAATACCATCTTTTATCACGACTTCCACGTTTGGAATTTGCCTCTTGATTTTCCGGCTTCTCGTCATTTTCCAGTATTTCCTCTTCTATATCATCAAGAGCATTTAATACCGCTTGACGAATATTCTTTTCACCAGCTTTTTCAAAAACAGATTTCTTCAAGGCCTCGATACCAGATTTGACATTATTGGGATAGTTGGTATAGTGATCAAACAGTTGGATTCCTGCCTGTGTTTCATTCTGGTTTGGAAACCGCACATCACAACAGGCTGCCACACAGTACTTTTCCAGCTCACGAACGATTTTTTCATGTCCTGCTCGTACTTTATCCTGTTTATATTGATCCATCTCTGCTTCATCCTTAAAATCTAAATTTGCCATTTCAAAAATCCAATCACCTTCGTGAGTTTGATCTGGGTGTTTTTCAAGTCGATCTTCCCATGTTTCGCTTTTTTCTGATGTATTGGACGTAAATCGTATTGTTTCTTCCCGTTTTTCACGATCTTTTTTAGAAAGATGACCGGTATATCCTATAATTTCATTTTTCTGCAAATTCGTGAAAATTCCATATAGACTTTCCCGCGAAATACAAACATTAAAAAAAGACGCGCCTTCCGGAAGAACAAAATCAACAACGCCGCCCTCGTGCCATTTTTTATGAAGAGAGATGAAAAGTTCCGCACACACTGCAGCCCTCTCATCATCTTTTTTCTTTGAATCCTCGTCGTACTCCTGACCGTTAAAAAGAAATGCAGTTCTCCTTTTCAAAAAGGTAGATATTCCATTTTCATCTTCATCTGCTCCCTCCACAAAAACATACTGCTGGATCTTTTCCCATTCATTTTCCCAGCCTTTACCTTTTGAAGCCAGAAGGGGCACATTGATATTCGGTTCGTTATCTTTCATGACGTCTCCTCATTTGAAAAAATTTTGACAGTGAGATACCTGATATTTTGAGTATATCACAGGGTGGAAAAAAATACAAGAAGTTTCCACGCGATTTTCCTTAAAAAAATGAGAATTTCTGATGCGGGGCGCGTCTTGCAAATTTGGAGATTTCTGGTACAATATAAGGTCATGAGGAGGAACACATGAAAGACTGGTACATTTTTGATGATGGGAAACTGATTTTTCAGCTCGATACGATACGGGATCTGGATCCGCGAGTTCTCGAAACGGCCGATTGGCAGCCGGAAATGCGGAAGCTCGATTCTCTTGAGATCACCGGCAAGGGGACCGTCTGGCTTTATTGCCGGGCGGGATGGGAAGCGGCGCGGGCCGGTGTACGGCGGATCACGGTGAAGAAGCCGGATGAAACGGAACCTGTCGTAATTTGGCCGAGACCAGCCGGAGTGTGTTCCGGAAGCTGGTTTCAGACGACTGAATATGAAAAATGGACACATTTTCAGTTTGCGGTACAGGGAAAAAGGCTGGACGAGACCATTTTGCAGGACGAACCGTTTGGATTTGCAAAAAATGACCGAATGCTGGTGCTTTCCGGGGCTGCGGCTGTCTGGATGTATGCGGCAGCGGGCGTACAGGCGTATTTGGCGGGGGTGACGGATCTGTTCTATAGCGACCCGCGCCGACCGACACTTTTTTGTCTGGATCATAAACATCCGGGAATGGAGATCCCGCGAATGTCCGAGGCGCACCGGGGACTTGTTCTTGGGATCGTCGGGGATCCCAATTCCGGAAAATCCGTCCTCAGCGGAGCGGTGGAAGAGGCTTTTCTGCTACGGGAACAGAGCTGTTGGAAATTTGACTGTGACGCCGCCTCACCGACGCCGCGCTGGTATTTAAGCCTGCTTCCGAAAGATCCGGAAAATGCGAAAGAACTGCGGAACAGTCAAAAAACCGAGTGGACCGCCGAGCTGGAAGCTCTGGTTGCCGAAAGTCTGCGGAATCTCCGTAAAACGCTTTCTATCACGATCGCGGACCTGCCGGGAGGAAATCATAAGGCAAAGTCGCCGATGCGTATGCCTCCGGGACGTGAGGTGATCATGCGTGAGATCGACAGGTTCGTGATCCTTGGGAGAGCCGATTCTCCGGAAATCGTGGAGGCCTGGCGTTCCGAATTGCGGAAACATGGCCTGGAAGACCGTGTGGCCGCGGAGATCATCTCTTCGGAACCGAACGCGGCCCCGTCGCTGACCTGGGAGCAGAATACGTCCGTTCTGCGCGGAAGGATCACCGGTCTTGACCGGAAAAACCGCGATCTGTCCGCTTTGTGGGAACCGCTCAGCCTCCTTTACTCCGCGATCCTTCCGGACCGGGAGGAATGAGAGAGGCTGAAATTTTCTGCGTCTCCCGGCCGGTATGTTTAGCAGGACCGGCGATACAGCGGTGAGGCGGGCGGACTTTTGCTCTCCGTGATCTGGAATTTTTCCCGCATTGCCTGCACCGTTATCCCGAGCTTCTCGGCAAACAGTTTCTGTTCCCGGTCATTCAGCATATCGAACGTCAGGACCGTTACGATGGATTTGAGTTCCTTATGATAAATGACCGGGAAATACTCATCCTGATAAAACACGACTGCCTTCTTTCTTGTCAGACTCTGCGATTCCAAAAAACAGAAATATTCCCCCTTTTGGCAGATATTCGCAAGCGCGTTCAGGTCGTATTTGTTCATCGAAAGGGCGTAACGTTCCCGAAAACGCCTTCTGGCATGTTTGGAAAGACTCTTCTTCTTACCGCACGTTCTGTGTGCCATTTCGTTTCTCCTTTTGTCTGGTAAAATTGATGAAAAACTGCTGAACAATATAGAGAACGGTCCAGTGTTAAAAAAAGACAGAATTTGGAATAAATTTTTCGGAAATTTCCTTTCAATACCCTCTCACAGGATCAAAAAAAAGCGATTTCCCCACCCCATTCAGGATGAAAAAATCGCGTTTTAAACAGACTGAAAAGTCCGTTTCACCCGTGGTTTACCGAGTCAGCCTAAATATAGGCTGTAACCCTGTAAAATCCAGCCACTCGGTACACCCATTGGACTTTTTCCGGGAGAAGGAAGACTATGCTGTAACCCTGTAAAATCCAGGCACTCGGTACACCAGTACTTTCAAGACCATTGTGATTGACCTTCTGCTGTAACCCTGTAAAATCCAGGCACTCGGTACACCGGAAAGATGACGGAAGCACTGGCCACGATGGAGCTGTAACCCTGTAAAATCCAGGCACTCGGTACACCCCTGACGAATTGGTTTATACGAAAGCAGCGGAGCTGTAACCCTGTAAAATCCAGGCACTCGGTACACCAACGGACTTGTAACGGTATAGGCAAGCCTAAAGCTGTAACCCTGTAAAATCCAGGCACTCGGTACACCGTTGGAAACCGCTGGACGAAAAAAGGCGACCGGCTGTAACCTTGTATGATCCTGGCACTCAGTATCCCCATCACTTCATTGACCGTATTTTATCACAAATGGAGAGAAATGTCAAGGGTTGGGGAAATTTTTATCGAAAATAATAGAAAAGAACGCATGATTTATTCTGTTACTGTTCCTTGGGGGGATCATGAGAGACTATATTCTTGAAATCACACAGCCGGGGACAAGGATCCGGTTTGAAAATGAGCTTTTGCTTCTTGAAGCTCCGGAAAAAGAAACGTTTTCTGTACCGATCCGCGAAACGGGGGTCCTTCTTCTCACGCATTCGGGCGTGTCAGTCAGCGGAACTGTCCTTTCCCGTCTCACCGAGCTTGGTATCCCGCTTGTATGCTGTGATGAGCGTTACCTTCCTTCGGGCATTCTGATGCCGCTTCGGGAACATTCGCGTCAGTCTCGTTATTTTCTGGAACAGGCCTGTGCGTCGGCATCGCTGAAAAAGTCTCTTTGGAAACAGATCGTTCAGGCTAAAATACGGAGTCAGGCGGCTTTTCTGCGTTTCTACGGCTTTGACGAAACTGCTCTGAATATGATGATCCCGAAAGTAACCAGCGGCGATGTGCGGAACCACGAAGGCATTGCGGCTCGAATCTACTGGGCAAGCCTCGGTATCATTCCCGCACGGGACCGCAAGGCGGAAGATGCCGATCAGCTTCTGAACTACGCCTATACCATCCTCTTTGCTTTGCCGCAAGAGCGATCTGTGCAGCAGGACTGCATCCTTCTTTGGGACTCCATCATCATAATGAATACAATGCGTACTGTCTCGCATCCGATCTGATGGAGCCGTTTCGTATTGCGGCAGATGAGGCGGTATTTGTGTGGTATCGTGAGACACGGGACCATCATTTGACCCGTGAGACCCGCCGCTATCTGGCACGGGCGGTCCTGAATGTGCCGTTTCAGATGAAACAGAAGAAAATGGACATCTTTACGGCCCTTTCCCGTACGGCAGTTTCCCTTCGGCAGTGTTATCACAAGACAACTCGTACACTCTTCCTTCCCGAGGCCGTTCCTGGACAGACACTTCCTCCGGAAAGAATGGAGGCAGAATGAGACTCCTTGTGTTTTTTGACCTGCCGGTCGGCAACTCACGCCAAAAACGGAATTATGACCGTTTCCGAAAAAAACTTCTGGCAAAAGGGCTGACTGCCATGCAGTTCTCAGTCTATCAGCGTTACTGCCGATCACGCGCCTTTGCGGAATCGCTCGCCACGCAACTTCAGGAACACCTTCCGCCGGAAGGAAAAGTCCGTTTCCTGCTTCTGCCGGAACAAACGTTTTCACAAATGAAAGTCTTTGAAGATCAGGAACCCGTTTCTCCCGAAGAACCGCCGGAAACCTTTATTCTTTTCTGAATTTCTTGCAGATCTTTACAAAAATACCCTCTCACAGGATCAAAAAAACGCGATTTCCCCACCCTTTTCAGGATGAAAAAATCGCGTTTTAAACAGACTGAAAAGTCCGTTTCACCCGTGGTTTACCGAGTCAGCCTAAATATAGGCTGTAACCCTGTATGATCCAGGCACTCGGTACACCATAAGCTCCTCCTGTGGGTTAAGGGTTGAAAAGCTGTAACCCTGTATGATCCAGGCACTCGGTACACCGTGAAAGCGTCTTTTCGGCGTGCCATGCTGGACGCTGTAACCCTGTAAAATCCAGGCACTCGGTACACCGAACTGTGGTCCCAGAGCGGATACACCCTCTTGCTGTAACCCTGTAAAATCCAGGCACTCGGTACACCAGAAAAAGTATTTCTGGGACGTCGCTCTTGACGCTGTAACCCTGTAAAATCCAGGCACTCGGTACACCGGAATCGTCCGCACGGAAGCGACGTCGGCGTTGCTGTAACCCTGTAAAATTCAGGCACTCGGTACACCATGTGCAAGCTCTATCAGACGCTGGTGCTTCCGCTGTAACCCTGTAAAATCCAGGCACTCGGTACACCATCGAGGATGGTGATTATGTGGCGGACATCAGGCTGTAACCCTGTAAAATCCAAGCACTCGGTACACCGTAGGAGTTCCAGCGGTGCGATTGCTAGACAAGCTGTAACCCTGTATGATCCAGGCACTCGGTACACCCAAGACAGTTTTATTTTACCACGTGGCGGGGCGGGTGTCAATGGGGATTGGAGAAAATTAAAAAAATTTCTGGAAATTTCTGTCATTTCTTTTCATTTGCTGGTTTTTAAGAGTAGGGAGGAGAGGGATCGGGATCGTGTGGAAGAGATTTTCAAAATTTTGAAGTTTTTTTTGTCATTTTCACACAGCGGACTGTTTATCCCTATAGAGACAAATTCATTACCATCAACCCCAAGGAGAAATTTTATATGATGAGATCGTTCGTTTTCGCAATTCTTTCCGTTTTTGTTCTGGCCTGCTGCGGGAATCATGAAACTGTTTGCGGACAGGAAACCTCCGTGGTCAGTGCCGAGATCTCCTGTTTCACGGAGGCGGAAGCCCTGGAACTGAACCGACGCTGGATGGAGGCCGGGGATCAGGGACGAAATCCGCTTGTCGAGGAGATCGGCGAGGAGGGCGCGGAACGTCTTGCGAAAGAAAGAGGGTGGACGAAAGTTCTCGGCAAGGAACACAAAACGCCGAGCCATCGACAGGGATTCGATCAGGTTTGGAAAAGCGCGGACGGACACGTTCACGTCATCGAAGCGAAAGGCGGAACGAGTCCGCTCGGTACAGGATACGGATTCCGTCAGGGGACACCGGAGTGGGCGGTCAAGGCGGCTGAAGATACTCTGCGGTCCGGTAAGGCCGGTGAAGCGGAAAAACAGGCAGCCCGAATGGTATTGAAGGCCGCGGAGGAAGGAAAGATGAGCGTGCATGTCGTGCGTACGGAACACGTTCTCGGAAAACCGAAAATGCCGAAATGGGAAAGCATGAAATCGTGTACCCCGGAAGCAAAACAGCTTGCGGTGAATGTCCTGCGCGGAGCTGGAAACGCACAGACAGCCGCCGTCAAAGCGGAACATCATCAGCAGCTCCAAATCTCCAAAGTAGCCGCGAAACATGGCGGTAAAGTCCTCAAAACAGCAGCAAAAGGCGCCGCGGTCGTTGGTATGGCGGTCGATGTCGGCTTGCGGTGCCATGAAGCGGTCGAAGTGGAACAGAAGTACCACCGCGGTGAGATCAACGGGAACCAGCGCGCAAAAGCCCACGTGAAAAACGGCGCAGGCATGGCCGGCGGTATGGGAGGAGCTGCCGCGGGAGCCTGGGGAGGCGCGGCGGTCGGCGCAACGATCGGCTCGGTCATCCCCGGCCCGGGGACCGCGATCGGAGGGTTCGTCGGCGGAGTCTGCGGAGCGATCGGCGGGTACTTCGGCGGGGAAACGGCAGCCGAAGCCGGTGTCGATGCCTGTTGGAAATAAAATGAAAAACGGGACGGTTTTTAACGGCCGTCCCGCGTCTTTTTATTTTTGAGATACCTGAAAAAGCTTATTCAGAACCGCTTCAGGATCCTTGGCCATTTGGGCGATCTGGTCAGCATCGATCAGCGTCGTCTGGTGCAGAGCCGCCCGCTCACGGACCTTTTCCAGATTCGCAGAGTTGGCGATCAGGTACGCTTTCGTTCGGAGAGCTTTCAGCTGCTGCGTGACGGCGAAGATCTTGTAGGCGTTTTCCTGCATTTTCTCCTGAAATCCCGTTTTGCACTCCATCACGTAAAGCATATTGTTCCGCATAAACGAAACGTCCAGCTCATTGCGGGTGTTGTTGTCAAACGGCTTGACCTCGATCCCTAAATGCAAATCTTTCAAACCATATTTCTTGTTGAACTTTTTGAGCGTGAGCCAGATAAATTCCTCCAGCCATCCGCCGTCCAGATATTGAATGTCCCAGCAGGAAAGCGTCCCAACCAAACATTCGTTTGGACCATCCTGAAGCCGAAACTGTTTCGCGATCTCCTCACGTACCTCAGGTATCGTCGGAGTGAGGTATCCCGGAGGGACTTCAATCTGTTTTTTGTGAGAATCCATCATTTTCTGCCTCCATGCCCATGCAGCCTTATCGCCCTTCGGCCAGATGTTGAACTTGGGCTGAGCGCAGTGCTCCGCGAGGATCAGGGTCGTCTTTTGCCGTTTCCTGGCAAAAGATTCCGCAATGCCAACTTTGTTCATATCCTTGGCAAACATGAAACCATATCCAGCCAGAAACGCCTGCATCGGGATCTCATATCCCGTCGAGAGCCTCTGGTTCTTGAGGAAATCAATGATCTCATTCGGATGCTGCACGTCGAAGTAGAAGAACTTCGCCTCTTTGATCCCCTGAAACGTATCGTACAGCGCGATGCTCATAGGTTTCGTTCCCCCGGTAAGATTCAGGAAAAACGAGTCCTTGGCGTACGGCTCAAGGAGCTGCTCACGGAAAAAGTTTTTCAGTGACGGGAAATCATTATCCATCCCAGCCGGAATCTCCACAATGCTGCTGGAAATAGTCCCCCCCATACACTTCAAAGCCTCCGAAAAGTTCCTCGAAGCCATCTTCTTTTTCATCTGTTCCGTTATGACCAGCAGGATCCGGTCCGGATTCAGCATTCTGCAGGAGAGCAGATTCGGCACCAGCTGATCGGATAAAAGGCAAATCAAAGTACGCATTTCGTTCATTCCTCCTCTTTAATACTCTTTCCGTTTCTCTTTATTCGCCATCCGCGATTCCCGATTCTGGGAATCGTTGGGATGCATTTTTTCGCCGCGATCTCGGATTTCCGGCTCCTCAAACAAATCAAAGGAGTATTGGTTAGCCCCGTTGACATTTCGTTCCACACGCAGAAGGACATCATATCCATACAAACAATCGTCCTTTAAGGAGCCGGACTCACCAAATTTTTTTAATTCCTGTTTTATCGTTCTTTCTTTCCATCCCCTTTTCTTACAATACGTTTCATCCAAAGTCGGATTCGAGTGTGTAAAGACGGAGAACCAGGAATGCCCGCCGCGCTGATAGTTTTCGGCCCAATCATTACGTTTTGTTGGCCTGACGGCTCTGGGATAACGAACTTTGGAAACAGGTTTTTGGGTTTTTTCCCATTTGTCGATTTGATTTTCGAACTTCTTACATTCCTGTGAATCGTCCAAATTTCCAGTTGCCGTCTGAACGGAAGCATCGTCATTCCAGATCTGTACGCCCAATTTTACAGTTTTACACAATCCAAGTCCCAACGGCTTTCCACCTCCCAAACGCCAAGCCGTCTGGCAGGTCATGATAAGAAGCTGAAGTTCCAATGGACTGAGTGCCCGGAAAGAAATACGCAGCCGGCCCGTCTGACCGATTTTGAGGAGATCCGCCTTACGAACCCGATGAAATTCTCCATCAAACGGTTTGGGACGGCCATCATCCCCATAAATTCCCTGTTCAGAATAAAGCCATGGATTTTCATTTTCCATATCATTACGATAAACCTTGAAACCACGGAATTTCCCGTCTTGATGATAGAATCCAGCACAGCCAGGATGAGGTGCCATAAGCGGTGCCAATTCCACATCGTGTTCCAGTGAGGCGTCAGCAAAAACAAGATTTTCAGGACGAATACGTCCAGAAAACATAGGATATTTTTTATTGGGATTATTGCTTGTCTGCCCAAAAAGATCCGTTGCGAGATCGACCTGATCATCGTCACACAAATGGGCAGGGTAATTTTCCTTAGGAATCATATCCAGCAATTTCCTGCCGTCTTTTCCCCATCGTGTCCATTGGATATTTTGAATATCTGAATCACATTCAGGGGAAACCGCAATTTTGTTTTCAATTTTGCCTTTGAATTCATCAGTGATTTCGAGCCATACAATGTCCCCTTTTGCAAGATTCTGATGAACTCCATTGGAATTGATGCTCTCAAATCGGACCCATTTTTCAGGTGCTAATTCAAGCAATTTCCTTTCTTCAGGGGCGAAATAGACGATAGCATCTTTTTTAACGGCAGGTGAACCATCATCCTTACGTTTTCCAGGAACAGGTGTTCCCGACAGGCGAACCTGCCAAGCCTGTGGATCATCTGACGTCGTTCGCTTAACTTTCCTTTTTTCAGGGTTACTCTCTTTGGGATTCAAAGGTTTGACATAACAAATACTATCATGTTTTCCATTCTTTAACTCTGGACATTTATCTTCCAGTTCCTTTCGGGAAACTAAAAGCATTTTAGAAGCTACTTGAACAATACCGGACCGAAATGCATTTCCAGGGACGATGACTTTCCCCAAAAACAGGAATCGTTCATCCGTTGTGGAGGTTGTACGCTTCTGCTGATAGACCCAGAGATTTGGATCCAGGTTGTTGAGCTGCCCTGAAGTGAAAATCGTCATCAAATTCCGAATGTGTCCACGAATTGCGGTTGCGGGCACGATCACATCATTTCCGATACTCAAAGCCGGAAACTTCGCAACTTTCGAAGTCTCATCATGTCTGGCAATCGGGGACACCGAAAGAAGCGGACGCAAATTGCGGAGTTCCATTTCAATAACTCCAGAAAATCTGGTTTTATCCTCTTCATCCACAGTCAATAATGAAGGGGCGTTGATCTTTTTTGTGGATCTATCAAACGATATAAAGGTGTATGGATTATAAAATTTCCCAACATCTGAAGGTTTTTGGGGCGGCGCATCCAGTACCTCATCAGATTCTTTGCCTCGGGGACAAATACGTTTAATTTTTCCTCCTGCGCGAAGAATTGAAATTTCATCGCCATCTTTGAAATTTTCTTTGCCAGTGTCCCATAAAGCATCGGCATAAATCGGCATTTTGGTGTCTTTTTGGGGATTTTTTGCCTTAAAATTCTTCCCTTCAATATAAAGGATCGAGGGTTCCCAATTAAGTTTGGGAGAAGTCTCAGCGGCCTTTTTAGGGACGATTTCCAAATCAGAAAGATTTTTGAATTCCTTATAGGGTTCGATTTCCGTGAAGATTTTCTCCAATTCCATATTTGAAGGACAGTAAGCTGTCGGTGAGCTTGCCAGCTGGACTCGTCCGGAGGCTTTGCTGGAGCCGAGACGCAGGAGGCCGAAGTCGAGGGCCTGGAGGGTTTGGGCGAGCCATTTCGCTTCGTGTTCCTGCGGGTTTTCAACGAAGACCGTCACGGAAAATGATCGGTCAAGCTGCGAGGTGAGCGTCGTGTTGGAAAACAGTGCTCCGGGGACCGCACCGCCGGTGATCGGATCGATGCGGACATGCGAGCGGAAGTTTTCTTCCTTCGAGAAATTTCCAGGTTCCGGCTCACTGGAAATCGGAACCAGCGCATCCGAAAAATGGATCCTTCCGCGCTGGAGACCCGTCCCGAAAAGGTACTGGACCGGGTACTTGGCAGGCATGTCCCTGCGAAGTTCCTCTTTTTTGTTTTTGCGTTCCAGTTTTCGGACGAAAAGCCAGGCCAGTGAATCCCCATCGTACGGAGTTCCGGACTGAATGAATTCGCGGTATTTTGCGTGCGTATCCATGACATCTTTTCCTTCTCGGGCTGCAAGACGTGTGATCCACGACCTGAACAGACCGCGAAGTGTCGAGCCGGGAATGCGCCAGCAAAGTTTTCCTTCCCGGTTTCGGACCCGCTGCGGAGCCATGTCGCCGTCCGCGATGAGAATGTCCTGACCGCGCGGAATTTTCAGTTCAAACTGGACGGTCAGCCGATCTGAAGACGTTTTGTTTTCCGGGATAGAAACCTTCTTCCAGGCCTTTACCTTCTGTGAGAAATGATCGTTCGCGTTCTGACGAAAATCGAGATATTCTCCAAGGGACGCTTCATTCCTGAATTCAAACGCCTTGAAGCGCGCGTTTTCATCCGGCTGGAAAATCGCCCGGCCAATACCTCGGGCTGCATTTCCGCCAACGAGAAAACCTCCTCTTTCAGGAATGAAAAAACCGGCGAGATGAGCCAGAAACGTTTCGTCCCGTTTCTTGTTTTCGCTTGAACCTTCCAGCCAGAGCAAAACTTCCGCAAGCGTACCGGGAGGACACGATTCCAGCGAGAAAAGTGCGCCGTCAAGTACGGTATTGGTGTGCCGATTCCGCATATGGTGTGTGCGAATCTCTTCGGAACACCGGGTTGGGTCAAATGAGAGGGAAATGTCTGGGACTTTCAGCAGTGAGGGAACGCCTTCATCCAGGTCCTTACCGCACGAAGAACCAAAGAAAGTTTCCCCTTCTTCTCCGCACGCATGACGCAGTGCGCCTGCCAATGCCGTTCCGCGCAAAACAGGTTTCCCCTTACCGTCGCGGGCAAGGATCAGTGTGTTGAAATCACTCCCGCTTCCGGGAGCAAGACCTTCCGGAAAAACCAGCGGAAGATAAAGTCCATACATGATCTTCGACATAATATTCACTCCTTTTCCGGTTTGTGGTCAGTTTTTCTCGTTATTTTTCGTGAGGATCAGGTCTGCAAGCAGTTCCAGACCAAAGAGAACCGTCTCTTTTTCTTTTTCCGGTTGTTTCAGCCACTCGTCGATCGTTTTTTTGATTTCGAGCCATGCCTGCCATGTCGTATCATTTTTGATTTGGGCATTAAAATATTCTTTTGCTTCCTGCGAAGTTTTGACGGCGTAGATCTTGCGCAGGGACCGGACCTGGGAGGGACTGGGAAGATGGTGATTTTGGGAGAAGATCTTCAGTACCTGTTCGGTGATCGTCCTGCGCAGCTCATCACCGTTGAGAACTTCCCGTTTCGGCTTGCGTTCAAACAGACGGACCGCTTTTCCCGGATGCACGCTGACGGCTCCGTAACCTCGCTGGGGATCTGACTGGTTCAGGAAGAAACCGCATTCAAGGAGTTCCCTGATCTTTTCAGCCGACAGTTTTTCTTGAAGTTGGATCACCGAACCGGGCAAAATAACGAGCTGCGGAGCCTGTTGACCTTTCCGTTTCACGTTCCAGCCGAAGAGGACTCCGGTATTGGCCCAGACATTCAGTTCCGAGGCGGAAACTCCGCAATTTTCGAGCCATTTCTTCGCCATTTCATGCAGTTGTTCGTCCGCACTTTTTTTATGCAGTTCATACGGGATCGAAACAGGCGACTGAACGATGAAGACGGTTCGTTGGGCCTCCTTGGAAAGTTTCCATTCCGCAGGCTCGTCAACGATTTCCGCCGTTATTTCTCCCATTCCCTGAACAGAGCGGCGTGTGCCGAATGCGCATTCCGAAACCGTTTTGAAACTTTCGATCAGCTCATTCGCTAAATTTTTCGGAAGCAGGACCAGACCGCGCCACACCATTGGTGCCATTGAATCCACTGTGTACAGACCGCGTTCCGGATTTCCCGCTTCATTTCTGTGGACACCATGGGAACGGATGTCGTGCGGCATGGAACGGGCTTTCCAGAGCTGGGGGCTCGACTCATCATCTCTTACGAGCAAAACGCCGTCCGAGGCTTTCATCGGAGCTTTGGGAGCTGTATTTTGCGGAAGATCCTCGTCCCAAGCCTTATCCTGAAATTCCGGTTTGAGTGCGTCCCCGATCGTAAATTTTGCGGCTCGGTGTGTCAGACTGACTCGAATGGAGACCGGGGAATTCGGCTTCAGTTTCTCTTCACATTCTCCAGCGACTCCCACCGGCTGAAGAGGCCATGCCAAGAATCGGGGCGATTCAAAAAGCTGGTCCATGAATTCTGAACCGTATTTCTCAAATCTTCGGATGATCATTCCGCGGACTGCCGAGGCCGGGATCGAAAAGTCGGTCGTCTGGACGTTCGTCTTTACTGCGGCAGCCGTTGCTGGGACACAGACCGGAGCATCGGCACGGAACGTCAGACGCACGGGAACCCATGTTTCGCTGAATTCCGGAGCCTTTGCGCTGCTTTTCTGTGTCGGAGTCTTCCACTCCGGAAGTTCCTGCACAAGACGCTTGAGCAGGTCGCCCGGTTTGCTTTCCAGATCATGGATCTTCACAGAACACTGACCGCAGCCGCGGTTTCGATTCCCTCCGATCGCAAAGATGGAAAGCAGACCGAGCTGCCAGACGCATTCTTCGAGAGAAGCCGGAAGGAGATTCGAGAGTACCTTCCCGCGAAAGACCGTGCCGGTCCGGACGGCCTCATCCGTACGCAGAGAGGTTTCTTTTGCGGTTCCGTATTCATCCAGGGCCGTTCGCGTGACCAAAAGAGTCGGGCCGGTCCCTTCATCGGCTGCTGCGTCCGTCAGTTTGATCTCCGATTCGGCATCCAATTTTCCGACGTCAAACGAACTCCCCAAAACATACTGCACGATCGCCGCATCCAGACCGAGGTTCCCGAAAATATCGAGCAGCGATTCCCGCATGAGTCCTTTGAGATGCGCTCCCGGACAAAGCGGTCTGCCGTTCATGCCGCGCGGTACGTGATCGTTTACGTTCTCGCATCCCAAACCGGTCCCGAGCTGTGCATCGGAATGAAGAGTAATTGAAAATTTCCAGACCTTCATCGATTTTTCCTTTCGCTGTCTTCCGAACTTGAATGGACGGTTTCCTGCTTCATGCGCCGGGCTTCATCGAGAAGCGTTACGGCATCGATCACCTGCGTTTTGAGGACAGAACTGTTTTCTTCATCGCAGATCCACCATTCTCCATTCGTCTCACCGAGCTTCCGCCACAGTGTCGGATGCCGTTTTCCCAAAGACGCCAGAAAAGCCGTTCTCAAGCTCCACGGCTGACGCAGACTCGGCAAAAGTCCAGCCCGAATGGTTCCCGGAAGTGCCGCGAGAGTCTGCATCATCCTGCTTTTCTCCAGTTCTTCAAATTTCTCGATCGAATACGGTTTGTCTGTCAGACGGATCTCCTGATTGCCCAGCTCTTTATCCTGGAACCACATTTCACGCTGCCGCCGCTCGGCAGGAGAGTCGACGAGGGTTTCCGTGACTGTTTCCCAGTCTACTCCGGGCTGAGATGGTTTCTTCTGCGACGGATCCGCACGGAATCCGCTTTTTGCACTGGCGAGAAGACTTTCTGCGTACTCGATCGCACTAACGAGAGGATACGTCGTTTTACAGAAAAGTACCCCTGCGGAAATGGTCAGGCTGTTTCCTGTCGCGGGCCAGAGTTCATAGTCGTCGAGTACCGATTTCTTTTCATTCGCCAACTTTTCCGAATACTGCGTAAAGGCTGTGCTCATCTGCTTCACGAATTCCATCGCCCAGCCGGAATGACACAAAAGCGTCACGTCGTCTCCGCCGAGAACAAGAGGGCGGAAAGGCAGGATCAGACAGTCGTTCGCTACGTAAGAGGATTTCAGCTCCTCGCGGTTTTCTTCCATCCAGAGGCGGACCGTTTCTTTCAGAGCTGCGGTAAATGCACCGTTCGTGCATTCTGCAAGCGAACTGCTGAAAGCCTTAAACCACTTTTCACGGCGTTTTTGGTCTTTCTCATGGACCATACATGCGATCTGGCGTCCCATGTCGTTACCGTCCATGCAGACGACCGCCCAGCGGTTGCGGTTTCCAAGCGCACTGGCTGCCGCTTTGGCTTCTTTGCGCTCCTGTTTATCCTGTTCTTCCTCCGGACTCACGTTTCGGAAAAAGTCCATCTTCATGTCGGAGCCGCACGTTTCTTTCAGCAGTTCATTAAATTCTTTATTCAGCTCCTCTAGCACTTTCTTGATCGGCGTCGCCGATTTCTGGTTGAGATCCTGACGGCGTGCTTTTTCCATACGTTCTTTGATCAACTCGTGGACCGCCCCTTTCTCACGTACCGGCCAGAGTCCGGAAAGCGCGCACGGATAGATCTTTCCCGGTTCCATCGGAGGCACAAAAGGGTAAAGATCCACAGCTTCCGGGATCGAGTTCATCTCTTCGCATTCCCCGAATCGGATGTCCAGCCCGTGACTATGTGCCGTCTCGGTCAGTTCTTTACGAAGATCCGCGATATTGCCGCCGTCATTTTTGGAAAACAGTCCGCGTCCCCCGCCGGTAAAGATACATTCCCACCCGTATTTCTCCGCTGCCTGCGGAGCTTCCTGATGGTCAAATTCTTCCACGATCAGACTGCCGCCGATGACGCCTTTCAATTTCGGCACCGCAAAAATGTATTTCTGGATCCCGCGAACATCATAAACCAGATACATAATTTCATTCTCTCCTGAAAACTGTTGATCTTGTCAGGCTTCGAGCCTCTCATCCTATAGAACGCTGCCGTGTTATATCTTGTGCAAAATTGCAGTCTCGGGCCGCAAAGAATGCACGGTTGCCATCCTGTCTCTTCTTAATATACATATGATCTTTCAAAATTTCAAGGCTTCTCCTAAAATTTTTATGGAAATTTTGGTGTATTTCTGACATTGGGGTGTTTCAGAAGAAAGAGAAGGTGTCCCGTTCCCGTAATTGAGAGGCTGAATGAGAAAATTTTTTTGCCTGATGCTCCTTGTATTCCTCTTTACTCACGAAGAAAAACTCTCCCGCGTAAAAATATTTTCCGGCATGTTTCTTGGGGCGGGACCCACTCTTCTGATGCACTCTTCACATCTTCCTGAAAATGTCTGGCTCAAAGGGATGCTGACCGGACCAGTCTGCGGTATTCTGATCCCAAAAAAGAATCAAAACATTTGAGATCATGCTTCACAGGATCAAAAAAACGCGATTTCCCCACCCTTTTCAGGATGAAAAAATCGCGTTTTAAACAGACTGAAAAGTCCGTTTCACCCGTGGTTTACCGAGTCAGCCTGCAACATAGGCTGTAACCCTGTAAAATCCAGGCACTCGGTACACCTTCGTCTCTGTGGCTCTGTTCCTGCTGTATACGCTGTAACCCTGTAAAATCCAGGCACTCGGTACACCGCTGGGAGTGCGGTGAAGGGGCGACGCTCGTGCTGTAACCCTGTAAAATCCAGGCACTCGGTACACCAAAGATAGCGAAGCGGGAGCACACACTTGCATGCTGTAACCCTGTAAAATCCAGGCACTCGGTACACCTGCTGGCTACCGAAGGCACACCGAACCTGAAGCTGTAACCCTGTAAAATCCAGGCACTCGGTACACCATTAACCAAAATTTTTACTTTTTCCTCTTGACGCTGTAACCCTGTAAAATCCAGGCACTCGGTACACCTAAGTTTGTCTGACGACATCATTATTTTAACATGGGTGGGGAGGGCTGTCAAGTGTTTTCCCGGTTTTTTTAAAAAAATTTGAAAAAATTCTTCCTGTTTTCTGTCAATTTTCGACAACGGCGTGTTTATCAGGATAGGGAAAGGACAAAGAACGGAATGGAAAATAAAAAATTTGAAAAAGTTTTGTCATTTCCGGACACATGCGTGTTTATCAAGGTAGGGAAGGACAAAGAACGGAACAGAAAATAAAAAATTTGAAAAAGTTTTGTCATTTCCGGACACTTGCGTGTTTATTACCATAGAAGAGTTTGAAACCTGACAGAAAGGAAACTTTATGAAAAAAGACATTACCCGGTGTTTGCACGGCGCGATGAATATCGCGGATACCAGCTTCGTGATGGAAGAGGGTTTTGAGATCTTTATGAAGGGTTTTGCGGAGGCATTCAAAAAGGACCCGCTGATCATTCTGGATATGGTGTGTCAAGAGATCCGGAGACTGAAATGGCAACCGGAAAAAGCGATGAAGGCCGCTCGGTGTCTGGGACTGATCAAACAGCTGGAGAGGGAAGGGCTTGTCGAGATCGTGAAAGATACGGCTCGTCTGTCTCATTGCGACGGGGGATTCCTGCGGATCCTGCAGCAGTATCATCTGAAACACGATATTAACTTTTTCGTGATGGACCGCGCTCTCAGCGACGATGCGTTTCGGATCACACAGCAGCAGTCGATCTCTCATGATCATCCACTCCGGATCTTCGGTATGAAGAACGGCGAAGTTTTCGAGAAATCGGAACAGATCCGCCGGTTCCTGGCACAGGATCAGCAAAGGCCATCCCGGATGCCCGCACAAAAGCCGTTCACCTACCGTCCTGCGGAACCGTTCAAGGCCAGCCGTACGCTTGATCCGGCCGTTCTTTCTCCGGTCCAGCTGCATCCTGCCGATGTGCTCGAGACCGGAAGCAAGGTCCTTACGCGGGATCCGGAACGTTACGAAGTCATCCTCGGTGACGTGATCAGCTCCGGCGGTGAAGGGACGGTCTACAAAACGAATTATCCGGAGATCGTCTGTAAGATCTACCATCCGGAAAAACTCACGTCCGCCCTGCAGAAAAAAGTGGAACGGATGACCGAAAGGAAGATCCCGAAGAGGATGAAGATCTGTTTCCCGCAATGCGCGGTTTACGATTCCCGATGCACATTCCGCGGATACCTGATGCAGGAAGCGAAAGGCGAGAGGCTCCAGGAATCGGCCTTCAGTCCGGCATGGCTCGCGGTTCATCCGGAATGGACGCGTCTGGAACTGGTCCAGCTTGCCTGCACGATCCTGGAGAAACTCCAGTATCTTCACCGAATGAATCTTCTCGTCGGGGACATCAACAGCATGAATATCCTCGTGGAAAGTCCGAAGTCGGTGTACTGGGTCGATTGCGACAGTTTCCAGGTCGAAGGATTTCCGTGCCCCGTGGGTGTCTCGAGCTATACCGCGCCGGAACTTCACGGAACGGATTTCCGCAGTCATCTTCGCACGATGGAACAGGAACTGTTTTCCGCCGCGATCCTCCTCTTCATGATCCTGCTGCCCGGGAAACATCCCTACGCACACCACGGAGGCGGCGACCCGGCAGAAAATATCCGGAAAGGACGCTTTCCCTACCCGCTCGGCGAACTGAACGCCAACGGCGTCCCGGACGGAAAATGGCGTTTCTGCTGGTCGCACATCAACCGTCCGCTGAAAGAACGTTTTTTCAGGACGTTCCATGAATCGGGATTCCAGGATCCAAGGACCACGATCGACGAATGGCTCAACGACTTTCGATTTTACCGAAAGGTCCTGAAAAATCCGGAGATGACCTTTACCGGGCCGCGAATGCAGTACGGTTTCGATCTGATGATCTTCCCGCATAATCGACGGCGCGTCAGTGGTGAAGCGCACCCCTCCAATCGATTCCGCACAGACG
The DNA here is from genome assembly GCA_017939795.1 of Thermoguttaceae bacterium. GTDB lineage: Bacteria > Planctomycetota > Planctomycetia > Pirellulales > Thermoguttaceae > RGIG3701. The sequence goes on from JAGBAA010000059.1 coordinate 44,443, forward strand.
GCAAAACGGACCTTCAGGCTCAGATGGAAAAGCTGGAAAACGAAATGTTCGCGCTGTTCACGTCGTTCCAGACCCCTCCGGTTCCCGAACCGCCCGTGCCTCCGGTCACGCCGAAACCCGTGCCTCCGGTCACGCTGAAGCCCGTGCCTCCGGTCACGCCGAAACCCGTGCCTCCGGTCACGCTGAAGCCCGTGCCTCCGGTCACGCTGAAGCCCGAGCCTCCGGTCACGCTGAAGCCCGAAGATCTGCGCATTCCGCAGCCGACTTCCCGCGGGAATATTTTCAGCGATGCCGCGCAGTACGTCCAGAATTGCTGCCGCAGGTTTTTTTGAAAGACACGGCACCAGAATGTTTTCAATTTTTCAAATTTGACCCATTTCGAAAGGAAACTCTCATGAAAAACCTTCGTGTAAAACTCCAGGATCTCCTCGACAATCCGGCTCCCCGTGTTCCGATCGCGTGCTGTCTCGATGTTTCCGGTTCCATGAGCCGGGATAAACTTCGGGAACTGAATCGCGGGATCACCACGTTCTTTGAATCTGTCCGGGCTGACCGAACGGCCGCCGCGAGTGCCGAGACCGCGATCATTACATTTTCCAACGAAGCAAGATTGATCCAGGATTTTCAGACTGTCGGTTCGTATTCGACCATTCCGCAGATCCCTGAGGCCAGCGGCTGTACCGCGATGGGGACCGGCGTTACCCTGGCATTGGATCAGCTGGAATACCAGAAACAGTGTTTCCAGAAAACCGGCGTGGACTACTATCAGCCTTGGCTCGTTCTCATGACGGACGGTCATCCCTATGGCGAGAGCCGTGCTGTGACGGAATCGGCTGCGGCCCGGTGTCGTGAGATGGAAAGAGACGGCAAACTCACCGTGTACCCCATCGCTATCGGCGAAGATGCGGACCTGGAAGCTCTCCAGACGTTCACGACCGGTGAAGTCCTGCGTCTGAAAGGACTTTACTTCTCTGAGTTCTTCCAGTGGCTCTCCGCGTCGGTGGTCCAGGTTTCCCAGTCCCGTCCGGGTACTTCTTTTTCTCGTGATTTTGGAGGCATGAAAAAATGGCGTCAGCTTTGATTTTGAAAACTGCCAGGGCCAGCATGACCGGACGCTCCCACCGCTGCCGAAATAGACGGTGTGAAGACGCATGTGCAGAAACGACTCTCCGTACTCCCGAAGGTAAAATTATTCGGCGTTCCGTCGTCGTGTGCGACGGAGCCGGAAGCTGCCCGCTCGGATGGCTGGGAGCAAAAATTGCGTCCCGAATGGCTGCAAGATGGCTCGCGGAAAACTTCAATCTGCTTTCCGAAAACAGAATTTCGCCGCAAACGGCCGCACGAAAACTCACCGGCTGCGTCCAGCGAACGATCTCAAAGTTTGCCGGAAATCGAGGTTTTTCCAGCTCCCTGAGACCTTTTTCCTGTACGCTTGCGGCCGCAGTCCTGAACTGGGACGGACGCTGGATCACCGCGCACATCGGCGACGGCGGGATCACCGCACTTGACGAAAACGGACCTTTCATCCTCTCCGCCCCGCAAAAAGGAGAGTTTGCCAACGTCACGTATTTCATCACGGACCGCGATGCCGCTCAAAATGTCCGGATCATCCGCAATACCAGCCCCGTGCGTTCCTTTGCGCTGTTTTCTGACGGTCTGGAAAATCTGCTGATCCGACCGGAAGAATCCCTCGTGGCTCCCGCAATGTCCGACATCCTGACCTGGCTGGATGAAGCGGAACCGCAGGAAGTTACGGAGGCGCTCCACACGGCACTTGAGGACGTTTTTTTGCCAAGAACTACGGATGACTGCACTCTCGCGCTCCTTTCCGGCAACTGGCAGACGCAAAACGCTTCATGAATGCGGCCCGCTGACGATGATCGGCAAATGTGCCTGATTCTCTTCTGAAAAAAAGGACCAAACCGCCTAACCTCAAGGAAAAGCAGTTTGGTCCTCTTGATTTTGCATGATCTCCGAAAATTGTGTACCCGCCGGAGAATGAAACTCAAAACGCAATTCGACAAACAGCAGGAAGACCGTGTTTTTTCTCATTCCTTGCCGTGCGGAAGTTCCGAGTGTTCGTTGAGAGTCGGTTTTCGGAGCATTTTGATAGAGAATGGATCGTACGGCAGATCCGGCATCGTGTGTCTGCGCTCAACGAACCAGTCTCGCCATGAATAGGGACGCTGTACGTAAAAAGATTCCCAGCGGATCTCTTTCTCGGGGATCTCGCGAATCAGAAAGTCCTCGATAAGACGGCAGTCTGCCGACTTCAATTTGTGCATGAACCAGATGATGACCGGAGAGCCTTGCTGAGACTGGAAACATTCCAGCCGTACCCTTTCTGCGAAAATCGTTTTTCTTCCGCCGAGATAGAGAACATCTTCCCATTTTTTAAAATAATTCACGCACAGAATACCTTTCCTGGAGAGTCGGAGGACCCATTTTTCCGGCGATCTCCACCAGGAAAGAAAACTAAACACGAATATCCACAGCAATCCTGACAGTACAAGCATCCAGAACAGCCAAAACAGAGTCACGAGTATCCCAGTCATCAGCGGGATCAAGATCTTTCCGCAAAGAGCCAGCCAGTTTTCCTGCTGAAACAACGTCTCGATCTCCTCTAGCCACACGGGAAACTTCAAAACGAAAATGTCATGAAGTTCGGTATATCTATCCGTCAAAAAGATCCACAAAACGCCCAGGATAAGCAGGATGATCGGAATCCCCCAAAGCGACGGATACACCGGGATCGTAAGGACTGTTGGATCCTCTGACTGCAATGTTTTGCGATTTTTTTCTTTTTTGGAAGAACGCATTGGCACTCCGGTTTTCAGTCATCCTCAGGGGGGACCTTATTTCAGGACCATCCGGCAGAGCGGGGCACGGACTGCCGCTGGTCCTGAATTTTCGGCGGGAACTGCGCAGGAAATGACGTCAATTTCCCCAGATGCGCAGGTTTTTCATCTCGCCGCGGAATTGGTATTCCGGAGCCTGGGAACCGGAATACTGTCCCAGGTACAGATCGCCAAACCAGTTCGCCAACGATTTGGAAACGGGGACCTGCGCGACGGTCTGACCATTTTGCTGGATCCTCATTTGGCCGTTTTCGACGATGAAATCCATGTGGAGCCACTCGTTTAACGGAACCGGAGAGGCTGAGTCGCAGTCCGTTCCGGAAAGATGGAACCGCCACTTTTCCTGGAACTTCTGAATGAACCACCCGCTGCGGTTCCAGACACCATACCCGACCGGGACCGGCATGATGCCCGGCTCGGTGAATTTAATGTCGAATGAAACCGCAAGAAATCCGCGTGCGTTAAGGTCTTCTTCCGTCAGTACGGAAAACCAGCCGCGGTCAGTCCCCAGATCGACTGTCTCCATGCTGAAAAGCTCACGCGGCAGCGAAACCGGCGCGGACTTCTGCTCCGGAACGTCCAATGAACCAACGTAGACCGGCTCGGACTTCTTCGGCTGGAACATCGAGAGCGGACAGCGATTCACGATCGATTTTCGTTCCGGAATGATCCCTTCGGCCAGAGCATTCAGTTCGCTGATCGTGTCGCCCGAGACCCGGCACGTACCGCAGGTCAGAGCCGGATCGCAGACGAATCGGACCGCGTAGAACCATTTCCCCTGTTTGGCGTCGGCGTCGATGAAACGATTCATTTCCGTCGTACCGACAAGTGTCTTCTCCGAGAGTGCGAAATCCGGTTTCTCTCCGCGATGGATCTCCGCCGCCAGGCCGATCACCCGTTTGTCGTTCGGCCAGGACAATTCGGGTTTTCCGGATAGAGTCAGACTCAATTCGATCTTCGGCATCTTTTCCGGAAGCGGCTGCGGAAGGATCTGGCGGGAACGTCCTGCAATCGCGCCGCCGTTGAGTTCAAACGCGCCCGGCATATCGATTCGAGGAGACGCATACGCCTGGCGGGAAGCCCGCTTAATGATCGTGAGGATCTGGCGATAGACGGCATCATCCGTTGACTGGATCGAAACGGCCGGTTCACCGGAATTCGGGTCACTTGCCGCGACGGGCTTCCATTTCTGCGTCGGGAACGAGTCCAGAGGACGGACCGCGTGTTCATATCGTCCGCCGGACATGATGCCGAGACGGCGGAATTTCTGGTCGAATTTCGCGTTTCGGCATGCGCCGATCCCAAGCAGGTTGCCGTCGAGCTGCTTTCCTGCTTTGAGTGCCGACTGCGCTTCCTCGGTCTTTAGAGCCATGGGAGCACGCAGAACGCGGCTGTATTCCGGTTTTTCAAGGTTGATCCAGTCGTTTTCAAACCGGCCGATCTCGCCTTTTTCGTTCGTGTGGCATTCTCGGCAGCTGGAGTTTTTCATGACTTCCCGGATCTGATTTGCCGCCTGCTCCCACGGACGGAGGATCGGACCGGACTGCGTGTAGTTCCACGTGCCGAAGTAAAGTCCGTTACTGTCGATCCACGTGAAAAGAAGTTCCCGTTCCTCCTTCGTCAGGAGCTCTTTGTGCGTCGGATCATTGAGGACTCTTTCCGCCAGCGGTGCATTTCCGGACCCGTGTTCGTACGGCTGGAAGATCCTGCAGGACCAGTAAGCCGTCCCGTTCATGCAGCAGATCGCGGAGATCAGATCGACATGGTACTGCGTTTCACGGCGTGAGGTCAGATTGTCGTAGCTGATGTTGAACAGACGTGTCGGGGAGGAGGAAAGATCCAGTCCCGCCGCGATCCCTTCGTCGCCGCCATGACAGCGGACGCACTTCCGGTCAAAAATCGGCTGGATCATGGACGGGTAGTCCAGATAGCCGCTTCCCCACGATTCATCCTGAGGGACCAGAGGCAGACTCTTCGCCGCCATTTTCATCGGACCGGGTTTCCCCATCGGCGGGCCATACTCATGGCAGCCGGTACAGCTTCGCGCCGTTCCCGGAGCCGCCTGGATGAAGGTGCGCATCGAACGAATAAGACGGTAGTTTTCGTCAAGGAGCTGGAAATAGATCGCGCGTCCGGACGGTGCTTCAAAGCTGACGCTTCCATCTTCACAGACCGGCACGATGCCATGGTAGATCTTGGGACTCCATGCCAAAGCCGCCGAGATGCCGAACGTCTGATTCAGCCCGTTGCTGCCGGGGGACGCACTCACGCGGGAGGTCTCTTCCACGACTCGGAGCCACTTCACCGCCCCGCGTTTTACGCCCTTCAGTCCTTCGTAGACGTCCGTGACGAAGAAACTTCCTGTCGTCTTGCTGCGGTCCGTATTATCGACTAAAACCGGCGGAACGGGACGCGGAATGACCGGGATCGGCGTGTGAAGATCGATCGTCGCCGAAGAGAGCAGTTCCGTTTTGTTCCCTTTGTCGTCAATGAGCATGAGCGAATTGAATTTCCCGCCGTTGGTCGGATTCATGATCTGGCCGGAGTACAAAACCAGCGTCTTATCGAGTGCCCACGGATCGCAGGACTGCCCGCGGTCGTAGGTCGGGTGGTCGGGGTATTCAAGATTCGTGATCGCATTTTCGTCATTTTTTCCAGAGACTGAATTCTGAACTCCTGCGGAAATGTCGATGAACGCAATGGTCCCGCGCGGAGGTGCATTGTGCGGAGCAAACGTGCCGACGACCAGATTCGGCTCGCCGGGGACGGGTTTCGCCTGAAGGATCGCCTCGGGGAAGACCATATTGTTCGCGAAGTATGCCGTCTCGTTCGTTCCGTCAGGATAAACCGACCAGAGACTCTGGATGGTTAGCGCGTTTTTGTCGATGTACTCCCAGCGTCCGAAAAGAATTCTTCCGTCCGGCAGGACTGACGGGTCGAATTCCGTCACGTTGTTGACCGAGATCGTATGAATGTCTGAGCCGTCCGCGTTCATGACGTGCAGGATCGCGACGCCGTTATTCGCGCACGGGACCAGCCCGCTGTACCGCGTCGAAGTGAAGACGATCCTTCCATCCGGCAGCCACGCGGGACGCACATCATGATGTCCTCCGCCGGAACCCTTGTACGGATTCCCTTCCGCGTCGAGATTCGTGAGCTGCTTCAGGCCCGTTCCGTCCAGATTTATCCGGTAAATGACGGAGTTCCCGTTCGGCGTCCCTTTATAGCAGAACAGGAGCGTTTTACCATCGTAGGAGAGCGCGGGATCCGAGTAGATACCGTCACCCAGAGTCGGCTCAGTCGTCGGGTCGATGATGGGCCGAATACGGTATTTTTCCGGCGGGTCAGACGGATTTTCCAGAATATAGATCCCGCTCGTCCCTGGATCTTTTACCCCGCGCCGCCATTGGTAGAATGTATCGTAAATGTGCAGTCCCTGGTAGTTGTGCCGGGCTGAAAAGAGGATCGGAAACGTCAGACGGGCTTTGGGAGAAACTGATGCCGGTTCCAGTGCCTGAGTATCGGAATTCCGAAATACCGAAAGCATCAGCACACACAACACACACAGGCAAAATAATGAACGTACGTTGGTTTTCATGAGCGTAAGCATACGAAAATGGGAGGGATAATATAGAGAAATCAATGTGCCTTGCCGCTTGCAAAACACTGCCGATCGATTTCCTGACGCTCTGATTATAGCAGATTTTGGTCTTCTTGAAAATGGGGGGAGTGTTTTTTTAATTAAAATTCTACGCGGGGACGAAATATTGCCTTCATCCCCGCGTATCGTTTATGCGATTTTGCCGATGTGCGCGAAAGTCTGCGTTCAGACCGCATCATTTACGCGCAGTAAACTGGGATCGGACTTCATATTTTCCAGAGCTGAGCCGATAGACGCGGCAGCCGGGGCGATAGTCTGATTCGCGGGAAACTCCATCGGAGAACGTGACGCCGGAGCGTTCGTCATCGACGGGGACCTGAACGATCGCTGTCGTATCCTCCGGGACGGTAAAGGTCCAGAAAAACGTGCCGTTGCCGCACTTCCACCGGCTTTCGATCCGTCCGTTCGGAGAATCGTACCAGCCGTCGGCGTCGGAGATCTGCGTGCACGGCTTCGGTGTGAGAAGAAGCTCCTGGAATCCGCAGGAATCTTCCGTTTGCCGGATCCCCAAAAGTCCGGCGGTGAACCATTCCTGCGCGTGCCCGAACATACAGTGATTCATGGAACTTCCCGGCCGGTTCCACGCTTCCGAGAGCGTCTTCATGCCGAAATTTTCAAGCATGTTGACGTAACCGGGCGAGGTCCGGCGCATGATGATCCTGGCGATGACGTCATTCCGGTCTTCCTCCATCAGTGTGCGGAGAAGGTAAACGAAAGCCACTTCGCCTGTCGTGGGACGGTACTCCATTCGTTCGATCGATTCGAGGAACTTCTGCATGACACGGGGGCGCTGCTCTTCCGGAATCAGATGAAATGCCAGCGCAAAAGCGTATCCTGCCTGAGAATCCTGAGCGATGATGCCCGTTTCCGGATCATAGTACGCCTTTCGGAATGCGTCAGACGCTTCCTTCGCCAGCGTATCATAGTATTCCGCCCGCTCCGGTTTGCCGAGCAGGAGCGAAATCCGGCTCATCAGCTGTGCGTTGTTGGCCAGGAACGCCGTCGCGGGCAGTTCTCTCGGCGTAAGGTGCGAGTAGCCGGGGTGCCCCTTTGCTTCGGACCAATCGTACCAGTCGCCCAAACCGGCTTTGGCCAGCCCCTGTTCGTTTCGCGTGGACACAAAGTACGCCATGTACTTTTCCATCGTCTCGTACTGACGCGCGAGAATCTCCGTATCTCCGTAGGATCGGTACAGAAGCCACGGTATCTGAACGGTGGAGGATGACCACTCCGGCGACTCAAAGAACCCGCCCTGGAAACGAACGTACTCTGGTACGATATCCGGTACCATCCCGTTCGGGAGCTGCGCCTCGGAAATGTCCATGCAGACCTTGCGGTAAAGCTGATGGATATTGAACCGGTACATGATTGACGGTCCCATCAGGTGCGCGACCTCCAGCCAGCCGAGTTTTTCCCGGTGCGGGCAATCCGTCAGAACATGCTGCAGGTTACTGCGGACCGAGCGGGCGATCATGGCCTCAATGTCGTTCAGCCACGGCGCGGAAGAACTGAATTCGCCGGCTTTTGCGGAGGAGGACGTCGTAAATTCCGCTTCGACGCAGGCAAGGACCGGCATCTGCTCGTCCGGGGTATTTTGAGCGTCCAGTGAGGCTCCGGAAACGTAAAGGTACTGGAACCCCCAATACGTAAAATGCGGGACAAAAACGATCGGAGCACACTTGGTGTCGAAGTCCTTCGGGAAGGTGATCGAATAGGAATGTCCCCTCCAGGGATTATTTTTCGTTTCTGCCAGCGTGACCGTCACCGTCGTTCCCGGCTTTCCCAGAAACGTCAAACGGGGACGCCCGGAAAAATTGTATCCGAAATCCGCTTCGATCCTGCCGTCCGGAAGAGTCTGGACCTTTTCCGGCTTCAGGACTTCCGCAACGAAAATATCCGGGTGTTCCTGCGGTTTCAGCTGTCCCGCAGGCGGTGCGGTCGAAAGGGATGCCGCGGTCCAGCTTTCATCGTTAAACTCTGTGGAATTCCAGTCTGTCAGATCCTTTGAAAGAACCCAGTCTTCCCCGCCGTAGACGCAGGAAAACGTGATCGGACCTGCCGCCGTCTTCCACGATGGATCCGAAACGAGGATCTGCCGGCTGCCGTCCTTGAACGTGATGTCAAGCCGACCGATCCACTGCGGCTGACCAAAGGAGCCGGTAAACTTTACGTATCGTCCGCCTTTTACGTTGAAAAAGCCGTTCCCGAGCCAGACTCCCAGAACGTTCGTACCGGAACGGAGCTGTTTTTTTACGTCCCACTGATTGAAGAGGCACGTTTTGCGGTAATTCGTCCATCCGGGAGACATCGGCGCGCTGACAGTCTGGCCGTTGATGTCCAGCTGGTAGAATCCAAGACCGCAGATCGACGCAGTTGCGGAATCTATGTTTTCTGTCGGCTGCTTCAGCTCAAAAACCTTACGAAAGACCGGAAGTTCCTGGGAACTGCCGCCGATGATCCAATCGGCTCCGGATAGTGCCGGGGGAATCTCAGTTTGCGGTTCATTTGCCAATGATCTTATGCTGAATATGCCGGCCAAAATCGCTAAAAGAAAAAGACAGATCGTTTTATGCATGGGACTACCTGGTGAATTACAGGAAAAAATACGGGGATGAAATATTGAATTTCGTCCCCGTATGCGGTTTGAATGTTTCTATTTCTTTCGGCAGTAAAGCAGGCCGAATGTGCCGAGGATCAGGAGGACCCACGTCGCCGGTTCCGGAACCGCGGGATCCGTACCGAAAACGGCATTCACCATGTTGCCGGAAACCTCAAGATGCCAGTTCGTATCGGCTGCCGCGGTCAAAAGGTTCGTCCAGAAGGCCGCGTCCGCGTACTCGCCAAGTCCGCCTTCCGCTTCGATGAGCGTGTAAACTTTATCCGGATCGGCGTCGGTAAATAGAAGCTCAAGGATGGCATCTTCGGAAATATCCAGTGTACCTTCGCTTTCGAGAACGATCAGGTCGGAAGTGTCTTCACCGATCTCAAACACGAGCCGTGCACCATCATCTGCCGAGAAAAGGCCGTTGACCGTCAGCGTCCCGATCCCGTCGCCTGGCGAGAAGACCGCGCCGTCGGCGACGGAAATCTTACCCGCCATGGTGCCGAAGACGTCCGCGCGTCCTTCCGAGATGTTCAGGGTGGACTCGAAACTGTTCGCGGTATTGAGTTTCAGCGTGCCTGCGCCCGTTTTGGCGACCGTTCCCGTGCCGGTGACTTTGTTCGTGAAACTCTTCTCCGCGCCGTCGGCAACGTTCAGTTCCAGCGTACCGTTTTCGTTGAGCGTGACTGCGCTGGTGCCCAGCGTTCCGGCTCCGGTGAGTTTCAGCGTGCCTGCGGAGATCGTCGTCGTGCCGGTATACGTATTCGCGGCGGAAAATTCCAGTGTTCCCGTGCCGGTTTTTTCGATCGGAGCGGCCGCGGTCGTGCCGTTACGGTTGGTAAGCGGATCCGCGATGACCCCTGAAATCAAGAGGTCAGAAACGCTGTCAATGACGGAACTGTCCGCGCTGGTAATGTCTTCTACATTGAGCACCGAAGTCGTGCTCGCAGCATTACCGCTTATCGTTCCAAAGGCATACGTCGCGTTCGCCTTGCTCATATCGGCGGAGAAGACAACAGGCGCGCCTGCGGTTCCGTCCTCGTTACGGAGAACTTTGACATTGTGCAATTTGAATGCTTTCCAGGTCGCGTTTCCGTCCGCAGCGTAGAGCTGCGCGCCGTCTTTGAAGGTGGTGTTCTCGATGAAATTGTAGTTGGCACCCGAATTGGAGACCTTCCCGCCGTCAATGACAAACTGCATCGGATTGGTTTCGTGAGCGTTCGTGAAAACATCCTGCGCCGAGAGGACCAGCTCAACGCCGTCATTGACATAAACAGTCGATCCGGCTTTGTTGGCTCCCAGAGGAGTATTGGTACCGGAACGCGAAGAGGTAATGACCACTTTGCCGGCGTTCAGGCGCCATTCACCGTTCATGCTGCTGGTTTTGTTGATCGTCAGCGTTCCCGCGCCGGTTTTGATGACCGACCCAGTCCCGGAAACCGCGTTGCTGAACGTCATGTCCGAGTCGTGCGCGAATTCCAGCACCGCGTTGTTCGTGACGGCTCCGGTCCCAATCGTTCCGGCATCGGTGAGTTTGATTGTTCCCGCGGAGATCGTCGTTCCTTTACTGTAGGTATTCGCGGCCGTCAGCGTCATCGTTCCTTCGCCGGTTTTGGTGAATCCGCCGTCGCTTTTGATGATGCCGTTGACGATCAGCGTGTCAGAGGTCACGTTAAAGGTCACGTTCGCGCCGTTGTTGATGTGGATGCGTGAATTGATCGTTGAGTCACCGCTCGACGTGATGACACCGGTACGCGTCGCGAAATCCAGCCCGGTTCCGCCGCTGGTGAAACCGTATTCGGTATCGATCGTGCCGCCTTCCAGCGTGACGTTTTTAATGTGCGTGTAGTTGGCGGGTTTCAGCGTGCCGCGAATGACAAGATTATTGGGATTATTGCCGTAACCAAGCTGGTTGGCGTTCTGAAATTCTAACACAGCTCCGGACTCGACCGTGACTGTTCCCGAACCGATCGGACTGGCTGACTGATTTTTGCCCGTCGCGACAATGAGTTTACCGTCATTGACCGTCAATCCGCCGGAGTGACTAAGCGTGGAATTCAGTTGCAGCGTACCGTCACCCGATTTGACGACCTGGCCCGAGCCGCTGACCGTGCCGCTGACCATGCTGGTGAAGTTCTTCTCTCCCTCGGCAACGTTCAATTCCAGCACCGCGTTGTTCGTGACGGCTCCGGTGCCCAGCGTTCCGGAACCGGTGAGTTTCAGCGTGCCTGCAGTGATCGTCGTTCCGCCGGTGTAGGTGTTGGTTCCGGAGAGCGTCAGCGTGCCCGTGCCGATCTTTTCCAGCGACATGCTTCCCTGAAGCAGACCCGCGTATTCTGACGTCGTATCGTTCGCGCCAACGATGAGTTTCCCGCCGTCGGCACTGCTCGTGACCTCGCTCCAAGTGTCAGTGGAAACCAGTCCGTTGACCGTCTCGGTGTGTCCGTTCAAGTCCAGCTTCGAACGGAGACGAGTATCCTCCCACGACATGAGGACCAGGTTCCCCACGGCAGACGCGCCTGCGGTGACGGTATCCGGGATCTGTTCATCCGCCAAGAGATAAACGGAACCGCCGTAATTCGTGACGCCGCTGTTGTTGTACATGCCGGAGTTGCCGATCTGAGTGTTTCCGGTATAGTTGTTTTTGTTCGCGCCGGTATTGTTCAGGTAGACGGAAGATGCGCTGCTCGGAGCGATGAGCAAAGCCCCTGTGCCGGTGATCTGGTTGTTGAAATACAGTTTTCCCTGATTGTTCTGCCATGCGTGAGACCCGACCGCCGTGTCGCCTGCCAACGTGACCATCCCGTTGAGATTCACGACCGTAGTGTTATTCTGCATACGGATCTTACCGGTATTTTCACCATTCTGCCCCTTTCCGCTGATCACGATATTGCAGTTAAGTGTCGCGGATTTGTCAAAATAAAGCTGCGCCGCGTTCGCCGTGACGTTAAGCGTATCCGCGGACGTCAGGTCACAGTAGGTCTTGCCCGCCGGAAGACCATTTTTTCCTGCATCTTGTGGGTAAGTGCGCGTCGTCAGAGTGTACGTCTCCGCGAACGCCGTTTCCGTCATGGGAAGGACCGAAACAAGCGCGAGAAGCAGACCGGCAGAAATGCATCTGCCCGCGGAAATGCTGGATGGAATGAGGTTCACGCTGTTCTGGCGGCTGCGCATAGATCAACTCCTTGCTCGATGAAACAACAAAAATGGCATTTGTGAACGGTCGTTTTGCATTGAGATCTCAACACAAAATAAAAACATAAACTAATTATACACCAGCACGACGGTTTTTCATAGAAAATTTGAAAATTTTTAAAAATTCCTTCAAGATCATCATGCAGAATGTGTTATTTGGGACTGTTGAAACGAAAATAACACAAAAACACGGCATTCGAAAACCCCAA